>JBOGHW010000045.1:0-78045 GCA_050744865.1 Acidimicrobiales bacterium | reverse complement strand
ATCATCAAGAACGAGTGAATAATACTGCACTACAGGTGATACCTGGCCGGCCTCAAAGACCTGCTCCACGAGCGCGGCGCGCTGCTGACGTTCGACGAGGTCAAGACCGGCCTGACGGTCGGCCCCGGCGGCGCATCCAAAGCCCTCGGCGTCACCCCGGACCTCGTCTGCCTCGCCAAGTCGATAGGCGGCGGGCTCGTAGTCGGAGCCGTCGGCGGCTCGGCTGAGGTCATGGGCCACGTCGTGAACGGCGACTACGAGATGGTCGGGACGTTCAACGGCAACCCCCTGTCGATGGCCGCCACCCGGGCGATGCTCGAGCACGTCGCGACCGACGACGCCTACGCCCGCATCGATGGATTCCGCCGGCACATCGCATCCGAGCTGACAGAGGTCATGGCTGACACGGGGTTGCCCGCCCACGTCGTGTCGGTGGGAGCCAAGGGCTGTGCCACGTTCGCCATCGACGCGGTGCGCAACTACAGGGACTTCTTGGCCGTGGACGACAGGTACAACCATGCGCACTGGCTGTTCCAGCACAACGGCGGCGTCTTCCTCCCACCGTGGGGCAAGACCGAGCAGTGGATGCTCTCGGTGCAGCACACCGAGGGTGACGTGGACCGTTTCGTAGAGAACTTCAGGCGTTTCGCCGCCGCAGTGAGTATGCAACACCAGCACTAACCAAGAGACAGCCGATCAGGCGCCCGTCAGGACCGCCGCCAGCGCGAGCGGCGGTGTCCCTTGCGGGGACGCCTGGGAGGTGCTTCGATTTGATCAGCCGTTCAACGCTGCAAGGAAACAGCCGAGACAGCGAAGGGGGAGGTGGACACGATGGTCAGGCACCCACGAGAAGGTGGGAACAAGCGCGCCGGCAACACTGCCGGGAAGCGGCTCGCCAGCACCCCACCGCCCGGATCGTCCCGCCGCGCCGACGCCGACAGCACCGACAGCACCCTTAGGCCAGCTGCGCAGGCCGGCGCCAAGGCCAGCCGGGCAGCCAACGCCAGCCGCCTCATAGCCGAGCAGGACGATGCGGGCAGGCCTCTCAGCCCTGGCAAGACCGCATGGCGGAGCGGCTTCAAGCCGAGCGCCAACAAGGGCAGCCCGGCCGGGCGAGCCGAGCCGAACACGGCCCGGCGCCACTTCACCCAAGACTCCGGACCGGCCGGACCTTTGCAGCTGACAAGGCGGCGGTTCCTGGAGATGGCCGCCGGCGGCACGGCCCTTGCGGGCATGAGCGGCCTGCTCGGCGCCTGCCAGCGCCCGGGCGACACGAGCCTCGTGGTACCGCTGCCGCGACCCAACCACCAGGTCAAGTGGCCCATCTACTCCGACAACGAGCCGATCAAGAGCGGCCTGGCTCCGGAGAAGGGTGCCACGCTGCAGGTCTACAACTGGGTCGACTACATCAACGAGGCCGTCCTCGACAGCTTCGCCAAGAAATACGACTGCAAATACAACATCACGACCTTCGACACGATGGCGGAGGGGATCTCCAAGCTCCAGTCCGGCGAGTTGAACTTCGACATCTTCTTCCCGACCATCGACTTCGTCGGGCCTCTCGTCGAGGGCAAGCTGCTGAGACCACTCAACCACGACTACATCCCCAACATCGACCAGGCCTGGCCGCACTTCAGGAACCCCTTCTACGACCTCGACTGGCAGTACACGATCCCGTACACGATCTACACGACAGGGATGGGCTGGCGTAAGGACCACACCGACCTGACACCAAGCTGGGCTATGCCGTGGGTCGCCGGTGAGGCGTATCGCGGCAAGGTGGGGATTCTCGACGACTACCGCGAAGGCCCGTGCCTGGCACTGCTGAAGATGGGCATCACAGACCTCAACACGACAGACGACGGGCAGGTCACGGCTGCCCTCGACCAGCTGAACACGCTGCAGGGCCTCACTGACCTGGAGATCGACAACAACGACTTCTCAGACCTCCCTGAGGGCCAGAGCTACATCCACCAGGCATGGTCGGGAGACATAGGTTCGGCCTGGGAGTACCTCCCTTCCCACGTGAAGGCCGACGTGCTCGGGTACTGGTTCCCAGCCGACGGTGTCGGCCCGATCGCCAACGACCTTGTGACGATCCTCACGACGGGCCAGAACCCCGTGCTCTCGCATCTGTTCCTCAACTACATGCTCGACCTCAAGGTCGCGCTAGTGAACATCGGCTACAACGGCTACATGCAGCCGATCGAGGGCGCCACCGCCACTGTCCTGATCGAGAAGGGCTACATCCCCGCCGTTCTCTCGTCGACAGTCGTGAAGACGTCGTACTTCCAGACGGGCTTGCAGGAGCTGGCGCTTCCTCCCGATGCCAACGACTTCTGGCAGAACGCCTGGCTCACGTTCAGCGGGGGTCTCTAGTGGCCACTGTGAAAGAGAGGCCTGCGCCGGCAACAAGCGTCGCCGACCAGGAGAGCAAGCCGGCCAAGCCCAGTCTGCGGGTCCGCTGGAAGTCCCGCTCGCAGGAGAACCGAATCGAGTCCTGGCGCCCGCGCTGGCTTTGGGCCTCGATTTCGCTGCCCGGGGCCGCCTGGCTAGTCATCTTCTTCCTTGTGCCGTTCTACGCCATCTTGTGCGTGGCCTTCGGCACGCTCGACCCGATCTTCCAGTCGCCCGTCCCGATCTGGAACCCGTTCTTGTGGGATCCGCAGACGTTCATCAACGTCTACCACGAGCTCGGCATCACCTTCGCCGACCCCTTCTGGCGCACTGTCTGGTACGTGGCGGTCGCCTCTCTGATCTCGCTCGTGATCGCCTACCCGGTCGCCTACTTCGTCACCCGCCACGCCGGCCGGCGCAAGAGCCTCTACCTCATCTTGCTCATCTCGCCTTTCTGGGTGAGCTACATGATGCGGATGCTGGCCTGGATCGACTTGCTGCAGACGAACGGCTACGTCAACGACGTGCTGGAGTGGCTACATCTGATGAGCCGGTCGAACCCGGCCAACTGGCTGGGCGGTCACGCCGGCACAGTCATCCTCGGCCTCGTCTACGGATACATCCCGTACTTGATCCTGGTGCTGTATGCCGGCCTTGACCGCATCGACGGCCGCCTCCTCGAAGCCTCCCAGGACCTCGGGTTCACGAAGTGGCAGACGTTCTGGAAGGTGACGGTGCCGCTCAGCCGTCAGACGATCATGGCCGGGATGTTCGTCACCGTCCTGCCGATGGTGGGCGACTACTTCACCAACCAGCTGCTGTCGGCCCGCAAGTCCAACACGATGATCGGCAACACCATCGAGGGCCAGCTCAACTACGCCTCGGAGCAGAGCGACGGCGCTGCTGCCGCTGTCGTCCTGCTCGTGATCCTGGTGCCGGCGATGATCTACTACGTCAGGTCCACCAACAAAGCTTCGAAGGCGAACGCTTAAATGGCCGCCGTCACCGTGCCGGCTCCGAAGACCCGGAAGGCCTTGCGCGGCCCATGGCGCTTCCCATTCGGCCTGCAGGCCTTCACGTGGCTGTACCTGATCTGGTCGATCGTGCCCATCGTGCTCTCGATCCTGGTCTCGCTCAACAACGGCAAGTCGCAGAGCGCGGTGCAGACGCCGCTCTCGCTCAAGTGGTACGTCGGCACGCAAAAGGCGTTCCCGTCGGTTCTGCACGACCCCGCGTTGCATGCGGCCGTCATCCAGACTCTCAAGCTGGGCGCCATCGTCACGATTATCACGATCCCGCTCGGCGTCGGGTTCGCCATCGGCATCGATCGCTGGCGCGGCAGGACGTCGAACGGGCTCAACCTGGTGATGATCTTCAGCTTCGTCGTGCCCGAGCTGCTCTTGGCCGTCGCCCTCTACTTCGTGTTTCTGCAGCTGTTCAAGGCCGTCCACCTCGGCAGCGAAGCAGAAACAGCAGCCCTCGTCGTATGGAACGTCTCCTGGCCCGCCATCATCGTCCGGGCCCGTCTCGTCACGATCGGCAAGTCGTTCGAGGAGGCGGCAGCTGACCTGGGCGCCTCGCGCCTGTCGGCTATGTGGCGGGTTCTCACGCCCCTGCTGCTGCCGGCCATCTTCGCCAGCGGCGTGCTCACCTTCGCCAGTGTCGTCGACGACTTCGTGCTCGTCGAGCAACTGTCCGGAAGCGGCGGCTCCCAGACGATGGCAGTCATCATCTATGCCCAGCAGCACGGCGGTGGCGGCGGGCCGGCCCTCAACGCCTTGGCCACTTTGATGCTGCTCTTCTCGCTTATCGTCGCCGGCCTCGGCTATTTGGCCTATCGACTCATGACCAGAGGCGAACGCGGGAGCACCACCCAAGCGCTCACCAGTATCGCCGGAATGTAGGGAGGAAGACTTTGGCCGCGACAGATGTGAGTGGAGGACACGTCGAGCTCGTCGAGCTCGTCAAGCAGTTCGGTGAGGCGACTGCCGTCGACAACATCTCCGTAGCGATCGAGGCCGGCGAGTTCTTCTCCCTTCTCGGGCCGTCAGGCTGCGGCAAGACGACCACGCTGCGCATGGTGGCGGGGTTCGAGGAGCCGACGAGCGGGAAGATCCTGCTCGACGGCAACGACGTCGCCCGCCTCCCTCCCCACAAGAGGCACGTCAATACGGTATTCCAGTCATACGCCCTCTTCCCGTTCCTGAACGTGGCGGACAACGTCGCGTTCGGGCTCAAGTACAAGACGTCCTCCAAGGCCGAAGTCGCCCACCAGGTCGGTGAGGCCCTTGAACTGGTGCAGCTGACGGGCTACGAGAAGCGCCGTCCCGGCCAGCTCTCGGGCGGCCAGCAACAGCGCGTCGCCTTGGCACGGGCGCTCGTGCTGAAGCCTGCAGTGCTGCTGCTCGACGAGCCGCTCGGCGCACTCGATGCCAAGCTGCGCCGCGCCCTCCAGGTCGAGCTGAAGGCATTGCAGGAGCGAGTCGGCATCACCTTCCTTTACGTGACTCACGACCAGGAAGAAGCCCTCACCATGTCCGACCGCTTGGCGGTTATGGCCAACGGCCGCATCGCCCAGCTGGGAACGCCCCGCACTGTGTACGAGGAGCCAGCCGACGCCTACGTGGCCGACTTCCTCGGGGTGTCGAACTTGATGGAGGCACAAGTCGAGCGGGCAGGATCGGGCTCGACACCATGCGAGCTCCTCGTGGGCGAGTTCAAGCTGGAGGCCACGTGCGGGACCCTTGACGCGACCGGCGCGGTCAAGCTCGCCATCCGCCCCGAGCGCGTGCAACTGCGGCCGCTCGACGAAGTGGGCGTCAACCTCGTGCCGGGCATCGTCGAGAGGCTCGTCTTCCTCGGTTCAGCCACCCAGGTCATCGTGCGGCTCGCCCCGGGCGACCGGCTACAGGCACTCATCCACAACGACGGCGAAGCTGTGCCTTGGGAGCAAGGGTCGTCTGTGAAGGTCTGCCTGCCGCCCGACGCCCTGCGGGTGCTGCCGGGCGGGGGTGCCACGGTAGCCGAGATCCGGGAGGAGACCTATGGCGACCAGCCGGTCGAGGTCGCCGCAGCCCCCTCGCTCACCTAACCGTCCGGCTGCCCGCACTTAACGGCGCCCGCAGGTGTCGAAGGCCGACAACACCAAGCCCGACAACACCGAGCCCGACAACACCGAGCCCGACAATACCGAGCCCGACAACACCAAGCCAGGCGCCATGAGCGATCTCACCCCGAACCCGAAGAGCACGGGCCATTCGCCCGAGTCGAGCTCTCCCGCCGCAGTCCTCGCCGCCCTGCTCGCCCGGCGGGCCGAGCTGCTGGCCGAGGTCACGGAGCTGGCCGAGCCGATCAGGGCACCCGGTGTGCAGGTCCAGTTCGGCAAGAGGGCGGGCGACCACACGAGCGACGCCGTGCTGCAGATGACCCGCAGCGTCACAGCGGGCGAGCTCAACCAGCTCACCATCGAGATCGACAGGGCAATCTCCAAGGTGGAAGAAGGCACCTACGGAGTTTGCGACGCCTGCGGCGCCCCCATCGCGCCAGAGCGCCTCGAGGCCCTGCCCTGGGCGGTGCTCTGCGTCCGCTGCAAGTCAGCTCCCCGGGCGCCATCGCCCGGCGTTTGAGCCGCTTGCCACACCGCTTGCCATCCCGTCAACCGGCCGGGGGCACTGCCGTCAACGAGTAGGGGCCAGCCGGACGAGGGCGTTGTAGGTGACCAGAGCTATCGCCAGGTGCATGCACATGAGGACCGCCACGGCGTCGCCCGGCTGCCCGCGGTAGAGGATGTACAAGTCAGGGAGCCACAGCGCCAGCGTGACCAGGATGGCAAGGCGGAAGAACAGCCAGCGCGGGGCTGACGAGATCCAGGTCGTGATCGGCCAGCCAATGCAGGCGATCAGAACGCCGATGATCGTCAGCTGGCCGTAGTCGGACGGCCGGAAGTGCACGTAGTGCTTGGTCGAGTTGAAGATCGCCGTCCCGGCAAGCACAAGGAGCGCGTCTACGGCCAGCGAGCCGGCCAACGACATGACGGTGGCAAGAACCAACCTTGCTGGCGCTGGCTGGCGGCGTCGCGGCGGGAAGTCGACCTTGAACAGCGCCAGGAGGCGGCGGGTGCCCGCCAACCGGCGGCGGGAGTGCAGTCGAGCAGACATCGGTTCAAGGCTAAGAGCCGGCGCCAGTGCTCCCCCACCGTCGAGAGGATGATTTGCCGGCAGCCGTGTCGTCCAAGGGTCGTACGTGGGCGATACTGTCGATTGCAACCGATGCCGCCCGACACCTGAGAGGCACCGCCATCTCGCTGATGCGTGCAATCGCCGATCCCCACAGTCCTCGCCTTCCCGCCCACACCGCTGGCGACAGGCGGCGGTTGCTGTTCGGGAACTTCCGCGACATCCTGCACACCCACACGCTGGCGACCGATGCCGCCATAGCCACGGTCCTCCTCGGGCTCTCGACCGGGTGGCTGGTCTGGGTCGGACCGGCCGACTGGGAAGAGGCCGTCTTCCAACTGGCGATCATCGGCCCCCTCGCCTGGCGCAGATCCCATCCGTCGGCGGTGTTCTGCGTTATGGCTGCCCTTGGGCTCGCCCAATGGCTACTCGGGTACCGGCTCATCGGCGCCGCCGCGCTGCTTGTCGCTCTCTACACCGTGGCCGTCCACGAGTCACGCGCGCGGGCGATGGCTGCTTCGGCCGTGATGGAGATCGGCGCCGTGATGGCAGCAACTCGTTGGCGACCGGCGGCGACTGTGCCGAGATCGTTCCTGTTTCTCACGGCGACGGTCGTAGCCAGTCTCTTCGCGGGGCTCACGGTCCGTTCCGGCAGCGAGTACATGGGGTGGCTGGCCGAGCGTGCCGAGCGCCTCGAGATCGAGCGGGATCAGCAGGCGTCCCTCGGGGCTGCTGCGGAGCGGGCGCGCATCGCCCGCGAGATGCACGACATTGTGGCCCACAGCCTCTCGGTAGTGGTCACCCTCGCCGACGCCGCTTCCATCGCCAGCAGGTCGGATCCGGTGGCGGCTGGCGATGCGATGGAGCAGGTGTCGAGAGTGGGACGGCAGGCGCTCACGGATATGCGATCTCTCATGGGCGTGCTCCGCACCAGCGTTGCCGTCGGCAGCCCAGGCGTCGGCAGCCCAGGCGTTGGCGTCGGCAGCCCAGGCGTTGCCGTCGGCAGCCAGGGCGACAGTGGCGCCGAGCTCTCGCCGATGCCTACCATCGACCGGATCGACGACCTCGCCAGGAGCGTGCGGTCCACCGGCCTCGCGGTCTCGGTCGCACAGTCTGGTGCGGCATTCGCAGTCGGCGCTGGCGTCGAGCTCACTTTGTACCGGATCGCCCAGGAAGCACTCACCAACACGCTGAAGCACGCCGGCGCCAGCAAGGTCGCAGTCACGCTGAACTACGATCGCCCGCGGCTTGAGTTGCGCGTGACGGACGACGGCTCTACTCCGCCTGCGCCGGAGGGCGCGAAAAGCTCGACCAACGCCGATCTCGGCACGGGCGGCCACGGCATCCAGGGCATGCGCGAGCGCGCCAGGCTGCACGGCGGCACGCTGGTTGCCGGCCCAGCCGAAGGCGGAGGATGGGTCGTTTCGGCGACGGTCTTCGACACCACGACAGCCTCCGAGGCCATAGCCCTCGACACCGCGACAGCCTCCGAGGCCACAGCCCTCGACACCGCGACAGCCTCCGAGGCCACAGCCCCCGACACCACGACAGCCGCCCCATTTTGACCGCAGCGTCGTGACGATCCGGATCCTGCTGGCGGACGACCAGGAGCTTCTGCGCCTGGGCTTCAGGATGATCCTCGAAGCCTGCGAAGACCTGGAGGTCGTGGGCGAGGCAGCTCATGGCGCCCAGGCGGTCGAGCTGGCGGCCAAGTGGCGTCCCGACGTCGTGCTGATGGACGTGCGCATGCCAGTCATGGACGGGATCGAGGCGACTGCCAGGATCGTGGCGAACGACCCGGCTGTGCGAGTGCTGGTGCTCACGACGTTCGATCTGGACGAGTACGCCTTCGGGGCATTGCGTGCCGGAGCAAGCGGATTCCTGCTGAAGGACGTCCCGCCGGCCGAGTTGGCTGGAGCCATCCGGACCGTGTCCTCAGGCGACGCCGTCGTTTCCCCGAGGATCACCCGCCGGTTGCTCGACGCCTACGCACACCTCCTGCCGCAGCCCGCTTCCGACCTGCTGGCAACTGACGCCCTGTCAGCGCTCACCGGCAGGGAGGCCGAGGTGCTGGTCGCTCTCGCAGAAGGCCTCTCCAACGTCGAGATCGCCGCTCGCCTGTTCGTCTCCGAAGCTACTGTGAAGACCCACATCGGGCGGATACTCGCAAAGCTCGGGTTGCGCGATCGCGTCCAGGCGGTGGTGTTCGCCTTCCAGAGCGGAATAGTCCGACCAGACGGCCAGGACCGCTCGGCCTCGGTATGACCGCCGCCAAGGACAGGAGCTGCGCGGACCGCACGCTGAAGCCGCACGCTGAAGCCGGCCGCCGTTTACGGGGCCACCGCTGCCCACCACCGCTGCCCACCACCGCTGCCCGACCGCCGTTGCCCGGCCGCCGCCTCAACCAGCCTGACGCCGGCGCTTGCCCTTGGCCCTGCCCTTGCCGCCCGGCCGCGACCAGTCGAAGCCGAGCAATTCCGAGGCCAGTGCCATCGACAGATCGAAGGCCCGTTGCCCGTCCACGACCGGGTCCTCGAGGGCGATCTGGATAGCCAGCCCGTCGAGCAGAGCGGTGAATCCCACTGCGAAGTCGTCGACGTCCACCGCGCCGAACTCGCCGGAAGCCTGCCCCTCGCGGACGACCTGGCGCAGCGTCTCTCGCCAGTGCTCGTCGAACTCCTCGCGTACCTGGCGGACCTCGGGATGGCGGACTGCGGTCGCCCACAGGTCGAGCCAGATGCCCCAAGTCTCCTCGAACTCGTCTTCGGCCTGCGGGAGGCATGTCATGGCGACGACCTCCTCGAGACGCTTGGCCGCGGTCGGGATCTCGGCCAGCCGCCGAGCCCCCTCGGCGTACCAGTTGTCTTCGGAGTAGCGGATCGCCTCGACCAAGAGGCTGTCCTTGGTCTTGAAGTAGTAGATGACAAGCGCAGGGCTGACTTCTGAGCGCTCCGCAACGTCGGTGATCCGGGTGTCCGGAAAGCCGCGCTCTATCATCACGTCGATTGCCGCCTTCAAAATCTGCGTGCGCCGGTCGTCCGGGGCTACGACGCTCTCAGCGTCGGCGGCGGCGGCAGCGGCGGCTGCTCCTGCGCCTGCTGTGCGTGACGTCATTCCGTCGCCTTTCTACCGTCCCTCTGCGTCCGAAGACCAGCCGTCTTCCCGGTGTCGCTTGTACGCAACGCTACACCGGAACTAGACTGAACGGTCAGTCAAACACGGAAGGTTTGCGATGTCCTCGAGCTTCGACGCAATCGTGGTAGGTGGCGGCCACAACGGGCTGGTTTCCGCCGCATACCTGGCAAGAGCCGGCCTTGACACGGTCGTGCTCGAGTCCCGATACAAGACAGGCGGGGCCGCCACGACCGAGAGCCCCTGGCCGGAGGCACCCGAGTTCAAGGTGACGCGGCTCAGCTACGTGATGAGCCTGATGCCCCCGACGATCATCAAGGATCTGTCGCTTGAGCGCCACGGCTACAAAGTCTTCCCGATGGGGCCCTATTACCAGGCGTTTCCCGAGGGCGGATCGATCAAGATCTTCGCCGACGACGCCAAGCGCAACTACGAAGAGATCGTGAAGTGGTCCAAGCACGATGCCGAGGCGATGCCGCGCTGGGACGCTTGGCTGGCCGGTCTGGCAGACGTTCTCGGCCCGCTGCTGACGACTGTGCCTCCCAACATCGGGTCGAGGCGGCCGGCCGACTTGAAGGGCCTCCTCAAGCTCGCCTGGGGCAACCGCGGTCTCGACGTCCGCAAGGTCGGCGACATCACCCGGCTCATGACAATGAGCATCGCCGACTTGCTCGACGACTGGTTCGAGTCGTCCCAGGTCAAGTCCGCCATGGCCGTGAACGGAGTGATCGGCACCTGGGCCGGTCCTTATGAGCCGGGCACGGCCTATGTCATGGCACACCACTCGATTGGCGATGTGGGTGACGGGCACCTCGGCAACTGGGGCTTCCCCGAAGGCGGCATGGGCGCTGTGGCAGACGCCTGCCGCAAGGCTGCCGAGAGCTTCGGCGCCGACGTGCGCACGGATGCCAAAGTCGTCGAGACGTTGGTCTCCAACGGACGCGTTCGCGGCGTGGTCCTGGAGGGCGGCGAGGAGATACGCGCCCCGCTGGTGGTGACGACCATCCATCCCAAGAAAGCGTTCTTGGAGCAGATCGACCACCGCGAGCTGCCCGACGACTTCGTGACAGACATCGAGCACTGGAAGACGCGCTCGGGTGTCGTGAAGATCAACCTGGCTCTCTCGGAGCTGCCGAACTTCACGGCCGACCCCGGCTCCAACCAGCAGGAGCACCACACGGGATCGGTCGAGATGGCGCCGTCGATGGGATTCATCGAGCGGGCGTTTCTCGATGCACGCGAAGGCAGGCCGGCGCTGGCGCCGTTCTCGGACAGCGTGATCCCTTCGACATTCGACAAGACCTTGTCGCCTGCAGGCACTCACATCATGTCCTTCTTCTCGCAGTGGGTGCCGGCCGAGTGGTCGACCGAGCCGCACACCGCAGAGCTGGAGGACTACGCAGACCGGCTCATCGACTTGTACGACGAAATCGCCCCCAACTTCAAGGCCTCAGTCCTGCACCGCGACATCGTCGGGCCATACGAGATGGAGCAGGAGTACGGCCTCGTCGGCGGCAACATCTTCCATGGCGAGCTGTCGCTGGAGCAGCTGTTCCACATGCGGCCGGCGCCGGGCTATGCCGACTACCGCACACCGGTGGACGGCCTCTACAACGGCAGCTCGGCTACCCACGCCGGCGGCGGCGTCTGCGGCATCCCCGGCTGGCAGGCCGCCAAGGCGGCGCTGGCCGACAAGCGGGCAGCCGAGCGCAAGGGCCGGGCCAGGCAGCTGCTGCGCCGCGGTTGAGCACCCCGCAACCTGGTCCTGCCGGCTGATGCCCGCGCTCGCCGTCAAAGCGATGCTCGAGGCGCGCTCGGTGGCCGTCGTCGGGGCGACCCCGAAGGCCGGCAGCTTCGGCGACCGCGTCCTCACAGAGCTCAGCCGCAGCACCAGCGCCCCGGCCATCCACCTCGTCAACCCGAAATACGAGTCGATCGGCGGCCTCGCCTGCCTCCCGTCGCTGGAGGCGATCGCCGAGCCGGTCGACCTCGTCCTGTTGTGCGTCGGCGACCAGTCCCTGGAGTCACAGCTCAGCCTTGCCGCAAAGCGGGGAGACGGCGCGGCGGTCATCTACGGGAGCGCCGTCGGGGACGACTTGCGGCAGAGCCTTGCCACGATCGGGCGCCAGGCCGGGATGGCGCTCTGCGGCGGTGGATGCATGGGCTTCGTAAACGTGGCCAAGGGGCTCAGGGCCATCGGCTACATCGAGCCCTGTCCCCTGCCGGTCGGGCCGATCGCTCTCGTCACCCACTCCGGCTCTGCCTTCTCGGCCCTCTTGCGGGCCGACCGCCGGCTCGGCTGGACCATGGCCGTCTCCTCCGGGCAGGAGCTGGTGACCTCGACCGCCGCCTACGTCGACTACGCCCTGACGTTGGAGACCACCAAGGTCGTGGCTCTCCTTCTCGAGACTCTCCGAGAGCCGCTGGCCTTCCGGAACTGCTTGCAGCGGTGCGCCGAAGCGGGCGTCCCCGTTGTCGCCCTCACCGTCGGAGGCTCCCCCGGCGGCAGGGCGATGGTGGCGGCGCACTCAGGCGCCCTGGCCGGTGACGACGCCATGTGGGAGGCGCTCTGCCAGGCCCATGGCGTGCTGCGCGTCGGCGGCCTCGACGAGATGGTCGACGCCCTGGAGCTACTGGCAGCCGGCCGCCGTGCCCCGGCCGGGCTCAGCGGCACACCGGGGCCAGGCCCCGGAACGGCCGGCAGCAACGGGCGCGGCATCGCCACCGTGCACGACTCGGGCGCCGAGCGAACGCTCGTGGCCGACGTCGCCGACTCACTCGGGGTCCCGTTCGCCACCATCTCGCACGTCACCCACGACAAGCTCGCGGCCATCCTCGACCCCGGGCTGGAGCCGGGCAACCCGCTCGACGTCTGGGGCACCGGTGCCAGGACGCGTGAGCTGTTCGGCGAGTGCCTGACCATCCTGGCCGCCGACGAGGCCGTCGACGCCGTCGCCCTGTGCGTGGACCTCCCGCCCGAGCTCGACGGCGACACCGCTTACTTCGAGGCGTTGCTCGATACCTGGCAGGCAACCGGCAAGCCGGTGTGCGTGGTGTCCAATCTCCCGAGCTCGATCGACCGGCGCACGGCGCGCCTGCTCCGGGACGCCGGCATCCCGGTGCTCGAAGGGACCAAGTCGGGCCTGCGGGCCTTGCGCCTGCTGCTCGACCATCGCCAGTTCGCGTCGCGGGCGCCCGTTCCCGCAAGCGTCGACACCGCCCGCCAAGCCCGCTGGCTACAACGTCTCCAGAGCTTGCGACCTCTCGAGAGCCGGCCAGGACAGGCGTCGCCGCAGCGCGCTGTGCTCTCGAGTGCCGAGAGCCTTGCCCTGATCGCAGACTACGGCTTGCACGTGCCCGCCAACGTCGAGGTGGCCAGCAGGGACGAGGCCGTCGAGGCAGCAAAGGCTGTCGGTTGGCCTGTCGCGCTCAAGACGACGAACGCCGCCATCAGCCACAAGACCGAAGCCGGTGGGGTCGTCCTCGGTCTCGCCACGCCCGAGCACCTCGCAGCCGCCTACGACGAGATGGCCGCCAAGCTCGGCCCGGCGGCGGTCGTCATGGCCATGGCGCCGCCGGGAACCGAGCTCGCCCTCGGCATCGTCGCCGACCCGCTGGTCGGGCCGATGGTGGTCGTAGGCGCCGGCGGCGTGCTCGTGGAGGTACTGGCGGACCGAGCCGTGGCCCTCGCCCCCCTCGACGTCGACGGCGCCGGGCGTCTCGTCGGCAG
Source organism: Acidimicrobiales bacterium (assembly GCA_050744865.1). GTDB lineage: Bacteria > Actinomycetota > Acidimicrobiia > Acidimicrobiales > Bog-793 > JAKACA01. Next base: position 64,611 of record JBOGHW010000045.1, on the reverse strand, counting down.
CCTGGCCGTCAGCCAGGTGCTGCAAGGCGCCCGTGGTGCAGAGCCGGCCGATCTCGGCGCCGTCGCGGCATCAGTCGCCGCAGTAGCCCAGATCGCCCTCGAGCTCGGCGAGGCCATAGCGGCCCTCGACGTCAACCCGCTCCGCTGCACCCCGGCGGGTGCCCTGGCGCTCGACGCCTTGGTCGAAGTCTGACCGCCGGCCCGAGGTCTGCCGGGACCTCAGCCGAAGATCACGTACAGCTTGCGCACCGTCTCGTGTATCTCCCAGCTGCCCTTCCAACCGGTTGCGAACAGGACCGTGTCGCCCGGCCCAACCTCGACGGGAGAGCCGCCGTCCTCGGTTACCGTCATTCGGCCCGACACTATGTGGACGAACTCGTTCGTCTCGAGCTCCCAGTAGGAAGGGCCGGGCGTGCACGCCCAGATGCCTGACTGGTCGTCAGAGGCCTCGTCCTTCCACAAAGTGAGCCCCGAGGTCGCCATCTCGTGCCCGGTCGCTTCCTCCAGGGGTCCCCAGTCCTCGAGGGCGGCGGTGGCGGCATCGCTCACCTTCGGCAGTCCGACGGGGCCAGCAGAGTCGGTCATTGAGTCGTCCTTTCGGGAAACGGCAGTGCAATCGGGTCTGGGTCGAGCGAGCTGTGCCCGTCGGCATCGAAACGTCCCAAGCCGAGCGACCCCACGTCGTCGACCACGCTCGTCTTGCCGTCGGTCGCAAGGTCGGCGGCCACACGGGCCACGGCCGGGCCCCACATCATCCCGTGGCCGCCCGCCGAGGCGACAGTGAGGCCGGCGACGGGGGCGCCCTCGGTGTCCAAGCCGGGACCGAGTATCGGGAGGTGGTCAGGCGTGAAGTCGATGGTGGCCGCCCACACCCGCCGCAATGCCAGGCCGGCCGTCACAGGCACCAGCTCGGTGAGCCTCGCCCGCTCGGTCTCGAGGTACGGCCAGTCGACGTCGCGCGCCGGGCCCGGTGCTTCGAGCGGGTTGGACATGCCGAACAGCAGGCCGCCGTCCTCCGGCCGCCAGTAGAGCCCGGACGGCAGGTCGAACACCATGGCGCCCATGACTTCAGGCGCAAAGGCGGGGTGCGGCTCGGTGACTGCAACCTGGTGTCTAGCTCCCCCGGCGTGCACGGTGAGGCCGGCCGCGCGACCGACGGCAGCCAGGTCCGGCCCGCCTGTCAGCACGACGCACTCGGTGGCGATGCGACCGGCCGACGTCTCGACGCCGGTCACCCGACCGTCCGGACCAGAGGTGACGAGCCCGAGGAACTCGGTACGCTCCAGCAGCTCAACGCCGGCACCGGCCAGCGCCGCCCCGTAGGCAAGCACGTTGCGTGGCGGGTCGAGGTAGCCGTCGCCGGCCGCGTACGAGCCGCCGAGGTGCGACCCGGGCGCCAGAGTCGGATTGAAGGGGGCGGCCTCTTCGGGTGAGAGCCAAGCCACGTCGAGGCCGAGTCCCTGCTGCATGGCGACACGTGACAGCCCGACGGCGACCGAGGCCTCGTCGAACGCAGGCATGAAGTAGCCCTGAGCCACAAAGCCGGAGTCGATACCCAGCTCGTCGCCCTGGCGGGCGTAGAAGTCGCGGCTGAACATGCCGAGCCGCACCGCCCACGGGGTGCCGCCCTGGCACCGCACCATGCCCGCCGCACGGCTGGAGGCACCCTTGCCGAGAGTCGCCCTCTCGACGACCACGACGCGCTCGACGCCCGCCTGGCGCAGCCACCAGGCACACCAGCCGCCGACGGTTCCGCCGCCGATCACGACCGCGTCAGCTACGTCAGGCTTCGTGCGCATCCCCGAACGGTGGCATAAACTGAACGGTCAGTCAAGCCAGAGCACAGGAGCCCAGACGAGCCATGCACGGCCTTTCCCCGCAAGACTTGGAACTACAGGACAAAGCCAGAGCGTTCGTCGACGAGCTCATCCCCTACGAGGCCGAGGCGGAGATGAACGAGGGCCGCCTGCCCGAGGGCCTGGCCGAGAAGTACGCCCGGCGAGGCCGCGAGCTCGGCCTCGTGGCGACGAACATGCCGACCGAGCTGGGAGGCGGGGGCTGCACCGCCCTGCAGCAGGTCCTCGTGCAGGAGCAGGTCGGCCGCGCCACCAACGCCCTGGCCTGGATGCTGGCGACTCCGCCGCAGTGGTGGCCGCCCGTCGCCACCGAGTACCAGCGGGACCGCTGGATCATCCCGACGGTGAAGGGCGAGATGGCCGAGTGTTACGCCATCACCGAGGAAGGCGCCGGCTCGGACGTCGACGCCATAACCTCCACGGCGCGGCGCGACGGCGACGACTACATCCTCGACGGCGTCAAGTGGCACGTGACTTCGTACAACGAAGCCGCTTATGCCTTCTTCCAGGCCAAGCTCGTGAACGGGCCGAACGCAGGCGCCCACGCCATGTTCGTGGTCGACATCCCCTCGCCCGGCGTCAGTGTCGTGCGGACGCCGGCCTACACCCACACCATCGCCCACCACCACCCGATCGTCGCCTTCGACGGCGTGCGGGTGCCAGCCTCGCACAGAGTCGGCGAGGAGGGCGGCGGCATGAGCTACTCGTACGAGTGGTTCCGTTTCGAAAGGGTCATGGTGGCAGCTCGCTGCCTCGGTGCGGCCGAGCGCCTGATCGCCGAGGCGACCGACTTCGCCAACGAGCGCGTCGTCTACGGGGAACCGATCATCGGCCACCAGCTCGTCTCGTCCATGCTGGCCGACAGCGTCACCGAGCTGTTCGCCGCCCGCTCGATCGTCTACGAGACGGCTCGAGGCATCGACGAAGGGCGCGACGTCAAGGTCCAGCATGCCCAGGCATCGATGGCCAAGCTGTACGCCTCCGAGATGGCCGGCCGCGTCGCAGACCGAGCGGTCCAGATCTTCGGCGGGCGGGGGTACATGAGGGAGAACGTGGCGGAGCGTTTCTTCCGGGAGTTGCGCGTCGAGCGCATCTGGGAAGGCACGAGCGAGATCCAGCGGGCGATCATCGGCCAGTCCCTCGCCAAGCGAGGAGTGCGGGCACTCGTGTGACTAGCTGAGCGCTTGCCTCCGGGCAGGGCTTCTGAGCTCTTAAGGACGGCGCCAGGGGGGAAGAATGGCGCCGTCCCAGGAACCCAGAAGCCCCCGACCGGTCCGCTACTGCTCTACTGTCCCCGCCTCTACTGTTGCCGCCGCATCGACGAGGAGCCCGCCATGGACAACTCGCCGGCCCGCAAAGGCTGGCCCAAGTAGCCACGGGCAACCATGGTGACGAATTGGTAGACGCCGTCCTCGGCTCGGGACATGAGGCCTGGGATGGCGTGCTCGGACGACAGGCCGCGCTGCACCGACGAGCAGGCCGCCCAGTCCTGCCGGTTGGTGATGTCCCAGAACTCGATGCCGTAGGACGGGTCGAAGTCGTCGCGAGCCATGTCCTCGGGCGAGAACGACCAGGCGCAGACGATCTTGGTCTTGTCGGGCCCGAGCGGCGTGAGGATGTGAGTCATCACATAGTCGGGGTGCAGGCTGACCAGCAGGTTCGGGAACACTTCGATGTAGTCGATGATGTGCTGCCTGTGCTCGTCGAGGCCGCGCAGCTTTGTGCCGTGCGACAGGCCGTCGAGAGACATGGTGTCGGCACCCTCGCGCAGGTCCATCCAGCCACCGACCCAAGAGCCTGAGGCCGGGTGGATGTAGTTGTCGCCGCTCTGGGGAGGGCTGACGGCGCAGAGCTCGGGGTGGATGACCGGGCAGTGGTAGCACTCCTGGTAGTTCTCCGAGAGGATCTTCCAGTTGGCGGGTACCACGTACTCGTGCGTGCCGGCGACCTGCAAGCGCTCGGGCTCGTAAGGAGCGATCATCTCCTCGAGGCCGGCCACGTGCTCGGAGAAGGGCCCGGCCGAACCTGACCCGTCGACGAAGATCCACCCGTGCCACTCGACCGCCGGCAGTTGCACGAGGCCGTTCTCGTCGGGGTCGAACGTGCCGAAGCCCGAGTCGTCGTAGCCGGGTGCCTTGCGCAAGCGGCCGTCCAGGCGGTAGGACCAGCCGTGGTACGGGCACAGGACGATTGGCCGGTTGACAGTCTCGCCGCACGGCAGGAGCTCGTGGTTGCGGTGGCGGCAGGCGTTGGCGAAGGCGCGCAGCACCCCGTCGGAGTCGCGCATGAGGAAGACGCCGGCATGGCCGACGGACTCGGCCCTCTGGTCACCCGGGTCGGGCATCGAGTCGCTGCGACCGACGCAGAGCCATCCGCCGCCGAAGAAGTTGCGTTGCTCCCAGGCGAAGACGTCGTCGTCCACGTAGGCGGCACGAGACAGCATGCGGCTCTCGCCGAAAGGGGCGAGCACGAGGGCCAACTCGGATGGGTCGAGGGGTGCCACGTCCCCACGGGGCACCGTTTGATTGACCATACAGTCAATGATAGGCGCTAAACAGGCGTCAGTCCAGGCGTTTGCCGGTTGCCGGGCACGAGCGCCGGCTGACGGAGCCGGTCGCTCACTTTGCGGCGGCTGCCAGCAGTTCTTCGAGCGCCTCGGCCAGCATCTTCGGCATGCCCGAGACAGCCGGCACGGTCTCGCGGCAGGCATTGAGGCCGAAGTAGACGACACCGCAGTAGCTCATGACCGTCATATTGAGCCCGACGCTGTCGGTGACGGGACCGAGCGGGTACATGCTGACCATGCGAGCGCCTGCCAAGTACAAAGGAAACGACGGCCCCGGCACATTGGACACCGTGACATTGAAGACCGGCCGCATGCGGTCGAAGACCCGCATCGAGGACGTCAGGCGAGCGGCCCGCCCGATGAGCGCTGGGAAGGTGAACTCGGTCCAGTCGGTGAGCGTGGCGGCGCCGATCAGCTTGTCTTGCTCCTTGGCGCTCCGCATGCCTGCGGCGACGGCTTCCAGGCGCTCGGCGGCGTCGGCGATGTCGGTGGCGAGCGAGGTGAGCATCGCCGAGATGCGGTTGCCGTGCGAGCCCTTCTCGTCGTCGGTGCGCACCGACATCGGGACCATCGCCACGAGCGGCTCGGCCGGCAGGTCGGAGTAGTCGAGGAGGTAGCGCCGCAGCGCCCCGGCGCACACCGCCAGCACGACGTCGTTGACTGTGCAGCCGAAGTGGTTCTTCACCTTCTTGAAGTCGTCGAGGGCGAGCGCCGCCAGCGCGACCCGGCGGTGCGGCGTGATCGAGCCGTTGAAGATGGTCTTGGGCGCCGCGAACGGCGACGGTGGGGGCACGACGCCCGAGTTGCGGTTCGCCTCCGAGAGGTGGAGGGCAGTCTCGAGCACGCGGCGGGCCGTCTTGGCAATCTTGACGGGATGCCCGGCCAGCGCCGTCATCGCCAAGGCCATCAGCTCCGCGTCGCTCGGCACTGTCTCGGGCCGCCAGGCGTCGACGATCTCGCGTTCGGGCGGGTCCACCTCGAGGTCGAGCAGGGTCGCCATGATCTCGGCTCCCGAGACGCCGTCGATGGCGGCGTGGTGCATCTTGCCGACCAGGGCCATCCTCCCTCCCTCCAGACCCTCGACGACGTACATCTCCCACAGCGGCTTGTCGCGGTCGAGAGGCAGCCCGCCGACCTGGGCAGCGAAGGACGCCAGCTCCTCTACTCCCCCCGGGTTGGGCAGGCAGGCGCGCCGCACGTGGTAGTCGAGGTCGAAGTCGGGATCCTCGACCCAGACGGGGTGGTGGAGCTTGAACGGCACCTCGACCAAGCGCCGGCGGAAGGGAGCGGCGAGCGGGATACGCCCGGCGATGGTCTCCCGGATCGAGTCGAAGGACAACCCTCGCTCGCCCGGCTCGAGCACGTAGACGCCTGTCACGTGCATGTGGCCGGCCGGCGTCTCCAGGTAGAAGAACATGGCGTCGAGGCCGGTCAGGCGCTGCATGTCGTCATCCTCCACCTTCCTGGCCCGTCGTGGCTACCTCCCAGTGTGCCCGAATCCGCCCTCTCCCCGCGCAGTGTCGCCAAGGCCCTGGGAGGCCACCAGCAGTGCCGCCTCGAAGTCCACCACCAGCAACTGGGCGATCCGGTCCCCGCGGCGGACCTCGTAAGCCTGCCTCGGGTCCGTGTTCACGAGGACGACTCCCACTTCTCCTCTGTAGCCGGGGTCGATCAGGCCGGGGGCGTTCAGGCAGGTGACACCGTGCCGCAGCGCCAGGCCGCTGCGCGGCAGCACCAGACCAGCTTTCCCAGCCGGCAGGGCGATGGCAAGGCCCGTCGGTACGAGGGCCCGCCCGCCGCCAGGTGCGAGCACGGCGCCGGCGCGGGCGAACAGGTCGAGACCGGCGTCGCCGTCGGTCGCCTGAGCGGGCAGCGCCAGCTCGGTGTCGAGCTGGACCACTGGTATCTCGACCATCGAATAGCACCGTAGTAGAGCTGTCGCTACGATCCCCGAGGGTGCTCGCATGGATGGATCTCGAAATGACAGGCCTGGACCCCGAACGTCATGTGATCGTCGAGATCTCGACGCTCGTTACCGACGACGACCTCACCATCGTCGCCGAAGGCCCCGATCTGGTCGTAGGGGCCACGGGCGAGCAGCTGGCACTGATGGAGGAGATCGTGCGCCACATGCACACCGTGTCGGGGCTGCTGCCCGCCATCGAGGCTTCTGGCGTCACCGTCGAGCAAGCCGGCGCACAGACGCTGGACTTCATGAAGTCGCACCTCGGCAAGGCGGGTGAGGTGCCGTTGTGCGGGAACTCGATTGCGGTGGACAGGCGCTTCCTTCGGCAGTACCTCCCCGAGCTCGAGAACTTCTTCCATTACCGCTCGGTGGACGTCTCGACTGTGAAGGAGCTCTGCAAGCGCTGGCGGCCAGACCTGTATTCGGGCAGGCCGCACAAGCAGACGGCGCACCGCGCCCTTGACGACGTCAAGGAGAGCGTCGCCGAGCTCGCTTACTACCGCAAGCACTTCATGGTCACCGGCACGAGCACCGCGTGACGGGGCTCGAGCCCCCGGCCGGCATCCGCCAGCCCAAACAGGAGCAACTACCGGCCTCAGATGAGATAGTCGAGGTCGGCCCGGGCGTGCTGCGGCTGCAGATCCCGATCAGGTTCTCGGGTCTCGGCCATGTCAACAGCTATGTGCTGGTCGACGGCGAGGGTGCCGCAGTCGTCGATGCCGGCATGCCCGGCAGGTCGACGTGGCTGGCGCTGCAGGCGCGCCTGCGGGCCGCCGGGCTCAAGGTCCGTGACATCCACACTGTCATGGTCACTCACTCGCATCCGGACCACTTCGGCTCTGCCGGGCTGCTCGCCCACGAGTCCGGAGCCGACCTCGTCGCCGAAGCCAGCTTCCAGACGTGGTTCACGCGACCCGAGCATGCAGACCCTGCGCCTGGTGGTGGTTCCGACTTCGTCTCGCTCGCAGGGGGCACACCGTGGGGAGGCTCGCCGGTGCCCAACCTCAAGAGGCACCTGTGGATGATGCGCCTGGCGCGCATGCGGCTCCTCCCCTACATGCGTCCCCCGGTGCCGACGCGGCTCGTGTCCGGTGGCGACCGTCTGACGCTGGCCGGCCGCCCATGGCTGGCCTTGCACACTCCGGGCCACACAGGCGACCACCTCTGCCTCTACGACCCCGAAAGCAAGCTGCTCATCTCCGGCGACCACGTCCTGCCGACGATCACGCCGCACGTGCCGGGCATCTCACCGCTGGCCGATCCCCTCGGCGCCTACATGGCCTCCTTGCGGCAGATGACCGAGATCGGGGAGGTGAGAATGGTCCTTCCCGCCCACGGCCATCCGTTCAGCGACCTGGCGGGCCGCGTCGACGAGATCCTCGCCCACCACGACGGACGCCTTGGGCAGATCCACGATCTGTTGCGCACAGGCGATGCGACCGTGATGGAGCTGAGCCGGGAGATGTTTCGCAAGTCGCGGTGGGGGATGATGGCCGAGTCCGAGACCTACGCCCACCTCGAGCACCTGCGGCTCGAGTCCAAGGTCGAGCGCCGCCAGGTCAACGGGCAGGCGGTGTACTCCGCCTGCTAGGGCGTGCCCTGCGCAACCGCCCGGGGGGTTCCGTCCTGGCGCCCACGGCCGCCAGGTACTCGTCGAGCACCCGGCGAGCCGACAGATAGCCGCGCTCGATCAGCTCTGTCGTCTTCGACAGGTCGTCGATGCCCGTGTGGGGAAGGTCCGGCTCGTCGAACACGACCACGTCCACGCCGGGCGGCACAGCCGCCAGGTCCCTGCGCAGGCGCCCGTGCAAGTTGATCGAGAACGCGGCCAGCAGCGCCTCGTAGGGCCTGTCGACGTGGGGCGCGGTCATCTGGGTGCCCGAGCAGAGCAGGACGAACACCCGCTTCGGGCCTGCCGCCAGCGCAGCCGAGATCGGGACGTTGTCAAGGACGCCGCCGTCGATGTAGTGCGAACCATGCAGCTCCACTGCGGGGTACAGCCCGGGAAGGGCGGCCGAGGCGAGCACGGCGTCGGCAGCCGGGCCGTGGCTGATCCACTCCTCGGTGGCGTCCTCGAGCCGGGTGGCGACCACGACGACGGGTATCGGCGAGTCCTCCAAGCGGTCGAACCGAAGGACGCCTGTGACGATCCTGCGCAAGCCGTCGTTCGGGAACACCGCTTCGCGCCGTTCGAAGTATCGCCACGACCCATGGAAACGAGACCTCGGGAACACGTCAGATGTACCGATCCTCTGCCATATGTGGGCTGCCAGGTAGACGCCTTCGATAGTGGGCTCCCCTGCGAAGGCGACGGCATTGACCGCACCGATGGACGTGCCGACGAGAAGATCGGCCACTATGCCTCTCTCGCAGAGTGCCCGCAGCATGCCGACCTGCAGTGCGCCCCGGACCCCGCCGCCGCCTAGCACGAAGACCGTCCCGATCTCCTTGCCCGGCAGCGACAAAGTCGGCTTCTCGAGGGGACCACCGCTCGACAGGCGGCCGGCGTCAACTCCGGCCGTGCCGTAGGTGCCGGTGGGCAAGCCAAAGACGGGCAAGGTGGATCCGGGGCCGGCTAGGGATTGACGGCGACCACGACGCGGCCCCGTGTCCGGCCGGCCAGGATCTCGGGCGCCAGCCGGACGACGTCGGCAAGCACCGCCTCGACTGTCATCTCCTCCAGGCGAGCGGCCGGCACCTGGGTGACCAGGCGGCCCCACGCCTCCTGACGCACGGGGAGCGGGCAGCGCACCGACTCGACACCGGCGAGGCTGACTCCCCGCAGGATGAACGGATGCACCGTGGTCGGGAGGTCCGCACCGCCGGCTAGGCCGCAGGCTGCGACGCATCCGCCATAGGCCGTCTGTCGCAGCACGCTGGCGAGCAGCGGCCCGCCGGCGACGTCGACAGCACCGGCCCAGGCCTCCTTCTCGAGCGCTCGGGGCGGGGCTGACACCAGCGCTGCCCTGTCCACAACTGCGGTTGCGCCGAGGGCACGCAGGTAGGGCTCCTGCTCTGTCCGGCCGCTGACCGCGGTCACTTCGTAGCCGAGGCCGGCCAGGATCGAGACGGCGACACTTCCGACGCCGCCGGCAGCACCCGTCACCACCACAGGCAGGCCGGAGGCCCCGGCCGGCGACAGCCCGCCGCGCTCGAGCGCCATGACACAGAGCATGGACGTGAGCCCTGCCGTACCGATGGCCATTGCCCGCCGGGCGTCCAGCCCTTCTGGGAGAGGCACGATCCACTCCGAGCGGACCCGCGCCAAGTCGGCGTAACCGCCGGCTCGCTCCTCCCCCAGCCCGTACCCAGTCACGACGACTTGGTCGCCGGCGGCGAACCTCTCGGTGGCGGACTGGACGACGGTTCCAGCCAGGTCGACGCCGCACACCATAGGGAAGCTGCGGACGACCCGCCCCATGCCGGTGACAGCGAGCCCGTCCTTGTAGTTGAGGCTCGACCAGGCGACCTGGATCGTGACGTCGCCCTCGGGCAGCGCCGCCTCGTCGATCTCTGTCAGCCTGCCGGGCTCCCCTCCCGGCTCGGCGGCCAGCACCGCCCGGATGCTCACGACGCCTCGCCGCCGCCGCCTGACGGCATCGGCAAGGGCTCGGGCTCGGGCAAGTCGGACTTAGGCACTCGGCGGGGCTCCATGAGGCCAAAGTACTGCTGAGCCCAAGCCCGGCCTACAGCTTCGACGCGATCAGCTCAGCTGCTGCAGCGGCCGCCGCTCCGCCGATCGCCACGTGCGGCCCGCCGTTCGGCGTGAACCACTTGGGGTTCGCCTCGGCCAGGGCGCACCAGTTGGCCACGGTGACGTTGCCGTAACGGGCGGCACCGTCCTCGATGACGGCATTGTTGGAGGCCTGCCAGTCGGTCCAGCTCTCGTTGACGTAGTCAGTCACGAACACGATCTTCGCCACGCCGTGCAGGGCACTCATCATGGCGGCAAAGTCGGAGCTCGTCACCGGGCCGTTGGTGCCGAGGGCGATCACCACGGTCGAGCCGAGCCGGCCGTCGGCTCGCAGCTCGCCGACGTTGGACACGCCCTGGTCCCACTGCTGGCCGACGAAGGCTTCGAAGTTCACATCGCGGATGTCGTCGGCCAGGCAGGGCTCGAAGTCCATGGTCACCGAGTCGCCTATGACAGTCACCGGGCCGGCGTCGACTGGATGAGCCGACGCCGTGCACGGCGCGTACTGGGTGGTAGGTACCGGCGGTGTCGTGGTTGACGTGGGTGCCGTGGTGCCGACCGGGACCGTAGGCGCTGGCTTCTTGGGCTTGGGGCGCGTCGCCGGGCTGGTCGCCGGCGTTGCCACCGTCGGCGAGTGAGGCAGGGTCTTCGGCCGGGAGTTCGCCGGCGATGACGACACCTCGACGCGCACGTGCTGGTAGGCAGCCGCGGCTGTCGAGCAACCAGCCAGCAGCACAGCGGCCGCGGCCGCGGCTACGGCTACGGCGCTCCGGGCGCGCCGAGGAGCGCTGTTCGGTTCCATAGATTGCAGCCAGTTTACGACCGGGCAGGACGCCGGCGTACTGCGGCCTTCCGAGACGGCGGTGGCGCTGCGCCGCGTGCCATGATCCAGGCCATGTCGAGCCAGCCACCCGGGACACCGCCACCGCAGTCAACGGGCAGCCCAGGCGCCGGCACCCAGCCGCTCGGGATGGGCTCGGGCGTGAACCAGCGGGCCCAGATCAAGATGACGGCAGCCGAGGTCGAGGCTTTCGTAGCCGAGCGCCGCCCGATGACGATGTGCACCCTCAACCACGACGGGTCGATCCATGCCGTCGCCATGTGGTACGGATTCCTCGAAGGCTGCATCGCCGTCGAGACGAAGACCAAGTCGCAGAAGGCGCAGAACCTGAGGCGCGACGGCCGGGTCACGGTCATGTTCGAGGACGGCGACACCTACGAGACGCTGCGTGGAGTCGAGCTGGTGGGCCGCGCCGAGCTCGTGGAAGAGCCCGAGCGCATGCTCGAGCTCGGCAAGAGCCTCTTCAGCCGGTACTTCGCGCCGTATTCCGACGAGATGCTGCCCGTCGTGGAGGTCATGCTGCACAAGCGCATAGTCGCCAAAGTTCGCGTCGAGCGCACGGTGAGCTGGGACCATCGCAAGCTCGGGCTGCCGCCGCGTTGAAAGCCCTCGTCTTTCGCCACGACGTGGCGCGCGAGGCGACTGCAGTCATCGGCGGCCGCCTGAGCAAGCGCAGCTACGTGTCCCGCTTCGCCCCGGTCAAGATCGAGGACGTCGACGAGCCGGCGCTGCCCGGCCCCGGTTGGGTGCATTGCGAGACGCTGGTAAGCGGCCTTTGTGGCTCTGACGTCAAGCAGATCCTGCTCAACGGGTCCCGCGACAACCCACTGACGGCCCTGCTGTCGTTCCCGCACGTCCTCGGCCACGAAGCGGTCGCCCGGCGTCTCGATACCGGCCAGAGGGTGGTGCTCAACCCATGGCTGTCCTGCGGACCGAGAGGCATGGACCCGCCGTGCCCGGCTTGTGCGGAAGGCAGGTACCCGTGGTGCCGCAACTTCACTTCCGGGGTCATCCCGCCCGCCTTGCACCTCGGTAACTGCGCCGGGGCCGCCGGCGCCCACGCCGAGCGCTTCGCCGCCCACGAGAGCCAGCTGTTCCCTGTGCCCGACGGGGTGCCCGACGAGGTGGCCGTCCTGGCCGACCCGGTGAGCGTGGCCTTACGTAGCCTGCTGCTGCATCCACCCACTGCCGGCAAGCCGGCGATGGTGTACGGCTCGGGCACGCTCGCCCTGGCAGCCGTCGCCCTGCTCCGCCACCTCTTCGACGGTGTCGAGGTCTGGGCGGTCACCAGGCAGGGCAGGCGTGCCGAGATGGCCGCCGCAAGTGGCGCCCATGCCGTCTTGCCCTCCGAGCCGAGCGCACTCGTCAGCACCGTGGCACGCCGCCTCGGGGCCCGCACGCTCGTACCTTGGAGCGGCCAAGAGTGGCTGCAAGACGGTCCGGCCGTCGTCTACGACACGATCGGGTCCGTCGAGACGATCGAGACGTCTCTTCGACTGCTCGACACCGGCGGTGCGCTCGTGGTGAGCGGCGTCGAGCCGCCACGCCGTTTCGAGTGGACTCCCATCTACTTCAAGGAGCTCCAGGTGATCGGCTCGAACGCCTTTGGCATCGAGGAAGTCGGCGGGGTTCGCAAGCACGCCTTCGAGCACTACTTCGACTGGGTGGCGCAGGGTCTCGACTTGGGCGGGCTCGTGACCCACCGGTTCAAGCTGGCCGACTGGCAGCGGGCCGTACTCACAGCAGCCTCTGCCCGGTCCTCGGGAGCCGTGAAGGTCGTGCTCCGACCCTGACCACGACTCCCCGGAAGTCCCTAGCACTCCAAGTAACTGGATGGTAAGATACTCGTCTCCCCAGTGGTGAGGGATCACTGGAAACTCTTGCGAGGTGGACTTATGAAGGGGTCTTGTTCCGCATTCGTCAAGTCACGGGTGGGGCGTTCGCTCGTGGTGCTGTGCTCGGTTGCGATGGCGGCTGGGGTAATGTCCGCCGCCACGGTTTCAGCAGCCGGTGCGTCGCCAAAGGCGAAGCCGGCGCCGCACGTCGTACGCCACAACCAGGGCGACGTATCCTGCGCGCAGGAGCTGATCGCCGTGGGCAACACGTCGCCGGCTGTTAACGACGGCGCCTATGGTGGCGAGACGGCTCGTTTCTATGTCAAGTGGCTGGGATCGCCGTCGAACCCAGCCTGCACGATGGCGAAGACCACCTGCCCGGACTTCTGGGGCAGCTGCGATGCCGGCTACTGGGTAGCCGGGCTCTGGTGCAGCACGCTCGCCTCGTCGGACCTTGCAGCAGGGCAGAGTGACTGCGATCTCAACAACATCGTGGTGCTCACCGACTACGACACGTTCCACACCTCCTACAACAAGTGCTCCACTGTGAAGGTGCTGGGCTCGATCTTCGGTGGCCTGCCGGGGACGCTGAACTGCGTGACCGACGGTGACGGCGAGCAAGGCTGGACCGAGTCGTGGGACACCAATGGGGTCTCCAACTCAGGCCAAGCCTGGGGGCCGATCCCACAGAGTGGCTCGAGCACGGGCTTCAACCCGTCGAACACCGCAGTCGACTGCCCGCCGAGCGCCGCCAACGTCGCAGCCGGGGCAGTCAAGGGCTACTGCGCCTTCGTCTTCGTGCCGATCAACTTCACGTACTACTGCGTGTTCGACATCTGCGCTCCTGACACAGGCGCCGCTAACGACGGAGTGTCCGAGGACACGTCGCAGTACACCGCCGTGGCTTTCAAGTACGCGGAGGCTGAGACTCCTTAAAGCTTCTCGATCTCGCGATCTTCCGGCACCCGGTTCCGCCTCGGCGGGCCGGGTGTCGTCGCGTCCAGTGTCAATCGGCTGGCAGGTGGGCCCACCCGCGAATCAGCCCCTTTGCGAGTGCCCGCTCGCCGCAAGGTGGGCCGCTTGACGCGCCGAATTGGCACCAGAAACGTACGTCTGCCGGCCCACCTGTCCGCCCGACGCCTGCAAGCGCCGGCGACGGCTCGACGCACGTCCGCAGCTACTGGGAGATCCCCGACGGCCTGCCGTACGGCCAGTGGACTGCGCACCACGGCACGCCCCGCCGCGAAGTTGGCGAGGCCCGCTGGTAGCCTCGACGAGTGGCAGACTCGCCGGCTGAAGCACTTGGAGCCTCGTAGTGGCGTCGATTGACAAGCGAATCGCCTGGGTGGGCTTCGTCCTTTTGGTGTGCTTCCTGCTGCTATTCGCGCAGCTCAACAACATCCAGGTCAAGTCGGCCAAAGCAATCGTCGGCAACCCCTTGCTGAAGACCCTGCCGCAGACAGGCGCCTCGCCGTTCTTCGAGCCGCGTGGCGAGATCATCAGCGCCAACGGCGTCGTGCTTGCCTACTCCAAGCACACGAATCAGCCGATCAAGTACCAGCGCGTCTACCCGAGCGCCACCGCCACGATGTTCTCCGAGATCACCGGCTACTACGCCAACGCCGTCGGAGCTGATCCCTACGGGGTCGAGGCCAGCTACAACACCTACCTGGAGCAGCACGAGTCGCCCGCCAACTCTCTGGGCTCGCTCCTCGACCAGCACACCGAGACCGACAACGTCTACCTGACGATCTCGACGACCTTGCAAGCCGCAGCCCAGACAGCGCTCAACTCGTCGAAAGTCAACATCGGCGGGGCGGTCGTGGTCATCGACCCCCGCAACGGGGACATCCTCGCCATGGCATCGAGCCCGACCTACGACCCGAACCGCCTCTCGAGGGCGAACGGCTCCAAGATCAACGCCCTGGCCACCCAGTACATCTCGCGACCGGCCGACGACGACCCCTTGATAAACCAGGCGATCTCGAACTTCCAGTTCCCCGGCTCTACCTTCAAGGTGATCACGACGTCGGCCGTCTTCGACCGCAAGCCTGTGCACTACAGCGGCAACATCGCCCAGCAGCTGTTCCAGCCCGCCAGCTCGTGGGCGTTCCCCGTGTCGAACTGCGTGGAGAGCGCCACCAACCCTTGCTCGATCCAGAACTACGGAGGCGAGTACTGCCCGAGCTACCCGTCCGGCCTCTCCCAGATCCTGCCGCAGTCGTGCGACTCGGCTTACGGCGAGATCGGCTACGAGCTCGGCATCGCCAACATGGACGCCGAGGCAAGGGCCTTCGGGTTCGACTCGGTGCCGCCTATCGACATGCCTGACGCCATCGCCTCGGTCGTCTCGTCCGAGGCCCAAGTCGGCGACTCCCCCGGCGACATGGCCTACACGGCCATAGGCCAGCTGGACGACAAGGCGACCCCCCTCGAGATGGCGCTGGTCGCCTCGGCCGTCGCCGACAACGGCACGATCATGGCCCCCCACGTCGTCTCCAAGGCCGTCAACAGCTACGGCGAGACGGAGTTCACCTACCAGCCGCACAAGTGGCTACAAGCGACATCCGCCTCGACGGCGGCGCAGGTTCGCCAGCTCATGACCGGCGTGACCCAGGACGCCAACGGTACCGCAACGGGCGAGTTCCTGAGCTGGTACCAGGACGGCTACCCGGTGATAGCCGCCAAGACGGGCACAGCAGAGCCGACAGAGAACACGTGTGCAACCGAGAACTGGCTCATCGCCCTCGGCCCGGCTGCAGCCGGCCAGGTACCGACGGTGGCGGTGGCGGCTATGGTCCCCGTCCCGGCGTCTGAGTGCTACCTCGTGGATAACGGGCCGACTGGCGCCTCGGTGGCCGGGCCGGTTCTCGTCCCCGTGCTCGAGGAGGCCCTCAACCTCCAAAAGGCCGGCTCCATCCCCTAAACTTGGCGCATCCCCTAGGCATGGAGAACCAGCCACCCGAATACAGGCGACCCGGGTCCCAGGCGCGCCAGGACTTCACGGACCATGTCGTCACCACCCTCGGACGGCTGAGACCAGGAGAAGTCGTCACTTACGGGGAGGTGGCAGCCCAAGCGGGCTACCCGGGCCGTGCCAGGGCAGTCGGCACCATCTTGTCGCACGGCGAGTTCGACGTGCCATGGTGGCGCGTCGTGACGAGCACGGGACGCCTGGTTCCGGGGCACGAAGCCGAGCACGCCATGCTGCTGGCAGCCGAAGGCGTGACGACAGCCAACGGCTACGTCAGCAAGCCCTCTGCACAGCACAAGCCCTCTGCACAGCGCCTGCCCTCTGCACAGCACAAGCCCTCTGCACAGCGCAAGCCCTCTGCACAGCGCCTGCCCGCTGCTCAGCGCCTGCCCGCTGCTCAGCGCCGCCGGGCGTGACGAATCACGAAGCTGACGATCGCCGCCAGCACCGCGATGATGACGACGACTTCCACCAGCTTGAACAAGAAGGTGAGGACGGCGCTGAGCACGACCCAGACCACGATGGCTGCAACCACCACAGCAGCGACGACAGCCACACCGTGAAACACCCGCAGGCCCGACCGACTACTACGCGGTTCGATCATCAGACTTCCTCCTTGCAAGCAAGCTAGCCGCCCTGGCACCCGAATTGCGTGCATCTGCAAGCGCGCACCTACGCTCGACCGATGGCAGCGGCCCCGCCACTCCGCCAAGTGCGCGACGACCTTGCCTCCAGGGTCGTCAGCCGGGAGCTCCCGCCGGCCGAGCTGCCGGGCCTTTACTCCTCGGCCGCCAACGACTGGCTGGCCGACCGGGTCGCCGAGGCGGTCGGGGACGACCCCGAAGGCTACGCGCTCGTCGCCGTCGGCGGGTACGGGCGGCGCGAGCTGTGCACCAGCACGCAGCGCAATGCCTACCACCGCTTCACCGTCGACAGGCACCTGCTGGAGGCCGTCGCCCAGGCTGCCCTGCTCGTGCGGCGCGTCGCCCGGCCTGTCCGACGTGGCAGAAGCGCTGGCCGGCCGGCTCCTGATCGACGCCAGGTTGCGAGATCTCGACGCTGCCTATGCCCGCGGCCGGCGCCCGGCGGTGGCTCGGCCGGCAGAAGTGGTAGTTCTCTTCGACCAAGGTGCGTCACCTGGTGCGACAGTCGTGGAAGTGCGGGCACCGGACTCCCGGGGCTTGCTGCACCGCCTCACCAAGGTGATCTCGGAGGCCGGGCTCGACGTGATGTCCGCCCTCGTGTCCACCATGGGACACGAGGTCGTGGACGCCTTCTACGTGCGAGGGAGCACTACCTCGCAGCCCCTCGGCGCCGTGGAGCTGCCGGCCCTGGCGGCTCAGCTGGCGGCGGCCGCAAGCCGGTCTTGACGAACCGCCTTTGCCCCAGGCCGCGATGGGTACAGGGCCGAGCAGGCACTACCATTTACCTCGCAAACTCCATTCCCGGCGTAGAGGACCAATGGCTGCATCACAAGACAAGCGACGCGCGCACGGTGGCCCACGCCGCGGCTCGGTCCGGCGCGCCGGCTTGGCGCCAGCATTAGCCGCCCTCCTCGTGGTCGTCGGGTTGGTGGCAGGCGGCTGCGAGCTACTCGGGTCGCACCACGCAGCGGACCCAGCCGGAGGAGGAGGAGGCGGAGGTGGCGGCGGCGCGGCCGTCACGACCACGGTGCCGCCGACCACGACGGCCCAGCCCACGCTCAAGCTCCTGTACTCGACGCCACACAGCGGCAATGGCGCCGTCGTGTACGACCCTGTGATCACGGTGCACTTCTCTGCCCAGCTGGCAACAGACACCGCTCTGCCGACGATGACTCCGGCAGAGCCGGGCTCTTGGCAGCGGTCAGGCAGCGAGCTGATCTTCCATCCCGCCGGCAACATCGCGCCTTACACAGCCGTGACGATCACGTTCCCCGGAGGGTTGGCGGGCGTGAGGAGCACTGAGGACTCGTTTCTCGGGGCGAGTGAGAAAGTGCATTTCACGATCAGGGGAGGTTCCGAGCTGCGACTGCAGCAGCTGCTCGCCGAGCTCGGCTACCTACCTGTCAAGTTCGTGCCCGGGAGCGACGGGGCGACCCAGGCCAACACCGCCGGCGATGCGGTGACCTCGCAAACCTCGACGACGTCCTCGACGTCCTCGTCCACGACATCTTCCCCGACGACGTCCTCGACTTCGACCGTGCCGACCACGACGGCGCCGAAGCCGACCACCACGACCTCGACGACCACAACCAGCCTGCCCGGGTCGCCGCCACCCGACACGACGCTCATCGGCGATCCTGCGGCGGGAGCCACAAGCATCGACGAGCCCGACGTGGCCAGCGACATCCCGCTCACGCCACTGCCGGGGCACTTCGTGTGGCGCTACGGCAACATCCCGCCCTCGCTGAGCGCCCTCTGGTCGCCGGGCAACGCCACTGTCATCACAACAGGCGCCGTCATGGCATTCGAGGCCAACCATGGCCTGACCTGGGACGGCGTGGCCGGCCCGGCGGTATGGCAGGCGCTGCTACAGGCTGTCGCCCACCGGCAGGCGATCTCGACCCCCTACGACTACGTCTACGTGTCGACCTACTCGCCGGAGTACATCGACTTGTGGAGCGACGGCAAGGTCATCTTCCAGTCGCTCGCCAACACAGGTATCTCGGCGGCTCCCACTGAAGCCGGAACCTGGCCCGTGTACGCCCGCTACCTCGTCACCACCATGAGCGGGACGAACCCGGACGGCAGCCACTACGACGACACTGGCATCAAGTGGGTGAGCTACTTCCACGGCGGCGACGCCCTCCACTACTTCCCCCGGCCCGGCTACGGGTACCCGCAGAGCCTGGGCTGCGTCGAGCTTCCCTACGTCTCGGCCGACACACTCTTCCCCTACACGCCGATCGGCACGCTCGTGACGGTCGAGGCGTCGCCAAACGCCCCCAGCGGGGCGACGGGGGCCAGCGGGGGCCCGTAGCGGCTCCCGCGGCTCAGCCGGCTCAGCCGGCTCAGCCGGCCAGGCGGATACCCCAGCTGGCCTCCCTCTCGGCGCCCGGGAGGAGAGCCCATATCCCCGTGCCGCTCCGCAAGGCGTTGGGCGGGCATGTCATCGGTTCGACGGCCACGCCCCGCCGCCTGTCGGCAGGCTCGAGGGTGTCGCCGGTGAAGCACATCACGTAGGCGAACTCCGAGGACGCCCACAGTCCGACCCGGCGCTCCGGCGTCTCCAGCAGGACCTCCCAGCTCTCCCCAAGGGCCGCCAAGCCGGTGAAGCAATCGTCCAGCGGCACGCCGGATAGCCGGCGACCCGCCCTCAGATCCAAACCCGTCCCGCCGACGCCCTGCGTGCTGCGTGGGATCGCCCTGTCGTCGACCACGAGGTGTCGCTCGGCCGGTACCGTCAGCCTGCAGGTGTCGACACCGCCCGGCCCGGCGTATAGATACGGATGGAAGCCCAGCCCCAAGGGCGCCCGACCCTCCCCCACGTTCGCCACTCGCGTGCGAACGAGGAGAGATCCCTCCGCCACCTCGTACTCCATCGACAGCCGTAGGCTCCACGGGTACGCAGGCTGAGCCGCCAGGACGCACGAGAGCGCCACCTTGCTCGCCTCGTGGCTGTCCATCTCCCATGTGAGCCAGCGCACCAGGCCATGGATGGCGTTGTTCTTGGCGGGCTCGTCGATGGCGGCCTGCGCCGTCTTGCCGTCGTAGGTGTACCGACCGTCTTCCAGGCGGTTGGGCCAGGGTGCCAGCACCTGCCCGCGCCCGCCCCCCGCCATCTCGTCGGCACCGTAGCCCCACACGAGGTCGTGAGCCCCTACAGCCAGCGATCTCAAGCCCGCCCCGACCTCGGTGACAACCGCAACGGTGTCTCCGGCCGAGATGACGAACTGCCGGCCCGAAGGAGGGCGGGCGCCGGTGCTGCAGGCTTGGGTGTCGGGCATCGGCAGTTATCGTACGACGGTGCGGATCCTGGTGAGCAACGACGACGGCGTCAGGGCACCAGGCTTGGCCGCAATCGCCCGTGTGCTCCGCGACACCGGACACGACGTCGTCATAGCTGCACCGATGACCGAAGCCAGTGGTGCCGGCGCCGGCGTCGGTCCACTGCACACCATGCGCGACGGTGTCCACTTGGAGAAGATGTCTCTTCACACGCTCGAAGGCATCGACACCTTCGGTGTCGATGCCCTGCCGGCGCTGATCGTGATCTCGGCTTGCTACGGCGCCTTCGGACCCCCGCCGGACCTCATCGTGAGCGGCATCAACGCCGGCCGCAACGTGGGGCGTGCCGTGCTGCACTCCGGCACGGTCGGGGCGGCCCTCACCGGCGTCCACTTCGACAAGCGCGCCATGGCCGTCAGCATCCAGTCCGGACCGTTCGCGGCCTTCGAGTCCTCAGGTCGGGGACCCATCCACTTCGAGACCGCCGCCACGCTGGCCGTGCGCCTTGTGCCGGTGCTCGCAGAAGCCCCTGCACGAACAGTGGTGAACCTCAACGTGCCCAATCTGCCTCTGGGCGAGCTGCGCGGCATCGTGCGGGCGCCCCTGTCGAGGAGCGGGCTCGTCCGCTCGGCGATCATCGACGGGGAGAAGGGGCCGAGGATGCAGCTCGAGCTGGGTTTCGGCGAGCCGGTGCCAGACGACGACACCGACGAGCCGATGACGTCCCTCGGCTACGCCACGATGACTGCGCTGGCCAGCGTCGCCGAGGACTTGCGACAGGACGTACAGGCGATGATGGACACCCTCGCCAGGGCGGCCGGCGAACCTGTCACAGGTGTGTCTGATGATGCAGGAGAGGTGCTTGTGAGTCCTGTTAAACGTCCAGCGTGACGTGGGGAAACACGCCGAAACCTGCCTGGGATAAGGGCTTGTTGTTGACGAACGCGTGAAGATTGCCGGCAGGCATTTGCCTAAATGTCGGTGCTTCGCCTAAGGTCTGCTGTCACATCAACCGTCAAAAGACGACGGCACCGCGTGTCCGGACGACCGAAGTACCGGACCCGGAGTCATACTCTGGCTAGCCCGTAGCGCATGGTCTTGCGTAAGGGATATGGCGCCGCCAGGCGCTGACCGGCGCTGTCGTCCCGATCCCGCCCCCTGTTCTTGCACGGGCGAAAAGGAGCTGCACAAACCTCAGCCCAGGGCCCTACCCGTCTGCACCTCGTACGGAGACCTCCGCGTCTCCCGGTCCGACCGCCCTTCCGGCCTCGGGTCGCGAGTCGGATGCAACGAGACGGGATTGCCCGCATCCCAGCACCCCCAGCGAGGAGCCCACTCGGGTTTCCGACCTCCCCAAGGAGATGCAAGATGCGAAAGCACCCCCTGATCGCGCTGACCGCGTTCACGGCGCTCGGAGCGAGCGCCATCGCCGGTGCCAGTACCGGCAGCTTTGAATCGACGTCTGTACTATCCAGCGCCCGGGCCAATCGCCCGAGCGCCCATGCCCGCCACAACGAGGCGGCGGCCGCCCTGGCAACCACGGCGGCTTACATAATGCCGGTGAGCAAGCGGGACCTCGACGTCGCGCACGACTCGAGCCGCCCGGCAGGGCTGACCTTGAGCAACCTCACGGGACGTCCTGTCGTCGTCCGGCACCACCACAAGGCTCACAGGCACCGGGTGGCCCGGGCAGAGTCGGTGCAAACGCCGGCTCCGCCTGTCGTCGTCACGACGACGACAGAGCCGGCACCCGTTGTCACCACTACCACATCGCCTCCTACGGTCTCATCGCCCGCACCGTCGGGCGGCGTCTGGTACGAGCTGCGCATGTGCGAGTCGAGCGACGACTACTCGATCGACACCGGCAACGGCTACTACGGCGCGTACCAGTTCTCGTTGTCGACCTGGTATGGGCTTGGTTTCTCCGGATTGCCCAGTAACGCGTCACCCGCCGTGCAGGACGAAGCTGCAGCCGAGCTGCAGGCCGAGTCCGGCTGGGGTCAGTGGCCGACCTGCTCGGCCGAGCTCGGGCTTTGAACCGGCCGCTGGCACAGGCCAGCGGCTGACATCAGCAACCAGCAGCAGCCCGGGTGCGCGAGCGCCCGGGCTGTGTCGCGCCCGGCGGTGGGCGGGGCTCAGCGGCGCAGCTTGATCGGGCTGCTGCTGCGCCGCCAGGCATTGGCGGCGTTGATCGCCACGATCCCCGACCAAGCGACCACCAGGCCACCGAGATGGGCTTCGTTCCCGGCTATGGCGCTCAGCGGTATCCCGAGGATCATCGAATAGACGGCCAGAGTGGTGCCTCCACGCTTCGCTTTGACCTTGGCCGAGGCGAGGATTTCGATCACCCGTTCGTCGACGCGGGCATCGATGTCCCTCGACATCTGCTCGACGACACCGGCGGCTATCTCCCTGTCGTACTCGTTGCCGAGATCCCTGCGCGCCCCAAATGCTGCTGACAGGTTCTCCTCATGCGATTCTCCGAGACCCACACCACGAGAATCGCACCGCCTGCCCATGACGTCAAGGCTGCCCAGGGGCTGGGCGGTCAACTGCGCCAAGGAGATTCTGCAAGAACAAGGGCCTTGCGGGCGTCCAATAACATAGAGGCCAACACGGGCAGATGGAAGGAGCGCGGGCGGTGGAGGGTCACGGTGGTACTCGTGGCTTGACGCGCTCGGCCACCGCTTCTCGGACCTCGGTGAGAGTGCTGGCCCTCGTCGGGGTCTGCGTCCTGGTGGCGGGCGGGGCGACCGGCTTCAAAGTCCTCACCGCTCACACCGCCTCGCCCCCGGCCACGACGATCCCCGCAACGCCCTGTGGCTCTCCGGAAGCCTCCCTGGCCGCCACGGCGCCGCGGCACGTCGGTTCCTGGCCGTTCAGCCTGCTTGCTGCGGGCACGTTCTCTTCGCTGGTTGCCCCGCCAGGCAGACCGGCTTATGCAATACAGGCCTGCGGTGCCCAGGAGACGGCACTTCGGGTCGTGGCCGTCACGACCAACCGCAGCGGTGACACCATCTCGACCTCGGCCCTGTTCGAGCACGACGCCTTGCTCACGAGCAGCGTGGCCGTCGTAGCCGGATCGGTGTACTTCGGCGCCGCCCGGCTCGATCTGGCCGCTGGCACGGCCGTGCCGCCCTACGAGCTCACCGTCTACAAGCTCGACGCCACCACGTTGCAGGTCACCGCGCGGCGTTCCCTCGGCCGCGGCTATGGCTTGTGGCTCTACCCCTTGCCCGCCTCGACCAGAAGGTCCTCGTCCACCGCGCTCTTGGCCTCGACAGGCAGCTCGCTCGTCTCGGTCGACACTACGACTCTCAAGCCGCGGAGCATCGCAGGCTTCGACAAGGCCGTCGCCCAGCATGTGGCGACCACAGCCGGATCCCCGGACATCGCGGTCAGCCTCTACTCGCCCGGCTTGGAGCCTGCGGCCACAGACGCCCGCATCGAGGTGCTCGATGTCGTAACCGGCAAAGTGGTCTCGCAGGTCGGCCTGCAGGCCGGCGCCGACGCCGAGTCGCTCACCATCGCCTCCGGCCAACTCTGGGCATCTGTCGGCGACGGCCTCAGCACCGAGGTGCAGCGATGGAAAATGCCGGCGCTCGCGCCAATCGACCACGGGAGCCCTGTCACAACCGTGCTCGAGCCCGTCTCCTTGGCCGCCTCCGATTCGCTCGTCTGGATGTACGGGCTCGGCGACGTCGAGTGTGCCGGCGCCTCGGGCAGTGTCGCCGCCTCTGACACCTTGCAGCCCGGCTCGGCGTCGTCAGTTGCCGCGTTGGCCGAAGCGGGCCGAGTGGTGTACCTGGTCACCCAATCCGGCCTCGGTACGGTGCCAGTGCCTAGCGCCTGCCCGGCCTCTTGAAGCGCCGGAACGCATCCGCAGAGCTGGGAGTGCCCGAGGCGCCCTAACGTCTGGGGGTGCTGCGAGCCAGGTTCACCCGTGCCGACCGCTGGGCGGCCGGGATCCTCGTGGTACTGCCGGTCGTGCTCAACGTGACTTGGGCGATCGTCGGGCACCCCGTCCTCGACGGTGACAACCTCACCCAGAACTACCCGTTGCGGGTCTTGGCCGGCCAGCTCCTGGCGCACGGCAAGCTGCCGCTCTGGGATCCGGGGATCTGGAGCGGAGTCGAGCTGTTGGGCGGCTGGAATGCCGGCGCCATGTTCCCTGGCACGTGGCTGTTCGCCCTCCTGCCGCCCATAGCGGCCTACGAGGTGAACATCGCAGCTACCGGGATCGTCTGTGGTCTCGGTCTCTACTTGTTCGCCCGGCGCCAAGGCTGCTCGGCGCTGGCGGCCCTCTTGGCGGCCCTCAGCTTCTCCGAGATGGGCTTCGTGAGCGGCCAGCAGTGCCACCTCGGCCTCATCGAGGGGACAGCCATGGCCCCGTACATGCTGCTGGCGGTCGACGGCATCTGGCGCCACGCCTCGGCGGCGCGGCCGGATCCGGCCGGCCAGGCCGATCCTGCCAGCCCGGCCCGATTCGTCGCGGGCTCGGGAACCTGGATCGCCCTCTTCGGCCTGGCAGCCGGCCTCTCCATCCTTGCCGGCGACCCCCGGGCAGTCTCGAGCGACGCCATCACCACGGGAATCTTCGTGTTGGCATGCTGCTGGCGCTCGCGTCGAGCCGCCCGCCCGGTAGTGCACCTGCTGGTCGGGTCCGTCGCCGGGGCCCTGTTGGGAGCCGCCGTCGGGGCCGCCCAGTGGCTGCCCGGCCTCTCCTACTTGAGCGGCTCGCAGCGAGCTGCCGGAGGGCTCGGCCTTTTCGGCTTCGGCTCGCTCGGCTGGGGGAGCCTGCCACTGTTGGTGGCGCCGTACCTGGCAGGTGGCAACGGCAACCTCGGGATGCCCGACTACGTCGGCCCGCTCAACACGCCCGAAGTCACCTTCGCCGTTGGGATACTGCCCGTCATAGCCTTGTTCGCCCTGGCTCCCCGGCTCTTTCGCCGAGGTTCCAAGCTCGGGGTCTGGTACGTCATGGTCATCGTCAGCGCGCTCCTCGCAGCCGGCACCAAGACGCCGCTCGGCCACTTGCTCGTGCACGTCCCGCTCTATGGTGGCCAGCGTCTCCAGAACAGAAACACCGCCATCGCCGACCTCGCCCTCTGCCTCATCCTCGCCGTCTTCGTCGACCAGGTGAGAGCCGCACCGCTGAAGAGGCGCTTGATCGAGCAGCTGGCAGGCAGCGTGCCCATCTTGGCGGTGCTCGGGCTTATCGGGGCGATGTTCGCCTTCCCGCGGACCATGCAGCGCTGGCTCGGGGCCTCCGGCTACCACCCCGGCCTGGCCTCTGGCATGGCGCCGTACTACGTGGTGGCGGCCGCCATATGCCTGGCGGGTGCGGTCGTGCTGTGGCGCCGCCATTGGGCTGCGGCGGCGTGGCGATTCGCCGCCTCGGCGGTCGTCGTCGCCGACTTGGCCGTGTTCATAGCCATGGCTTCGTACCAGCCGATCCCGGCTGCGACGCTGACGAGTACGACGCCGTCACTGGCGGCCCTCGTCAGGCAACTGCCCGCCGGGGCACGCTATGCCATAGACGACCCCCAGCAACTGGCTCTCGACTACCCGCAGTTCCTGACAGACGACCTCGGCGTAAACGACCTCAACCTTCTGCACGGCCTCAGCTCAGTGCAGGGGTACGGCTCGGCCGTGCCGGCCGCCTACGAGGCGGCGACGGGGACTCACGACGTCGAGAACCTGCTGCCGGCGTCATTCCTCGGCCAGATCTACGACGACCTCGACCTTGCGCTCGTGGTCATGGTGCCTGACCAGTTCGGCCACATCCTGGCCGCGGGCGCCCCGCCGCCCATACCGCCGGGCCGGCCGGTGCCGCTCGGATCGAGCGCCGCCGATCGCCAGCCGGGCGATGTGGCCCGCGCCGCCTACCCATGGGCAGGCCCGTGGTACCTGACCGGCGCCGGGGGCGGAGCGACGAGCTGGCAGCTGCCTGCGCCAACTGAGATATCGAACGTGTCGGTCACTTTCGAGAAGCGATACGGGCCAGTCCCCGACGTCCTTGCCGTCGTCGCCACCTTGGCCGACGGTTCGAAGCTGCACACCCGGGCCACAGTCGCCGGCGACACGGCGACGGCGGTCCTGCCGGGGGGCTCCGTGCGGGTGGGAGGCGGTGTGCTGAGCCTGTCTCTCGACGACGCCGGCCCGCCCGGCGCAGGTGCCCTGGGCGATCGCCTCGGCCCGCGTCCGGTCGTCGGGGCCGTCACTGTGACAGCAGCTGAGCAGAGTGCACCGCTGATGCTCCACCAGCCGGCGCAGGGCCAGGTGCGCTACGTCCTGGACGGCGTGATGCAGGGTCTGCTGGCGGCGCCTCGCTGGCAGTACGGCTCGACGATCGGCCCGCTTGTGGTGTACCGCAACACGATGGCCAGAGGAACCGCCTGGCTGGAGGCCAGCTCGGCCCGATCGCCGTCGGCACCTGTCGTGCCCGGCGAGGTCTCGGCCCGGCAGGCCCAGGCCTGGGAGGACCCCGTCGAGGACGTGACGGCACGCCGGCCCGTGCTCTTAGTGCGCAGCGAGCAATATGCGCCCGGCTGGCACGTCAGCGTGCGGCGTCTCGGGAGCAGCCGGACAGTCACCGAGCCGGTGACGCGAATCGGCCTGCTCCAAGGCGTCCACCTCGGAGCAGGCCGTTACGTGGTGACTTGGTACTACTCGTCGGCCAAAGCCGACATCGGTCTTGCCGCTAGCGCAACCGGTACCGCCTGTTGCGCCGGGCTCGGGTGGCTTGGCCTCCGAGCCCGGCGGCGGCGACGGCGGTTAGCTGCCGCGGCTCAACCGGCTTGACCGCTCAGGCTTGCTGGCTCAAGCGTGGTGGCGACGGCGGGCAACGACCAGCGAAGAGCCGCCCAGGCCGAGGCCGGCAAAGCCGACAAGGCCGATGATGAGCCAGTAGTACGAGCTGGCCCAAGGCTCACCGGTGCCCGCGGGGGGCGTCGACGATCCAGGTGCGGTTGTCGTCGTGGTCGTGCTGGCGCCGGTCACCGGGATCGTGAACGAGTCGGTGGACGAGGCAGCCGGGGCCGTGCAGTCAACGGGAGCCAAGCTCGTCTTGATGTCGATGTTTCCCGGAGAGATCGTGACAGATGACGCGCTACCTGCCGTGAAGGGCCCGATGGAGATGGCCGGCGACGGCGCCACGATGAGGGCCGGCGTGGTCTGGGTCTTGGTGACCGGCACGTCGAACTTGAAGGCCGTGCTGGCGGCGTTATAGCTCGCAGGCGTTCCCCCGGAGACGTTGAGGTCAGCTGTGGTCACGGTCCCTTCAAGGGCCGTCAGCGTCGGGTCGAGGGAGAAGATCGCCGTCAAGAGCGAGACAGGGATCGAAGTGGTCGTCTGCCAGCCCGTCAGCGAGAACGTCGACCCGGCCGCGACCGAGGCCGGAGCCGTGGCGGTCGTGGAGATGTTGAGCGTCTCGGGGATACCGTCGATCGAGCAGTGATAAGCCGCGGTCACAGTGGCACTGGCGGTCTTGGGCGAAGCCGAAGCCACCCCTGCGCCGGCGCCCATCAGGACGCCGCCAAAAGCCATTACTCCCACAGCTCCGAGAAGTAGCGGGTTAGCCAACCTGCCGCCTCGCCGGAGGGATTTCCTCTTGGCCATTACGTTCCTTCCCTGTGTTCGTGTGAGGGTCGGGCACGACACGGCGTCGGCTTTGTCCCCACGGTCAGCGCCTACAGTAGCTGCTCGGCACCTATTTAGGTCAAACAAGTTACAAATCGGTAGCCTCATCGAGTGCGCTTCGCAATCTGGGTAGCGACCGAGCAGCCGTGGCAGGACGCCGCGGGCACCGCAAGGCTGGCCGACGCCGCCGGCTGGGACGCCATCTATCTCGCCGATCACTTCATGCCGAACGAGCAACCGGCGGGCTTAGGGCCGCGCCTGGAAGCCTGGACCGCGCTAGGCGCCCTTGCCGCCATCACCGAGAGAGCTCGCCTCGGCGTGCTGGTCAGTGGCAACACCTACAGGCACCCGGCTGTGCTGGCGAACATGGCAGCCACCACCGACGTCATCAGCGGCGGGCGCCTCGTGCTCGGGCTTGGGGCCGGTTGGCAGATCTCCGAGCACGACGCTTACGGGATCGACCTCCCGGAGCCTCCCGAGCGCCTCGCCCGCATGGAGGAGGCCTGCAAGGTCGTCCGCCTGCTGCTCACCCAGGAGCGGTCCGACTTCGAGGGCCGCTACTACCGGTTGGCCGACGCCCCATGCGAGCCGAAGCCGATCCAGGCACGCCTGCCTCTTCTACTCGGCACGTCCGGCGAGAAGCTGGGCATGAAGATCGCCGCCCGGCAGGCCGACATCTGGAACTGCTGGGGCACTCCGGAGACGATGGCCGCCAAGCTCCGCGTGCTCGACGCCCATTGCGAGTCCGTGGGCCGCGATCCCGCCACGCTGGAGCGTTCCACCCAGGTACAGCTCCGCATGAGCGACGACCCGTCCCTGCTGGCCCAGTGGCGGGCAGGCGAGACCCGGAACCCCTCGATCGTCGGAACGCCGAACGAGATCGGCGCCGCCCTGTCGGAGTACGAGAGGCTGGGGCTGCACGAGTTCGTGGTGCCCGACAGGATGCTCGGCCGCGACACCGCCGAGCGCCGCGACACGATGGAACGATTCCTCACAGAGGTGGCCGCTCCGTTCCGGTCCTGAGCTTCTGCGCGAGACTGTCACATGGCACACCCCTACTGGCCCCTGTTCGACTTGGTGGTGCGCACACCGCGACTCGAGCTGCGGCCGCCCGACGACGAGACGGCCGTCGAGCTTGCCGCCGCCGCAGACCCGGCGATGTTCGCCGACGGCGAGTACCACTTCCAGGTCGACTGGCTGGGGCCGCCGAGCCCTGTCCGCGAGCGCCGCTCCATGCAGTTCTGGTGGGCCCAGCGGGCGAACTGGTCGCCCGACAACTGGGAGCTGACGCTGGCAGTCGTGGTCGACGGGAGCCCGATCGGCGTCCAGGGCATCGGCGCCAAGTCTTTCCCTCTCGCCCGAAGCTTCTCGACGGGATCCTGGCTGACACCTTCGGCGCAAGGGCGCGGTCTCGGAAAAGAGATGCGCCAAGCGGTGCTGCACCTCGGCTTTGCCGGGCTCGGCGCAACCGAAGCCCACAGCGGCGCATTCGACGACAACCGTCGCTCGATCGGCGTCTCCCGGAGCGTCGGCTACGAGGACAACGGCTACGAGATCTCGCTCCGTGGTGGGCGCACCCCCGGACGGCACATCAACTTCCGCATGACGCGGGAGCGCTACGAGCAGGTGTGCCGCCAGGACATCGTGATCGAGAACCTCGGGCCATGCCTGGAGCTCTTCGGGCTCGGTGCCGACCTGGCTCCCCTGCCGCTCCCGCCCACCGGGTGACGACAGTCGGGAGGAGCCTGGCCTGCGGCCCGGTGCTGGCCTGCCCTGACAAGTTCAAAGGGACGGCTTCGGCACCCGAGGTGGCGGCGGCCATCGCGGCGGGCGCCCGGCGGCACGGGGTGGCGAGCGTCGAGCGACCGCTCTCGGACGGAGGCGAAGGCCTGCTGGACATAGCCGGCGGCGCCAACCGATCCACCCAGGTGACGGGACCCCTCGGCCGCCCGGTCCTGGCTGAGTGGCGCCTCGAAGATGGCGAGGCTGTCATCGAGATGGCTGGGGCCGCCGGGCTCACCCTGGCCGGCGGGGCCACCGGCAACGACCCCGTCGGCGCCTCCACGGCAGGTGTCGGCGAGCTGGTACTGGTTGCAGTCGACGCCGGCGCCACCCGCATCGTCGTCGGCTGCGGAGGCTCGGCCACGACTGACGGCGGGAGCGGAGCCGTCGAGGTGATCGGCAGCCCGGCACGGCTCGGGGACACAAAGTTGCTGGTGGCCTGTGACGTCGAGGTCGGCTACCTCCAAGCAGCACGGCTCTTCGGCCCGCAGAAGGGAGCCACGCCCCGCCAGGCTCGCCTGCTGGGAGACAGGCTGCAGGCACTCGCCGAGCGCTACCGAGCCGAGTTCGGGCGCGACGTCAGCCGCCTCGCCGGCTCGGGCGCCGCCGGCGGCCTGGCGGGCGGGCTGGCCGCCCTCGGAGCTGAGCTCGTGCCCGGCATCGAGCTCGTTGCCGAGATGACCGGCTTGGATCGGCTGCTGGCTGGCGCTGCTGCCGTCGTGACGGGTGAAGGCCGCCTCGACGCCGGGTCGTTCGCCGGCAAGGTGGTCGGCTCTGTCGCCCGCCGCTCGGCCGGCCGGCCTGTCGCCTGCGTCTGCGGCCGGTCCGACGCAACGGGGCGCCGGATGGCGGCCGCCCGAGGCGTGACCGTGCTCGACCTGAGCGCCCGCTACGGCTCCGAACGGGCGATGGCCGAGACGCCGGCGCTGGTCGAGACGGCAGTCTCGACGTGGCTGGAGACGCTTTGAGGCCGGCTCAGCCGCCGGCCGGGCGCAGTCCCAGCCCTGCCAGGTCCGACCAGTAGCCGGGGTAGGTCTTGGAGACGCAACCTGGATCGAGGATCGTGATGCCGGGAACCACGGCCGCCAGGCACGACAGCGCCATGGCCATCCGATGGTCGTGATAGGTCCTGACGGCGCCGCCGTGCAGCGACCGGCCGCCGTGCACGACGAGAGCGTCCGGCTCGGCCTCGACCGACGCCCCGAGGGCGCCCAGCTCAGTGGCGATCGCCGCCACCCGGTCCGTCTCGTGGCCGCGGGCGACCGAGACGCCCGTCAGCCGGGTGCGGCCGCTCGCCAGGGCTCCCAGCACGGCCAGCGTCGGCAACTGGTCCGGCATCGTCGAGACGTCGACGTCGACGCCCTGCAGCCGGCTCGGGCCTGTCACCGTGACGCCGTCGGGGCCACTGGCCACCGAGCCTCCCATAGCGGCGAGCACTGCCACGATGTGCGAGTCCGGCTGCACGGTGCCGACGGCGTTGCTGACAGTGATGCTGCCACCAGAGGCCATGGCGAGCGCGAAGAGGTGGGCCGCCGCGCTGGCGTCGTACTCGGCTGCGTCCTGCCTCGCGATGTAGTGGCAACCGGCTGTAACTTCATAGCGGGTGCCCTCGCATGAGACCTCCGCACCCCACCGCCGCATCGCCGCCACTGTCAGCTCGACGTACCCAGCCGCACCGAGGTTGCTGACTTCGACGACCATCGTCTCGGCTGCGAACGGGGCAACTAGCAGGATGCCCGAGGCGAACTGCGAACTGGTGGCGGCATCGACCTCGATGCGGCCGCCCGGCAGGCCGGCCGGCGTGATGGCGACGGGCGGCCGGCCGCGGTCGGAGCCGACCGTCGCACCGAGGCGTTCGAGCACACCGATCAGGGGCCCGATGGGCCGGCGGCGCAGCGGTGGGTCGCCGTCCAGCGTCACGGTGCCGGGTGCCAGCAACGCCACACAAGCCAAGAAACGCAACGTCGTACCCGACAACCCGACCCCCACCACCCCCTCCGGTGCTTGCAGCGCTCCCCCGGTCCCCCGCACCGTCACGCCGCCATCGCTCGTGCCGCCGCCAAGGTCGGACCCAAGGTCGCCGATCTCGGCCCCGAGCGCCCGCAGCCCGGCAGCCATGACTGCGGTGTCGTCGCTGGCGAGCAGGCCCGACAGCCTGCTCGACCCCTCCGCCAGGCATGCCAGGACGAGCAGCCGGTTGCTGACCGATTTGCTCGACGGTGCCGCCACCCTGCCGGTCACCGGGCCGACCGGCGAGAGGGTGATGCTGCTGCTGCTGCTGCCTGCCTCCGGTGAAGCGGCCCCCGGCGGGTCGGCGCTCACGGCTCTACGCCCTCCGGACCGTCATCCCGGACGGTCCGGAACCTCGACTCGTGCGTCACTCCACCTCCTGGCGAGCGGTGTGGCGGCCGCTTCGGCATGGAGAGACTCTCACTGAGGGCGCGCCTGTCGCCCGACCAGGGTGCCCTCGGCGCCACGACGACGTCGGCCAGGCGGTAGGCGATCGACTCGTAGTTGACGCGCCATCCCTTGAAATGCGGCCACGCCTCGCCCGCCGTCCGCTCCATCGGATAGCCGACCTGCTCGAGCATCTGGACTGCTGAGTGGAACTCGTCGAAAGTGAGCGCGATCTCGGCCTCCGGCAAGGGGTCCGCGTCGTACGGCCAACGGAGCGACGAGGCGATCCGGCGCAGCGCCGTGAACCCCATGCGCAGGCACATGCGGGCCTCGCTCGGCGTCGAGCCGGGGTTGAGGGCCATCTGCATGGCGGCCGAGTCGAGCACTGCGAGCAGAGACAACACCCAGGAGTACCAAGGGTCGGGCGACCTGAAGAACAGGAGTACCGGGTAGCTGACGTGGCTCTCGGCCAGGTCGGCCGCCCACATCTCCCAGTCGCGGTACATCGCCGCCAGGGCGTCGGTGCTGAGCACGAGCTGGTGCCGCCCAAGGACCTCCGGTCCCCAGGCGGGCAGGCCGGCGCGGCTCTCCATGAGGGTGACGAGAGACTCCCTCCGGTTGAAGGCTTGGTAGATGACAGGGAGATAGCCGATCTGCAAGGCGATGGCGACCGCACCTGTGGCAGCCGCCATGACGCCGAGGACCGAGTTCTCCGAACCGGGGACGTGAGCCAGCCCGACGGTGAACAGCGAGGCACCTGCCTCTCGCAACCCGGCTCCCAGCGAGCCGGCGTACGTCGAGATGGCAACGCCGTACCCGACGAGGAACAACCCGAGGAATGCCAGCAGCTGCGCCAGCATGGCCAGCGGCCCGATCGTGGCCAACAGGGCGTCCTTCTTGGCGAAGTCCGAGAAGAGCCGGGACGCCGACACCATGACTAGGCGAACAAGGCGCGTCACGACAAGACCGAGGAGCTGCGGCACGGATCGTCCCCGCGGCATGACCACCGTGGCGATCATGGCTGCGCCCGTCACAAGCACGAGAGCCAAGCCGGCGCACAGTGACAGCTCGGTCATCACGCCAGCTTGGCATCTGTGGCGGCCATGGCGGGCGGGAGGCGGCATTAATCTGTCCCGGGTGGGGGACCCGGCAGAAAGTCAAAGCGCCTCCGGCGCGCTCGCGAGCGAGCAGGCCTACCTGGACCGGTCCTACCAGCTCCTCGCCGAGATGCAGGCGCGGACCGGCGCCGCCGTCGACGATGCCGCAGCCGGCGCCCCGGGCCCGCTCTGCTTCGGGCGCATCGACACCGAGCACGGGGCGCCTTGGTGCTCGGGCCGAACCGTGTCTTCCTGGCGTACATCTCCGAGGTCCTGCCCTCGCTGGGAGAAGTGGCCCGGCGTGATCGAGCGGGCATTCGAGGCCGGCTTGCAAGCCCCACGGGAGGCCCTGGCGGCGAGTACCCGGTGGGGCAGTGTGCGAGTGGAGGCCGGCACCGTCACCGAGCTGCTGGAGCAATCGGTGGCTTCGGGCGGGCCCTTCGCCGAGCGCCGCTTACGCTTCCGGCGGGCGGTGGCTCGCGAGGCGATGGGTTGGCTGGCGAGGCATCGTTTCGACCTGAAGGCAACCTCGGGGAAGTGCAAACAGAGCTGGGCAAGGACCGGTCCTTCCAGGCAGCGCTCGGCACGGTGTGGCCGGCCGAAAGTGCGGTTGGCATCGTGCGCGGCCTCTACGGCCGCACGGCACTGCTGGGGGCAGCCTCCTCTGCACGGGTGACAGGCCGAGAGTCCAGGTTGATCGCTGCGCCGGACGGTCAGCTGACCGGCGCTGCCGCCATCGTGGCCGCCGAGTTGCTCGCCTACGGCTCAGTCGCGCTTGTGACCCCGCCAGAGTTATCGGAGGAGCTACAGGCCGAGTTGGCCAGGCGGGCGATCCCACTGGTTCCCTACGACCACGCCAGCCTGCCCGGCCACGTCGCCCTCATCCTCCCGGAAGTGGCCAAAGGTCTCGAGTTCGACGCCGTCGTCGTGGTCGAGCCCGCCGCCATCGCCTCGGTCCCAGGTGGGACTGGGCTCTTGTACATCGCGCTCACGCGAGCAGTGCAGGAGCTGGCCGTTGTCCACAGTGGCGTCTTGCCCGAGGTGCTCGCCCCACTCGCCGCTTGAGCCGTCCGCCGAATCGCGTAGGCCCCTTGCCGCACTTACGGTGGCGATTGCGTGTTAGGTGGATGTGCAGCCAAATCTGACCAGACCCGGCGCCGTTAGGGGGTGGAGGTGGACGCACTCGACTTCGACGAGTACTTCGAGGCCGCCAAGCACCAACTGCTCGCCCACGCCTACGTGCTTACCGGAGATGTCCCCACAGCCGAGGACCTCGTCCAGGAGACCTTCCTCCGAACCTGGCGCCATTGGGGCCGCGTCTCGCGTCTCGATGATCCGGGCGCCTGGTCGCGCAAGGTCCTCGACAACCTGGCTGTCGACACGTGGCGGCGGCGATCGGCGGCAAAGCGCCAGGTGCGGCGTGGCAGGGACCTCACGGCGCAGCCGGCGATCGATGCCGATCACCTCGACGTGGCGGCGGCGCTGCGCCAGTTGCCGGCCCACCAGCGGCAGGCCCTGGTCTTGTTTGCCATCGTCGGCCGCTCGACGGCGGAGGTAGCGACCGAGATGGGCACTACAGAAGCGACGGTCCGCTCGTGGCTTTCGCGGGCGCGGGCAACCGTCGCCGACAAGCTCTCGGTGGAGGGCACGGACCTTGGCGCCAACGTGCCGGGACCGCTGGATCGTGAGGCACCGTGATGCCGGCCGAAGGCGCTGGGCAAGACCGATCTCACCGGGTGGACGCCAAGCTGGCCTCGCTGGCGAGAGCTGTTGCAGGCCGGGAGCTCACCCTCACCCCCATCGAGATCCGCCGGCTCGGGCACCGCCGGGAGATCCGCAGCCGGATTGCCGTCGGCCTCCCGCTTGGTGCCGTAGCCGTCGTGCTGCTCGCCGTGCTGGTCCCCCTGGCCGGCAGCCACCGGCATACTCGGCCAACTGCCAGCCCGACATCCCTGAGGCCGCCCCCGGTTGCCGCAGGATCGTGTTACAGCCCGGCTCCCGGTACTCGGGCGGTCGCCTACGTGCTGACCGCAACGGGACCGAGCTACGACGCCGGAACCGTGACGGCGGTCGACCTGACGACCCACCGGGTCCTGTGGAGCTCACCGCTACCGACAGGATCCGGAACGCCCGACGCCGTCGCTTTTGCCAGCGCGACGGACACTGCATGGGTGCTCTCGCACACCGGGCAGGTGCACGGCGGACTCCCCACCGAGCTGACGCCCCTAAACGTCACCACGGACACGTTCGGCTCAGCCATTCGTCTCGGCGTCGTAACCGGAGGTGGCGTCGGGCTGGCGCTGTCGCCCAACGGTCTCCTGGCATACGTGCCGACGGGCATCGCCACCCCGCTGATACCTGCCAATGACGCACTCATCCCCGTCGACCTCACGACACGTCACGTTGAAGCTCCTTTGCTCGTCGGCGAGAACCCACTGTCCGTGGCGTTCGCTCCCAACGGCCGGCTCGCCTATGTGTCAACTGAATCGGGCCTTTCGATAGTGGACGTTGCCAAATCCAGGGAGATCGGTAATGTTCCGTACCCAACCCTCCCCACCACGCCGTCATCAGATTGGTTCAGCCCAGGAGTCGTGGCCGTGTCGCCGTCCGGCACCGAGGCGGTCGTAGGCACTATTCCGCTTGACCTGACGTCGTCACCGCCTGTCGTGATGGTCTTCAACCTCCGGACACGCCAAGCCAAAGTCATCGGTATCCCCAAGGAGGCGTCGTACGGCCGGCCGATGAACTCGTCGTTCTCGTTCACTTGCGACGGGTCTGACGTGTTCGTCACCGGACCCGGCTTGGTCAGCCGCATAGAGCTTCCGTCAGCAGGGGTGACGACAATCGAAGCGCGCGCGCGCAAGCCCGTTGTCCCTAGCGCCGACATAACACCTTTCGCCGAGGTCGTTCCCGGCGGGAGGCAGACTTGGATCGCCAGCCCGTTCTACAACGGCTACCACTCCGTCACGCAGCAGACCATCCTGTTCTCCGTCGCCGCCGGCACCACCTCGCCAGGCCCTGGCTTCCCGGTTGCAAACGGGCGGCCCGTCGGCATCGCCATATCGAGTCGCGCCTGAAGCCCCTCGCCGCCCCTATCGAGCGGCCGACCTGTAACAATCGGCCCATGGGCGATGTGAGCACCACCATGGACAAAGGCATCACCGTCTACGGCACCCAGTGGTGCGGCGACTGCAAGGCAGCCAAGCAGTTCTTCGGCGAGCAGCGGGTCCACTACGGCTTCGTCGACATCGACGTCGACACCGACGGCCTCGACTACGTGAAGCAGGTCAACGCCGGCAAGACGATCATCCCGGTGATCCTGTTCGAGGATGGCTCGACGCTCGTCGAGCCTTCCAACGCCGACCTGGCCTCCAAGCTCGGCATCACCACGACGGCCTCGCGGTCGTTCTACGACCTCATCGTCGTCGGCAGCGGCCCCGCCGGCCTGACTGCAGCGCTCTACGCCGCCCGCGAGGGCATCGACACGCTCGTAATAGAGCGAGCCGGGATCGGCGGCCAGGCGGGCGTGACCGAGTGCCTCGACAACTTCCCCGGCTTTCCCGAGGGCATCGGTGGCTCGGAGTTCGCGGAGAGGTTGAGGAGGCAGGCGGAGCGTTTCGGCGTGGAGATACTGGCGGCAACGGAGGTGAACGGCATCACCTGCGACGGCAGCTACCGCCGCGTCGAGACGGCGACCGGCAACTCGTACGGCTCCTACGCCCTCCTGCTGTCCCTCGGGTCGACCTACCGGCGCCTCGGTATTCCCGGCGAGGACGACTTCATCGGCGCAGGCGTTCACTTCTGCGCCACCTGCGATGGGGCCTTCTACCGCGGCCAGGAGGTGCTCGTCGTCGGCGGAGGCAACTCGGCAGGCGAGGAGGGCCTCTTCCTCACCAAGTTCGCCAGCCACGTCACCATCGCCACCCGCGACGCCGAGCTGACGGCCTCCAAGGTCGTCGTCGAGAAGATAAGCGAGCACCCCGACATGGACGTGCTCTGCAACATCGAGACCGTCGAGCTGAGAGGCGGCACGCGCCTGGAGACGGTCGTCGTCAACAACACCGCCACCGGCCAGAAGAGCGAGCTCCACCCCGCCGCCATGTTCGTGTTCATCGGCCTCACGCCCAACACCGATCTCGTGGCCGGTCTGGTCGACCGGGATGCGCAGGGTTTCATCGCGACCGACGCCGGCATGCAGGCAAGCCGAGCGGGCATCTTCGCCGCCGGCGACTGCCGCTCGGGCTCGACCAAGCAGGCCGCCTCGGCCGCCGGCGAGGGCGCCGCCGCCGCCATCGCCATCAGGCGTTACCTGGAGCCGTTCGCCGGCATGCCTGCCGTAGAGCGGCCGGGCGCCGCCCTGACCATGGTCTGACGGCCTCAGATCATCGCCCGCAGAGCCGCCACCGAACGCACTCCCCCGTCGCCGGCCTCGAGCTCGCCTGAGTCCTCCAGGGTCCACAGCACGGACCAGACGTTGTACACGTAACACCAGGCCGCCAGGCGTTCCTCGTCGAGCCCGAGCACTCCGGAGTAGATCGACAGCCGCCGCCCGAACAGTGCCACCAAGTCCTCGGTCCGCTCCACGAGCTCGAGCGGGTTGTGGATGGCGGCCCCGACGTCGGCTGGCCTGTCGCCGTACAGGCCCCAGGCGTCGATGACCAGCAGGCCGCGCTCCTCGTCGAGAAGGACGTTGTCGTGGTGGAGGTCGCCGTGCACCAGGTACGGCTCGTAGCTGTCGGCCTCCAGCTCGTCCAGCACCCGCTCGGCAGTCCGGCGGGCCTCCCGGATCGCAGGAATCCCGGTCCCCAGCTCGTCCATGCCGAGCACCACGCTGAGCCCGGTGTCGCGACGCGCCGCCGCCTTCGAGCGGGCGACTGCACCATGCGGCCCGCGGTCGAATCGCTCGAACACCTCGGCGAACTCTGTGATAGCCCGCAAGCCTGACGACGCCGGGTCGGCCACCGGACGCCCGTAGTCGCGGATGACGCCCGCAAGCGTCTCTGTCGCCAGGTCGTCGTCACGCTCGGCCAGCTCGATGAGCGACGTGCCCGGGCAAGCCCTCTCCAGCAGGAGGACGCCGGCGGTGGCATCCTCCTCGATGACCTCGACGGCAACTGAGCCGGCCAAGGTCAGCCCGAGCATGACCCTCCTGGTCTCCTCGACGCCGGGCACGCCGGTCGGCTGCACCTTGAGGACGCAGGGCCGCCCGTCGGCACGCTCGACCGCCACCACGTACATGTACGAGAGCGGCAAGGCACCCACCACGGTCAGCTCCCAGCGGTCGAGGTAGGAAGCCACCAGCTCAGGCAAGTCGTCGACCCAGTTCCCCCACGACCGAGGCAGGCGCTCCCGGTAGCCGGGCGGCAGGGTGACCATCGGCGGGCTCGGCACCTCAGCACCCTAGGCGCCTCTACGCTGCAAGCTATGCCCACCACCAGCCGGCCCCTCACTTTGATGGCCGTCCACGCCCATCCCGACGACGAGGCGTCGTCCACGGGCGGCATCCTCGCCCGTTATTCCGCCGAGGGCATCCGCACCGTCCTTGTCACCTGCACCAACGGCGAGCTCGGCAACACCGCCGCCGGCGCCGCCCCAGGCGAGGCCGGCCACGACGAGGACGAAGTCGTAGCCCACAGGCACAAGGAGCTGGAGGCGAGCTGCGAAGAGCTCGGCGTCGCACACCTCGAGCTGCTCGGCTACCACGACTCGGGCATGATGGGCTGGCCGCAGAACAACGCCCCTGAGGCCTTCTGGAACGTCTCGGTCCCCGAAGCCGCCGGCAGGCTCGCCGGCCTGATCGACAAGTACGAGCCCGATATCGTCGTTACCTACGACGAGAATGGCTTCTACGGCCATCCCGACCACATCCAGGCCAACCGGGTCACGCTTGCGGCCTGGGAGATGTGCGGCGTGCCGCAAAAGCTCTACTACCCCGTCATCCCCAAATCGGCGCTGGCCGGCTTCCGCGAGACGCTGGCGAGCGCCGGCGTGGAGGCGCCGCCGGATGCCGATGACTTCGCCGACATGGGGACCGACGACGAGTTGGTCGGGGCCGTCATCGACTGCTCGGCCTACATGGAGTCCAAGTTCAAGGCGATCGGGGCGCACGCCAGCCAGACCGACAACAGCTTCTTCCTCGATCTCGGCTTCGAGGCGTTCTCACAGGTCTTCAACCGGGAGGCCTACCTCCGCAAGTACGACAAGACCGGCGCCTCCGGCGTCGAGGACGACCTGTTCGAAGGGCTGCGCTGACATGCGGGTCTTCGTCTCGTGCGACATGGAAGGTGTCGCCGGCGTCGTCGACTGGTCGCAGTGCCGCGGTCCCGCCACCGAGTACGAGACGGCTCGCCACCTCCTCGTAGCCGAGGTCAACGCCGCAGTCGGGGGCGCCTTCGAGGCAGGCGCCACCGATGTCCTGGTCAACGACTCGCACGGTCTTATGGCCAACCTGCCGCCCGGCGAGCTCGACCAGAGAGCCGCCTACCTGTCGGGCAGGCACAAGCCGATGTACATGATGCAAGGGCTCGACGACTCGTTCGGGGCCGTGCTCTTCGTCGGCTACCACGGCTCGATGGGATCGGGCGGAGTGCTCTCGCACACCTACAACCCTCGTGCGGTCTACGGTGCCCGGCTCAACGGGGCGGTGGTCGGCGAAGCCGGGATCAACTGCCTCGTGGCCGTCGCCCACCGAGTCCCGGTCGCCCTCGTGACAGGTGACGACGTGACGATCGCCGAGACCTCGGCACTCCTCCCGGGAGTCGAGGGGGTCGTGGTGAAGCAGGCGGTCAGTCGTTTCTCGGCCGTCAACCGCAGCCCGGAGGGAGCCTGCGAGGCCATCGGGCAGGGCGCCCGCCAGGCCGTCCGGCGCGCCCTGCGCAACGAGCTGTCACCGCCGCCCATCCAAGCGCCCTACTCGCTCGAGGTCGACTGGCTCACGACGGACATGGCAGCGATGGCGACTTGGGTCGGCGGCATCGAGCGAACCGGGGAGCGCACCGTCACGATCTCAGGCGACGACCCCCAGGTCGTCTTCCAGCGCTTCGTGGCCACTGTCTTCATCACCCGCTCGTTAGTCGAGACCTAGCAAGGCCGCTAGGCGCCCATCTCGATCCGCTCGGGATGGGCATAGACGGTGCAGCGCTCGTCGCGGACGAAGCCGGCCAACGTCATGCCCGTCTCGTCGGCCAGCCGGGCGGCCAGGCTGCTGGCCGCTGAGACACCGGCCACGAAACAGATGCCCGCCCGCATCGCCTTCTCCACGATCTCGAAAGACGTCCGGCCGCTCACCACGAGAACGACTCCCTCGAGGGGGAAGTGCTGCTCCAACAGCGCCCAGCCGATCGCCTTGTCGACGGCGTTGTGCCGGCCGATGTCCTCCCGCACGACGAGGACATCCCCGGCGAAACTGACAAGGGCGGCCGCATGCAAGCCGCCGGTGGAGCGGAACTGCGACTGCCCCTCGGCCAGCAGGGAGGGCAGGTGCACGAGAGTGGACCAGCCGACGAGCTCGGCCGAGGCGCCCTCGCCGAGAGGGGGATGCCCAAGCTGGGCGAGCTCCTGGATCGAGGAAGAGCCACAGACCCCGCAGGACGACGACGTCATCGTGAGCCGCTCGACGACCCGCCGGGCGGCCTTCAAGTCGGCTGTCACGACGTTGTACCGCTGCTCGCCGTCGAGATCGGGATCCGTGCAGTAACGGATGCCGTGCAGGTCGTCCGGCCCGTCGATGACCCCTTCGGAGAGCAGCCACCCGGCGGCCAGCTCGAAGTCGCTGCCTGGCGTCCGCATCGTCACCGAGAGACGCCGGTCCTGCGACTGGCTTCCAGGGCCGGCCGAGAGGCGGATCTCGAGCGGCTCCTCGACAGCCAGCTCGTCGGGTCGCCGCACGAGGGCACCGTCCTTCGGTTCCCAGACGAGGCGAGGCGCAGTCACCGGACAGGGACCCGGCGGCTGCCGAGCCCGTTGCCGACCAAGCCGCCGGAAGCCAGCAGCAAGAGGTCGGAGACGAAGTCCTCCCGGTCCATGCCGGGCGTGCTGGCGTAGTGGGCGCCCGCCACGTGCATCATCCCGACCACCCCGTAGGCCCAGGTCTCGGCCGAGGTCGAGTCGAGCCCGGCCGCCTCCAGCGACTCGGTGATCGCCACCTGCAAGAGGTCGGCGACGCGCTCGATCAGCCCCGAGTCCACGAGGCTGGCCACCTGGACCCTTTGGGTAAGGAAGCCGTAGAGCTCGGGGTCCTCCTCGATGAAGGTGACGTAGGCCCGCACGGCCACCTCGATCCGCTTCGACGGGCTGGCCGGACCGGCGAGGGCGGCGCCAAGCCTCACGACCAGCTCGTCGGCGAAGCGGCTCGCCACGGCCGACAGCAGTCCGCTCCTGTCCCCGAAATGCCTGTAGAGGATCGGCTTGGTGATGCCCGCCTCGGCCGCCATGGCGTCCATCGAGGCGGTCGGGCCATCGCGCCGGATGACGGTCAGCGAAGCCCGCAGCAGCGCCTCGCGGCGGTCGGGGCTACTCATTGCCGACAAGTGTAACTCGTGGTAATGTTACTGAGAGTAACCGAACCACCGGTGAGGAGGAGCTACCGCCATGCCGACAGCGTCGTACACCAGCCAGGACGTCGAGCGGAAGGTCAACCGGCTGAGTGCAGCCGCCGCCCGGCGCATAGTCGAGCCGGACTCCGAGGTGACCGGCGCCGTCGGGAGCGGCCAGATCATCCCCGACGAGCTGCTCACGATCGCCGGTCTCGACCTTGACCTCAGTCCGGCCGAGCGGGCAACACTCGCAACCGAAGAGGTGGCGTCCATCACCGAAGCCGGACTGCGCTTCGAAGCTGTCCTCGAGGCCGGCTTTTCCGCCCACCTGGCCCTGGCACGCGACCTCACCGACCCGAGGATCACGTTCATCTTGCACGAGGTCGGCGAGGAGACGCGCCACCAACGCCTCTTCCAACGACTCCTCTCGCAGCTGCAATCTCGCGCCAGGCAACCCGTCCCCTTCTGCCTCTTCCGCTTGGGATACCGCGCCGTGATCGAGGCGGCAATCACACACAAGGCCTTCTTCTACACCCTGGTGCTGGCGGGGGAGGAAATTCCTGACCTCTTCCAGAAGATCGCGGCCGAGAGCCCAGCCACCGATCCGTTCATTCGCGACTTGAATCGCTACCACAGGATGGAAGAAGCCCGTCACCTCTCGTTCGCCCGGACGGTCCTGCCCGAGGTCTGGTCCGCCACGGGACGGCTCGACCGGGCACTCGTGCGCCGACTCGCACCGCTCATGATCCGCTTCATGTTCGACTCCATGGTGCACCCGGGCGTCTACCCAGTGGTGGGTTTGCCGGCTTGGCGGACCTGGCGCGGCGCCAACCGGACGCCGCAGCGAGTCGCCATGCGCCACGCTGCCACCCGGCCGATCGTGGCGGCCCTGCAGGACGCAGGTGCATTCAAGGGAGCGAGGATCCCTTCGGCTTGGCGTAGCCTGGCCGGCGTGCCGAGGCGTGCCCAGCCACCGAGCGCCGCCGTTTGACTGCTCCCCCCGGCACGACTCGCAAGCGGGTGCTGGTGTCGGGCCAAGTGCAGGGCGTGTGGTTCAGGGAGAGTTGTCGGGTCGAGGCGGTCTCGCGTGCTGTCGGTGGCTGGGTCGCCAACCGCGAGGACGGCAGTGTCGAGGCGGTCTTCGAGGGCCCCGCGGCGGCGGTGGAGGCGATGGTCGCCTGGTGTCACCGCGGCCCCCGTCACGCATCTGTGACGTCGGTGGAGAGCACGGAGGAGGCTCCCATCGGCGAGATGGCCTTCCGGACCCGGTGAGGCCTGGCCACCGCGGCCAGCCAGACGGCTCCGATCACCGCCGCCACGGCGCAGGAGATGGCGCCCACCCCGAGGCCGACGCGCCCGTTCGACTCGGCGATTATCCAGCCGATGAGGGGACCTCCGATGGGCGTTGTGCCGAGGAAGGCGACAGCCCATAGCGACATCACCCGGCCGCGCATCGACGGATCGGCCTCCAGCTGCAGCATGGCGTTGCCGGTGGCAGCGAACGAGACGCTGGCCCATCCGACGAACCCGAGCGCGACGAGCTCCAGAGCCAGCGTCGGCGAGACCGCTGCCAGGCCTATGGCCGCTCCGAAGACCACCGCTCCGATGGTGAAGGTCCGAAGCCCTATGCGCCCGCGCATCGCCGTGATGAGCCCTCCGACGACCGCGCCTGTGCCCATCGCCGCCGTCAGGAAGCCGTAGACCTCCGAGCCGCCGTGGAAGACGCCGTCGGCCACGACAGGGAGCACGACTTGGAACTCGTAGGCAAGAGTCCCGATGATCGCCATCATGACGAGCGGCACGAGCAGCCTGGGCGTGCGCACGACATAGCGCATACCTTCCCTGACCTGCCCTTTCTCCCTGACCACGGGTGTGCTTGGCACGAGCTTGGCGGTGTTCATCCTGACGAGCGAGTACACGACGGCGACGAAGCTGGCTGAATTCACCAAGAAACACACGCCCGTCCCCACCCTTGCGATCAACAACCCGGCGACCGCGGGGCCGATGACCCGGGCCGCGTTGAACAAGGTGGAGTTGAGGCTGACGGCGTTGCGAAGCTCGTCGCCGCCGACCATCTCGGAGATGAAAGCCTGGCGGGTGGGGTTCTCGAAGGTGTTGTTGAGCCCGAGGACGGCCGCCAGCACGAGCACTTCCCAGTAACGGACGGCTCCCGTCACGGTGAGCACGCCGAGGATGAGGGCCTGGACGCCCATCGCCGACTGCAGGACCACCATGAGGCGCCTCTTGTCGACCCTGTCGGCGATGACGCCTCCGTACGGCCCGAGGACGAGCACGGGCACCGTCTGCACTGCTACGGCGATGCCGAGGTCCGTGGAGGAATTCGTCATCGTGTAGATCAGCCACGACTGCGCCACCGACTGCATCCAGGTGCCGACCAGCGAGATCGCCTGGCCGGTGAAGTACAGCCGGTAGTTGGGGATGGACAGTGCCGAGAATGTCCGCCGGCCGAGCGAGCTCACCCGGCTCACTTGTCGAGCAGCCTCTCCGCCAGCTCCTCCAGGGCCGCCAGGGCGGCCACTACGGTCTGTCGCTCCTCCGGGCTCATCGAGTGGAGCTCGTGAGCCAACCGGCGCGCCCGCTCCTTTCGCACCTTCTCCTGCAGGCGCCGGCCTGAGGGCGTGAGCTCCACTCGCCACACGCGCCCGTCGGACTCGTCCCCGAGGCGCCGCAACAAGCCCTGCGCCTCGAGCTTACCGACCATCCGCGAGAGCATCGTCGGGTTCAGCCCGGCTTGTACCGCCAGCTCGGAGAGCTTGACAGGCGCCTCCCGGTCGCGAGCCACGATGGCCATGACGTCGACGTCGGTGGTGGTCAGGGCGCCGGCTGCGGCCGTCGGCTTCAAGCGGCGGGAAAGCCTGGCGATCACCGTCCGCAGGCGGGCGGCAACCTCGTCGTCAACTACGGCACTG
Source organism: Acidimicrobiales bacterium (assembly GCA_050744865.1). Classification (GTDB taxonomy): domain Bacteria; phylum Actinomycetota; class Acidimicrobiia; order Acidimicrobiales; family Bog-793; genus JAKACA01. The sequence goes on along the minus strand of JBOGHW010000045.1, from coordinate 20,569 downwards.
TCGAAAGTTTGCGTGGCTGCTGCCATTCCTAAGGGCGATCCTGTCTGGTCCTGGTAGGAATTCCCGGCCGATACTTGCTTGCTAGCAAGCATCTTACTGGCCCCTGACAGCCGCCGTGCACTAACATTCGTGTGCCCGGCGCCCAGCACGCCTAGGCTCTCAGTGGTATTTCTACGGGTGCGATCAGCGGCAGCGCTCCGCGGAAGCAGTAGCGAGGGAGGAGGCCGGGTAAGCGTGGGTTCAACAGGTGAGGTGTACCTACTCCTGGAGGCCCGCGGCCTTGATGACGGCGGGCTTGGTCGATGAAGCGGCTCCGCAAGCTGGTCGACACGGGTCGCGGACATGGTGAGGAGGTTCCGGAGGAGGTAGAGCCGTCGCCGGAAGCCGAGCCGGAGCCGACGCCGAGGGCGAAGTCTTCGCTCGCCAGCCGGGGAACCCGGCCGGCCGCCCCGACCGGGTCGACCACGCGCCAAGTCCCGGAGCCGGCCGCCAAAGCGGTTTCGACCTCGGCACCACCCGCTGCGGCACCACCCGCTGCCGCGCCTGCGGCTGCCGCACCACCCGCTGCCGCACCACCCGCTGCCGCTCCTGCGGCTGCCAAGGCGCCCCCTGTCGAGAAGGCCGCACCGGCACCGGCAGCCGCACCAACTGTCGAAGTGGCCGAGCCCGAGCAGGTGTCAGCACCGGCTGCAGCCGCGGCCGCGACGGCGCCGGTCGAGCAAGCGGCCGGCGTCTGGCGGGAGATCGGCGAGGGCCACGAAGGCCCGGCCAAGACGAAGTGGATCGCCCTCGACGGCTGCTGGGAGACGACGCAGCGGGGGCGCGCCGTCGTGACGGACAACCGTCTGTACCGTGGGCTCGCATTTACCGAGGCCGAGCGCCGTGAGCTGGGCATCATCGGGCTGATCCCGCCGCAGGTGATGTCGGTGGAGGACCAGGTCGCCCGATCCCTCGCCCAGTACCGTGACCAGCCGACCGACCTCGCCAAGCACACGTTCTTGGCACTCCTGCAGGACCGCAACGAGGTCCTGTTCTACCGGCTCGTCTGCGACAACCTGAGCGAGATGATGCCGATCGTGTACACGCCGACGGTCGCAGACGCGATATCCCACTACAGCGCCGAGTACCGGCGGCCCCGTGGCGTTTACCTGTCCGTGGACCACCCCGAGGACATCGAGGCGTCGCTGGCTGCTCCGGGGCTCGGGGCCGAGGACGTCGACCTCCTCGTGATCACCGACGGCGAGGCCATCCTCGGGATCGGCGACTGGGGCGTCGGAGGGATCGGCATCTCGGCCGGCAAGCTCGCTCTCTACACAGCCGCAGGCGGCATCGACCCCGGGCGGGCCATCCCGATCGTGATCGACGCCGGCACGAACCGCGAGACCTTGCTCGAGGATCCGCTCTACGTGGGCAACCGCCACCCCCGCGTGGGGCAGGAGGCCTATGACGCATACATCGACCGTTTCGTGGAGACGGCGAGCAGGATGTTCCCGAGCGCTCTCCTCCACTGGGAGGACGTCAGCGCCGGCAATGCCCGAGGCATACTCGCCCGCTGGCGGGACAACACCTTCACGTTCAACGACGACATGCAGGGCACCGGAGCAGTCGTACTGGCCGCCGTAATGTCAGGACTGCGCAAGACCGGCACTCGCATGAGCGAGCAGAGGGTGATCGTCCACGGGGCGGGCACGGCGGGCGTCGGCATCGCCGAGCAGCTCCGCGACGCCATGGTGGCAGACGGGTTGAGCAAGCAGGAGGCGACCAGCCGCTTCTGGTGCATAGGCCGACCCGGGCTGCTCACCGAGTCACTGGAAGCGCTGCTGAGCGACTACCAGCGACCGTTCGCCAGACCGGCGTCGGACGTCGAGGGCTGGGCGAAGACCGACGACGGCATCATCGAGCTGACCGAGGTCATCCGCCAGGTCGAGCCGACGATCCTCATCGGCACCTCCGGCCAGGCGGGCGCCTTCACCGAGGACGCCGTCCGCGCCATGGCCCTCAACTGCCAGCACCCGATCATCCTTCCTCTGTCCAACCCGACAAGCCTGGTCGAGGCCGAGCCGTACGACTTGGTCCAGTGGACGGGCGGGCGGGCCATGATCGCCACCGGCGGGCCATTCGACCCCGTCACCTATGCCTGGTCCACCCACTACATCGCCCAAGCCAACAACGCCCTCGTCTTCCCGGGGCTCGGGCTCGGGGCGACTATGGTCGGCGCCATCCAGGTGACAGACAACATGCTGATCGCCGCTGCCGAGGCAATCAGCTCCCTGGTCGACATGTCAGCCGACGGGGCGCCGCTGCTGCCCGAGATCGAGGGCATCCGGCGAACCTCGATGGCCGTGGCGGCCGCCGTCGGGCAAGCTGCCATCGACGAAGGTGTCGCTCGCTGGGCACTGCCCGATCCCCTCTACGAAGGCATCGAGGCCTCCATGTGGACGCCGGTCTACCGGCCGATCCGCCCCGTCTGAGCTCGCTAGGTCTCAGCGGCGCAGCCCGTAGGCGGCCTGGGCGTACTCGCGGGCCATCCGCTCCGTGCTGAAGAACGAGCCATTGAGAGCGATAGCGCTCCTTGCCACCTCCAGATAGCCGCCAGGGTCCCCGTAGTAGAGCGGAGCGACGACGCCGTCGAGCTTCTCGTACAAGGAGGCAGCATCCGTCCTCGACTGCTCGGCCAGCGCTTCGGCGGGCGCCGAGGCGTCCGAGGCCGTCTCCCGCGGCCCGATGGACCATCCGGTCACACCCTCGACCCAGCCCTCCAACCACCAGCCGTCCAGGATCGAGAGGCTCGGCACGCCGTTGACTGCCGCCTTCATCCCGCTCGTCCCCGAGGCCTCCAACGGGGCTTGCGGCGTGTTCAACCACAGGTCGCAGCCGGCGCAGAGGAGAGCAGCCAGCGAGAGGTCGTAATTCTCGAGAAACACGACCCGTACCGAAGCCGGCATCATCCTCGCCGTCTCGACCAGCCGGGCGATCGCCTGGCGACCGAGCTCGTCCCGCGGATGCGCCTTGCCGCTCACGACCACCTGAAGCGGACCGTGACGCTCGGCGATGGCGACCAACCGTTCCGGGTCCGAGAACAGCAGGAGCGTCCGTTTGTAGGGCGTCACGCGCCTGGCGAGCCCGACGGTGAGGGCGCCGTCTTCCAGCTCGACCCGTGCCAGGCCTTTCACGGCGTTGCACAGGTCACGCTTGGCCGTCGCATGGGCGCCGCCGATGGCCGCCAGCGGGATGGCGCCGGCGTAGCGGAGCATCGAGGCATCGAGCCGCCAGCCCTCGAGGTGCTCGTCGAAGACCTCCCGCATGGCGCGCGACGCCCACCGGACGTGGTGCACCCCATTGGTGACAGAAGCTATGTCGACTCCCGGCATCATCGCCCGCGTGACGTCACGATGCTTGCGGGCCACGGCGTTGACGTAGCCCGAGAGCGCCGCGCCGAGAGAGGTCATGTTGAGGATGCCGCCGGCCAGGAGCCCGAGGCCGGCCAGGATGCTGCGGCGCCGCTCCCCGAGGGTGGCTTGCACCAGCTCGGCATCGAAGCGGTCGTGCCCTGCCGGCACGGGCGTGTGCGTGGTGAAAGCACAGCGGCGCCGCACCGCCTCGACTTGGTCGGGAGCGGCCACTGTCGACGGGCCGAGCTCGTCCTCCAGCAGGCGCAAGGTGAGCAGCGAAGAATGGCCCTCGTTCATGTGGAAGCGGCCGCCGGGAGGGAAGCCAGCCTGGCGCAGCAGCTCTACGCCTCCCAAGCCTAAGACGGCCTCCTGTAATAGCCGCTGCTCGTCGCCGCCGCCGTAGAGCTGGTCGGTGATCTGCCGGGCTCGGGGGCTGTTCTCGGGCAGGTCGGTGTCCACGAACAGCACAGGGACGCTGCCGCCGCTCGCTCCGTTGACGATGTAGAGCCAGGCCCCGACAGCCACCTGCTCTCCGGCAAGCTCGATGACCACGGAGTCGGCGAGGCGCTCCATCAGCTCGGCGGGACGCCACTCGACCGGCTCCTCCTCCTGGACCCCGTCCGGCCCGACCAGTTGGCGGAAGTACCCCTTGTGGTAAGCCGGCGACACCGCGACGAGCGGCAGGTGCAAGTCGGCGGCTGACATCAAGAAGTCGCCGGCGAGCACACCAAGGCCACCCGCGTACGTCGGGATCCGCACGTCAAGCGCGACTTCCATCGTGAAGTAGGCGACCTTGGCATCGACAAAGGCAGGGTGCTCAGGCATCCGGGGCATACTAGGCAGCCGCCGACCGGCACCTCGGCCGCAGCGCGGCCGTCAGGGCATCGCCCAGCAGGTTGGGACAGCCTGCGGCGCTACGATCCGCCGGGTCACAGGCAAGGAGACCGCAAATGCCGCAGGCTCACTACGACTTCGTCATCGTCGGCGGAGGATCGGCGGGCAGCGCACTCGCCAACCGGCTCAGCGCCGACAGCTCGAACAAAGTGCTCGTACTGGAAGCTGGTCGCTCCGACTGGCGCGTTGACATGTTCATCCACATGCCGGCGGCGCTCACGATCCCGATCGGCAATCGCTATTACGACTGGAAGTACGAGTCCGATGCTGAGCCCTTCATGGGCGGCCGGCGCATCTACCACGCCCGCGGCAAGGTACTCGGCGGTTCCAGCTCCATCAACGGCATGATCTTCCAGCGGGGCAACCCGCTCGACTACGAGCGGTGGGCCGCCGACCCGGGCATGGGGAGCTGGGACTACGCCCACTGCCTGCCGTACTTCAAGCGGATGGAGACGTGCCTGGCCGGCGCCGACGACTACCGAGGTGGCAGCGGCCCGTTGAAGCTGGAGCGCGGCCCGGTGAAGAACCCGCTCTTCGGTGCATTCTTCGACGCCGTGCAGCAGGCGGGCTACCCGCTCACGAGCGACGTGAACGGGTACAGGCAGGAGGGCTTTGCGGCGTTCGACCGCAACATCTACCGCGGGCGCCGCCTGAGCGCAGCCCGCGCCTACCTGCACCCGGTCATGCGGCGCCCGAATCTGGAGACTATCACAGGCGCCTTGGTGACCAAGGTGATCTTCGAGGGCGGGCGAGCCGTCGGCGTCGAGTACAGCCGCTCTCGCCACAGCGCCCAGACCGCCCGCGCAGGCGAGGTCATACTGTGCGGGGGATCCATCAACTCGCCGCAGCTCTTGCAGCTGTCCGGCGTCGGTGCCGCCACCCACCTGGAACCGCTCGGGATCGGCGTCGTCGCTGACCTGCCCGCCATCGGCGAGAACCTCCAGGACCACCTCGAGGTCTATATCCAGCACGCATCCAAGCAGCCCGTCTCTGTCGCCCCGGCCCTCAAGTACCGCAACCGGCCCTGGGTCGCCTTGCAGTGGATGCTCTTGCGGTCCGGCCCAGGGGCCACCAACCACTTCGAGGGCGGCGGCTTCGCCAGGAGCAACGACGACGTCCGATACCCCAACCTCATGTTCCACTTCCTGCCCATCGCCATCCGCTACGACGGATCGGCGCCGGTGGAGGGGCATGGCTACCAAGTCCACATCGGGCCTATGTACTCCGACGCCCGCGGCTCGGTGAGGGTCAAGTCGACAGACCCGAGCGTCCACCCGGCGCTCCGTTTCAACTACCTGTCCACCGAGCAGGACCGCCGCGAGTGGGTGGAGGCGATCCATGTCGCTCGCCAGATCCTGCGCCAGCCCGGAATGGACGATTTCAACGCCGGCGAGATCTCCCCCGGCGGCAAAGTCGACTCGGACGCCGAGATACTCGACTGGGTCGCCCGCGATGCCGAGACCGCCCTCCATCCTTCGTGCACCGCCCGCCTCGGGACGGGCGACAACTCGGCAGTCGACCCGGCCACCATGCGACTGCACGGCCTCGACGGCATCCGGGTGGTCGACGCTTCTGTCATGCCCTATGTCACCAACGGCAACATCTACGCACCGGTGATGATGATCGCCGAGAAAGCGGCCGACCTCATCCTCGAAAACACGCCTCTCGAACCGCTCCACCTCGACTTCTACCGCCACGGGTCGGGCCAGCCGCTCTGGCTGTCCCAGTAACCAGGGGCGCCGGGCCCGCCCGGGACTGCTCGGCGTCAGGCCAGCGCCATCCCGAGAGCTCGACGCGCCGTGGTGGCTACCCGAGTGTCATGGTCTCCCGCCAGCTCTTTGAGCCGCAGCGCCGAGGTCGACTTGTTGGCGGCGATCGCCAGGCGCACCCGCCAGTCCCCATCGGTGGCCAGCCTGGCCAGGATCGAGCCGGGCAGCTGGGCGCGCTGTGACGTCGCGGCCCGCACCGGCGCCGACCTGTCGGCGGCCAGGAACGACACCATCCAGGCAGGACAGGACGGGTTGTCGGCCAGCTCCACCCGCACGTGCCACGAACCCTCACGGTAGAGAGTGGCCAGCGCTCCGGCGGGCGTCCGCGGGTTCCGGCTCACGCCGATGCGCACGAGCAGAGCCGGGTCAGCGGCCAGCCGCTCCAACAGCTGGACCGGCAGCTGCGGCTCCCCGGCGGCCAAGGCACGCCCGTAGGAAGATTCGTCGCCCACCAGCGAGAGGCTGCCGGCCTCTCCCAGCACCGTCCTCACGGTCTGCTCTACCCGCAGCCACCTGGAACGCACGTCGAAGTAGGCGTCGGGATCCGGGGAGGACAACGCCGCCTCGAACAGGGCGCAGGCATCAGACCACTCGCTCATCAAAAGATCGTCCACGTGCCGCGCCCCTTCACCGTTGCCCGCTGCGTCCCAGGACCATCCGAGGACGCTCCCCTCGCGCTTGCCAGGGTACGCCCTCGGGCGGGGTAGGTGGACGATGCTCAGCGCTGTAAGAATCGACACGATGAGCGACGACACAACCCGCGCCAGCGCCGTCATAATCGGTGCCGGCATCGTAGGAAACAGCCTCGCCTACCACCTCGCCCACCTGGGCTGGCGGGACCTGTTACTCGTCGACAAGGGCCCGATGCCGAATCCCGGGGGCTCGACGGGCCACGCCTCCAACTTCATCTACCCGATCGACTACTCGCGGATGATGACCGAGCTGACCGCGGACAGCACCGCCCAGTACAAGGAGCTCGGCGTCCATACGACGTCCGGCGGCTTCGAGGTCGCCCGCACGCACGAGCGCCTCGAGGAGTTCCGCCGGCGTGCGACCCAGGCCAGGGCATGGGGTATCGAGGCCGAGATGGTACCGCCTGCTGCCGTGGTCGAGAAGGTGCCGTACCTCGAGGCGAGCGCCGTCATCGGGGCCCTGTGGTTCCCAGAGGTCGGGGTAGTCGACTCGTTGCGGGCCGGGACGCTCATGCGGGAGCGTGCCCAGGAGATGGGGGCGCTCAGCGTGCTGGCGAGCACACAGGTGCTGGGCATCGACACCCGGCCGAGTGGCAAGGCGGGCGGTGCCACCCGGGTGGAGCGCGTCCGCACCACGGGCGGCGACATCGAGACCGAAGTCGTGGTCGTCTGCTGCGGCGTCTGGAGCCCACTCGTCGCGCAGCTGGCGGGAGCCCACATCCCCCTCACCCCGATCGTCCACCAGATGATCAGCGTCGGTCCGATCCCGCTGTTCGCCGGCACCGCCGGTGAGATCGAGTACCCCATCGTGCGCGACGTCGACGTCAACATGTACGAGCGCCAGCACGGCGGCGACCTGGAAGTCGGCTCGTACGCCCACCGCCCGATCGTGGTCGCCCCGGGCGCTATCCCCTCCAACGAGGAGGCAGCCCTCTCGCCGACCGAGCTTCCCTTCACCCAGGACGACTTCGACCCGCAGTTGGCCGAAGCGCTCGAGCTGATGCCGGCGCTGCTGGGCGACGAGAACGTGGGTATCCGCTACGCCATCAACGGCCTGATCTCGATCACGCCGGACGGCCACCCCGTCCTCGGCGAGTCACCGGCCGTGAAGGGGCTCTGGTCGGCAGCCGCCAGCTGGATCAAGGAAGGCCCGGGGATCGGCCGCGCCGTCGCCGAGTGGATCAACGGGGACGTTACTGAGATCGACGTGCACGAGGCGGACGTGGCTCGTTTCTATCCGTACCAGACAACTGTCCGGCACGTCGCCTCGCGGGCGAGCGAGAGCTTCAACAAGATGTACGGCATCGTCCACCCGGCCGAGCAGTGGTCCGAGGAACGGCAGATCCGGACCTCGCCGATGTACCACCGTACGACCGAGCTCGGTGCCTTCTACTACCAGGGCGCCGGCTGGGAGCGGCCTTTCTGGTACGAGAGCAACCGGGCGCTGCTGGAGCGCTACGGCGACCGCGTGATGCCTCGTGAAGCCGAGTGGGAGGCCCGTTGGTGGTCGCCGGTGATCAACGCCGAGCACCTGGCGATGCGCGACGGTTGCGGGCTCGTCGACCTGTCGGCGTTCGCCGTCCTCGACGTGACCGGGCCGGGCGCCCTCGACGTCATGCAGCAGCTGGCGGTGTCCCAGATGGACGTTGCTGTCGGCAAGGTCGTCTACACCCCGTTCCTCAACGAGTCCGGCCGCTTCCGGGCCGACCTGACGGTCATGCGGCTCGGCGCCGACCACTTCCGCATCGTGACAGGCGGCGCCACCGGCCAGGCAGACCGGAACTGGGTGACCGCCCACCTGCCTGACGACGGCTCGGCTCAGCTCGCAGATCTCACGTCGGCGTGGACCACGATAGGCCTCTGGGGCCCGAACGCCAGGCTGGTGCTCGAACAGTGCGCGACCGGCGACGTGTCGCATGGCGGTTTCGCGTTTGGCACCTGCCGGGCCCTCGAGCTCGGCGGCGTGGAAGTGCTGGCCTCCCGGATCTCCTACGTCGGTGAGCTCGGCTGGGAGATCTACGTCCCGATCGAGCAGGGCGCCCGCGTCTGGGACGTGCTGCACGAGTCCGGTCAGCCGCACGGCCTCGTCCCCACGGGCATCGGCGTCTACGCCACGACAGGACGGCTGGAGAAGGGATACAGGTCGTTCGGCGACGAGCTGACGCCCGAGTACGACATCGTCGAGGCGGGAATGGCCCGGCCGTCGGTCAAGGCGCACGACTTCGTCGGCAAGGTCGCCTACCTCGCCCAGCGTGAGGCCGAGCCTGTCGCCAAGCTTTGCACGCTGACGGTCGACGACCACCACGACGGGAACGGGAACCTGCGCTACATGCTCGGCGGCGAGCCGATACTGACTCTCGACGGCCGGCAGATCAGCGACGCCAAAGGCCGGCCCTCCTACGTCACGAGCGCCGGCTCCGGCCCGTCTCTCGGCAGGCACATCCTGCTCGCCTACCTCCCGAGCGAGCTTGCCACCGAAGGCGACTCGCTGCTCGTGGAGTACATGAGCCACCAGTTCCCCGTGACAGTCGCCGTGGTGGGCTCCCGGCCGCCCTTCGACCCGGGCAACGAGCGGGCGCGGGCGTAGTCCGGTGAAAGTTCTCGTGTGCGTGAAGCGCGTACCGATGGTCGGTGGCCGCATCGCCCTCACCGGCGACGGGCTGGAGGTCGACACCGAGATGCTCGGCTTCACCATCAGCCCCCACGAGGAGTGCGCCGTCGAGGAGGCTGTGCGCATCGCCGAGGCGACGGGGGGATCCGTCACAGTGGCGACGCTCGGGCCCACCGAGTCGAGCGAGCAGTTACGTGATTGTGTCGCCGTCGGCGCCGACAAGGCGGTCCATCTCCAGACCGACGGTTCGGAGTGGGGGCCGATCGCCACCGCTGAGGCCATCGCCGAGATCGCCCGCGACACCGAGTCGCCCGGCGGGCAACCGGCTTACGACCTGCTGCTGTTCGGCAACGAGGCTGCCGACACCGGCGACTACCAGGTCGGTATCCGCGTGGCGCACATGCTCGGGCTGCCCTGCGCGACGGGCATCAAGGGACTCGAGGTGTCCGAGGGCCGCGCACGTGCCAAGCGGGAGTACCGGGGCGTCGAAGAGTCCTTCGAACTGCCTCTCCCGGCTGTCATCACCGTCAAGGAAGGCATCAATCTGCCCCGCTACCCATCGCTGCCGGGCCGCTTGCGTGCCAAGAAGGCGCCTATCGAGGAGCTGCACCCGACGGGGCGCCGCGACGGCCTGGTCAAAGAGGCGCTGCGTGTTCCCTTGGGCACTCGTCGCCAGGCCGAAGTGCTCGGTCATGGCGTCGAGGCGGTGCCGGCCCTCGTCAGCCTCTTGGTCGAGCTGGGGCTCGTCTCGTGAGCGTCGTCTGCCTCGTCGAGCACGACGCCGGCGTCCCGATCGACTCCTCGTTGCGCACCTTGACGTTCGCTCGGGGTATCGCTGCCGGTCTCGGTGACGCCGACCTCGTTGCCGTCGTGTTCGGCCCTCCAGCTGCAACACTGGCTTCCAGCCTGGCGTCGTTCGGGGTGGCGTCCGCCTATGCCGTGGAGCTGCCGGGTGCCGCCGAGGGCAAGCAGCAGGGCGTCGCCCCTCTCGGCTGGGCGCGGGCGCTCAGCGAGGTGGCCCGGCGTAGCCAGGCCACTGCCGTGGTGGCGGCCTCCACCGACTACGGGAGCGAGGTGCTCGGTCACCTCGGGGCGCTGGGCGGTTTGCCCATGGCGGCGAATTGTTTCGAGGCCGAACGCCTCGGCGACGGCACCTGGCGATACGGCCGCTACCGCTGGGGAGGCAGCCTGATCGAGACCGGCATCCTCGAGGGGACACCGGCCCTGCTGACAGTCGCCACTGACGCGGTCCCGGCCGAGCCGGCCGCCAGCGCCCCAGGCAGCCTGGCGGTCGAGGTGCTGCAGCCCGAGCTGTCCGAGGGCGACCTGGCGGTCCAGGCGAGCGAGTCACGGTCCGCAAGCGGCGGCGTGTCCCTTGCCAACGCCCGCGTCGTGGTGAGCGGTGGGCGGGGCGTCGGCGGTCCGGACGGGTATGCGGTGCTGGAGGAGCTGGCCGGGCTACTGGGCGGTGCCGTCGGCGTCTCCCGGGTCGCCACGAGCCTCGGCTGGCGTCCCCACAGCCAGCAAGTCGGCCAGACGGGCACCAGGGTGTCGCCGGATCTCTACCTGGCATGCGGCATCTCCGGCGCCATCCAGCACCTGGCCGGCTGCCAGAGCGCCAAGACGATGATCGCCATCAACACTGACCCTGCCGCTGCCATCATGGGTCGCGCCGACTACGCCGTCATAGGCGACCTCCACGAGGTGCTGCCGGCTCTCGTCGAGGCACTCAGGGCGCGGCCTCCGGCGAGCCGGTGAAGGCGGACCGCCAAGCCATCGTCGCCGCCACTTGGTTGAACGTGAAGACGTGCAGTCCTTCGACGAGGCAGCGGGGATCGGCCAGCAGTGACCCGACGCGCCGCAGGAGCCTGTCGGGGTCGTACCCACCGGGCGCCCCCAGTCGCAGTGCAGAACCCTTGTGGGACAAGGCAAAACGCGAGGCTTCCCCCACCCCGATCTTGGCCGCCAGGGCCATCAGCTGGTTGCGGTCGACCGGGCCGGCGATGCCGACTCGCATAGGCAGGGCCACCCCCCTCGACCGCACCCGCCTGATCCAACCTGCCAAGATCCTGGCGTCGAAGCACAAGTTGCTCACGAGATAGGTCGCAAAGTGCCGCTTGTCCCACATGGCCTGGATCGTGACGTCGTCGTCGATCTTGGGGTGCCGCTGCGGGTAGCCGGTTATCCCGACCCGTCCGAAGGGGTCGCCGAGGCCGCGCAGTGCCTCAAGTAGCGGCAGCGCGCTGTCGTAAGCACCGGCAGGCACGGCGGCGTCGCCCGCCGGCACGAAGACGTCGTCGACGCCGGCTGCCAGCAGCCGCTCGACGATCTCGGCCAGGTGAGCCTCGTCGTGCACCAGGCGCGCCGAGAGGTGCGGAACGACCGAGTAGCCCCTGCCTGCCAGCAACTCGGCCAGCTCCAGCGTGGGTTCGATGCCCCGCGCCGGCGACGCTGTCACTGTCACGACCACATCGCGGGGGACCGACTCACACACGAGGTCGAGGATCGACGGCGTCGGGATCACTTCGAGGCGGGAAGCTGCTACAGCCGGCCTTGCTGCTTCGAGGCCGTGCCGCCCTATCACCGCCGAGTGGCGGCTTGCTCGACCAGGGCGACCAGCTCACGGTCGATGCTCTCGGTACCGACCGGTACGACGACAAGCGGGAGCCCCATGAGTGCGGCCACGGCTGTGGCCTCGCGCTCGAGAGCCTCGGTCGGCTTCTCCGCCAACCAGACCACTCGCCTGTAGTTGCCGAAGTAGTCGGCCCGCAGTTCGGGATGCCGGTCGAGGCCGAGCTCGGCCACCACCAAACGGCGGAATCCTGCCAGCAGGAAATCGGTGAGCAGGTAGGTGCCAGGCTCGTCCTCCATGAGCTCTGTCACCCGGTCGGCGCCGGCGATCACGTCGTAGCAGTGCAGGCCCGCCAGGCGGGCAAGCCCCAACCTGTCGCACACCTCGCCGAGAGCGCCATAGGTGCCGCAGTCGGCATAGGCGACGGCGACAGCAGCATGGGACTCGAGCAGCCTTCGGGCCAGGCGCTCGACCTCGCCGGCGATCAGCTGCGGCCTGTTGTGCAACAGCGGGGGCAGGCAGTGGACCTCGACGCAGTCCCGCAGCCGGCGCTCGGCAAGGACGGCTCGCAGCCGGGCCCCGAGGGCGCCGCAGGCTATGACGGCGATGTCGGGGCCTGTCTCAGCTCGGGAAGGGCAGCAAGTCGACGAAACGATCGTTGAAGTCGGGCCGGTCAGAGAGCTCGACATACCTCACCTCCTCCATCAAGGCCATAGCCCCGGCTCGCTCGCGCACGCTGAGGAGCGCCATCTTGGCGCCCTCGCCGGCGACGTTGCCGGCGCTCACCACCCGCAAGACCGGAAGCGGCGGGACGAGGCCGAGGCGAACGGCGTTGACCGGCGACAAGAAGCTGCCGAATGAGCCTGCCAGCAGCACCTGCTGCACGTCGCCGGGCTCGAGGCCGGCATCCTCGAGCAACAGGTGCCACCCGGTGGCGATGGCGCCTTTGGCGAACTGGAGCTCCCGCACGTCCCGCTGGGACAGGTAGATCGACTCCTCTGGGCTCTCCCCGCGCCAGGAGAGCACGAACACGCGCTCTTTGCCCACCAACGTCAGCCGCTCTGCCAATACAGGCGCCACTGCGGCCGCCTCCTCCTGGCTCACGAAGCGGCCCGACTCGTCGATGATCCCAACGGACAGCAACCCGGCCACGGCGTCGACGAGGCCGGACCCGCACAGGCCGAGCGGTGCCGCGTCGCCGATCACCTGCAGGCTCAAGTCGTCCTCGGTGACCTTGACGGCTTCGATGGCGCCTGTCGCCGCCCGCATGCCGCAGCGGATGGCCGCCCCTTCGAACGCTGGTCCGGCGGGTGCAGCCGTGGCCAGGAGCCCGTCGGCGTTGCCGAGCACGATCTCGCAGTTGGTCCCGATGTCGATGAACAGCCTCGTCCGGGAGTCCCGGTCCATGCCTGAAGCGAGCAGGCCTGCGGTGATGTCACCGCCGACGTAAGCACCGAGCGACGGGAAGATCACCGCCCGCGCCCTCGGGTGGACCGACAGGCCGACGTCTGTTGCCAGCAAGGCCGGCCAGGTGCGCGTCGCCAGGATGAACGGCGCCATGCCGAGCGGCTCCGGGTCGATGCCGAGCACGATGTGGGTCATGGTGGCGTTACCCGCCAGGGCGACCTCGTAGACCTCGCCGGGCGCGACGCCCGCCTCCTCGCAGACAGCCTGGGCAAGGCCGTCGAGCGCTTCGTGGACGATGCTCCTCAAATGCTCGAGGGCCGAAGGATCGAGCATCACCGCCGAGATCCGCGTGATCACGTCGGCGCCGAAGGCCTGCTGCGGATTGAGGATCGACTGCACGGCCAGCGGTGCGCCCGTCACGAGGTCGAGCAGGGTCGCCACGACAGTCGTCGTCCCGAGGTCGAAGGCGATCCCGTACATGCGCTCGCTCGTGTCGCCAGGCTCGACGTCGACCAGCGCCTCGTCGACGATGACCGCGGTCGCCTTGTAGTCGGCGGCTCGTAGGACCGGGCCTACCCGGCGCAAGGCATGAAGGTCGACTGTCGGCTCGAGGTCGTCCAGGCCGGCAAGGACACGCTCGGCATCGCTCAGCTGGTCGGAGAGGGAGGGAGGGGAGAGCTCGAGGTAGCGTTTCTGGACGGCTGGTCGCAGGATCACCTTGCGCCCGACACCGACGGTGGCGGCCTTCGGCCTGGTATCCAGCGGCGGCACGTCGACGACGAGATCGTCTGCGACCTCGACCCTGCAAGCCAGCCTCCACCCGGCCCGAAGCTCGTCAGGACCGAAGGCGCGCAGGTCGAGGGCAGTCGGCGTCGCGGTGCCTGCCATGACCCGCACCTTGCACTTCTTACATGTGCCGTGTCCCCCGCAAGTCGAGTCGATGGCGATGCCGTTCCAGCTGGCGGCGTCGAACAGGGTGACGCCGGGCGGTACACGCACCGAGCGTTCGCTCGGCTCGAAACGCAGATTCACCCTGCCATGGCCGTCCTGCAGCGCCTCGGACACGGGTGGAGGGCTCACGGGCTGGCGGCCTGTCCCGCACGGTGCCGGGCGATCCAGGCCGCTCCCCAGGCGTCACGGTCGAGCAGCAGGTCGGCCGCCTTGACCGACCTCACGAGCATGGGCGAGCGGGCATCGACGATGGCGCTGGTCAAGCCGAGAGACATCGCCATGGGGAGGAAGGCCGACCCGATCGCCTCCCGCTCGGGCATGCCGAACGAGACGTTGGAGGCACCGAGCGTCATGTTGAGGCCGAACTCGTCGTGGATCATCTCGATCGTGTCGAGCGTGCGGCGGACGAGGACGGTGTCAGCTCCGATCGGCATCGCCAAGGGGTCGATCACAAGGTCGGACAACTCGAGCCCATAGTCGTCCGTGGCGACCTTCACTATCTTGCGAACGAGCTCGAGGCGTCGGGCAGGCTGCTCGGGGATCTCCTCTTCGTCATTCGGCAGGCAGATGACTGCAGCTCCGTACCGTTTGACGAGCGGGAGAATGGCCTCGAGACGTTCGTCTTCGGCCGTGACCGAATTCACCAGGGCCCGGCCCTCATAGGCCTGCAAGCCCGCCTCGATGACTTCGATGATCGACGAGTCGATGACCAAAGGCAGATCTGTCAGGGACTGGATCAGCCGGACGGCTTTGGTCATGAGCTCTGCCTCGTCGGCTAGCGGGACTCCCATGTTGACGTCGAGAGCCATGGCGCCTCCGTCCACCTGCTCGGCGACGTCGCGCTCTATGCGGGAGAAGTCCCCTCGTCGCAGCTGCTCCTGGAAGAGCTTGCGACCCGTCGGATTGATCCGCTCTCCGATGATGCAAAACGGCTTGTCGTCGCCAATCTCGACCTGCTTCGTCGACGAGCGGAGGACTGTGTGCACTTGCGGGTTACCAAACTTTCTCGTGTCAGGCCTGCTTGATCAGGCAAAAGCTTTCGCGCGGCGCCGCTTGACCAGCTCCTTGGCGCGGACAACCGCAGCCGACGCGTCGGCGGCGTAACCGTCGGCGCCTACGGCGTCGGCGTACTCCTGGGTGACGGGCGCCCCTCCCACCATCACGAACACCTGGTCGCGAAGACCAGCTTTCTCGAGGGCGTTGATGTTCGCCTTGAACATGGGCATCGTCGTGGTCAGGAACGCCGAGTAGCCAACGATGTCCGGCTTGTGCTCCAACACCGCTTCCACGAACTTCTCGGGTGACACTTGCACACCGAGGTCGATGACCTGGAACCCGGCGCCTTCCAGCATGATGTTGACCAGGTTCTTGCCGATGTCATGCACGTCACCCTTGACGGTCCCCATGACAAATGTGCCTATGGACTCGACTCCTGTCTCGGCCAAGAGGGGCCGCAGGCGAGCGAGGGCGCCAGCCATCGCCTTGCCGGCGATGAGCATCTCCGGCACGAAGAAGTCGCCTCGCTCGAAGCGGGCACCGACTTCCTCGAGAGACGGGATCAGCGAGTCGAACAGCAGGGACTCGGGCGTGATGCCCAACTCGAGACCCTCGTTCGTGAGGCGCAGCACCTCGGGGGCGTTGCCCACCAACGTGTATTCGTAGAGTTCCTTCAGTAGTTCCTCGGCGGTCATCCTCCACCCCTTGATCGAGTAACCCGGTTGCTGGTCCTGTCTTGTTGAACACTCACGCCGCACCCTCCCGCCGGCGCCCGTGGCCAAGTGCTGCCGACAGGGCGTCTCCCTCCTCCACGCAGGCGAGCGCGAACTCCGTGATGCGGGCAGCGTCGAGCCGGCTGGCCGGCCCGCTCACCGACAGCGCCGCCACCACAGAGCCGCCTTGGCGGTAAACCGGGGCTGCCACCGCGACGAGGGACGTCTCCAGCTCCTCGGCGGTGACGGCGAACGAGTGTCGCCTCACCTCGGCAAACTCGGCGCTTAGCCGCTGTCGGTTCGTGATGGTGCGAGCGGTCAGCCGCTCGAGGCGCCCAGGCGGCAGCTCGGCTGCGCCCATCGCAAGGAGCACCTTGCCCTGTGCGCTGCAGTGGAGGGGAACCGCACGACCGACCCAGTTCGTGCCGCCTATCACGTAGCGGCTGTCGACCTGGGCGATCTGCTCGACACGGCCGTGCCTGGCGACGCCGAGGTTGACCGTCTCGCCTGTCCGTTCGCCGAGGCTGTGCAGGTACGGTCGCGACACCTCGATCAGATCCACCTCGCGGCCGAGCTTGCCGGCGTAGCGGACGAAGACGTGGCCCGCGCCGTACCCGCCGTGCTCGTCGCGGCGGACGAGGCGGTGGCGCTCCAGGGCGAGCAGCAGGCGCGAGGTCGTGGACTTGGCCAGTCCTGTGGCAGCCGCCAGCTCGGAGAACGTCATCGCGACGGGCGAGTCGACGATCTCTCTCAGGAGGCAGGCCGCCCTGTCGACTGCTTGGGTGCCTGTTGGGGTGGTCACGAGTCCTCGTCCGATGGTCGCAATGAGATTTCCATAGTGCGGAACCTAGTTCTACAATGTGATACTAACGCAACCTGAATGCTCGGTCAAGCACTAGAGGTCCGGCAGCCACCACAGCTGCTCGGGCAGAATGAGGCCACCATGTTCCAGAACCGGATGCCCCACTACGAGATCCTCTCCCCCGACGCCCTCGAGGTCCTGGACAGGGGGTGGCGCCGGATCGTGTCGGAGATAGGTGTGCAGTTCGCCAAGCCTGAAGCCGTCGAGCTGTTCGCAAAAGCGGGCCAGAAGACAGACGGCGACGTCGTCTTCCTCGACCCGGAGTTCGTGCTCGCACAAGTCGCCCTGGCGCCGAGCGAGTTCGACATCCAGGCCCGCAATCCGGCCAACACCGTCCACATAGGCGGCGACAGCATGGTTTTCTCAGGCGTCTACGGTCCTCCGTTCGTGCGAGAGGGCGACGTCAGGCGCGAGGCGACTCTGGAGGACTTCCACCGCTTCTGCAAGCTGTCCCAGTCATATGCCGAGCTCGATTCGGCCGGCGGGGTGATCTGCGAGCCGAACGACGCGCCCCTCGACTCCCGCCATCTCGACATGGTCTATGCCCTGCAGAGCCTGACAGACAAGATCTACATGGGCAACGTCGTGTCGGGAGTGAACGCCCGCGACACGATCGCCATGACTGAGATCCTCTTCGGCGGGCGCGAGCCGATCGAGGCCACGCCGGCCACCATCTCGCTCATCAACTGCAACTCACCCTTGCGCTGGGACGACCGCATGCTCGACGCCCAGTGGGAGTACAACCTGGCACGCCAGCCCGTCGTGCTGACGCCGTTCTTGTTGATGGGAGCCATGTCGCCCGTCACGATCCCGGCGGCACTGGTGCAGCAGATGGCCGAGGCCTTGGCCGGCATCGCCCTCTCACAACTCATCCAGCCCGGCTGCCCGGTCGTGTTCGGCTCCTTCCTCTCCAACATCGACATGCAGTCCGGGTCGCCCACCTTCGGCACGCCGGAGTCGGCGATCGGGCTGTTCTGCACCGGGCAGATCGCCCGCCACTTCGGGCTGCCGTTCCGGACCGGGGGAGGCCTGACATCGAGCCCGTGCGCCGACGCCCAGGCGGGTTACGAGGCGCTGATGACGTTGCTGCCTACGTTTCTCGCGGGCACGAACTTCGTGATGCATTCCGCCGGTTGGCTGGAGGGCGGCCTTGTCAGCTGCTACGAGAAGTTCGTCATTGACGTCGAGCTGTTGAAGATGCTGCGCGTCGAGTTCACCCCTTTGGAGATCGACGAGGACTCACTGGCCTTCGGCGCCCACGAGGAGGTCGGCCACGGCGGGCACTTCCTCGGGGCGGCCCACACGATGGAGAGGTTCCGGACCTGCTTTTACCGCCCGATGATCTCCACCTCCAAGAACTTCGAGCGCTGGCTGCGCGACGGCGGGCTCGACACGAAGGCAAGGGCGACGGCCGTGTACGAGAAGGCGCTGGCCGACTACGAGGCGCCGGCCCTCGACGACGCCATCCGAGCCGAGCTGGAAGAGTTCGTCGTTCGGCGCCGGCGAGAGCTCGGGGACTGAGCGGCCACCCAGCGATTGTCAGACTTAGGGTAGGTATACCGCTCCTAACTCTGACAATCGCCTCCACCGGCGCCCCTACGTGCCCCGGCCGCCCGAGCAAGCGCAGCTTCCAGGTCCCGGACCAGGTTCTGCGGAGTCGACCGGATGTCTGCGGCTGTCGCGTGCAAGACGGTCCAGCCAAGGGCGGTCAGATGGTTGTGCCGCCGCCGGTCTCGAACAAAGGCGGCGTGAGCGCTGTGAAACTTGAAGCCGTCCACTTCGACCGAGACAGCCAACCGCGGCCAGGCGGCGTCAAGCACAGCCACTACCGAGCCGTCAGGGCCCCGCACTCGGTACTGGCTCACCGGCCGATCGATGCCGGCGTTGCGGATCAGTCGGAGAAGCTCTGACTCCAGTTGGCTGTCGACCTCCGCGCCATCGGCCAGCACGGCTCGCAGAAGGGGAAGGCCACGAGCCGCAGCCGGGCGACCCATGACGAAGCGCTCGAACGTCGCCCACCGGAACATCCGGCTGCTCAGGCAGTGGTCCAGGAAGTGCTTGACGTCCCTGTAGTCGCGTCCCGCCGCCGCCAGGTCGGAAAGGGTCCACATGGCTTTGGTGACCTTTAGCGACGGCCGCCCCGAGCACCTCGAGGTGAGATCGGCAAGGTCGTGCCCGGACGTGTGGACGGTGACCCAGTCGAGCTTGACCGAGCTGCCTCCCCTCGGCACCGTGACGTGGACCGGGAGGATCGCCGGGCGCTCCCACCCCCAATATCGCCCTGCGCTCTCGTGGGATATGACGCCGCCAACTGCCACCGTCGCCAAGGCAAGGCGTTGGGCCGGTGTCGCCTCTGCAGCTCCGACCCTGTAGAGCCCACGGGCCTCGCGTGTGACGGCGCCCTCGTCCACGAGACGCCGTAGCACCAAGGTGCTCAGCCCGGCTCCCTCGACGTCGGCCCGGCGAAAGACGCCCTCCTGTGAGGCACCGAGGTGCAATATGGCTCTCGGTTGGTTGATCGGTCGCTCCGGCATGGCGCCATGCTGCCCCGGGGGTGTATCAGCGCCCGCGGCCGGCCAGAACGGCTGGCGATCAGCCCATGCGGGGTGTGATGGCGTCGATGGCGGCCAGGACTTCAGGGGTCGGAACCCAGTCGCCGGCGGCGGCGTTGTCAATCGCCTGCTCGGCCGTCATGGCGCCGGCGATGACGGTCCCGACAGCCGGTTGGGCCGCCAGCCCGCCGATCGCCAGCGCCGCCAGGCTCACGCCCGCTTCAGCGGCCAGCGTCCGCAGCGCCTCAACCTTCTCGAAACCCCCCACGATCCTCTCGGCCATCCCCCTTCCCCAGGCCCCGGCCAAGCGGCTGCCGGCCGGCGGCTCCTCACCCTGGCGCCACTTGCCCGTGAGCAGGCCGCCCTCGAGAGGGAAGAAAGGGATCACCGAGACCCCAGCCGAGCCGCAGGCGGGCACGAGCTGGGACTCCACTTGCCGGGAGAGGAGGGAGTAGTGGTTCTGCGCCGAGACGAAGGCCGTGCACCGGCGCTCCTTGGCCAGCCAGGCCGCTTCGGTCACCTGCCAGGCAACGAGGTTTGACGACCCGGCATAGCGGATCTTGCCGGCGCGGACGAGGTCGTCGAGAGCACCGAGAGTCTCCTCGAAGGGCGTCACCCGGTCGGGACGATGCAGCTGGTAGAGGTCGATCCAGTCTGTCCGCAGCCGCCGGAGAGATGCCTCGACGGCTCTGGTGATGTACAGGCGGCTGGCGCGGGCACCCCAGTCGGGACCGTTCGAGCCGCCCATGTCGGAACCGAACTTGGTCGCCAGCAGGACCGAGTCCCGGCGGCCCTTCACGATCTCGCCGATGATCTCCTCCGACCCGCCCATGTTGCCGTAGGAGTCGGAGGTGTCGATGAAGTTGATGCCATGGTCGATGGCGGCATCCATCACGGCCTTGGCACCGGCGACATCGAGGCGACCCCCGAAGTTGTTGGATCCAAGACCAACGACAGAGACCGTGAGCCCCGAGTGGCCAAGCTGGCGGTAGCGCATGGGCGGACAGTACCGGCGCCGTGCCCGTGCCCGGGCACTGCTCGACGTCCATGCCGCAATGAGGGCCGATCCGTACGGCTCGGCAAAGCTCGTCCCAGCACCACGGTTCGCCGTCGGGGACACAGTGCCGCAATGAGGGCCGAGCCGTACGGCTCGGCAAA
>JBOGHW010000044.1:0-45190 GCA_050744865.1 Acidimicrobiales bacterium | reverse complement strand
TGCCCCGCCCGCTCACCGCTGGGTTGCCCCGCCGCCCCGCCCCCAGGCATTGTGCCCGACCTCGACCAGTCGCCCTTTCGGGTGCCGTCCCGCCGCCCCTCCCGGCACGGACCCGCGCCGAAGGTGTGGCGTCTCACGTACGGAATTGGGCCAAGAAACGTACGTCCGGCGGCCCACCTGTGCCGTTGCCCCTCGCCCCCCTACCCCCGCGGCCGAAGGCGGACGCGTCAATGGCGGCTCTGCTCGTCGAGCCGGGCGAGGAGGTGGGCCATCGCCACCGACTTGGAGGGCGGTCGCTCGACCTCCACGCTGCCACGCGCGACGGCGGCGAAGTGCTGGACCATGGCGGTGTAGGGGTCACCACCCTCGGTCCGGACCGTCTCCACGGAACCGTCAGGTGCGACGAGCCGGAAGTCGGTGTCGGCGAGCGAAGGTGTGAAGGCCCGGTCGACCACGAGAGTGGCTTCAGTGCCGGCGAGGGTCAGGCGCTGGCACTCGCCCGCCTCGAACGAGCAACGCAGCAAACCGGTGACACCCGCGCCCAGTCCTAACGTGCCCTCGAACGTGGCGTCGACTCCGAGCGGGGCTCGCGAAGCCCACGCGCGCCAGATGACGACGTCATCAGGGGTGGCAGGCCCGCTGCCGCCGACCACAGGCCCGCCGCCGACCCCCGCTGCTTCCAGCAAGGGGGTCAGGCAGTAGATACCCAGGTCGAGGAGCGCCCCACCTCCCATCTCCGGTCGCCAGCGGTGGTCCTCGGGCCGGCTGAGCGTGCCGGTGAACACGGCAGCGCCGTACAGCAGCCGTCCCAGCCGACCGGAGCCAACCGCGGCGAGCACGCTGCGTGACCTCGGATGGAAGGGCGACATGTAGGCCTCCATCAGGACGACGCCTGCCTCGGCACACGCCGTTGCCATGGCCACGGCATCCTCGGGGGAGGGCGCCAAGGGCTTCTCGCAAAGGACGTGCTTGCCCGCAGCGGCTGAACGCTCTACCCACTCCCGGTGCATCGAGTTCGGGAGGGGGACATATACCGCCTCGATGCCAGGATCTTCCAGCAGATCGGCGTAAGTGGCGTGGCGCCGGACGCTCGGCCAGCTCGACCCGGGTGGTTCGCCACGCCAGTCGGGGTCCGACAGGCTGGCCACAGCCTCCAACCGGCAGGACGGGCTGGCGGCGATGGCAGGGATGACAGCGAGCCTGGCCACCGTGGACGTCGGAGCCAGGACACCGATCCTCAGTGGCTCCGACGGTGAGCTCACAGGTCGGGTAGATCCACCGTCACGTTGCCTTCGTCTGTCGACTTCTTCGCCGACTCGAGCAAGGCCACGACCCGCCGTACCGAGTCTGGCTCGACGGCGAGCGCCTCGCCGAACTGCAGGTGGTCGACCAGGTTGCGGTGGAAGCTGTAGGGCGGCATGTCCGCGCCCGGCATGACCGTCTCGGACAGGCCGATGCCGGGCTCGTATCGGGCGTAGCGAAGGGTTGCCGGCGCCTCGGCGTAGTGTGCCGTCTCGGACACGTAGCCAAGACCCGGCTCTATCCGCTCGAACACCACCGGCCGGTAGTGCCCGGCAAGAGTGCCTTTCGTGCCTTGCACGTAGAACTTCGGCCGCCTGATGGCAGCGATGTCGCTCTGCAGGAACTCAGCCTCGCGGCCGTCCGCCCAGGCCAGGCGCACCCGCACCTGGTCGAGGTTCGTGACGTCGTGCCACACGCGCTTGTGGCCGTGGGCCGTCAACCTCGCCGGGAACCCGCCCATCAGCTGCAGGATCCAGTCGAGGTGATGCGATCCCCAGTCGTAGACGGCGCCTCCGGAGATCGACGTCTCCGAGTGCCAGGCGCGGCAGGGATGCTCGTAGGTACCGACGAATGTTTCGACGTTGAAGACGTCGCCGAGCAGTCCGCGGTCGACGCACCGCTTGACGGCGACGTAATCCGCATCGAAACGGCGACTCTGATGCACCGTCAGGCACAAACCCCCAGCCGAAGCGGCGGCGATCAGCTTGTCGGCTTCGGCCACGGTGAGGCACATCGGCTTCTCGATCACTACGTGCTTGCCAGCTTCGAGCAGCTCGAGCGCAAGGGAGTAGTGGGTGGAAGGGGGTGTGGCGACGACGACGAGGCCGACTTCTTCGTCTGTAACCAGATCGTGGACGCCGTCGTAGGCCCGCAAGCCCGGGAACTCTGCCTCGGCCACCTTGCGCCGTCCGGAGTCGCTGTCGCAGGCGGCTACGAAGAGCAGGCCCGCCGTGGCCTGTGCGGCGCGGCCGTGGTAGAGGCCCATGCCGCCGTAAGGCCCGTAACCGAGCACGCCGAACCCGATCTCGCCTGTCGAGCCGGCCCGACCCGGCGGAGTCAGCGCCCGGCGAAGGATCGTGCGCACCTCGGTGTGCCACAGGGCCTCGTCCGTCTGGCCTAGGCCCGATGTCACCACACGGCCCTCCCCGAGGCGCCGCGAAAGCATCACGGGCCGGTCCGAGTAGGCGATGTTGACGCTGAGCACGGGGTAGGAGTCCCCGTTCCCGGCGAGTGTCACGACGCAGTCGCTGAGCGCGAACTCTGCGGGCACGCGCGCTGTGAGCTCATCGACCCCGAAGCCGGTCTTGGCGTAGCACTCGCTGGCCGGGCGGGCCTCCACCGGTCGGGCGCCGAGGAGCTCCCACCACGCCGAGCCTGCGCCTGTGGGAGTGGCGTGCCCGATCTCGTGCCCGGCGGTGGGCACGATCGCCAACAGGCACGCCCCATTTTCGACTGCGGCCTGTAGGCCGGCGACCCAAGCAGTGCCCTCGGCGCCCTCGGCTGGCTCCGAGTCGACGAAGGCGAGCCGGTCGGCGACTACGGCGTCGTAGCCCTCGGGTGACGGCAGGCCGGCCGCTCCGCCACCGCCCGCTCCGCTGCCGCCCGCGATGGCAACTGTGACGTCGCAACCGGGGCGGGCCAGACCAGCGAGGGCGGCCGCCCGCCTCGGGTCGCCCGCCAGGACGAGTACCCGCTCCGACTTGCTGGACAGACCGGCCCGCATACGACCTGGCACCCTAACGCCCCAAATCCGGTCGCGCCCCTATCCGGGGCACGGCCCCGCCCGCTGAGCGACGGCCTCCCTCGGCGACGCCTAGCGCTCGCCTAGCCCTGGCCAGCGCTTTTGGCAGCGCATTTGTAGGCTGGCGTGCCTGTCTGGCTGAGGTCGTCGGTGTTCCACAAGTCGTGGTGCGACTGCGCCCACGGACCAGGCGAAGCGCAGGCAGGCAGGGCAGGCAGGTGCCAGATGTCCAGCTCCCCCGTGCGGGTGCCGACCGCCATCACCTGCGCCGAGTATGTGCCGAAGGGGCCGGTCGTAGCGCCACCCGTCACCCAGCCACCGATGAACTTGGGGAAGCCAGGTGCCTCGGCTCCGTTGGCTCCGTAGGCCCGCACGTCGTACAGGCCGCTTGACTCCATCACGTAGCCGCCCGCTGCCGGGCCGTCCACGTCGGCCACCGTGGGTTGGGCAAAGAACTGCAGGTCGTTCATCACGCCCGGATAGCCGGGGAGCATCTGGCCGCTTGTTCCCGACCAGGCCACCACCTGGTTCGTCGAGGGTGACTGCTCGCCAGGTTCTAGCTCGTCGAGCAGGCGCCCGACACTGGCGGCCGGCGCGATCACGCTGGGCGTCGCCTTGGCGCCGGCAGGGCCGAGCGGTGCGATGGCGGCGCCCCCGAGAGCAGGGATCGAGTCGGTGAGGATGTTGCTCAACACACTGGTGCCCGGGGGAGAGAAGGCCAGCACGTTCGGCTCCCCGTCTGTCGAGCCGAGGACTGACTTGCCACTTGGGGCCAGCTCGTAGACAGGCCCGGCGGTTGCGAAGGTCACGACGTCGAGCTGGCCCGGCACGAGCGAGCCCACCGCCGGGCTCGACACGATGCCGTCGCCGACCGTAGGCAGCAAGTTGGCGACCAGGTCACCGATCTTCACCGGCCACCCGGGCAGGAAGGCGCCCGGATCAGGCAGGCCGGGCGGAGCGGTCCCTGTGTGGCGGTGCAGCGAGCCGTTCGGGTAGATGGCGTACACCCTCGAATTGGACTCGTTCAGGCTGCTGCCAAGGACGCTGCCCAACAGACCGAGGTTGGCGTCCGCCGTGCCGGCGTACTCCTCGTCGGCACCGACGATGACCTCGGGCGGGCCTGTCTTGGTCAGCCGGGCGACGGCCGGCGTGTCCACCAGCTCGGATCCAATGTCCGGGTCGGCGCTCTTTTTGAACGTCACCTCGTTCGTGACGGGGCTTACCGAGGCCACCTCAGAAGGGTCGACCACCAGGACCGGCCAACCGGGCACAGCATGACCGCTCGGCTGCCAGGCGTAGACGTGGCGGTCCAGGGAGGACGCGATGACGTCGAGTTGGCCGTTACCTTCCAGGTCGCCGAGGGCAGGGGCCGACATGAGGCCCGGTAGTAATCGGTTCTCGGCGTTGCGGGCCGAGGGTTCCGAGAAGGCGGGGTTAGTTCGCACAGGCCAGCCGGGCAACAGCTTCCCGGCCGAGTTCCAGGCGTAGGCGTAGCCCTCCTCGTCGGTCGTCACGACGTCGAGGCTCTTGCCGGTGGCGTCAGCCAGGTCCCCGACGGCTACGCCACCGATTATCTCGCCCCGCGGGACGTCTGTGACCGCCCCGGAGGTGAAGGCCTCCTCGCCGGGGTGGTACGGCAAGGCGTTGGTGTAGACGGGCCACCCTGGCAGCTCGTGGCCGTTCGGAAGCAGAGCGGCTATCTCGCCACCCGACTCCGGCACGAGCAGGACGTCCTCGCCCCCAGGGCCGATGGGTGCGAGCTTGGTGGGAGCGTCGATCGAGCTGCCGACCTGCTTGGGGTACCCGGCGAGCAACGAAGGGTCGCTGTGCAAGAAGTCGGCCGTCTGGGCCACGCCGACAAGGCCATGGGCGTCCTCGACCAGGATCCGGACGGTGAACGTGAACTTGTCAGGGTCGGCCGAGCCGGACCCTGTGACCGGTCCGCCGCTCAGGCTGGCTGCCCCGCCGGGCCACAGGGCGGCGAGCGAAGCCAGCGGGATGCTCGCCAGCACGCCCGACTTCGGCTTTGTCCCGGTCCCCTCCGCCGCCAGGCGCCAGGCCGAGGCGGCCGGGGCCGCCCCCGGGGCCACGTCGATCTGGTACTTGTAGGACGTGGAGCGCACGGCGGCCACCCGGCCGACGATGCTCAGCGATCCCGTAGGGGTGAAAGTCTCGAAGTACGCCGGGCTCGTGATCTGGGCTTCGGGCGGGATGCGACCCTCCTTCACCCACTGGACGATGCGGGCGGCATCGAGACGTCCCCAGCCCGTGTACTCGTCGTAACCGGGCGTCGTCGGGTACATGGTCGTCTTCCCGAAGGGGATGCCGGTGCCGGACACGGCGTAGTTGTCAGCCGGTGCCGGCGGGGAGGCGTTCGGCGCCGCCGTCGCGAAGTTGACGTCGTCGGCCGACATCGTCACGAGTTGCATGACCTCGTTGGCCGAGAGCGGGACTGGAGCCCCGGTCGCCGACTTCAAGCCGGGGTAGTCCTTCATCGTCCCTGCAGCCACTGCGTCGGCGGCCTCGGACTCGAGAAGGCCGACCGTGCCGGAGGCTTTGCCGGTCGCTTCCGAAGAGCAACTCGAGCTTTCGACCGTCACCGATATCTCCGGCCCGTAGTTGGTGCAGCCGTTCAGGTAAAGCGAGCTCGGGGGATCCCAGCTCGTCTCTTGGGTCGTCGAGTTGACGTCGATGATGCCGCCGAGGCCGGCCGGCAGGTTGTCGTGCTCGGACTCCTCGTCGGCGGCACTGCCCACGATCGGGACACCGTGGGAGGCAGCGTAGGCGATCGCCTGGGAGTCGGTGCTCGTCTCGTTCACGGTACCGAGCGCCTCGGAGATGCTCGTGGCGCCGCTGTCGACGGCGAACAGGACCCCTTCGGCGAACATGTTGCCGGTGGATATGAAGCTCGTGCCGACCCGGACCGGCAGGATCATGCAGTCCGGGCAAGCTCCCACCTCTTGGCTGAGCGTGTTGGCCGAGCCGGCTATGTCCTCGGCCTCGCCCGTGCCGTGCCCGTAGGCGACGTCGTCGGTTGGGTTGTTGTCGTTGTCGAGGAAGTTCCAGCCGGCGATGGCGTCCTGGTATCCGTTGGGGCTATGGACGTCTAGGTAGTAGGGGTTCTTCTTGCCGTTCGGCAGCGTGGCGGTCCCGAAGGTGCGGATGAGGTCCTCAGCGGTGATCCCGGTGTACCCGCTGCCGAGGTTGTCGGCACTCTTGGCGCAGTAGTAGCCCCCGTAGTCCTTGGCGACGGCTGCCACCCGTGGGTCGCCGGCGTACTGAGGAGCGTCGAAGACACCGGACCGGTTCAGGTCGTATGGGTCCGTGTCGGGGAACTTCACTCCGTCAGCCTCCAGCTGAGGCTTGGTGAGCCCGCGCGAGTTCTCCGGCAGGGGCAGGACGCTCCTGTTGATGGCGATGCGGTCGACCGTGGCCGGGTCGCACCACTCGATACCGGAGTCGAGGACCGCCACCACGGTTGTCGGGTTGCCCGTCGTGGTCTGCCAGGCAAGGTCGTCGCTGTTGCCCTCGACGCCGCACAGCTCCTGGGGGTTGGTGTTGATTGCCTTGTCGGTACTCCGCTGCGCCGTCAGCATCCAGTTGCTTCCGCTGTCGTCCCAGTTGGAGGGCTCGCTGGGCGGCCACACGGATTTGGTGCGGTCGTCGAGGGCGTAACGCTCTGGATTGGCGCCGGGCGGGGGTGCCGGCCAGAGCGCCGAGCCGAGCTCACTGGCC
This sequence comes from Acidimicrobiales bacterium, assembly GCA_050744865.1. GTDB lineage: Bacteria > Actinomycetota > Acidimicrobiia > Acidimicrobiales > Bog-793 > JAKACA01. Next base: position 38,412 of record JBOGHW010000044.1, on the reverse strand, counting down.
TTGGACGGGGTCTGCTTGCCCGTCGCCTTGGGCAGTGGCGGGCACGACGCGGGCCGGGTCGGCATGGCGCCGGGCTTCATCGTCCACACCGGAGCCGGCGGCAGGGACCGAGGGCCGGCGCCCGTAGCTCCGGCCGGAGCTCCGCCGGTCAGGAGCCCGGCCGAGGCGGCGGCGGCGAGGAGCGCCGCCACCAGTGATGAGCGCGTGGACAGGCGTGTCATGTGCACCCCCAAGGGAGCCTTCTCCCACCGAGAGAGACGGCAGGTACCCCCAGTTTGCCCGAGACACCACCAGGTGTGCACGGGCGTAGCGTTGAACCGTGACCGTAGGCTCACCGGCTTACATCGCGACGCTGGTCGTGACGGCCCTAGTGGCCGGCGGAATGTGCACTGCATCCAGGCGGCGCCCCGGCCGGTGGACGGTCGTTGCCGACTGGGTGCTCGGGGCCGTTCTCGTGGCGACGAGTGTGGCGTGGTTCGTGACTACGGTGACGCAGGCTCGTTTCTCTGTGGCGACGTCGCTGCCCTTCGCCTTGTGCGACCTGGCCGCTCTCGTGGCGGCGGCGGCCCTCTTCACGCGCCAGCGGCTGCTGGTCGAGGTCACCTACTTCTGGGGCCTGGCAGGGACCGTGCAAGCGCTGATCACGCCGGACCTCGACCAGCGCTTCCCAACCGCCGTCTTCTTCGAGTACGTGGTAGGGCATGGGGCGATCGTCTGCGCCGCCCTCTTCCTCGTGGCGGGCCAGCGCCTGGCGCCTCGCCGGCGAGCTGTCCCGCGTGTGTTCGCCGTCACGCTTGCCTACTCGGCCCTGGTTGGCGCCATCGACGCTGCCACGGGCGGCGACTACATGTACCTGCGCAAGCCGCCCGGCGAGTGGACCTTGCTGAGGGTGCTCGGCCCGTGGCCGTGGTACATCGCTTCGGCGGCCGGCGTCGCCCTCGTCCTGTTCACCCTGCTCGACCTTCCCTGGTGGCGGGGGCGCAGCCGGCCCGGTGCTCCCGTCCAGCCGGCCGAAGAGTGGAGAGGTGACGCACGCCGCAGCGCGCTCACCGGTCCGGCCAGCCAGACGGATGCACGTACTCGCCAGGCCGCCGAGCCGGCCGGTCAGCCCGGAGTTGCCGTCCGAAGCATGTCGTCCAGCAAGATCTTAGAGAGCCAAGACAGACAGCAGGTGTCCAAAGGGCATACGCCGGGCGAAGCCTTGATGCCTTAACCGGCCGGCTTGGTCCCGAGCACGACGGCGGCTTCGTTCACGACCGGGACCGCCCTCACGTCGCAGTAGCCAGCGTCGGAGAACATCTTCTCCCAGGCGGCCATCGAGACAGGTCGCTCCTGGGTCCTGAACAAGAAACGCCCGCCGTTCTTGGCTATCCTCCACCACCCCCCCGGGCCTTTGCGGAGCAGCAGAGATACCTTCGAGGCGATGATCTCGCGGTCGCGAGCGTCGCCGCCCCGCCCGAACATCATGTCCCCGATCACGAAGCGCCCACCCGGCTTCAACCATCCGTACACCCGGCGCACTGTCTCGGCCTTGTCCCCGTCGCGCAGATGGTGCAGCGCGTAGTTCGACACGACGACGTCGATCGAGCCGGGAGCGAAGTCGAGGCGCTCGATCGGGACCGCCCTGCCCTCGACGTTGGAGACCCCGGCTTGGCGGGCGTTGTCGAGCAGAAGGTCGATCATCTTCTGGCTGACGTCGATGGCCAGCACCGAAGCAGTGGCCGGCGCCAGAGCGAGCGCCACCTGGCCCGAGCCGCAGCCGAGGTCGACGACGTGCTCGTGCGGCTGCGCCTTGGCCTGCCCCACGACCTGGCTGACGACCTTGACCAGGCCGGGGTTGTTGCCGGCGCCGTGGTCCCAGCTGACTGCTCGACGAGTCCAGAAACGTTGCTGCCGCGCTATGTTCCGGCGCGCCTGAAGGGGGGTCGGTGCCTGGTCTGTCATGCGATCCTCAGTGGTTGGGACTGGTCTGCTGGCTCAGCTACTGGCCGGCGTGAAAAGGAAGTAATACGGAATCTTGGTCGAGGAAGGCGGTACCGGCACAGTCGCCTCGAGCTTCGATCCGACGTAGAGCTGCACGGTGACGCCGGCGTGGGCGACCTCTACTTGGAAGTCCTCGCCCGCCGGCACGGCATAGGAGGCCTGCAGGGATTGCGTCCCCTGGCCGAGCGTGTAGTCCTGCGAGTGCTCGATGATGCCGGCTGTCGACAGCCAGATGCCGTTGACCCACGCCACGCCGGTTGAGGCAACCTTGGCCGTGTAGCTCGGGAGGCCCACCGTGTACTCGATCGTGTTGGCGAGCGCCCAGGAGGGAGGCGTGGCCTGCGCCTTTAGGACTGAAGAGAGCGTGGTTGTGGGCACGGAGCTCTTCGAGGTCCCGCCGCCCGGGGCGCTGGTACCACCGCCGTTGCCCGCGCCCGGAGCGTTCGAGGGGGCTGCGACGACGTGGCGGAAGGTGTTCGACCAGGACGGCTGGAGCTTGACGATGACGTCACTTATCCCTACCAGGAGCACTGCCAAGGCGACGATCCAGACGAGGAGGCGGAGGGTTGGCGGTGCAGGACGGCGCTTTTTGGAGCCCGGGTACCAGACCGTGCCGTCCGGGAGAAGGACGCCGTAGGACGGCCCGACGGGCACAGCGGGGATCTCGGCGGTGATCACGGTACCCGAGCGCGTGTCGTGCACCGGAGCGCCCAGCCCACGGCTCGCGCCAGTATCGGCCCTCCCGGCCGATTCACCCACTCCGGAGAGTGCCGACGTCGCGTCGCTTGCCACCCGTTACTGCCTCCCGTGTCAGTGGCATCCAAGGGTACCGCGCCAGCCGCGCGACACGTCCGCACGAGCGTCGGCGAGCGGGCGCGAAAGCCGAGCGGGCTGAGTGGCTCTCCTAGCGTGTCGGCATGCTCCAACCGCCAGCGCGCCACCCAGCCTTCGTCCTGCTGTGCGCGCTCCTGCCCGAGGCCGTTGCCGTGATGGGGGGTCTGGCGGCGTGGCGACTGGCTGAAAAGGGCGCCACCAGCCGGCCGGGGCGCGTGCACCTGGTTGGCATGGGGCCTCGCAGAGCCAGGATGGCGGCGGGGCGGCTGGCTTCGTCGTTGCCCGACGGCCTTCCAGTCGTCGTGATGGGCGTTGGAGGGGCGCTCACCGGCGGCTACGTGCCTGGGGATCTGGTGGTTGCCACCGCTCTTGGCATGGCCGAGGTATCGGATCGGAGCGACCTCGAGGTGTCGGTTGAGCCGGTGGCTCTGAACGAAACGTCCGCCGAGCTCTCGGACCGCCTTGCCGCCGAGCTGGAGCTGTTCAAGGTTCACCGCGTGCCGCTGCTGTCGGCTGAGCGAACGGCCCGGGGCGAAGAGCGCGAGGCGCTGCACGCCGCCAGCGGCGCAGTCATCTGCGACACCGAGTCCGCCTGGCTCGCCCGATTGGCCGATCGGAGACCCTTCGCCGTCATCCGCACGGTGGTGGACACGCCCGAGCGCGAGCTCATGAGCCTGGGCACCCTCACCGGCGGAGTTGCCGGCCTGAGGAGACTCGAACAGGCTGCCCACGTCGTGGCCGGTTGCCTAAGCGCCAGCAGACCGGCCTAGGGCAGCGCGTTTGGGCCGTGCCCAGTGCCCGGAACGCTTCGGGCTGACCCGGTCGTCCTGCCTGCCCCCTCAGGCTTTAGCATTCTTCCCGTGCCGTACAGCCCAGAGACCTGGCTCAGACCTTCCCGTCGTTGGCTGAAGCTCAGGATCACCGAAGTCCTCCTGACTGCCGTGGCCCTCGTGGTCGCAGCCGTTCTCTTGTCCGCCTCTGCATCGGCCTCCTGGCGAGAGGCGGCAGTCGCCGGCGCCCTCGTCTTGTCCGTGTTCCTGCTGATAGTCGAGGTGCGCCGCTACTTCGCCTGGGGCTACTGCGAGAGGTCGCGTGATCTCTTGGTGCGGCGTGGCGTCTTGGTGCGCCGGCTGACAGTCGTGCCTTACGGCCGGATGCAGCTGGTCGAGGCTACTGCCGGCGCCGGCGAGAGGCTTTTCGGACTGGCGACGATCAAGCTTCATACGGCTGCGGCTGCCACCGACGCCCGCATTCCTGGTCTCGAGTCCGAAGAGGCGACACGTCTGCGGGACCAACTCGCTGCTCTCGGTGAAGCCCAGGCCGCAGGCGTCTAGGCACACCCGCCGGTGACTGAGAGCATGGACCCGCCGGACGTACCGAGCGACGTTCCGCCTCCACCACCGCCTCCGCCGCCGGTCCAGCCGCCGCCGGTCCCCGCTCCGCCGCCGGTCCACCCGTTGCCCGGCATGGGACCGCTGGGCCAGGCCGCATACCTGCTTCCACCCCCGCTTCCCAACTCAGAGTTGGCGTTGGCACTGCCTCGAGTTCCCCGCCGACTCAACCCGCTGTCGCCGCTCGTGCGGATCGGTAGGGCTGTTATAGGTCTCGTCACCCTGATCGTCATCACAACCGAGACCCAGGGCGCGTCGAGTGGGACCTCTGGGGGCGACCCCACGCGCCGCATCGACTTGGCGCTGGTTTGTCTTGCCATAGTCGGCGGGATCGTCTCGTGGGCAGTCACGACATGGTGCCTCGACGGTGACACTCTGCAGGTCCACAGCGGTCTGGTTCGCCGCAAGACAGTGCGTGTCCCGCTCTCGCGGGTGCAGGCGGTGGACGTGTTCGAACCGCTCTTTGCCAGACTGCTCGGCTTGGCCGAGGTGCGTGTCCGAACCGCAGGCGGATCCGGAGGAGATGCTCGCCTGATGTACCTGAGATCGTCCGAGGCCTATCAAGTGCGGGCTGCCCTTCTGGCGGTGACGCACGGCCTGCCGGACTCGACGCCACCGCCTCCTGAGACACCGGCCTACCGGGTGAGCAACGGGCGTCTCGTCGGGTCGGTGTTTCTCACTGCGACCACGGTTGGGGTGCTTATCAGCGTCGCCATCTTCGTCTCGCTGGCGCTGGCGGGGCACGCAGGCCAGGCTGTGATCGCCGCCAACGGCGGTGCTGCGCTGTACTTGCTGGCGATCGCGCGAACCGTGTTCAGGCGCATCGCAGCCGAGTGGGACTTCGAGGCGGCCGAAGCTGCCGATGGTCTGAGGATCAGGTGCGGCTTGTTGTCAAAAGTCGCCGAGACGATCCCCTACGGCCGCATCCAAGCTGTCCGCATGGTCGAGCCGCTGCTGTGGCGGCCCCTTGGTTGGTACCGCCTGGAGATCCACTTGGCGGGCTCGGCCCACAAGAAGTCCAACGAACCGCAGCGAGCGGTACAGCGAGCTCTCGTGCCGGTTGGCTCACGACGAGAAGCCGAGCTCTTCTTGCGCCGCATACTTCCCCCCCACGACGTCGTCCTGACTCGGCCTCCCCGGAGAGCGGTTCTGCGTGCGCCCCTCAGCTACCACTTCTTGGCAGCCGGCCGTAACAACTGGTGTGCGGTATCTGTGAGCGGACGCGTTCGGAGGCTCACCGAGTACGCACCGTTGTCCAAGCTCCAGAGCATCAGGAGCGAGCAAGGGCCGTTCCAACGGCTGTTGCGCGTCTCCTCGATCCACCTCGACGTTGCCGGGCGCCGCACGAGCGTCCGCTGGCTTCACCGCCTGACCGGGGAAGTCAGCCAGCTGATGGAGTTGCTGCCGCGAGATTGTGAGGCCGCCCGCGACCACGAGACCGCCATGGATGCCTTCAACCGTGCCCAGTCACAAGTGGCGGCCGTCGGGCAGCAGTCCGGTCAACCTCCTGCGGCCCCAACTGCCGGTCCGTTCATCGGGGCGGTCCCGACGGCCTAGGCTGGCGGCTCCACACGGTGGCCACAGGTCACCCGCTCGGGGCTGTAGCTCAGTTGGTAGAGCACCGGCTTTGCAAGCCGGGTGTCGCCGGTTCGAGTCCGGTCAGCTCCACTCTTAGTGTCCTGGTCAGCAGCTATATTCGGATCAATCGACTCCAACCGCTACGCTGTTGGGTATCAGATTGGGTATCAAACCCCACCAGAACCCTCTTCTGAGAGGAGCAGCGATGGCCGGAGCGGGATACCTTGAGCCACGAGGCGACAACTCATGGCGACTCAACGCATTTGCCGGTTATGACCCGGCGACCAGGAAGCGCCAGTACGTCCGGGAGTCGTTTCGCGGGACCAAGCGGGATGCCACCAAGGCTCTCGCGGCGCTCGTGGCCAAGACCAACGAGCAGCGGGACGCGGGAGTCGACTTTGCTCACCAGGCGACTGTCCTGCAGACGCTGCGGGCCTGGCTCGACAGCAAGCGCGCGGTGCTGTCGCCGAGCACTGTTGACCGATACCGCATCGCTATCAAGCACGTGGAGGAGTCGCCGGCCGGTGGTCTCCTCGTCAGCAAGCTGCGGCCTCACCACATCGAGGACCTCTACGCCTCCCTCCTCGCCGATGGTCAGTCTGGGTCGTCGATTCGCAAGGTTCACTGGGCGCTCCGGGGCGCCCTTGCTTGGGCCCACCGCAGGGGTTACACGACCGTGGTGGCCACCGACGGGATCGAGCTCCCACCACTAGGCGAGCGGAAGCTCAGGCCACCGTCCTCCGAGAACGTGTGGGCCGTCATCGAGCGAGCGCTGGAAGCAAACCCCGAGTGGGGCACGCTGATCGCGTTCGTCGCCTGGACGGGCTGCCGGCGGGGCGAGGTGTGCGGTCTGCGTTGGGGCGACCTCGACTTTGAACGACGCAGCGCCCTCTTCGTCCGGTCCGTCGTGGCCATACCGGGTGGCGTTCAGGTCAAGGGCACGAAGACGGGCGACGTGCGCCGTATCGCGTTGGGCACTCACACCATCTCGCTTCTCCTTGACCACCGGGCAACTTGTTGTTCGCGGGCGGTCGCCGGCGGTGTCGGTCGCCTTCCAGACGGCTACGTGTTTTCACCAAGCCTGGACGGCGAGCACCCGTACAACCCGCACACGATCACGCATGCCTTCGTCCGGGCCTGCAAGCAGGCCGGCGTCCCGCCCATGAGGCTTCACGACCTCCGTCACCACTCGGCCACCGGGTTGCTGAAAAACGGGTCCAGCGTCGGCGAGGTCATGGACAGGCACGGCTGGCGGTCGGTGGCGATGGTCAATCGTTACCGCCACCTCCTCGATGCCGAAGACGGAGCGGCTGCCGAGGCCGTCGAGAGCTTCGGGCGGAGGCGGCGACAGCCGGCGCTGGTCGACGAGTCGCGGGAGTAGAGAACGTCAGGTACAAGCGAGCAATCGACCGTGCGCAAGGCTGTCTCCCAGTTACCACTCCAAAGTATGGTCGGACCGCTCGGCTGCAGACGGCCAGAACAGGTTTGACCAGGTCAGCGTGGGTGCCGCTGTTGGTCCAGTGGCTCCAGTCGGATCGAATTGGCAGGAGTGCTTGGGATGAAGTGCTCCCGGTTCTCGCAGGACTTGGAGCGCGGTGTAGACAGGCGCTACACATCATAAGGCGTCTGACGGTGCCTCTGGTCGCATATCAAATTGTACGGTGATACTTCGTCGCCCATGTTTCCAAGCTACCGCTCTTCAGCCGATCGCCGACAACGACGGTACCCAGATTAGAAAGATCAAACGCTGATGGACTGGTACCCCAACTCATCACTGACATCGTTGAAGAGTCCAGGATGAGATCCACGACTGATCCACCGGGTTCCACGCCTGAAACACCGGACACGCCCAACACCGTACGGCCGATCACCGGCACCCAATCCATTCGAAAGCTTCCCGTTATCTGGATCAGGTAGACAGGCACTGTACCGTCAGAGCCTGTGCCCTGTCCCGTGAGGACTCCGGCATCGTCATAACTGGTCGAAACCCACTGGACCGAGGTTGGGTCTGGGTCGCTCGCTGCGGATGCCCAGTCAATTGCGAATTGACTGATCTCTTGGTTTAGTTTATTTAGCCGGCGCCGGAGGGGCCGAGCAGCGCTACTTTAGATAAGCGGCCGCGCTGACAGGTCGGGGCTCGTGAGAACGGTGTGTACGCTCGTTCTGCAGCGCGAAGACTGTTGTCCCGGCCCCTGCAGTGACTACCATGAGGACGAGAATTCTAAGCGCCAGCGAAGCCTTATTGTGTCTCTCAGCGTGCTCAGTGGAGGTCAATCCTGGACTTAACAAGAGTTCCTCGTGCTCTCGTGCTCCTGCATTGCATCCCCTAAGGAGTGTGGTAGCCGTTCAGGCTACACAGATCCGGCGACGTACGGATGCCAGCCGACTGAGAACTTGTACTAACTCGAACTGCATCGCCGTTGGTACGCGGGTATCGACTCGATTAGCCAGACAGGTGCTGCACCACGACATGGGTGTGCAGCTGCAGGTCGTCGGCCCGAGAGGTCCTTTGCCGGAGGGCGGCGGCCACCAGACCCGATCTGCCGATCTTGCAGTTCCCGCCGGCACCCCGCCGCGTGAAGGCGGCACGTGCCTCCATGTAGCCGATGGCGTCGGCGACTGCTTCGTCGTGTGCCTCACGCACGGCCTCGGAGTCATCGTCTGGCGCCAGGCCGTAGAGGAGGCTCACAGACCCGGGAGCCGACAGGCTCAGGTCGAAGCCGGGGCCAGCGGTGTTCGGGCGAAACCCGGCAACCTATGAGCGACTCCCCGTCGCGCGCGGAGCGCCCGGCCAGGACGGAGACGAGCTCCCCTCGTGTCACCCCACCGCCATCCCGAGCTCGGGGGCAGCCGAGCCGAGCCAGGCGCCGGGCGCCTCGCCGGTTCCGACGTAGTAGTCCTCGCCCATGCTGACCACCGGAGTCACTCCGCCTCGGCAGGGACGCCGATCAGCTCGAGGAGCCGCGCCCTCGGCACGACGATGCGACGGCCGAGCCGCAACGTCGGCAGCTCTCCCCGAGGCGCCAGGTCGTAGGCGAGGTCCCTTGAGATGCCGAGCAGCTCGGCGCCTTCGCTGACACTGAGGACGAGACGACTGCTCGCTTGGGTACCGTGGCTCGATTGCATGCTGGTCGTTTCCATGCCGAACCATGCGCCCGCGACATTGACAGTTTTGTTGACACGGATAGCCCTGAGGTGGTCGCAACGTCGACGCCAATGTTGACACTCGACGCGTCGTGCCTGCTCACAGGGTTGTCAATGTTGACAGTGCCCGTCTCCAGAATTTTCTTGTCTCCCGGTTGCTTGCAGGACGAAATGGTGCGTATTCGACGCCGCGGCGTCGCCGGAGATGCCGACCCGGAGGAGGAGACATCGTCCTCACGCGACCATGGAACGCGGGTATCGGTCCACCTAACACCCATCCGACAGGCGGGCTGTCGCCGAGCTGAGGAGGTGACCCCCAACCAGCGATAGAGCCCGACAGTCCTTGACACGACAGTCGCCAGGTCAGTATTCAGGCCGGCGTCGACGCCTCTTACTGTCGCCCTTGTCCTCCCACGGCCTACGATCGCGAACCGATGGAAGAGCCTGCCGGTGCGAGCCAAACATCGACTCCAGATATCAAGCCCATCAAGTGGGACTATCCAAGTGCAGTGCTCGGCGGCGAGAGAACAGGCTTCACGCCCTGGCTATCGCGAAACCTTGGAATCGTGGCCGACGCGCTCGGCCTCGATGACCTGGAACTCACTGGAACCGAGGTCGACGTCGCGGGCAAGCGGCTGGACATCCTTGCCGCATCGGGCTCCGATCCGAACGGACTGGCTCTCGGCGTAGCTATCGAAGCCCAGTACGGTGTGTCTGACCACGATCACCTGGGGAAGCTCGTGACGTACGCCGCCGGCGCCTCGGCCACCAAGGACCGGGTTCTGGCTGTGTGGCTCGTCGATGAGCCACATCCAGCGCATGTCGCGGCCGTTGAGATGCTCAACCGGGAGACGAGCGACCGCCTGGGCTTCGTCCTGGCGAGGACGCGGTTCACCAAGACTGGAACCAACAGCTGGGGCGTTGTCGTCGAGGTCATCTCGAAGCCGAACGAGTTCATCCGGGAACAGCAGCGCGAAGCCGAGACGCCCCCTAATCCGGTGAGGCATCAGTTCCTCACGGACGTGCTCGACCTCAGCCGCTCCGAGATCCTTGCAGCGGGCTTCGGCACAGTCTCGCAGAGCGGCGGCCAGGGTTACTACGCCCATATTCGTTGGCCCGGCGAAAAGAGGTGGTTCGTCGAGGTTCGAGGTGGGCAGCTGCACGACGGCTTCCGTGCGATGGTTTATGTGAACTCCATGCCGACAACCGGGGAGAACGAGGCGATACTCAAGGAGCTGGAGGCCCACGACGACTTGGTGCGCGCAGAGCTAGGTGGGTCCGACGCAGTCCTGGCGTGGGACCACCACGTCAGCAGTCCGTGGGCGACCGTCGCTGCCCTGGGTGAGTGTCACTGGCCCGGCCTCGGCTACTCATCAGACCCTGTAGTAGCCGCCGACCATCTCACGGCGTTCTGCCGCGGCATCGCTAAGGCTGCGACGGCCGCCCGCTCCACAGAACGCTCGAGCTCGCAGGGCTCGGTGCCGGGCGCGGTCTAACTCACCTACTTGAAGGACTGGATGTCCACTCCAAACTTCATTACGAGGATCTGAGGGATCTGGTTCCCCTGACGATCCCCCCACCTTGCCTGGCGCAAGGTGCCAACGCCACGATCAATGAGGAGGACTTCCCGTGGTCTTCTTGGAGGACCTGCAGTTCCGTCCCGCCCGCACCACTGACGCCATGGCCGTAGCGGCCTTGCACGCGGGCAACTGGCGTCGTCACTAGCGCGGCGCATACTCCGACGCCTTCCTCGATGGTGATGTCGTCGAGGACCGCTTCGCCGTTTGGTCTGAGCGACTAGCCGAGACAGGTGATAGGCGCTGCACCGTCCTCGCCGAGGCCGAAGAGGAGCTGGTGGGCTTTCGCTCACACGGTGTTTTGACGGTGACCCGACTTTCGGAGCGCTGCTCGACAACCTGCACGTCGCCGCCGCGTACAAGCGCCGGGGCATCGGGCGGCGTCTCCTGGCGTGCAGCGCCGAGGCCGTCCTGCAGCGACCCACGATGACGGGTCTGTACCTTTGGGTTCTGGAGCAGCCCAGGCCTTCTACCGGTCCTGCGGCGGGGAGCCGGTCGGGCGGCGCCAGGTCTCCCCACCAGGCGGGATACCGAGCCGCCTCAACGGATCGCCGAGCTCGCGGCGCTACAGCTGGCCCGATCCTTCCGTGCCGCTCCGGACCCGGTGACCACTTCGTGCATGACCTCGAGGAGCCTCGCCCTTGGGAAGACGGATGCGACGGCCGAAGCCGCAAGGTCGGCAGCTCTCCCCGGGCCGCCAGGTCGTAGGCGAGGTCCCTTGAGATGCCGAGCAGCTCCTCGCTGACGCTTAGGACGAGACGACTGCTCGCTTGGCTGTCGCTCGACTGCATGGTGGTCGTTTCCATGCCGAACGATGCGCCCGCGACATTGACAGTTTTGTTGACACGGACTGTCCCGAGGCGGTCGCAAGGTCGACGCAAATGTTGACACTCGACGCGTCGTGCCTGCTCACAGGGTTGTCAATGTTGACAGTGCCCGCCCGCAAAGTTTCTTGGTCCCGGGCGCTGCAGGACGCAGCGGTGCTCATTCGACGCCGGCAACGTTCGCCGGAGACGCCGTCCCACGCGGGAAAGAGTCCTCGCCCTTACGCGCCCATTGGACGCCGGGGTCGGTAGGCGCCACCTGACACCCATCCGCACAGGCGGGCTGGCGCCGAGCTGAGGAGGTGAACCCCAACCACCTGGTAACCGTCGACAGCCCTTGGGACGACAACGCCAGGTTCCCGTCCGGTCGTGGGCAGGGCCGCCTCTGGGACGATGACCAGGGAGTTGACCGCGGCGATGACAACTCGCCAACTATCGCGACCACGACGGCCTCGGGTCACATCGGTGCGCGAACAGCCCTTGCCCCGGGCGAGCGAGTGGGCTCAGGGCTCGTCCCCCTCAGGCAATCGAGTAGCACCGGCGAGGCACGCGGCACGCGACCGTGGCTTGTCACTTACTCCAATCGGTGCCACCATCGTCGGAACATCGCATCGGATTCTCGAGCTTTCGGTCTGTCGGAAGACTGTCAACATTGGGGTCACACATCTGTACGGCTTCGCCGATGCCCTGGCGCCAACGATCGTGCCACGCGAGGCGGGTGGGTTGCTGCCGCCCCTCCGGTCGCTTCGCTCTCTACGGGTTGCCTTCAAGGAGGATTGCCGGGCGGGCTGAGCCTCGTGGAAGAAGTGGCGAGTCACGGAGCAACACGGTCAAGCAGAGCAAGGCGGACGGGCTACGTGGGGATGGCACGACGTTGCGGTCACATGGGCATCCGGCCGGAGCGCTGGGTAGTACTCACTGAAGCGTTCAGAGACAACTACGGGACCTGCATCGCTTGTCATACACCCGCACAGCCGCTCCCGTCCGCGAGGTCACATCCGAGAGCTTCGCCGTGCACTGTTTTTCGATTCTGCGGCCCCGCGGGACCGCGCGTCGCAGGCGACGTTGACCGCGATACCGAATAACCGGCGGATGGCGGGTCTTCCCGCACCGCTGTGGTGACAGCCTCACCTCACGCTCAAGGCCCGAGAGCGGCCCGGGAGGCCGCCGTGCCCGGTGACGTGACGAGCGACGACGTAGCAGCCAGCAAGAACACCCCGGGCGCGGTCGACGGGCTGTCGGCTGTCTCGGGAACTTGCGCTGTCTCCAGTGCTCGCTGCCGCCCGCGAGGCTGCAGGTGTGCTTGAGCCTCGCGACCGAGATCGAGTCGCGACCAACTGGTCGCCGGAGTGCTCTAGCCTTGCTACGGCCAGATCGAGGTGATCCCCGGGATGAGCGCGAGGATTGAGCCGCCTGGCCCTGCTTGCGGGAAACGAGGCGCGACTGACGCCGCCGAAGTCGCCGTGGCGGTCTTCGTATTGTCGCCGTGCGGCCAAAAGCTGGTAGTTTGCCAAGGGCAAGTGCAACGCGTACGTGAGTGGGCCAAGTCAAGCCATCGCAGGTGGGGTCTACTCGGAGCGAGCTCAGGGGGTGCCGGGATGACGAGACAGGACGTCGGCCCGTTCGGCGAAGCGAGCATGCCGCCGGACCGTGGCGGCTCGCCACCACGAGTTGTTCCAGACCATGACCCGTCACGGCAAGCGCCGGCCGGTCGCTTTCCCAGGGCGTGGGCGAGCCGGCTGAGGGCTGGCGCCATTGCCTCGGTGAGCGCACTGGTCTTGGGCGGGCTCCTCGTTGCCGTTCCCGCCCTGCCGGCGGCGGCTGCGTCGCACGCAGCGTCCTCCTCGCAACGCCTTTCCTCGCACGCCAAGCCTCGCCGGGCGGGCTCTGACCCGGCCACGATCGGCCCGGAGCGTCCCTGGGAGGAGCCGATGCTCAGCACCGCCGGGGGGGCTGGCCGTACCTCGGCCGGGGGGACGCTGCCTCTCGACGACCCCGACCCGAGCTGGGCCGCCGCCTCGGGGACTCTGCCGAGCGGCGTCGGCGAGCTTTACGCCGTCGACTGCCCGGCGGCTGAGGAATGCCTGGCCGCCGGGTTGACGACAGGCGGCGACGGCATCGTCGTCGAGACCGTCGACGGCGGGCTCACCTGGACCACGCCGTCGCTTCCCTCCAGTGTCGAGCTAGTCGCCATCGGCTGCACCAACGCCAGCACCTGTGTCACAGGCGGCGCCGGCGGCGAGCTGTTCGAGCAGACCTCGCTCGGGGGAGCCTTCAGCGCCGTCGAGGACGAGCCCTCGGTCAGCCGCATCGACAAGATCTCGTGCGCACTCGGTGGCCAGACCTGCGCCGCCATCGCAGGCGGCACGGACGACGAGGTGGCCGTGAGCACAGACGTCGGCTCGGGCGGGGAGGCCTGGTCCGTCGTCGACCTGGGCCGTTACGTGCCTTTCGCGGCGGTCCAGTGCTTCGACGACGGGGTGTGCGTGGCCGTCGGCGATAGCTCGCCCGGCCCGACGGGTATCGCATACACGACTGACGACTGGTCCTCGGTCAGCTACAGCGAGGATCCCAACGACCTAACCGGGCTCATCGCCTCGCAGGCGATCTCCTGTCAGTTCGAGGGGAGCCAGGACACGCCCGACTTGTCCTGCTTGCTCGAAGGCGACAGCTCCGCCACCGCCACCTGGGACATCTCAGAAGACTCCTGGTCCTGGTCGGAGACCTCCAGCCCGCCCGGCTCGGAGGAAGCCTCGGCCGTGCTGTGCGTCAACCAAGCCACCTGTGCGGCGGCCACCTTCGCCGGCTCGCCGAGGCAGGCCTCTTTGTCCTACACGACAGACGGGGGAGCAGACTGGTCCTCGGAGACGATCCCGTCGGCCTCGGAGTACCTGGCGAGCATCGCCTGCTCCCCGAGCGCCTTCTGCATGGCAGCGGGCCTGGCCACCGGCGGATCGGGCGAGGTCCTCGTCGACGGGGGAGACGCCTTGAGCTCGGCGCCTGTCGGCGGCGTGCCGACCACAGCCGAGATCCGCGGGGCCGGCTCGCCCTCGGAGCCCAAGTGCACGTGCCAGAGCACAGGCGAGCCTGTCAACACCGAGACCGGAGACTTCTACGGCACGACCACCGACCTGAGCGTGCCCGGGCCAGGGGTTCCCCTCCAGCTCACGAGGACCTACGACTCGGACGCCGCCACAGCAGGCGACTCGAGCGCCCTTGGGACGGGGTGGTCGTACAACCTCGGGGTGAGCCTGGCCTTCGGGTCCGGCTCGCCTCCTGCCACGGCCACCTTGAGCGAGGAGGACGGCGACCTGATCACCTTCGACTACGACTCGTCCGAGCCGTGGTGCCCGCCCAGCACGCAGGACAACTACTGCCCGGCGGCGCCCCGGGTCATCGCCACCCTCGACGAGAGCGGGGGCGTCTGGACCTTCACCCGCGACCTGAGCGGGACAACGACCATGGTCTTTGACAGCTCCGGGGTGCTGCAATCAGTAGCCGACACCGCCGGCGACACGCTCACCTACACGGCACAGGACGGCGGCTCGGGCAGTTGCCCGGCGTCCTTCACGTCGTGCACGACCTGGGCCTCCTCCTCGTCCGGGCGGGAACTCACCCTCGGCTTTTCGAGCGGTGAGCTCGTGGCCGCCATGGCCTCTGACGGCAGCTCGACGAGCGACGAGGCGACCTATTGCTACTACGGCCAGGCCTGTGCCTCGGGCGGGAGCGGCCAGACGGGCGAGCTCTACTCCGAGACGGCACCCGACGGCGTCACCACCTCCTACACCTACGACAGCTCGAACGAGCTCTTGACCGAGACGTCCCCGGCCGGAACCCTCACCAACACCTACACCTCCGGCCAAGTGAGCGAGCAGGAGGACCCCGACCGCCAGGTGACAGAGCTCGCCTATGAGGGCGAGCCCTTCGGCGCCGGCGGCACCACCACTGTCGAGACGTTCCCGACCGGCACCTCGGGCGCCTTTGACCAGGTGCAGTACGAGTTCAGGTTCGGTGAGCTGGTCGGCAAGGCCACAGGCAGTTCCGCCTCGGTCTCCTATATGCCAGATCCCGTCTCGACCCTGCCCGCCACCACGACAGACGGCAACGGCGAGACGACGACTGACACCTATGAGTCCTTCGACGCCGCCGGCGGCGGCCCGCTCACCTCGGGCGACCTCGTCTCGTCTGTCGACGCCCTCGGGAACACCACCGAGTACAGCTACAACGACCTCAACGAGGCTTGGTGCGAGGTCGACCCGGCAGAGGTGGCCGACGGCACCGCCTGCCCGTCGTCAGAGCCGAGCACCCCACCAGAAGCCGGCTCGGGCCTCGCCACAGCGGCCTGCACCTCGGCCACGGCGAGCTTCCCCTGCCTCGGGGCGACCATCACCTACTACGACTCGGCAGGCGACCCCTTCGCTGTCAGCGACCCCCTCGGCTACACGAGCGTCACCTCTTACACCTCTTCGGGCGAGGGCGTGCCAAGTGGCCTTGCCTACTGCAGCCTCGACGCCTACAGCTACTCAGTCGGTGGCGTGTCCTGCCAGCCCTACGGCGAGAGCCAGCCGGCCGGGTCGACCTCGTCTGTCTTCGACTCGTCTGGCGACGCCGTCTCGGCCACGAGCGCCTCGGGCGGCACGACCACTTACTCCTACGGCGAGTCGTCCTATCCGTCCCTGCCGACTGTGACGACAGCGCCCGACGGCACCGTCACGACTGACACCTATGACTCGGCAGGGCGCCTCACCAAGCAGGTGGAGACCTTTGCCGGCTACTCGGCGACTTCGGTCACCGCCTATGACTCAGACGGTAGGCCCTACTGCTCGATCTCGCCTCTGGCTTACTCGCAGGGCTACACGTCCTGTGTCTCGCCTGCCCCGACCAGCCCGCCCTCGACGAGCGCGGCCGACCCGTGGGCGGGCCAGACGATAACCATCTACGACAGCGACAGCCGGCCCGCCTACACCGTCAACCCGCTCGGCGGGGTGAGCGAGACGGCCTACGACCAGGCCGGCGAGGCCTACTGCACTATCGGTCCCTCGGTCTATGGGACCGACACCGTGGAATACCCAGACGGCCTCTACTGCCCCTCGACGCCTCCGTCGAGCCCGCCCGTGCCCGGGAGCGACCCGGACTTGGGGATGACGATAACCAGCTACGACGACGAGGGCCTGGCTGTACAGGTGACCAACCCTCTCGGCGGCATCACCCTCACCGGCTACGACCCGGCGGGCAACGTCTTGACGACGACGACCGAGTCGGACAGCAGCTCGGCCCCCGACGTCGTCACCTCCTACCAGTACGACGCCGACGAGCGGGTTGTCGCCACGACGACGGCCTCGGGCACCTCGCAGAGCTTCTACGACCCCGACGGCGATGTCTACTGCTCGGTCTCGGCCAAGGACGACGCCTCGTTCGCCTGCCCAGACTGGCAGGCCGGCTGGATCGAGGCGCCGCCGGCGCCGGCCTCGCTCTATAGCGGGGGAGACCCGAGCGCCTCCGAGGTGACGACGAGCTTCTACGACGCCGGCGGCGACCTCGTTCAGACGACCAACCCCGACGACGAGACAACTGTGAGCTCCTACGACGGCGACGGGCAGGCCTACTGCTCGGTCGACCCCGTGAACTACGCCGCTGGCGCCGAGTGCGCCGCCTACGGAGGGAGCCAGCCCACGGGCACCACGTCGAGCACCTTCGACGCCGCCGGGCTCACCGTGAGCTCGACCGACCAGCTGGGCGACGTCACCTCCTACGGCTTCGACGACGAAGGCAACCTCCTCACCACGACCAACCCCGACGGCCGGGTGACCACAGACTGCTACTACTACGAGGACTCGACGGGGGCCTGCGCCCAGTCTGCCCCTGCCGGCGGCGGCACGGCGGACTCGCTCTATGAGACGACGACGCCGCCGAGCACGGCCGACCCTTCGGGGCAGACCACGAAGTACACCTACTATCCGGGCGGCTCCCCCGACGCCACGACGACGCCGGCCGGCACCACGACCGACGGCTATGACGCCATGGGCGACCTCACCTCGCAGGACTACTCGGGCACTGCGACCGGCTACTCGGCCCCGGCCGACGTCAGCTACACCATCAACCCCGACGGCTCCAGAGCCGAGATGACCGACGGGACAGGGACCACGGCCTACAGTTATGACGCCATGGGCGACGAGCTCAGCCAGGACTTCACCGCCGGCTACCTCAACGGCTTCGCCGACAGCGACATCTCCTACAGCTACTACTCGACCGGCCAGACCGAGAGCGTCGTCTACCCGAGCTACAGCGGGCACAGCGACCCGACGGCGACATATGCATACAACTCGGCGGGAGAGATGGCCTCTGTGGCCGACTGGCTCGGCAACACCGTCAGCTTCACCTATGACCCCGACGGCAACCTCGAAGGACAGGACAACACGCCCGGCTCGGGGACCAACAGCTCGACGAGCTTCACCTATGACGCCGCCGACTACGACATAGGAGCCGTCACGTCCTATTCCTGCAGCGGCGGCTCGGGCACCTTGACCGAGGACTTCGGCGAGGGCTCGGGCGGTTCTAGCAACGACGACGGCCAGCTCAGCTCCTACGGCGTCTCCTACGGCGCCGACTGCTCGGGGAGCACCCTCAGCCGGGACTACGGCTATGACGCCGCCGGGCGCCTCGACTACGAGGGCTCGTCGACCGGCTCGCCCGACGTCGCCTACGACGCGGCCGGCAACCTCACAGAGATGACGGCGGCCGGGGCAGGCGGCTTTGCCACCTCCTACCAGTGCTTCGACGACCTCGGCCAGGTGACGGCCGCCTACGCGACAGACACCTGCAGCGGGACGCCGGCCGCCTCCTATGGCTATGACAGCCTGGGCGACATGACGAGTGCGACCTCCGGGACGGCGACCACGGACTACGGCTACAACCAGCTGGGCGAGATGACGAGCGCCGCCGTCCCGTCGGCACCTGTCGTCGGCTACTCATATGACGGGGACGGCCTCTTGGCCGGCAGGGCCCAGCCCATCCACGGCTGGTCGCCACCTGTGGCCGCCGACCCGCACTCCCTGGAGGGAATCTCGTGCCCGAGCCAGACCATGTGCGTGGCCGTCGACGACGACGGGGGCGTGGTCGCCTACGACGGCACGAGCTACTCCTATACGTCAGGGGTCGACTCGACGCGGCCCCTCACATCTGTCTCGTGTGCCAGCACGTCGTTCTGTGCAGCTGTCGACTCGTCCGGCAACGTCCTCACATACAACGGCAGCACCTGGTCGGTGCCCGACGACATCGACTCGACGCGGTCCCTCACATCTGTCTCGTGCCCGTCGAGCTCGTTCTGCGCAGCTGTGGACTCGTCCGGCAACGTCGTGACATACGACGGCAGCACCTGGTCCTCGCCCAGCGACATCGACTCGACGAGGTCGCTCACATCTGTCTCGTGCCCGTCGAGCTCGTTCTGTGCAGCTGTCGACTCGTCCGGCAACGTCGTGACCTACGACGGCAGCACCTGGTCCTCGTCTAGCGACATCGACTCGACTCGGTCCCTCACATCCGTCTCGTGCCCGTCGAGCTCGTTCTGCGCGGCAGTCGGGTCGTCCGGGCGGGCGGTGACCTACAACGGCTCGACCTGGTCGGTGGCCGACGCCGACGGGTCCAAGGCGCTCTCGGCCGTCGTCTGTGTCTCCTCCACCTTGTGCATGGCGACGGACTCAGACGGCAACGCCGTCCAGTACAGCACCTACGGCTGGGTGGTCAAGAGCATCGACGGCTCGACGGCCCTCACGGCGATCGCCTACCCGAATAGCTACTACGACTTCGCCGTGGACGCCGCAGGCGACATCTTGAGCTACACCTGGAGGAACGACGACATCCAGCTGACCTGGGACACGACCGGCGCCACTCCGGTGGTCGCCTCTGCCAGCGCCTACGACTACATCTACGGCCCGGCAGGAGAGCCGGTAGAGCAGGTCGGCACCTTCTTTCCCTCCTACCCCAGCCCGGCGTTCATGAGCTACGTGGCGGCGGACTCGACCTGGGTGCTCACCAACACCGCCGGCCACCTGGTCGGCTTCTATGGCTATGACGCCTTCGGCAACCTTGCCTTCGGCACGGTCGAGTCGAGCTTCGGCTATGGCGGCCAGTACGCCGACACCAGCCCGAGCCTGAGCGGCCTCGACAACATGCGGGCCCGCTGGTACGACCCGGCCACAGGCACTTTCACGACGCTCGACCCTGACTTCTCAGCCACGGACCAGGCCTATGGCTATGCCGGCGGGGACCCGGTGGGCGAGACGGACGCGAGCGGGGAGTCCACTCACGGCTACTGCCTCGGCGGCGGTGGCCAGGTTGGATACGGAGTGGCATCAGGCGAGATCAATTTCTGCCTCATGGAAGACTATCCGTCGCCACTTAAGACGACCGGTGGATACAATACTTACAACAATATCGGGGTCGTTACGATCTCGAGTCGGGAAGCCACCGGTACACCTTCGTTCTCGTTGACCTCGCTTCTTCGAGGTCTAGCCTCGGCGGAACTCAGTATTTCAATGGTCAATACTAATGCGAAGACGCTTAACATCCTTCGTGGCACCTACGTCCTTGAGTCTGGCTCGGGAGAACTGCCGTTGGCCGCTCTTGGACCCGTTGAAGCCGGCCTTGGTGCTGGATTCGCGCTACTCGTGGGCACCGGCTCGAACACGGGCATTCTCGGCGGCTGGTACTCCTTTCTCGCTGGTGCAAATGTGGCCGGCATCGGCATTGATATCGAAGCGTGTGACGAAGTGCATATCGGAGTCAGTATCTTCCACGTAACCGGAAATTGGTTCAGCCAGATATGGGGGAGGGGTGAGGCAGCGTCTATCAGAGCTGCCATCGGTGCCGCAGATACAACAATTGCGACAGTACTTGGCGTCAATCCTCAGCTCTTCCCATTTGCGTGAACGGGGTCCCACGGGAGTCGACGCAGTGTTTGTAGCAGCCTCTAAGGACGGAGTTGACCTCTCCACTCAACTTTATGATCTAGCGTCACTTACCGGTGTTCTGCCAGAACATTGGCCTGGGCGAAAGCCGTTAAATGGTGCGCAGACACCAACCGAGGCGCTAACCCTAGAGCATGTGGTCCATAACCTGAGGTTCCAAGCTTGGCCTGTAAGGCTATTTGAAGTTAACGATGACTATACCACTTCACCGTTGTTCAGTCGTGAGCTGGAGCGCCATCGTATGTTTGGAGAATTCGGCCGAGACGTAACAGCACTCGTCGACGGGTTCCTCGCCGATTGGGACAGATTAATGGATCGCCTATGGATAGTAGAACCACGACGGCTACAGCAGGTAGCGTTCATTCTTCAGTCCACAGATGGCGACTTGTTTGAGGTAGCGAGGGACGCGGATCGATCAAACCTGATCTCATTGAGCCTGATGTTCTCTCTGGAGACTCAAAGAACGTCGCCCGCCCTGCGCTCAGCTCGCCCCCGGGGGTGGAGCGCAGCGCTGGTGGCTGGTCTAGTGGCGCAGCTCGTGAGCAGGCGAGTGATGGTGGCGGGACTAAGGGACAGGTTGTCCTCGGACGACATTGCTCGATATGTCGTGTCCTGGGACGAATTGGTTGCCGTCAGTGCTTGATCGTAAGTGTTCACCTACCCGGGTCCGGAGGCGTCCAGGGCCTGCCTTCGAACAGTTGCATGAGGGCGTCCATGGCCGACACGCCGTTCTTCTGCGTCGTGGCAAGGTAGCTGCGCACGTGAGCGGAGCGCTCGGCACCGGCAAGACTCCGGAAGCAGCCTGACACCTTCCGGTGCAGCTTCGAGGGCCTGAGGGCTCGCTCGGCCTCGTTGTTCGTCTTATCCAGAATTCGGCATAAGACGAATTATCCCGATGCGGGTCATTATGCCGATGTCGTCGGCGGAGCCCTTCTGTGACAGCCTCTTCGGCGGTTTGAGTTCGGCATAACGCGCGCCTTCCGGCGACGCTGGCGTCTCCCAGTTTGAAAGGAGACGGTTGTGTCGGTAGGGCAGTTCGTTCTGGTGCGAGGACCGCTCGCCGGGTTCGCTGTTGGCTTCGCCGACGTCCTGAAGGCTCGTGGATACTCGCCTCGGACGATCGAGGCCCAGCTGCGCATGGTTCGTCAGCTGTCCAGCTGGCTGGAGGATCGTGGCATCGGTCTGGTCGACCTCGCGCCCGAGATCTTCACTGCCTATTCGCTGGAGCGTCGCAAGGCGACTGCCACGCTGCGCTCGCCGGCGGCTCTGGTCCCGATCGTCGGCTACCTGCGGGAGATGCGGGCGATCCCGCCAGCGCCGCCGGTCCAGCGTTTTGGCCAGGTGGAACGCGTCATCGCAAGCTTCGAGCAGTACCTCGCATCGGACCGTGGGCTGGCGGCTGCCACGATCGGCAGCTACTGCTCGCAGGTACGTCCCCTCCTATCGTCGCTCCCGGACGACGATTGGGCATCGCTGACATCCGAGCGCGTACGGCACGTGGACCACAGGGCGTCGACGCAAAAGCCGAGGTCGGTTCAAGTCGGGATCAACGCGGTGCGTTCGCTCCTGCGGTGGATGTGGAGGGAGCGTCTCATCGCCAGTCCCCTGCACGAGCAGGTGTTGTCGATGTTCGCTCCAAGCGGCCCGCCTCTGCCTCGCGGGCTGACGCCGGCGGAGGTGTCCCGGCTTGTCCAGTCGTTGTCGCAGGATCCGGCAGCCCGCATCCGCGACGAGGCGCTCGTGACACTGATGCTCCGGCTGGGCCTGCGCGCCGGCGAAACAGCGGCTCTGGAGCTGGAGGACTTGAACTGGCGGGAGGGGATTCTTACCGTCAAGGGCAAGGGCGGCCGGATCGACCGAATGCCGCTGCCTAACGATGTTGGGGCGACTCTGGTGTCTTATCTCGGCAGCCGTCCTGGCCCGACGCTGCGCCGGGAGGTGTTCTTGGCCATTGACGCCCCTCACGGCGCGATCGGGTCGGCTGCTGTCAGCTCCGTGGTGGGGCGAGCCCTAAGGGCGGCCGGGATCGTCGGCGGAGGTGGGGCTCACAGGCTTCGTCACAGCGCTGCCATGAGGGTCATCAACGGCGGAGGCGGGCTGGTCGAGGCGGGTCAACTTCTTCGCCACTCGAGCGTTTCGGCAACGGCTATCTATGCCCGCACCGACATCGCCGGCCTGGCTGCCCTGGCTCGTCCGTGGCCTGGGGAGGAGCGATGAACCTCGACCTGCGCGTTGCTGCCGAGGACTACGTTCGCCAGCGGCGCGCTCGCGGTTACAAGTTCGTCGACTCGGGAGCGCTCCTCGTAGCCTTCGCCGAAGAGCTGCACGATCGGAGGATCGAACGAGTCACGGTGGCCGAAGCCCTGGCTTTCGCTCAGCGGTCGCGTCGCGCCAGCCGCTCAACCCACGCCCGACGGCTCGGCGTCATCAGGAACTGGACTGTCTGGCTTCGGGCGACTGACCCCGCTGCCGCCGAGGTGCTGGCACCGGGGCTGATCCGCGACGGCTACCAGCGAGTCAACCCCTACCTCTACTCAGAAGCCCAGACGCTGCAACTGATGGAAGCCGCTCGCCAACTACAACCGGGGTTCCTCGCCGAGGCCATGTACGTGCTGATCGGGTTGTTGTACGTCACCGGGCTCCGCAGTGGCGAGGCCTTCTCCCTCAGCGTCGGCGACTTCGACCAAGACCAGCTCGTGCTGCACGTCAAAGGCAAGCTCGACCGCCGCCGTCTCGTGCCGGTACGCCCGAGCACCGCCGACAAGCTGAATGAGTACTGCGGCGAGCGACGGAGCGGGCCGCTGCTGGTCGGTCCGAAGGGCGGGCCGATTGCCCACAGCACGGTCCAGGCGGCCTTTCGCCGGTTGGTCTTAGACTGTGAGCTGGTTCCTCAGCCGGGCGCTCGGCACCCGAGGCTGCACGACTTTCGCCATTCGCTGGCCGTCGATACTCTCGTCGAAGCTCACCGCCACGGCCTCGACGTAGACGGGCGATTGGCCGTGCTGTCCACCTTCTTGGGCCATGCCGACGCCCTCAACACCTACTGGTATCTGACTGCCAGCCCGGAGCTGATGGCTGTCGTGTCGGACCGGATAGCTGCGTCGCTCGGAAGGTGGACGTCGTGACCGCCATGGCACCAACGTTGCAGGCGTGGTTCACCGACTATCTCATTAGCCAACGGGGTGCCAGCCCTCATACCGTCGCTGCCTACCGGGACTGCATGAGGCTCCTGCTTTGTTACGCCCACAAATGCCATGGCGTCGAACCAGCGCGGCTCGACCTTGCCCACCTCGACGACCGAACGATCGCCGGGTTCTTGGACATGCTCGAGGACGAGCGCCGGGCCAGCGTCACCACGCGCAACGCTCGGCTTGCCGCGATCCACTCTCTCTTCCGGTACGCATCGTTCCGCCACCCCGAGCACGCCGATCTCATCGCCAGGGTCTTGGCCATCCCGCCTAAGAAGACACCCAAGACCCAGGTCGTCTGTCTCGACGACGCCGAGGTGAACGCCATCCTCGCCGCTCCCGACCGGAATACCTGGGCCGGGCGACGCGACCATGCCTGGCTGCTCTTGATGATCACCACCGGGATACGCGTGGGAGAGCTGGTAACTCTTCGCCGGTCCGACGTGGCTACCGATCGACCGTCTCATGTCGTCGTCATAGGGAAAGGTCGCAAGCAAAGGGCAACGCCGCTCGACAAGACCACGGCAAGCGTGCTCGCTGCCTGGATGAGAGCCAACCCAGCGCCACCAGAAGCACCGGTGTTCACAGCCCTGGGCCGCCCGTCGCCGATGAGCACTTATGCGGTCGCGCAGCGTGTCGGCCTTCACGCGAGTCAAGCCGCCGACAGCGCTCCCACCTTGAAACACAAGGCCGTTTGCCCCCACGCGCTCCGGCACACCTGCGCGATGCGGATGCTGGCCAGTGGCATCGACATCACCACGATCGCCCTCTGGCTCGGACATTCCTCTCCGACTGCCACTCGGCACTACCTCCACGCCGACATGGCGCTGAAACAACGCGCCCTCGATCGAACTGCCCCGCCGCGCACCCGGCCCGGTCGCTACAGCCCGACTGACAAAATATTGGCGTTCCTGGAAGCGCTGTAGTTATGCCGAACTCAAACCGCCGAAGAGGCTGTCACAGAAGGGCTCCGCCGACGACATCGGCATAATGACCCGCATCGGGATAATTCGTCATGGGTACCTGCAGGTCGTTCATGAACCTGAGGATCGAGGGCCTGTGGTCGGCAAAGGCCTTTGCCAGGTTGTACGAGCGCCGCTCGACCGGGTTGCGCTTGCGGTGGACCGGTTCGGGGTTGGCGGCGCGGGCTGTGGCCACGAGCTCGTCGTAGGCCTTGGAGAACTTCCTCTTCGTCGAGAGGTCGAGCTGCTTCCAGCCGCGCCGGCTGGCCCCGATACAGGTCGAGTTGACCTCGACCAGGAGGGCGGCGAGCCCGGCCGCCCAGGCGGCCTGGGTGGCGACGACGGCGACCTCGGCGAGATCCCGGAGCAAGTGAGCGCCGCAGAGTCCGTGCTTGGCGCGTTTGAGCTTCCAGTACATGGCCAGACGGTCGTGGACTATCACCCCTCGGTAGCCTTTGAGCACCCCCATCTCCTCGATGGCCGCCTCGCCCCTTGTCACCGAGGCGTGGATCAAGGTGTAGAGGGACCCGGACACGACGTGCATCAGGGATACTTGAGTGAGTGGTTGTGACCGGAGCATCCCACCGATCTGTGGGTGGCGAAGCTACGGTCAGGTTCCTGGGTTCCCGGTCGCTTTGTGAGACTTCTCCGGGCTCCCAGGCCCAACCGGCACTCACCGGTTGACGGTCTGATCCATCGGTCCTTTCGCAGAGGAGCGACAGCCAGGATTCGTCGTTCGGCGGTGCGTGCCATCCGAATCGAGCGAAAGGATGGCGATGACCATCGTAGAGAGCCGCGCCGTGACCGGCGGCGTTGACACCCATCTCGACACCCACGTGGCGGCCGCCCTGAACGAGATCGGCGGCTTGCTCGGAGTGAAGAGCTTCCCGGCGACGCCGCCCGGCTACAAGGAGCTGCTCGATTGGCTGAGCGCTTTCGGCGAGGTGGCGCTCGTAGGCGTCGAGGGCACGGGCTCGTACGGAGCCGGCCTGACGAGGTACCTGTGGAGATTCAACATACCCGTCGTCGAGGTCAACGCGGCCGACCGCCAGTCCCGTCGGCAGAAGGGCAAATCTGACCCTCTCGATGCCGTGAGCGCCGCCCAGGCGGCCCAGTCCGGTCGGGCGAGTGCGCTGCCGAAGGGTGCCGACGGCCAGGTCGAGGCTATCCGCATGCTGCTCGTCGCCAAGAACCTGGCTCGTCACGACAGGACCGCAGCCATCAACCAGATGCGATGCCTGGCTACGACCGCCCCCGACGAGCTGCGGGAGCGTTTCGCCGGCGTCAAGATCGCCGAGCTCGTGACCTCGGCGACAGCGCTACGGCACCGGGGCTCTGACGATGTCGTCACGCAGGCGGCCCGTATGACGATGCGTGAGCTCGGCGGAGAGTCGTGGCCCTCGAGAGCGAGATCGCCCGGCTCGACAAGGCCTTGGAGACACTGGTGAAAGCCCGCGGCGCCGGCTTGCTGGAACTCTTCGGGATCGGCTACGACTCGGCGGCGACGCTCCTCGTGGCTGCGGGCGACCATCCGGAGCGGCTGCGCTCCGAGGCAGCTTTCGCCCGGCTCTGCGGGGTGGCTCCCCTCCCAGCTTCGTCGGGGAAGACTACTCGCCACCGCCTCAACCCTGGCGGTGACCGCCAGGCGAACCGCGCCCTGTGGCAGATCGTGCTCGTGCGGATGTCCCACGACCCGGCGACTCGTGCTTATGTCGAGCGGCGCACGAACGAGGGCAAGTCCAAGCATCGTTATCAGTTCAATGTGCATCATAATTACCGTTCTCCTTAGTTTGCTGGCGAACGGCGCCAATTCTTACGAGTACAGTCTCATGGGTTTGGCTGTACTCTTCGCGGTTCAAGGAATGATCCGTACGGGAACCTCACTTCGGAAGTGCCAGGCACCTCGGCTCACTCTTCCGACTCGTAGTGTTGACGGCAGACCCAGGCGAGGAATGCCAAGCGCAACGACACGTGCAGTTCGTATCACCGGTGACACAATCGCCTATGGCCTCGGTCACCATCCGTGAGGTCCGCAACCATGGCGGCGACATCGTCGACCGAGTCGAGCGGGGTGAGACGCTCACCGTCACGCGCGACGATCGCCCCGTCGCACAGCTGAGCCCCCTCAGCGAGGTCGCCACTTACAGCGTCACAACTCCTCGAGCGGTGTCGCGGCCTTCCGCACGTCGACCCGGCTGAGCTTCGCCGCGACATCGACGGTGTGATCGACGCCGCCCTGTGGTAGTGGAACGCCAGACGAAGGGGATCCTCGATCTCCAGTAGAGACGTCCGTAACAGCTGCCTGAGCCCGAAGGCGCCATCGGGCATCCTCCGCAAGTCCCGGACGGACCTCCCGCCGGCCCGGTGCCTCGGCTGTGACGACATCCAGAAGACGAGGCCCCGCGGTGTTGCCAGATGGCGCTGATTGGGTGCTCTGAGGGACTGACGGCTTGGGTATCAAATTGGGTATCAAGTGCTGCCGACCGGAGCCGCTGTCGCTTACCAGAGCGACAAAGGTCGCAGTTCAGCACGGGTGTGGCCGACAGGTGCCAACGCGTCCGACGCTGTCGGTTGCATTTGCAAGCCGGGTGTCGCCGGTTCGAGTCCGGTCAGCTCCACTCTTGTTCCGTATTCGAACCGGGACGCGTTGAAGACCCCGTCGAAGGGCGGCCGGTACTGCTCATGGCAGAGCCGGCCGCCTTTCACGTCCAGGCGTTCGAAGACGGCGGCGTTGAACAGTTTGCGGGTGCGGTCGTTGGCTTTGCGGTAGGCGTTGCCGCACCGGGTAGCCAGCGACGCAGCGAGTTCGAGGATCTCCTGCTGCTCGGTGACGTTGGCGTCGAGGTCGGCCAGCCGGTCTTTGGCCGTGTCGATGGTCGAGCCGATCCGGGCTTGCTCGGTCTTGAGCGTCGGCACGTCGATGGCCCCGCCGTAGTAGGCGTCGAGCAGCTTGCGGCGTTCGTTCTCTGCCTTGGCCAGCTGGCTCGTGAGTAGGTTGGGCTGCGCGGTGTCGGCCGATTGGCGTTCTTCGATTTCGGCGGCCATCTCCTCGTGGAGTCGCTCGGCCCAGGAGGTGGGGAGCTGGATGCGCCGGTAGAGGTCCTCGACTTGGGCTTCGAGGTCGTCGGCGGCGACGTAGATCCTGCCACCCGATATTTCGTTATACAATACTCTCTTGGAGATCCGAGACTCGGCCCTCAAACACGGCTGTAGTAGCGATGACGTTCTCCACGCCATCACCAATGCGCTCGTTGCCTACGACGATCTGGACGATCCCTACGTGCTATACCTCGGACCCGACACCGCCGGCACGCTGCTCGAGGTGCTGACCGCCGTCGATGAACGAGGCGAGGAGACCGCCTTCCACGCCATGCCGATGCGCCGCAAGTACAGGAGGCTGCTCCCATGACCGAACCCCGCAAAGCCAAGAGCGGTGAAACGATGGACGAGGACTTCTGGCGGCGAGCCGAAGAAAAGGCGGAGGCCGGCCCCGACCCGACCCGGCTGCGCCGCCGGGTCGGTCGCCCCACCCTCGGCGAGGAACCTGCCGAACTGACCGCCGTACGGCTCCCACCCGAGGTCCGCCGGGCGCTCGACGACCGGGCCGCCGAGGAACACACTTCCGCCAGCGATGTCATCCGCCGCGCCCTGGACCAGTACCTCGCGAGTTAGCAGGTCAGCCCATCCAACACACGGAGACCGGCCAGCACCTCGGCCGAGTTCGAATAGCGACAACGTAGCTCCACCAGGTCATCGAGCTATCCGCACGCCGGCGGACGACTCCCAAGCGCAAGCACCGGTTTCCCGGCCAAGGAGGCGAAGAACCTCCCGATGGGCCTACGCGGGCCGGTCGAACGCACGAACTCGCGGCTCTCGAACTACGGTCAGTTGCGGCGGAACACTGATAAACAGACCGAGCACCGCCTCGCTCAGGTCGCCCGCGGGGTCGCTCTGCTCCTCACGGCAACGCTCATCGACTGGCGCAACCGCTGGTCACCGGTAGTGGCGCCTATCCGCTGAGCCTCTTTAGCCGTTAGCGCCTGCCGGGTGAGAAGACTCGCCCGGCAGGCGGGCTAGCTGCGACGCCGGCTCTTCACAAGCCTGATTAGCTTCCGAATCAAGAAGATCACGACGTCACCTCCTTGTGTGCACGAGATGTCATCGGACTTCCCACCGGAACCAGCGGATGCCGACGATGGCGAACACGACGACGTACCCGAACGACGCCAGGAGACACCCAGTGTCGTGGGCGCTCCACGCTCCGAGATTGAGTACCCCGGCGAAGAGCGACATGACCGTTCCCACCGGGCTCCAGCGGGTCACGGCATCCCACGTCGGGCCGAGCGACCCGCCCTGACCGAGCAGCCCGAGGAAGATCAGGCCGACGTAGAGGAGGCGGGCGGTGGAGTTGACCGTCTCGGCGGACTTGACGAGAGCGACCAGCGCCTGGCCGATGCAGAGAAACACGACCCCGCCGAGCACGGCGATCCCGAGCACCAACGCGTATTGGCTGGCCGAGAGCGACAGGTGGTGAACGCGGCCTCCGAGGAACAGCACGACGAGCGCGATGATCAGGTTGGCCAGCACCTGTATTGCCAGGCGGCTCAGCATGATCGCCCATGTCGGTGCCGGGGTGACGCGTAGGCGCTGGAACACCCCCCTTTCTCGGTCGCGTGCCACGGCGAGGGAGTACCCCATGATCGACGTGGAGGCGATGCCGTAGGTGATCGCCAACCCGATGATGAAGACCGCTCCGCCCAGGTGTGCGGTGCCGGACCTGGAGCCGGTCGACACCAAGATGAGGTAGGGGAGCAGGATGCTCAAGATGAGCGATCGCCGGTTCTTCAGAAAGACGATGAAGTCGGCGCGCAAGAGCGAGGAGAAGATGCCGCGGATGTTGGGTGCGGTGGTGGTCGATCGAGCGCTAGTCACGGATCTGGCTCCCGGTAAGTCCGATGAAGACGTCTTCGAGGGTGACCGCGCCGCGCGCGGCCTGGCGGACGAGCGGATCGCCTTTGTGCTGTTCGATCAGTGCCCCCGGCGCATCGGTGGCGAGCACGTTGCCGTGGTCGATGATGGCGACCCGGTCGCAGACGGCCTGGGCTTCTTCCATCGAGTGCGTGGTGAGCAGGATGCTGCCCCCTTGATCGCGGAGGTGCTCCATGCGCATCCACAACTGCCGGCGCGACTGCGGGTCGAGGCCTGAGGTGGGTTCGTCCAAGAGGAGCAGAACCGGGTCGTGGATGAGGGCGATGAAGAGCGAGAGACGCTGCTGTTGCCCGCCGGACAGTTGCTTGAAGAGCTTGGAGGAGTCGTGCGCGAGCCCGATGTCCTCGAGGCTTGCGACGATCTGGGGCTCAGACAGCGCAACGCCATACAGCCCGGCGTACAGCTGAACGATCTGCGTGACACTTAGCTGGGCTTGGAAGCTCGTTGCCTGGAGTTGCACGCCCATCTTGGACTTGGCGAGTGCCGGGTGGCGCCGGACCTCGACGCCGTCGACCAAGACCTGACCCGATTGGGGCTTGAGCAGACCTTCGATGGCGCTCAGCGTGCTCGTCTTGCCGGCACCGTTCGGGCCGAGGAGACCAAAGATCTCGCCGCGGTTGATGTGCAGGCTCACATCGTCGACGGCTTTCGTTGTCCCGTAGGACACCGAGAGATCTCGAACCTCCAAGACGGCATCCTGCCCGGCGTGGCCATTGGTTGTCATACGGGTTCTCCTTTTCCTCGCGGCGCAGCGAGGGAAGCCAATGGTGGCGCGCTCGCGTCCCGAGTCAGGAGCTGAGAGAGCAAGTCGAGTGCGGCCATCGCATCGGCGATCTGCTCCTGGTCTTCCGCCGCCAGCTCGGCGGCAAGGATGTCGTCGATCGATACGGCCTCCAGTCGCCGGCTGATGGGTCCAAGCGCGGGAGTAGTGCGTACGAGCGTCCGGCGGCGATCGAGAGGGTCCGGACCGCTCTCGAGCAGCCCGATCTCTCGGAGCCTCGCCACCGCGTTCGACACGAGGCTTTGTGGGAAGCCGGCGCGCTCGGTGATCTCGGTGATCGAGCTGCCCGGGTGGTAGGCGACATCCACGAAGACGAGCCGCATGCTTGTCGGCCCTTTGCCCCCCGGCAGAGCGCCTTCGGCGATCGACATGAGCCTGCGCCCGAGGAGGAACAACGACATCGGATTCACATCAAAAGATGATACATCGTAAACTGATGCGAAGCACCTTTGGCGGAGAACCCGGAGATGCGTCGCCGATTTGCGGTATTTCCTAGGGAAGCGACCATAGACGGCGTCGAACGGATCGTCGTGCCGAAACCGGTGCGGGACGCGTTGGGCTTGGCGGCCGGCGCAACGGTTGCATCTCGCGCTACGGCGTCGGCTTGCAGCTCACGCCGGACGGCCGAACCGCCCGTCTCGTTCAGGAAGCCGGAGTGCTCGTGGCGACCGGCGACACCGTGATCGACGCCGCCGTCTTCGGACTCGTCGATTCCGGCCGTCGTTTGCGGCGCCATTGCTCCTCAGCACCCGGACCGGCGCGGTCTTCCCGGCCTCCTGAGCCGCCTCCGCGCCTCTAGTTGGAGAGCGGCCCGGCATGCGGCCTAAGGCTTGCTTCTCGCTCGCAGGCGCTGGCGGTAGGCCGCCGCGACCGAGCGGGATTCCGGGTCGGACAGGGCCGACAGCAACGAGTCGGCGTCGTTCCAGGAGAACCCGGAGCCCACCATGCCGTTGGCGACGGCGTTGACGTGCTCCTTC
This sequence comes from Acidimicrobiales bacterium, assembly GCA_050744865.1. Lineage (GTDB taxonomy): Bacteria > Actinomycetota > Acidimicrobiia > Acidimicrobiales > Bog-793 > JAKACA01. Next base: position 7,218 of record JBOGHW010000044.1, on the reverse strand, counting down.
GTGGCAGCAAGCGTTAGGGCCGACTTGGTCGTGAGCAAGTCGGCCAGGTCGTTGACCTCCTCTTCGAGGTCGGTGGCTGGCACTACGCGATTGAGGAAACCGAGAGCCTTGGCCTCCTCGGCACCGAAGGAGCGGCAAGTGAGCACCAACTCCTTCGTCATGGCAGCCCCGAGGTCACGGACCAGTCTTGGGATCCCGCCCCAGGCGAGCGGGATGCCGAGGTCGACTTCCGGGATGGCGAAGTTGGCGTCGTCGGACGCCACTCGCAGGTCGCACGCCGCGGCCAGCAGGAGGGCTCCGCCGATGCAGTGACCGTGAATTTGGGCAATGGTCACCGGGCGCATCGCCTCGACGGCCTCGATCATGCGCCTTCCCGCGTCAGCGGCTTCCCGCGGGGATGGAGCTCGCTCGTGAGCATCGCTGGCGGAGGTGCCGGACCCGCCGGAGGTCACACCGGACCCGCCGGCCACGCCGGACAAGTCCGCGCCTGCGGAGAACGCCCGGCCCCTGCCGGCGAACACGACAACCTTGACGTCCGGCGTCTCGTCGAGGAGGCGAGCCGCAGCGCGAAGCTCGAGCAGCGTCGTGTAGCCGAGGGGGTTCAGCTTCTTGGGCCTGCTCAGCCAGACCCACGCCCGAGGGCCGTCGGCGACGAGTTCGATGGTGGCGAAGTTCATGGCCCGTCCTCCTCTCTCGTGTCAACCTACGGCACTCTGGTCGACATGGCCTTGATCGTCTCGTTCTTCAATCGACCCGACGTCGGACATGCAGAGAAGCCAAGGCAGTTCTGTGATTCGCTACCGACGCCAGGCGTCAGGCGGGCTTGGTCAGGCGGGCACCGATGACGCCGGTCCGTATGAGCTCAGCGATCTCCCCGGCGGCGAGACCAAGCTCCGTCAACACCTCGTTGGTGTGCTCGCCGATCTCCGGGCCGCAGGCGCCGACCGCCGGCGGCGAGACCGAGAGCGTGAACGGTGCTGCCAGTGTGTCGAAGCGACCCGCCGTCGGATGTTCGACGGGGACGAACATGCCGTTCACCCGAGCCTGCGGATCGTCCACGAGATCGGCGAGCTGGGCAACCCTCGACCAGACGATTCCCGTGGCATCCAGCAGCGGCGCCCACTCCGTGACAGGCCGTGAAGCGAACTGAGCATCGAGGATCGAGACCAGTTGCGTTGCGTTGTAGAAACGAGCTGCCGGGGTGGCGAAGCGCTCGTCGGTGGCGAGCTCCGGACGGCCGACGGCCTCACACAAGCTCGGCCACAGACGGAGGTCCTGAGCCTGCAGGTTCAGCCACACGCCGTCCGCACAGCGGTAAGCGTTGTGGATCGCGCTCACCGGTTCGATCCTCGAACGCCTCTTCGGCTGGTGGCGGTCGACGAGCGCGATGGAGACGTCTATACCGATCGTCCAGGCTGCGGTGCGCATGAGCGCAGTCTCGACGACCTGGCCCTCGCCCGTCCGCTCGCGCATCAAAAGGGCAGCGAGGATACCGCTCAAGAGGGCAAGCGCCGTCGACTGATCCCCTTGGCCGGGCCGGAATTGGGGCGGAGGCGCGTCTGGTTCGCCGATCAAGCTCATGATCGCGCCGCGACCGAAGAAGGCGGTGAGGTCGAACCCGAGACGGTCGGCGTCGTCGCCCGCGCTGCCGTAACCCGTGACAAGGGCGTAGACGAGCCGCGGGTTCAGATCCCGGACATCGTCCGGCCCAAGCTCGTAGCGCTTGAGCCGTGTCGGGAGCAGGTTGGCGATGACGACGTCGGCGCCACGTATCAGCTCTCGAACCAGAGCAGACCCGCGGGGATCGGCCAGGTCGACTGCGATCGAACGCTTCCCGCGGTTGGCGAGGTGGAACGGGTGGTCGATCGCGGCGGACGGATCGGCCACCGACGCCTGCCGGAGCTTGCCGCGCATGCCGTCGCCGCCGAGTGGCTCGACCTTGATGACGTCAGCACCGAGATCGGCCATGATCGCGCCGGCGCTCGGCCCGGCTACCCAGTTCGCCATCTCGATGACGCGGATGCCGGCAAGTACCGCAGCATCCGCCTGGTCGGTGGTCACGTACCGAGGGTAGTTGGGGCGCACTGTGAAGGTGCAGCTCGCCTGCGACTCGGACCCGACACCGCAGGCCCCTGCTCGAGGTGCTGACCACCATCGACGAAAGGCGAGGAGATCGCCTTCCATGCCATGCCAATACGCCGCAAGTACAAGAGGTTGCATGATGGAACCCAGCAAAGCCAAGACCTTCTTGGACGGGGCCAACTTCAAGATGCACGAGCATCGCCCGCCCCGAGCCCGTGCTCGCCGCCTGGGGATTCGACACCGACGGCCGCCGCACCTCGTCGCCCTTACAGCGGCGAGCTCGGAGTCGAGAGACGCCTAGGGTGACTTCGTCGCCGGCTTGAGGCAAAGAGGGTTGCGAGCGCCGCTGCTCGTGATCCCCGACGGAGCCCCCGTCCTTGTGGCAGCTATCGAGATCCGCCAGCGCTGTGTCATCCACCGGCTCCGCAACGCCACGGCCAAGGTCGCCGGCGCACCAAGGTGATCGGCCGACTCCCGGGTGCTCCTGTCTCGCCCTCGTCTGGGCAGTGCGCGACCGCCAGAGCAGAGGCTGCGGGGCGTGACAATGACACCGCGGGCAGGACCTCCGTCGTCAGTTGCGCGGTGAGCATGCGGTCGACGACACGGTCGAGACAGCCGTCGGCTCGGCTGCATGAGATCGGGAAGGAGCCTTCGTCCCGTGCGATTTACACCGGATGTGGGACGCCACCTGCGCTGTGATGCCACGGCGCAGGACGGACCGCCAAACTTAGTGGAGAAAGTCGAGCGCGGCGGCGCGGAACTCAGCCGACATCAGCGCGCCGCGATGATCACCGGGCACCGGGAGGTATCTCGCGTTCGGAAGGGTCGCTGCCAGCTGGTCGACAGGATCGTCCTCGGTTCCCGAGACGAACAGCGTCGGGACCGTGGGTAGGTCGGAGCCTGCATCGAACGGTTCGGCGGCCAACGCTTCTATGAGCAGTAGCATCTGATCCCGGTCGAGGTGGGGCTGAGAGATCCAGCCTGCGAATTCGGCGAGGTCGGGGTCGGGCGCCTCGGCTTCACCTTTGGCCACCGCGCGGAGCAACTCGATGTCCAAAGCGGCCAGCGGGTCGGTCGTGCCCAGCCCCTCGAGGACCAGGCGCCCTACCCGGCCAGTGGCAGCCAAGGGCCAGGCCAGCCGGGCGCCGAGCGAATAACCGACCACGTCGGCCTCGTCCTGGCCGGTGCTGTCGATCGCCGCAACCAGGCCCGCAATGATCGCGCTGACCGAGATAGCGTCGCGATCGGCCGCTGGGCACGAGCCATGACCGGGCAGGTCGACAGCGAGCGTCCCACGCCCTTGGGCAGCCAACGCCTGCGGCCAGCCCGGCTCGATCCAGTCGATCTGGGCACTACTGGTGAATCCATGGACGAGCAGCACCGGACGCTCGCCCGGGAAGCTGTGGACGGCGAGCTTGAGTTGCGACGCCATAGGTTCTCCGATTCCGCTGCTACCAACGCGCCCGCAACTGGCGAGGCTCGCGCATGGGTCGCAGTTTGGGTCGCAGTTTGGGTTGCAGCTCACCGTTATACCACCGCATTCAACCGGGACCGCTCAAGGACGTTGGTCCAGCTTGAACCGATGCGAACCACGATCCGAGCCGCTAATGCGGTTGGGGTTCGAAGGTCATCCCAACCGGGATGCCTGGCTGGGCAAAGTTCCGCACAACCTCGCAGATCGCGGACGAAGACGGCAGTTCGCTATCCGCACTACTCGCGCGGTGCTGTTCGAATGAGCATCCGATCGACGGACGTCTGAAGGAAGCCGGCCCCGAGGTAGAGGTTGCGGGCGGCGTCGGTGCTGAAGCCGACCTTCAGGCGGTGTGCCCCTTTGCGTGCGAGCCGATCGAGGCCGTTCGTCAACAGGGCGCGGGCGAGACCGCGCCGCTGGTACTCCTCCTCGACGCGCATCGGTTCGAGAAGCCCGACCAGCGTCGTGGGGTCGAACCAGAACAAGGCGTAGCCGGCGACCCTACCGCCCGCGTCCTCGACGGCTAGGTCAAGCGTCGGGTCATAGAGCGAACACTGTCGGAGTCGCTGCTCGACCCCTTCACCGTTGCGAAGGATCATCGGGTGCGGACGAGCCGCCCGTGTCACGCGATCGACGATCGCGAACCCGTCGACGTGCACAAGCGGCGGGCGCTGATCGGCGTCCATCCATGAGGTGCCTGACAACTCGTCGGTCAACGCGAAGCCACTCTGGACGGCGAGGCCCGCCAGTGGCGCGTTGTCCCCGCACACGAGCACCTGGAGTGCCTCGACCCGATGTCCGGCGGCGACCTCCAACACAGCGGCCCAGACGTCCTTTTCATCGACGATCGACGGCACGGCGAAGACGTCGGCTTGCCAGGTGTCGCCCGAGGCCGTCAGTCCAGCAGCCGCCACCGGGCCGATCTCATCGAACCAGACCGGGAGCACCAGCTCATCGGTGGTCCGGGGCCGGCCCCACGACCACTGCACGTCGGCGGCCTCCCACATGCCGCCGAGCGGGTCAGCCAGGCGAGAGCGCTGCAGAAGCGTGGTCGTCGCGTTCAGCCGCCCGATACCCCGCAGCATCTCGCACCGCACGACCACCTCCGCCGATTGTAGGTGTTGACGGCACCCCTATCCGGCCACATCCCGGCCGAATACGGCACCTCTCGTTGAGGACGGCTCCGCTGTCGCGCCCACGAGTCCTAGGGCGACCTCGCTGCGGCATGGACACCGGTATCCGGACCCGCTTCAGGGCCGCCCGTGAACGTCGATCTGCCTGGCTTGCGTCGTTGCTGAGCAGGTACTGGCACGCACGCAGATGAAGTGCTCTGTTGCCATCATGGCTGCAGGGGCGACGGGAGCGGAGAAGGCCTGGTTTTCGTGCGATCAGCTGTTTCTACCCAATCAAGCTCGGTGCGCATGAGAGATCTCCCACCACGCGGAAGTCACAACAGATGGCGCGCAGTCATCGACGACCTTGCCGCCAACTACCACCAGCACTCGGCTCGCGATCTGGACAGTGGACAGCCGGTGCGCCACGAGTAGCGCGGTACGTCCCTCGAGCACGGCACGTAGCCCAGTTTGAACAGCGCGTTCGCTAGGGATGTCCAGGGCAGACGTGGACTCGTCGAGGATCATGACCGATGGGTCCGCGAGAAACGCCCTGGACAGCGCGATGAGCTGGCGCTGACCAGACGAGAGTCCCCCGCCGTTCGGGGCGACCAGGTGCTGGTATCCGCCCGGCAGCTGACTGACGAAGCTGTGTGCTCCAGTCGCGATCGCTGCACGCTCGATCTCATCGAGCGTCGCGCCGGGCCGCCCAAGCGCGATGTTCTCAGCGATACTCACCGAGAACAAGGAGGCGTCTTGGGGCAACATGACTACCTCTTCGCGGAGCTCGCCTGCTGCAATCCGCCGGAGATCTATTCCGTCGAGCAGCACCCGCCCTGCGGTCGGATCCTGGAACCTCGCGATGAGCTTGGTGAGCGTCGACTTACCGGCCCCAGTCGCTCCGGTCAACGCGACGGTCTCCCCTGCGGCGATGTCGAGATCCAGCACAGAAATGACTTCGCGTCCCCCTCCGTAGGAGAACCGCACCCGCTCAAAGGTCACCCGTCGTCCGTGAAGCTCCGCAGGGCGCGCAGGGAGCCGCACCGGTTCGCTCGACTCAACGACTGCGGACTGGGTGGCCAGCAGCACGGCGATCTTCTCGAGCGAGGCCGCGCCGGACTGGTAGGCGTCGAGGACCCCGCCGAGCTGCAGTGGCTCGTCATAGAGAGTCCGCAAATACAGCACCGAACCGGCAAACGCTCCGAGGGCAAGGCGGCCCGACGCCACGCTGTAGCCACCCCAGAGCACGAGCCCGGCGATGGCAACATTGGCGACCAGCCGCGAGTGCGTGACGTATCTCGCCATAGCGTGCCCGGCTTCGACGTTCGACGCCCGGTGACGACTGTTGAGCGCGGAGAGCGTCTTGTCGTTGGCGTCCGCCCAGTGATATGCCTGCACCGTTCGGATGCCCCCTAGCGTCTCGGCGATGCGGGTAGTGAGCGTCGCCGATGCCGTCGAGCGCCGGTGGTAGACGAGGCGCGCGCGGCGTCGGAACGAGCGCATGGTGAGATACACCGGCGCCATAGCCACCAACGCAGCCAGCCCCAACTGCCAATCGAGGATCAACAGGATTGCGGAGATGTAGACGAGCGCGACGACCGCGCTCACGACCTGGTCGAGGCCGCTGTCCAGCAGCTCGCGCAAGGCCTCGATGTCGGTAGTCGCTCGCGAGATCAGCTGCCCTGAGGGGTGCCGCTCGTGAAAGTCCACGCTCTGTTCTTGGATCTTCGAGAACAGCCTCAGCCGCAGGTCGATGAGGACATCTTGGCTGATCCTCGCCGAGAGCCTGACGAAGCCTCGCTGGAGCACGCCGGAACCGATCGCGCAAACCGAGTAACTGACCCCTAGTACGGCCAGCGGCAGTCCATCGCCGGCTCGCAGATCCGGGATAGCCCGGTCAATCGTCAACGCCACCAGAACGGGACCCGCCAGGCTGGCACCCTGCTGGAGCAGGAGGACCACGGTGGTCAGGCAGACCCTGCGCATGTGCGGGCGGATCAGCGACCTGAGCAAGCGCCTAGCAGCACCCTTCGGTGCGGCTATCTCCAGCTCATCCTCCATTTGCGCGCCCGTTCCAGGCAGTCCTGGCATGTACCCGGTCGTGGTTGCGCTCATCAGAAGCTGCTCAGCGGACTACCGGGCATTCCGGACTCGACGACAGTCATCAGCGACGCGTATTCGGTGCTGGTTTGCAACAGGCTGTTGTGGGTGCCCACCGCAATGATTTGGCCCGAGTGCAAAAGCGCGACCCGATCGGCCAACTGCGCAGTCGAGGACCGATGCGCTATGACCAGCGCGGTCGTCGTGGCCAGGACCTCTTGAATTGCTTCGTGCACTTGGCCCTCGGTGTGAATGTCGAGGGCGGACAGCGGATCGTCGAGGACGAGGAGCCGCGGCATGCGAATGACGGCACGTGCCAAGGCCACCCTGGTTTGCGCCTGACTTAACGATAGGGATCGGTCCGAGAATCAAGCAGCATCCGCGGGTCTCCATGAGGAGTGGAGGACCATCGGATGATGACCAAAGAGACCCGCGGGACCGACCGTGCCGGGC
>JBOGHW010000043.1:0-12291 GCA_050744865.1 Acidimicrobiales bacterium | reverse complement strand
TCTCAGGGTGCAGCGCAAGCCCGACGGACTTGAGCCGCTCGGCGAGGTCGACCAGCAGTCGCTTGGCCTGATCCTCAGTGTCGCAGTGGATAACCGCGTCATCCGCATACCGTTCGAACGGACAGTTCGGGTACTTCCGGACCATCCACCTGTCGAACGCATAGTGCATGAAGAGGTTGGCCAGGATCGGGGAAACCGGTGACCCCTGCGGGGTCCCCATCTCCCGTTCACGCAGCGTCCCGTCTGGCATCTGGATCGGGGCACGGAGCCACCGGTCGATGTAGAGCAGGACCCAGCGCTCCTGGGTGTGGTGCTCGACCGCCTTGACCATCAGGTCCCACGGCACCGAATCGAAGAACTTCTGAATGTCGAAGTCGATCACCCAGCCGTGCTTCCAACAGCGCCGTCGGGTTGCGGCCAGTGCGTCGTGAGCGCTTCGCCCCGGGCGGTAGCCGTAGCTGTCGTGGTGGAAGATCGGCTCGAGCTTCTCTTCCAGCAGCATCGATGCCGCAGTCTGGGCCACCCGGTCTGCCACGTTGGGCACACCGAGCGTCCTCACACCCCCGTCACCCTTTGGTATCTCGACGGCCCGCACCGGACCGGGCATGTGTTGACCGACGCGCTCGGTGATCACGTCGACGTCACTGACGGTGAGCACGGGGGTGGCCCACGACCGAACGACCGAAGTGCGCCATGGTGTGGCGGCAGGCAGAGGCGCGATCAGGCCCGGCACTGGAGTGCCGGGCCATGGTCATGGTCGCCGGTGAGCGGGCTCGCCACGCCGGCCTCAAGACGCTCCGGTCACACCTCGGCTGGGTCGGGCATCACGTCGGTGCGCTGTTCCCTTCGGTCTTGACCCCGGCTCAGTGCGGACCGGCCGCTTCGAGCGAGCTTACCCAGCGCTGCGCCGGACGTCCGGCCGTCACGACGCGCTCGGCATAGGCCCTGCCTGCAGCCCCAAGGGCAACGAGCGCCTCGTCGATCGCAGCGCCCGGGCGGTTGCGCCCGAGCAGGTCGCGGATCTCGGTGCGCGTCATGCCCTGCGGAGCGCGACTGAGCGCCGCCCCGATCGCTTCTGCGAGCGGGTCGCCGGTCGAGTCGCCGAAGCAGAACTGAACGGCATCTGCGCAGTACTCCCACAAAGCGAGCCCGGCGCGCAGATGTTCGACGCCCATCGATGAGGCGCCGTCGATCAGCGCGTAGAGGAGCGAGAGCCGCAGCACATGGGCCTCGGCTCGGGCGAGAAGGCCACCTGCCATCCCGGCCTTGGGCTCAGAGAGGGCCACGTAGGCGTCCCACCAGGCGACACGCGCCGCGGTGGTGAAGGCGACGTGACCGAGTTGCCCGGCGGCACGCAGGTGCTCACCGAGGCGCTCTGGCATGCTGCTCCCTTTGAGCGGGTCGGGGTCGCCGCCGTCGGGAAGCAGGCGCGCCCTGCGGCAGGCGACGAAGCAGAACCGGTTCAAGAGGCCGTTTGCGACCTCGAGGCCCGAGACGTGGTGGCGCAGCTCCTGGGCGGTGATGTGGCCGACGACGGCTACATGGGGAGCTGCGGCGCGTGCCGGGGCGTTGCGGGTCAAGAGCGCGAGCGGTCTCCCGTCCCACGCCGAGCGCAACACCGGCGAGAGGCTCGATACGTCGCGCCCGGCTGCCTTTAGCACCGAGGCGAACTCGGGCTCGACCACGAGAAGGGGTGGCTCGGAGCTCCCCGGGTCGGTGCCGTCGGGGTCGCGCAGCGCCCAGATGAGGCCTTCTCCCGACGACAGGCCGGTCGAACAGCGAGACGAGAAGCCCGGGAAGGCCCTTCCCATGAGGCGGGCGACATGGTCCCAGGAAGAGCCCTTGCGGGCCTTCGCCGAGTCGCCCACGAGCACCACGAACTCGTTTGGGTGATGGCGGGTCGCCTCAACGACCGCGTAGGCGCCGCGTCCGACGATCGCGCCTGCGGCTATGAGCAGCTGGGCCAAGACGGCGACCGGGTCGGCCTCGGTGTGCGGAGCGATCGCGCCGACGAGCGCGCCCGCCATGCCCTGATAGACGGCGTCGTTCGGTGGCAAGGGCCAGCCGGGCGGTGCGCCGAGCTCGTAGTCGAGCACCTGGGCGCTCACTCCGCGGTCACCTCGGCGACGGCTTGACGCGCCGCCTGCTCGTCGACGATCGCCTTGGAAGAAGAGAAGGTGGCGACGAGCGCCTGGAGAGCGAGGTTGTTGACCGCCCGGGGCAGGCCCCGAGCGACTTGGTAGATGAGCGCAACCGCATCGTCGGAGAACAAGGTGTCGCTGCGCCCGCAGAAACCAAGGTGGTGCGCGATGTACGAGGCGCACTCGGTGGCCTCGAGGCCGGTGGCCGTAAAGCGCAGCCCGACGCGCTGGTCGAGCGCGACGAAAGCACCGAGCCGCAGGCGCCGCCGAAACATCGGCTGGGCGAGCAGAATGAGCCCGAAGGGGCTCTGTGCGTCCATGCCTGCGTTCTGCAAACAGCGCAGGCCTTCGAGGGTCTCTGGGTCGTAGAGCTGGGCCTCGTCACAGCAGATGGTGACTCTCTTGCCCCGTTCGGCCGCCTCTTGGGCCAAAAGGTCGCAGGTCTGGGGGATGAGCGAGCCGCAGTGGAACCTCGGCACGCCGCCGAGCGCGGTGACGATCGCCGCGTAGGTGCCGCGCAGGCCCACTCCCGGGGTGCCGAGGTAGATGACGGTGTTGCGGCTTTGGTCGAGCAAGGACAGCGCGGCACGTGCAGCGACGGTCTTGCCCGACCCGCACTCGCCCGTCACCACCCCGATCGCCTGCTCGGTGACGCACCAGGCGATGCGCGCCACGGCCTCTTGGTGAGCACGGTGCTGATACAGCGCCTCGGGCGGGAGGTCTCGGCCAAAGGGCATCTTCGTGAACCCGTAATGGGTGCGCAGGTTGTCGATTGTCATTGTCCGGTCTCCTTCTCAAGTTGTTCTTGATCGTCGTCTTCGCCCATCGCCGCGTAATCGATCCTGTGGCCCAACAGCTCGGCCTCCCGGCGCCTGTCGATGAGATCGAGGTACTCGATGCCAGTTGGCGCCGGCACCGGCGGCGCCTCGGAGCGCGCCTTGGGGTGGGTGTGACGCCCGATGCGCACCGGGACGGCGAGACCCATGGGCCGTCCCTCGTAGCGCACCTCGATCTCGGTGAGGTCGTAGGGATCGAACACGAGCTCCACGCGCTTTCCGACGAGTGCGGCGTCTACCTCGAAGGAATTGGCGTGGAGGCTCACAGTCGCCGTCTTTTTTCAGGAGACCCGAGCGTGATCTATGGCGGCTGACCAGGGGGTTTGTTGTGGCGCACAGGTGTGCGTGACCAGTGACTCAGGTCGACCGGTTCAGCCGGGCGAGCAGCTCACGGTTGATCTGGCGCGCGGCGTCGAGCTCTTCGGTCCGCCCCGCCAGTTCCTCTCGCGTCTCGAACAGCGCCTGTTCGAGCTCTTCCACCCGTGCCCCGAGCTGCGAACGACCGGCATCACCGACACCGCCGATCTCTGTGGCGACGCCGGCACCCATGCACTCGCCCAGGCGGCGCTTGAGGGTCGTCAGCTCAGCGTCGAGACGGCGGTTGCGCGCCTTGGCATTCTCGAGGTCGGCACGCAGTGACGCGGTGCTCACTCGGGCGGAGTCGGCCACCTGGCGGGAGAAGCCCTGCGATGCATGGGCGACGCCGCGGGCGATCTCCGCGCGTAGCTCTGGGTGGTCGTAGACGAACCGGCGGCTCACTTTGGCGCGGCGGGCCACGGCCGCGACGGCGAGCGGCTCTGCGGCATCGATCATGGCAGTGATGACGGCGAGCACCTGGGCCGCCTTGGCCTGTGAGTCGGCCCGCCGTCGCTCGAGAAGCGGTCCGGGGTCAGCCATCGTGGGCCTCGTCGTGTGCGGCGCGCTCGATGGTCGGGAACAGCTGCGGGCGAGTTTGACGGACCACGCCTCGAAACTCGACCGGGAAGGTGGTGGCGAGACGCGCCCGATCGCGGCGCAAGGTGGCGATCGCGTCGTGGAGCTCCGCTCGGTCCTTCTCGTCGAGACAGGCCAGTGCCTCCTCGTTGGCCCGCACGAGGCGGCGCGCGGCGTCGATCTCCTCGTCGGCCGGCGCGGCGTCACGCCTGGCCCAGTCCGAGAGACCGGAGGCGAGGGACAGTCGTTCGGCTTCGGCGAGAAGCTGAGCCAGGTAGGCGGTGAGCTCTGGTTGGTAGGAGGGGTCGGTTCGAAAGTACTCGCAACCCAAGCACCGATGCCGGAAGGGACACGACCGACCGTCGGCGGCCACGTTTGCCGGCTCGGTGCACGCCCCGAAGGGCACCGCCACCTGACCGGCCTGGTCCCGCAGCGCCTCCGAGTCGCCGAGGAGCCCGAGGCTGGGACGCACCCGGTGGCCGCCGGCGTCGAGCTGCAGGGGTCCGAGGGCCTCTTGGGCGGCCCGCTTGCGGCGGGCCGAGACACGAAAATACGAAAGCGTGGTCTGGATCCGTTGGTGCCCGAGAAGGTCCTTCAAGGTGTCCACGGGCGTGCCGGCGTCGGCATGCCGCTGGGCAAAGGAGTGCCGGAAGGCGTAGGGCACCACCCGCTCCCGGGGGAAGGGGACCGTCCGGCCGCTGCGCTCGTCGACGTGGTCCAAGCGGGGCAACGCCTTCGCCCAGCGCTTCACGGCTCCTTGGAGCTGCGCGGGGGCGATCGGCTTGGTGCCGTCCGGGTTCTTGGTCGCCCGAGGGAACAGCACGAGGCACTCTGGGTCGGTGTGGGCGAACGCGGCGGCGACCCTTTTCTGCTGGGCGCAGATGACCTGCGCTTCGCGCTCGTGGATCGGCAGGCGACAGCCGACCTTTGCCACCTTTGGCATGTCGTGGACGAGCACAGGGCTGCGACGGCGCTCACCGTCGTCGCCGACGTGCTCGTCGTAATCGAGGCAGTCGAAGCAAAGCGCACACAGCTCGCCGGTGCGCCGACCGACCCCGGCCTGCAGCTCGACGGCGGCCCGGATGCAAGGCCCCGAGAGCTCCTCGAGCAACACCAGGCTCTCTGGGTCGAGCAGCTGGGCCATCACCGACTCGGGGAACGCGCGACCAACCTCTTCGGGCTCGCGGCTCTCGGCGCGTGGCACGTCGCTGCGACGCAGGGTCACCTCGTCTTTCAGCCCGGCCATCGCTGCGCCCGGCGCGTTCAGCCCCATCGGCCGCACGTCTCGGAGGAACTCGGCGATGCTGCGAACGGTGCGGACGCGCCGGTCGGCGGACATCGTGCCGGCGGTCTGGAGACGGCCGAGGCGGGCGAGGAACGACTCGAGGTCCCTGCGTCCGATCGTCTCTGGGGCCTCTCCGCGGTCGTCGCGGCACCCCAGGTGCTCAGAGAACATCCCCACCGCGGCCACCATCTTGCGTGCCGCAGCCGGATGCTTGGTGACCAAGCAGTCGGCGGCCCAGACCTTCACCGCGTGCCTCAACCACCACTGGCTGACCGGTCGCGCCATCTCGCCCCGAGTTTTGTGAAGGACCTCGCCCCCCACGAACGACAGCCGGCCGGAGTGGCCCCAGACCCGAAGATCCCACACGTCCTTTTCAGCCTCGCTGTCCGCGTCCGCATCGAGACGCGCGACGGACCTGGCGACGAGAACGAGGAACCGCCTCGGTGGATCCGAGAGCCCCGAGGGGTCGAAGTCGGCCACACTCGATGCGCCAGCGTCTCGCAGATGCTTGACCGCCGCCCGCAGGGCGGGCGGGCGCACCTTGCGCCCGTCGGCCAGAGAGACCTGGATGCCGTAGAGCAACTCGGTGATGACCCGGTCACCAAGTCCCGTCATCACCACGCGGCCCCCGAGGTCGCCGTGGCGGGGCGTCGCGTTGGCCAAGAAGGCCTCGAGGGGCGGAAACCGGCTCACCCGCCACAACTGGTAGTGAGCCTCGCAGAGCCCGTTGAGATGAGCGCCGAGACGGTGACAGGTGCGCGCCGGGCAGCGTCCGAGGGTCGGCCGGGCGACCGCCGGGATATGGCGCTCGTCTCCGTGCACGTAGGCGTCCACGCTCTGGCGGCGGATGCGCCGAGCCTGGTTGCAGCTGATGCACAGGCCCTTTTGGTACTCGGGCCGTTCGTGACCGGGGGTTCGACACACCAGGCAGCACCCGGGTGGACGGCGCCGGGCGGGGTCGACACCTCGGGCACAGAAGACCTCGAAGTCGGTGCCGGCCTCGGCTTTCCGAATGATGGCACAGGTGCCGCACAACCCGTCGGACTGACGGCCCTCGCCGCCACAGCGAACGACCGGGCACACCCGCCAGCCGAGGAGACGGTGTGCGGGATCGGGGGTGAGCACCTCTGAATCGGCGTCCCATCCGAGCTTCGCCAGCAGCTCGCGATCGAGCACCTCTTCCAGGCGGTCGGAGTAGGCCGGTGCCGGGTCAACCGCTCGTCGTGCCGGGAGAGCCATCACCGCTGCTCACCGAAACCCAACGGCCCCAGGCGTTCCACGGCGTCGCGCAAGCGGTCGGCGTCGGGATGGAGGTAGACCTCGGTCGAGCGGATCGACGCGTGGCCGAGCAGCTCGCGCACCACGTCGAGCCCCGCTCCTCGGGCGAGCAGCTCGCCGGCGGTCGCATGGCGGAACATGTGGGGGCGCAGGACCCGGGAGAGTCCAGCCCGCCGGGAGCTCTCCGCCATCTGGGCTCGGACGGCGTCCGCGCTCATCGGCCGGCCGAGCGGTTCGTGGAACAAGTTAACAAGGACGAAGTCGCACGCCTCGGCGGCCGGGCAGCGCTCCCGCTCGGCCAGATAGCGGTCGTAGCAGGCCAGCATCTCGGTGCGCACCGGCACCGCCCGCCCCCCGGTCTTGGCCATGGCCTGGTTGGGATTGTCCCGGCGAACGACATGGAGATGGGGGCCGCCGACTCCGCAGCCCATCGCGAGTGCGGCGTCCACCAGGTGCAGGTCCGAGCGCCGAAGGCCCAAGGCCTCACCGATCCTCAGGCCGCAGAACCACAACAACACGACGAGAAAGCGGTCCCGCCAGCTACGCGCGACCCGCAGCAACGCCTCGGCCTCTTCCTGGCGGACCGCAGCCGGGCGAGCGTTGCCACGCTCACGCTGACGGTGCCGGGGACGAGCCACGTAGCGCAGGCCGGCACCTTCGGGGCGAAGGTCAGCCGGCAGGTGCCGGTCGTCGGCGACCTCGTAGAGCAACGCCAGGATCGATCCGTCGAGCGTCCCGGTTGCGACGGCGTGCTTGGCAAGCTCGCGCACCGCAGCGAGAACATGGTTGATCCGTCCGGCGCTGCGCGCCTTGCCGACGCCCGCTCCCTGGCGCTCGACCGGCGTGGTGCGCAGCCAGCCGACGAACGAGCCCATGGCACGAAGTCCCTCGCCCAGATCACGACCCGTCTTTTCGCACCAGCCGAAGAACAGCGCCAGATCCCCGGCATACGAGCGGGTGGTGCCCTCTGCGCGGTCAGCGCCGATCCGCAGGTGCCGCAAAAACGAGTCGGCCGCCGGCACCGGGCACCAATCGTCGGCGACGACGCTCCAGTAGGCCAGCGCGTCGGTCACCACCACTCGCAAGGCCCTCACGCCGTCCCCCTCCGTCGCTCACAGTTCTGCACGTGGCGCACGGTATCCAGAGGCTGTGACAGCTGGGGCTCTCAGAGGCTCTCCGCGGGACACCCCTGCACGGATTTCCCATTCCTGAAAACGTCTTGGTCACCTGGCGGAGCTCCGACCACAAAAACGCCTCGTGCAGCAGCGCCGCAGACGGCAGCTCGGGCGGGCCCGCAGCCATGAAGCGCTCCATCGGGGTGGCCTTGGTCTCTGAGTGCACCCGGCGGTGGTAGACGACCTCCACCCAGGCGCTGAAGAGACGGTTGAGCTCGGCGACGTCCGCGACGCCACGGGCCTCGACCTCGATGACGAAGCCGCTCCTCACTGTCTCGAACAAACGTTCTATTTTGCCCTTGGTAGTCGGCGTTCGTGGCTTGGCGTGCACCAGGCGGATTCCGAGCACCGCGCAGGCCCGGTGCAGCTGGGCGTCGCGATAGGCCGAGCCGTTGTCGACGAGGAGCACCCCGGGGACGCCGCGGGACGCCACGCCTGCGCGAAGCGCCACCTCCATGCGGATGGTGTCCTCAGATGAGCACCACCGATAGCCCACGAGCGCCCTCGAGTAGTCGTCCAAGAACGCCAGCAGGTAGGCCTTGTGGCCGGCGACGACGGGTCCGTGCATCGCGTCGCCGAGCCAGCGCTCGTTCCTCGAGCCCGCCTCGTAGCGCCCAAAGGCGCGCGGCAGGGTGCCGTCTCCTCTGGTGTTGAGCCCGAGGCGGGCGAAGTGGCGCTGGATGGTGCGCTCGGAGGCAAGCGGCACCGTGCCGGCCTCGGCCATCACCCGGAGAACCTGGGCGGCGGTCCGTTCGGGCACCTCGGCCTTGAGCGCCTCGGCGAGCTCGAGGGTCGCCTTTCCCGTGCGGGGCTCGGTGCGCCGTGGCTTGGGCACGAGGGCCTCGAAGCCACCGGCGCGCCAAGTGCGGATCCAGCGGTCCAAAGTGGAGCGGCTCACCCGGAGGCGCCGGCCGTCCGGGCCGGCGTGCTCCATCGCGGCAAGCGCCCGCACGAGCGCTCCCCGCTCGGCCTTGGTAAGCGCCGGGTCGGCCGGCTCGCGTGCCAGTGAGTACCGGAACAACCCGATGTCGCGACGTCGATCCTCCATGCCCGCTCCTCTCACAAAACGACAGGAGCCAAGGCTCACCGAGTCATGGCACCGCCGGAAAGGGAAATCTCGTGTTGGTAAGCAGCACCCCGCCCGAAAGGCGGGCCACGACCTGCCACTCGGGGGTGGGCCCGAAGCGCAGGACGTAGGCCCGCACCGCCACGCCGATCGCGCTGAGGGCGTCTGAGACGGCCTTTCCCGAAGGGGCGATCGCGCCGAGCTCTGAGTCGAGAGCGTGCGCCCAGCGGGTGAAGTGCGCCCGGATCGCCCCGGCGGTCGCGGCGAAGGCCCGCAGCCAGCCGCGCACCTTCTCCCGGGACACCCCGAGCGAGGCGGCGACCCGGCGCTGGCCGGCACCCTCGGCGTGGCGGGCGATGGCCGAGCCGATCACTTCGACGTGGTCGCGCCGGCGCAGCAGGGACGAATCGGGGAGCAGCACATGGGTCTTCGGCTTGGGGTGGGCCCGGCAGATCGAGCGCCGGGGAGTGAGCGTCATCACCTCGCCATCGCGGAGGTGCAGAGCCCGGACCTTCGAGTGTGCCCAGGGCCTGAGCGCTTCCCCGCAGTCCGGGCAGGCCAGCCGCCCAGCCAGCAGATCCTGTTCGACGGCGGCCTCGTCAGTCCCTACCATGAGCACGGGTGCCTCCAGGCATCTGCTGAAGAGCTCTCCCGTGTCTCGGAAAAGATTGGCGGGGGGGCTCTTGCGCGTTCAGGTCACGCGCCCAGCCTGACCCGGATCGGTATCCCAACGCACACTGGCGTCGTCACCGCGGGTGTCGTCAGCGGCAGCCGGCGTGCTCGGTGGAAGTGGCGCCTAACAGTCGCACAGCGCGCAGTCACAGGCCATGACACTGAGCCGTTTCGGCACTGGGTCATGACAGTCGGTCGAGTGGTCGTTCGTCATGACAGTCGCGCCTGCGGAGGTGTCCAGGAGCCCCCACCGCGAGCTACGACAACAGCTTCGCCTTCTGCGCGGCGAACTCCTCGTAGGTAAGCACACACCCGAGTCTCGAAGATCAGCAAGCTAAAGCCTTGCCCTGCGGGCCGCCACGGTGCTCGTGTCAGCCGAAAGGTTCGAGTAGGACTTCTAGCGCGTCTACGGAACAGCTCCAATCCATCGCACGAGTCGTCTGCAATCCAGCCTCAACGATGCGTTTCCGTCTCGCTCCGTCGTCAAGCAGGGAGATGCATGCCGCGGCCAGTGAGTCCGGATCCGCAGGCGGCACGAGCAGGGCATTGACGTCATCTCGGGCGAAGTCCTCAACTCCACCATTGCGAGTGGTTACTACAGCGGCTCCGCACGCCATTGCTTCGGCAGCCGTCAGCCCCCAGCCCTCATACAGGGACGGCAGCAGGAACAAGGCCTGGTCGTTGTAGAAGGAACACATCACATCATCCGATGGCGCGTTGACCACGTGAAGCCAAGGGGGGGTTTCGATGCGCCCGGGTCCCACTGCAACCGAGCGGATCTTGTGCGAGTCGCGGACGCGCGCGAGCGCGGCGATGGCGTCCTCGCACCTTTTGATGGAGCCTGGTCGCGCAACGAAACCAATGCAAGCGTCCCGCTCGGCTGGGTCTCGCAGAACGTGAAAGACGTCCAGGTTGATACCACACCTAATCGTCGCATTTGGCTCGCGTCCGGCGTCTCGTAACATGGTTGCGACAGCCGAAGACGTCGCGACAACAATGTCGGGAAGTGCGAAGGCTGCGGCCATGCGTTGGCGCTCTGATGAGTCTGCTGCCATCCAGAACTCATAGTCGTAAGCGATCTGCACAACAGCACGAGTCTGAGAGCGAATGGCCGGAACCATTTCCGCGGTCTGCCACGCCGTCACGATGGCTACGTCGCAAGAAGGGATCGACGCGCCATCAGAGATTGCGAACTTCACGCGTGGGTCGAACTCGAACCAGGCGTGATCATGGTGCAGGGACCGCCGAACTCCGCGGAGGTAGAGACCAAGCCGCTCCCGGCGCGACATAACGCGCCAGACGACAGTGACGGAGTGCCCCCGCGTTGCGAGGCGGTTGGCATACTCGTAGTGGACGCGATAACCACCGCTTGGCGTTCGCGAGCGGGTCGGCAGAACTACTACTAGCCGCACCGGCTGCCCCGCCAACGTTCCCGAATGCAAACTCGATCTGGGTCAGCCGATCGACGAGGTTCCATGGAACTCAAGGTCATCCGCTCAAAAGCGCTTGTCGCGTGTCGGAAAGCGCTTGCAACCCGCGCCTAAGCCTTCGGATACGTCGAACTCGACTCATCGAGGTGGACGAGGTGGATGAGAAGTTCATCAGCGGAGCCCGGTCATCTGGCTCCGCTGAGGACGGGTCAAGTCGTGGCACACCGCCGGTGGTTGACTTCTGTTCTATCCAACCGCCAGACCAGTACGCAGCCGAGCGTAGCCATGCTCCGCCTGTCTCCCGTGACAGCACAAGCTTGCTGTGGAACCCGAGCCATGCTACCTCCCGGAAGAACCCAACACGCACTGGATGATCCAACTCTGGAAAGACCTTCGCTAGCTCGGCTGCAGAACGCCCATAGCGAAACTGCTGAGTAACGGGGTCAGTCAATCGTCGGCGAAACCGATACTGCAGAACCGCATCCGGAACGTAACCGAGCGTGTATCCGGCCTGCTGAGCACGCCAGCACAGGTCGGCATCCTTCCCAGCATACCGAAAGCCAACCCGGAAGCCACCGAGATAGTTAAATACGGCCCTCCGTATGCCGAGATTCGCGCCCGAAGTGAACGGCTGAGGCCGGCCAGCGTCTGCCCGAGCCGGCCTTGGTCGCCAACCCTGTGCAAAGCCGTTCAGGCTGGCTGTATCGAATGAGCCGCCGACTAGATCGAAGTGTTGTAAAGCGGAAACCATCGCCCGTACCCAGCTCGGGCCCACCACATCGTCCTGACCACAAAACAGCATCACGGAGCTGTCTCCGGGAACCCTCGCTCCGACGTTCCTAGCGTGAGCTTGGCCCGAAGCTGCAGAGGCATCAACGAGACGTAGATCCGCTAGGTGATGGGAAGGTATCCGCTAGGTGATGGGAAGGTACGAGAGCGGGTCCTTCGTCGGTCGAGCCATTGTCGGCGACAACTACTACTTCGAAACGCCCGAGGAAGGTCTGCCGCCCGAGGGCATCGAGTTGCTCAATGATGGTTGCAGCACCGTTGAAGAGCGGGATGACAACCGTAGCCTCGATGACCAGACCGCGCGAAGGCTCAAGGTTTCGACCTGAGACCACTCCGTTGAGACTAGTGGAGCAGGGGCATGCCTGCACGTGAGAGCCGCAAGCGGGCGCACATCGGCTGCAACGACGAGCAGCACTTCCGCCGGCTTCGCTACGTGACCAACCACCAGCGCTTCTGCGTGCTGCCGGCCGGTCGGCAGCACAACTTGGCCTCGAATGTTCTCGCCAAGACGCTCAAGCGCCTGCCTTCGGACTTCGAGAACCGCTGGGAGCACCCGGTTCTCGTCGTCGAGACATTCGTGGACCCCTCCCGCCACCACGGCACCTCAGGGCCACCACAAAGTCCCGATTGTGAGCCGGTGACCAGGTAATACCCGAGGGTACTGGCGCTCCGACGCTGTCCTTGGT
>JBOGHW010000042.1:0-119908 GCA_050744865.1 Acidimicrobiales bacterium | reverse complement strand
CAGATCGGCTCGACCCCCCATCGACACCCACCGGTCTTGTTGTCCCGGTGGGCGTCGATGAAGGCGACTACCTCTTGTGCCGGCGGTCGAGCTCCGCCCCGAAGAAACTCGCCGCCGCCTGCAAGATGTCGTTGGCCCGGCGAAGCTCCTTCACCTCCTTGCGCAAGGAGACAAGCTCCTCGTGCTCGGCCGACGTCACGCCCGGCCGGTGGCCGGCGTCGACCTCTGCCAGCTTCACCCAGTTGCGCAAAGACTCGGTGCCGATGCCGAGCTGACGGGCTACCCGCGAGATCACCGCTGAGTCACGCGGGTCCTCGAGCCGGAGCTCTCGAACCATCCGGATCGCCCGCTCCTTCAGCTCAGGCGGGTACCGCCTCGATGTTGCCTTGTTGTCCATGACTCCATCCTTGCTTCCAAGGTATGGAGCCTCCGGGGATCCCAGGCCGGTTCATTCCAGCTTCTCGGCTGCCAGGTCAAGATCACCGGCCTTGATGCCAGGTGACACGCAATATTCCTCGAGCGCCGAGGGCGTGCGCTCACGGTACCGAGACTGTGGACGCGACAGGTTGTGAGCGCAGCTCTCCATGATGTTCTGGACTTCTTGAAAGGTGTGCGTATAGCAGCAGATTTGTGACCCGAGCTCACGCATGGCCTGCATGAGACTGAGGGCGGCGTCCTTCGCGGCGCCCTCCGCGTAGCCGAGTCCTCGGATCAGGAGGGGTGTGTCGATGAATACCCGCAGATCGGAAATCCGCCGAGGCACAGAGTCTGGCTCTGGGAAATAAACAGCCGTGGCGAGCATCGTGCCCTTTACGACAGTTTCGAGGAAGGCAAAGGCGGCAGGATCACGGTCGAACACGTGCGTAATGAAACTGGCGATGACATATTCAATGCTTTCGAGATCAACCAGTTCGGGCTGGAAGCTTTCGCCAAGGAGGGCCGACCGCAGGAGCGGCAATGCCCTGCGAGTGAGGTAGTCGAGGAGGGCCGCCTCCGCCTCAGTGCGCTCAAATGTCCGATCAAGAACCGTCCGTGCGTACCCGACGAATCTATCAACGAGGGCTTCGTACTGGCGGAGAACATCGACCTGACGGCGGTCAGGTCTTGCCCAGCGAGTGCGTCGTCGTTACGGACGAAGACGCCGTGCGCTCGTTGAGCGAGTCCATCGCGTGTGGCGCGGCGCAGTATGCCCTCCACGACGTTGGTTGGCAGGCGAAAGCCGTAGTTCTCCTCGAGTTGCCGCTGAATATCTACTGCAGAGAGTTCGGCTGTCGGCGACAAGCGCATGCACTCAGCAGCGAAGGGGACGAAGTTGTGGATGTAGCTCCGCTGATCGCTCTCCCACTTAACGTTGAGCATCGCGAAACTGACAAGGACCGGCTCTTGCATGACCAACCGGCTATCCCGACCTGGGCATCGACATCATCAGCGCCGCTCCGATGCGCCGGAGTCCGGCTGGAGTCCCATCGGCACCACCTTTGCCGGTTCTGCAAGCTCCGACAGGGCCTCGGCGATCGCCCGGTCCCGATCTGCAGTGGCGTGCTGGTAGCGAAGGGCAGCGGCCGAGTTGGCATGGCCCATCCGGGCCATGAGTTCCTTAGTCGAGGCGCCGGTCGCCGCAGCCCAGGTGTTGCCTGCGTGTCTAAGGTCGTGAAGGTGGAGCGCCGGCAGGCCGACTACTGCCTTGGCCTTGACCCAGGCCTTCTGGAGCACGTGCGGGCGAAGTGGTCCTCCCTTCTCGCCCGTGAACACGAGCGCGTCGGCTTCCGCGCCGACGAACTGTTCCAGGTGCGACTCGACGTCGGGAAGGATGTGCGGCGGGATGGCAATCGTGCGCCGACCGGCGTCAGTCTTCGGCGGCCCGATGACGAGCGTGCCGTCGGCGAGCTGATGCATGGAGCGCTCGACGTGCAGCGTCCCATGAAGCCTGTCGATGTCGTGGCGCTGGAGTGCCATCAGTTCGCCTCGGCGAAGCCCGCACCAAGCAGAGAGGAGGACGAGGGTTCGAATGCGCGGCGAGATGACGCCGGCCAGCGCCGTTACTTCTGCGACGGTGGCGACGGGTCGCTCAGGGGACCGTTCGACGCCGGCCCGTTCGACCTGGCACGGGTTTCGGACGAGCACCTCATCGGCGACCGCGGTCCGCAGCATCGCTCGCAGGAGGCGGTACGCCTTTGCTGCCGTCGACGCGCCGGGGCCTTCGTGACCTTGCAGTCGAGCGTGCCAGGCGCGGACCTGCGAAGGAGTGATCTTCGACAGCTCAGCCGGTCCGAGCGTTGGGAGGATGTGGCGATCGAGAAGCCCTCGGTACAGCTCTATGGTGCGCACCCGGAGGTCGGGCCGCTGCGAGAGCCAGTGCTGTGACCACTCGGCGAGCGTGACGTTCCCGCGGCGTGGGTCCACCCACGCTCCTCGCGAGCGGTCAGCCTTCTCACGTGCGGCGAAGGTCTCGGCTTCCTTCCTGGTGGCGAACGTCCGGGTGTAGACCCGCCCGGAGGGATCACGAAGACGCACGTCGTAGCGTCGTCCTGTCTTGGTGTTACGGACCGCGATCATCTCGGCCTCCTTCCTTCGCGGTAAGCCTACGAAGAGGCTGTAACGCTCCTGATGTCGGTGGCCGTCTCCGCCGCTGAAGTGTCGCAACCTGCCAGCTCCTCGACGAGTTCGACGAGCGCCGACGCAGGCACACGCCGGCACTTACCGATACGAACTGACCGGAGTGTGCCATCGCCGATCAGTTGGAAGAGCTTGGTCCTGCCGAGCGAGAGCATTTCGGCGGCCTCTTCGGGGGTGAACAGCAGCTTGTCCATGTTGTCCCTCACCTCCCCGTCGGAGCGGCGGGAGCCGTCCGGCGCTCCACGCGAGCCATCGAGCGTGTCTCGGCTGTCCGCCTGGCGGCGGTTTCGGCCAGCCAGCTGTCGCCGGCGGTTGTCCAACCGCGGCCGGCGTACTGCCACTCGCCGATGCTCAGTTCCTCCTCCGTGACCGGGTCGCCGGCGTTCGCACGCTGCCAATCGCGGCGGGTCGATCGGAGTTCGGCGAAGGTCGTCGACCACACGCGGCTTTTCGTGAGCCAGTGGCCACGGAAGCCCAGTGCGTGTGCCCAGTTGCGGAGCCGGAGGTGTTCGAGCTCGGGACGGCCTCCGAGGTCCCAAGCAGTCCGGACCATCCTGGCGAGATGCGATGACAAGGCCTCGTCGAGCGAGTCCAGATCGCCGGCACGCACGCGCGTATCGAGGAGTCCGGCCGGGTCGGTCGATTTCGTCGCGTATTTGGCTAGGTAGCCCGCGACTGCCTTGGGAACGACACCATCGTTGCCGATCGGGCGCAGGTCGAGCTGAGGACCCCACCGGAAGGCCCCAGCCACGCCGTCCGTGCTCGGAACCGGTACCGAAGCCGACCGGATTGCTCGTGCGACCGCTACAGCGAGGAGATCGGCGTCGAATTGTGGTGGGGGCGCCTCGGTGGTCTCGCCAGCCGCGTCTAGGCGGACGACCGTATGAACGTGCACTGATCCGCGCCGCTGGTACTCGACGACCTTGGCGAAGCTGATCCGTACGGTGCGGCGCAGCTCGCCCCGCGGGATGCCGGCGAGACTGGCGAGGGCGCGGGCGATCCCGATGGTCGTGCGGCGCCAGAGTTCGCCGGCATGGGCGTTCCAGAGCACTGCCGCCGGGTACTCAAAGCAATCCGGACAGATCGGCTGCCCAACGAGCTCGTCGTTGGGTTCGTGGATCGCCAAGCACGAGCGTGTGAGACCGTGCTGGCAAGTATCGTCGGCGTGCTGACAGGTCCTCGGGTTCGCCTCAGCGGGCCGGCGGGTGTGCACGGTGCCGAAACTCGGCGCAGTCAACGTGACGAAGATCACCGGGTGCCCGCTCACCGAGTCGGGGATGCCCTTGGCGCCTCGCAGCCCTGCAGCGACCAGCTGGTAGGCATCGGCCTGGTACGTCGCCGAGCAGGTCGGACACCGAGTGGCGCGCCGTTGACCACAGGCCTTGAGCAGAGTGTGGTCAGGCAGTCCGGAGCTGCCGAAGTGCCCGATGACTTCGCCGGTCTGGCCGTTGATCCGCTCGACGGCGCCGACGAGGCGGACCGGGTTCCTGCACCATCCGGTTGCCTTCGCTCGCCTCAGCCAGGCATCGAAGGTTTCGGCGTCTGCGGCGCGAGTGAGCACTTGTTGCAGACCCACGATCTCGTTCCAGTCGGGCGTCCTCATGCGGCAGCCTCCCCACGTCCCCAGACGGCCCGGGCGGCGAGCATGGCGAGTCCCGCATCGTCGAGGTAGGAGGCGCGCATCCGCACGGGGACGCCCCCTTCGTGCAAGAGATAGCCCACGCCTCGATAGGCGGGATCGATGTCTGCTGCCGAGTACCCCTCGGCGGCCCAGCCGGCACCGAGGATGGTGTCGGACGAGTCCCTGGTCGCGCAACGCATCGCCCATCGAAAGCCGAACAGGTCCCGAACACTTGTCGGCACGATGTCCGATGACGGCCGCTGTGTTGCAGCGAGGACGATCACCCCGGCCGCCCGGCCGCGGGCGATCAGATCGCGCAGCGACTCGGCGAAGCCGTCTCGCAACCTGCGTTCGCCGGTCGCAAGGTAAAGCGCCAGTTCGTCGATCACGACCAGTTGAAGGCCGAGCCCGTCTTCGGGCGACACCTTCCTGCGCTTCCAGGCGAGCAACTGGGCGTAGCGAGCGTCCATCTCCTCTCGCAGGTGATCGAGCACGTTGATCGCCTCCTCGAGGCTCGGGCCGACGAGGCGAGCGGCGCATGGCTCCCACGTGGCCAGCTCGACTCGCTTGCCGTCGAGCAGCCAGAGCGTCACAGCGGGGTCGAGAGCTGCGGCGGCGACAAGCAGCGAGAGCGCCACCGACTTGCCGGCGCCGGGCTCGCCACCAATCAGCACGTTGTGCTCGGGCAGCGACACGGACACGACGGCTCCGTCTTCGTCGACACCGACTGGGATCGGGTCCCAGAGGCTCCACGAGACGGCGTCAGCCAGCTGCCACGACAGGGGAGGGCCGGCCAGCGGTTCGCGTTGGATAACGGACACGGTGAGGAGGGCGGCGTTTCGAGGGTCGCGGGCGACTCGCATCTGGGCGACGCCCATCGCGGCCGCAGCGACCTCGGCCGCGTTCTCAAGGTCCGTGACCGACGTACCCGCCGGCACCTGCACCGTGAGCCTGAAGCCGGATGGCGTCTCACGGACCCTGAACACCCGCGGTGTTCGGTCCGCCTTGGCGCGGTCGAAGCGGGTCACCCGCACGGCCGAGGCGAAGAGGCGGCGAACGTGAGCACGGCGGAGCTGCCGCCAAAGGAACCGGCGAGTCGCCGGGGTGGCCACGAGCGCAACGAGTCCGAGCCCGACGGCGAGGGAGCCGCCGAGGCGCCCGAGTGGCTGCGTCGAGCAGGCCCAGGCACCAGCGATGGCTCCCGCCGTCGCGAGCTCCAACCGAAAGCCCCAGACCAGGCGGCCGATCGCGGTGAAGACCGCCTCAAGGGCACTCTCGGTCTTATCCACCGGAGCCCCCGACGAGGTGGGCGATGGCTTGGACGACTGCCCGAACCGCTTCCTGCGCGACGCCGGTGGCAAGCGCCGGGAAGATGGCGACGACCAGGATGATGATGACGGCTGCCTTGAACCTCATCGGGGGACGCCCTCCTACGCGGCTGACCGGCTGTTGCCGGCCGGCTCAATCCGTGACGCCCGGAAGGCAATCCCCGAGCGGTCGCCCATCGCCCACGGCTGGGCCGTCAGACCGGTGAGCTTGAGGGCCGAACCTTGGCTCACACCCTTCGGCTCGCCGGCGACCTTCACCGAGAGCACCTCGGCGCCACCGTCAGTCAGAGCGACGACCTGCAGCGCGTAGAGCGCCTGGCCGGACTCGTCGACCTTGGCGGCCTTGGTCTCGAAGTCGACAACCGCCTCGGGCGGGCTGGCGGCGATGAAGGTGATGCTCGCCGTATCGACTGGCAGCTTCATGCTTCCTCTCCTTGTTCGTTTCGGGCTGCACGCCTTGTGCGGCCCACAAACGAACCGTAAGGAAAGGCGCAGGCAGCGCCTATGAGAGGACTGCGACTCGCAGTGAGATTGCGACTATTTGTGAGCGACGACGCGGCGCAACGGCCGCAGCCCCGGAATCGGACGACCCTTCGCGAGGTGCTCCAGATCGTCGAGCAGCTCACGCACCCGTCTCGAATCTGACAGCTCGCTGACGGCGACTTGCTCCGCCTCGGTGAGCGCTGCCACAGCAGGCGTGACCGCACGCCGTTGCGCATGCGCACGCGCCACGTCGACGAGGAAGCGTGCCTGCCGCTCCGGCGAGAGCACCGAGGCGTCGATGCGGCCGGCGCGCCGCAGAGCTTCCGCGGCGTTGCCGAGCTCGACCTCGACGGCAACCTCGTGCAAGCCGACGTTGGTCGGACCGAACTCGGTCCCGTAATCGTTGCAGTCTTCGCCGAGGATCCTCGCGAGCGCTGACGCAACCTTCAGGTGCCGGCGAGCCTCATCGGCGTCGCCTCGTCTCGATTCGAGCATGGCCAGGAGGAGTGCGCACGCGCCGGTCAGGGAGATCAAGCTGGGCTCCGTGTCCGGCGAGAGAGTCTTGGCGAGGGTGACGGCTTGGCGAAGGACGCGCAGCGCCAGCTCGTCCTCGGCGCAGTTGACGAAGGTGTGGCCCATCCGTAGCTGACCGGCCATGATGAGGCCTCGGTCTCCACAGCGCTCGCCGGCGGCGATCGCGCGATCGGCGGCGATCCAGCCGGCACCAACATCGCCGACCTTCACGAGCATGGCGGCGGCCACCTGGTAGGCGTCAGCGACGAGGCTGAACACCTCGTGCGGGTCGCCCGACGTTTGCCTGCTCGCAGCCTCCAGGTCCGGGATCAACGTGGCGAGCAGCGGCCCCAGCTCCTCGAACGCGGATTCGTGCACCAGCGCCCACGCTCTGGTCACCTGCTCGCGCAATCGGTCCACACTGATCGTTGTGGGACCGCGTGGCGACATGCCGAGAGCCGCTTGGGGTGCCGGATGTCCTGCGAGGGCGAGCCGCAGCACCTCAACGTAGGGACGTTGCCCTTCGAGTTCGCCCGCTTCCTCGCCCAGAACCAGCTCGACGAGTTCGCGGGACGGCACTGACAGGGCCACAGCCAGCCGCTGGATCATGCCGACGTCCGAGACGACGATCTCACCACGCTCGACCTGAGACACCCAGCTCACAGATCGCTTGATCAGGTCGGCCAGTCCTCGCTGGTCGAAACCCCGTTTCCGGCGCAGCTCCTTGATCCGGTCGCCCAGGGCCGGCAAGCGCCGCTCAGACACCGTCCGGATCTGCTCCCGGCCGAACGACGCCATCGTGCGGCCTCACCCGCCACACCGCGGGATCGCCACGAAGGTGATTAATGCGCTGGTCGAGGAAGCGCTGAACGTGCGGCGAAGTCTCGTGTACCTCGAAGGCTGCTTGATCCTCGTACAGCTCGTAGAAGACTCGGACGTCTGGCTCGTCCAGCTCGGAATGTGCCAGGTAGACGAGCGTTCCCGGCTCGTTGGCGCGCACGGATGCCAGCGTCTCCGCCGTCAGCGCGTCAAAGGCCTCAGCGTGACCTTCCAACAGCTCGAACCTGACGACCAGGCCGAAGCGATACCCCAACTGCATGCGGTAGTCACGCTACAAGTCGCAATCCTGCTGCGGGTCGCGGTGCTTCCCAGCTCGGACGGTGCGCCGGCCCCATGGCTCCGCCGGGCCAGCTCGCCCTTCGGGCGCCCGTCCGAGCGTTTCGGCCGTTCGTTCTCCGCTGCTCTGGATTCAGCTGGTGAGAATCTTCCTTACTGGATCAAGCTGGCCGACTGGAGCGTAGGTAGCCTGTGACCCAGCACAGCAGGTCACGAGCAGGAGGATCGTTAGCAGCATGGCGGAGGCCAGGATCAATAATCACGCGGCCTTCATCTGGTCGGTCGCCGACCTGCTCCGAGGCGACTACAAGCAATCTGAGTATGGCAAGGTCATCCTCCCGCTCACGGTGCTGCGTCGCCTCGACTGCGTTCTCGAACCCACGAAGGCTGCCGTGCTAGATCGCGCCGTGAGGCTCCGAGGCCAGGTCGAGAACGTCGAGCCCGTGCTCTGCTCGGTGGCCGGCCAGCGCTTCTACAACACGTCGCCGCTGGACTTCGAGCGGCTACTCGGCGATCCGGCGCAGGCTGCCGGGAACTTGCGTGGCTACATCGTCGGCTTCAGTTCGGGTGCCGGGGAGGTGCTCGACAAGTTCGACTTCGACAGTCAGATCACGCGGCTCGCTCGCGCCGACCTGCTGTACCTCGTGCTGTCACGTTTCGCCGAAATCGACCTCCACCCGGAGAAGGTCTCCAACCTGGAGATGGGCTACCTATACGAGGAGCTGATCCGCCGCTTCTCGGAACTCTCGAACGAGACAGCCGGCGAGCACTTCACGCCTCGTGAGGTGATCCGCCTGATGGTGAACATCCTCTTCGCGACCGACGACACCATCCTCACAGGCCAGGGCGTCATCAAGACGCTGTACGACCCTGCTTGTGGGACAGGCGGAATGCTCTCAGTCGCCGAGGATCACCTCCGTTCCCTGAACCCGAGTGCCCGACTCGAAGTGTTCGGCCAGGAGCTCAACCCCGAGACCTACGCCATCTGCCGCTCCGACATGATGCTCAAGGGCCAAGACGCCTCCCACATCGTGCGCGGCAACTCGTTCAGCGACGACGGCCACAAGGAGGCACGCTTCGACTACATGCTCGCCAATCCTCCCTTCGGCGTGGAGTGGAAGAAGGTCGAGGAAGCGGTACGCAAGGAGCACGAGACTCGTGGTTTCGAATGCCGGTTCGGCGCCGGCCTGCCCCGGATCAACGACGGCAGCTTCCTGTTCCTTCAGCACATGATCTCGAAGATGAAGCCCGTCGAAGAGGGCGGCTCGCGGCTCGCCATCGTCTTCAACGGTTCGCCTCTCTTCAGCGGAGCTGCTGGGTCCGGCGAATCAGAGATCCGTCGTTGGATCATCGAGAATGACTGGCTCGAAGCCATCGTCGCCCTGCCCGATCAACTCTTCTACAACACGGGCATCTCGACTTATTTCTGGGTCGTGACCAACCGCAAGCAACCGGACAGGCAGGGACGAGTCCAGCTAATCGACGCTCGCGAATGCTGGGTCAAGATGCGAAAGTCCTTGGGTGACAAGCGCAAAGAGATCTCGGCCGACCAGATCGCAGAGATCACCCGCCTCTACGCCGACTTCACCGAAGGCGAGAAGGTCAAGATTCTCCCGAACGAGGCATTCGGCTTCATGAGGATCACGGTCGAGCGACCGCTCCGGCTTCGCTGGGAGGTCACCGCCGAGACCGTCGAACGTATCGCCCACACGAAGCAGTGGGCGAAGCTCTCGCCCGAACAGCAGCGCGACCTCTCGTCGCGATTGTCTGAATTGGTCGGCGTCTCGACCACCGAACGCTCCGTGATGGTGGCCAAGCTCGGAGCAGTGCCTAAGCAGATCGAAAAGCCTGTCTGGGACGCCATCGCAACGAGCAACCCTGAAGCGCCGGTCGTCACTACGCGCAAAGGTGAACCCGAGGCGGACCCCGACTTGCGCGACAACGAGAACGTCACCCTGCCGCCTACCCCAGTCAGTTGGGTGGCCGAGCCCGCCGAGCGTCTGGCGAGCATCGAGTACCGAAGCGCGGTCGAGGACTACATGGCTCAAGAGGTGGTGCCGTACGTCCCTGACGCATGGGTGGATCACACCAAGACGAAAATCGGCTATGAGGTTCCCCTCGCCCGCTACTTCTACAAGTACGTTCCGCCCAGGCCCCTTGCCGAGATCGACGGGGAGATCAAAGCTCTCGAAGTAGTGATCCAGGAGCTGCTGCGCGAGGTGACCGAGTGACGGTGCGGCTCAAAGAGGCCGCGGACCTCGTAACGTCCTGTGCCACCTCAGGGCCACGTCCCTTCGTTGCGTTGGAGCACCTCGAAGGTGGAACGGGCCGACTCCGCGCGGACGTTGAGTTGCTGGATCGCGCAGGACCAGAGACTGGCGCCGCCGCCGTTGAGCCTGGTGATGTGCTGTTCGGCAAGCTTCGACCCTATCTGGCGAAGACCTGGCTCGCCGATAGGCAAGTATTCGCCTCGACAGAGCTTCTCTGCCTACACCCACGGGCTGGTATCGACGGCCGCTGGTTGGCTTATCTTATCGCCAGCAACCCTGTTGTGGAGTGGGCCGTAGCAACCTCGGATGGTACGAAAATGCCACGGACGAGCTGGGACAAGCTCGCCGAGTGTCGGATAGAGGTTCCGCGAATTTCTGACCAGAGCGCCATTGCCGATTATCTCGACTGCGAAATAGCCAGCATCGACGGGCTGATAGAGAAGAGACGCAAGATACTGGAGCTGCTGGAGCAGCGCGTACTCTCATGCCTTGACCAGCTGATCCAGCCAGGCGACCTCCTGCTACCGCTTCGTCGCTTCGCTGTCGTGCAAGGAGGCATAACAGTTGACTCAGGTCGCAGCGTTTCGGGTGGCCTTCGAAGGCCCTATCTGCGCGTTGCCAATGTTCAGGACGGTTATCTCGACCTCACGGAGGTAACCGAGATTGAGGTTCGGTTGGAGGATGCGAAGCGGAGCACGCTCCGACCCGGCGATGTCCTTATGACGGAGGCAAATGGAAACCCGATGAATCTCGGGCGCGGCACTGTCTGGGCAGGTCAGATACCGGAATGCCTTCACCAGAACCACATTTTCGCGATTCGCAATGACCGCTCCCGGCTCCTCCCGGAACTGCTTGCGCTGCTTACTCAAAGCTCCAGGGCCAGAAGCTATTTCCAGATTGTCTCTTCGCAGGTTGGCATCGCCACGATAAGCAAGCAGAAGGTGCTCGACTTCCCTGTGCCGTTCATTCCACTTGGAGAACAACGCCACCGAGTGCAAGAGGCAACCGACCGGTTGGGCCAGATTCGAAACGTACGGTCGGCGATCGAGCGACAGGTTGCTTTGCTCCACGAGCATCGGCAAGCCCTCGTCACCGCGGCTATCGCGGGAGACCTCGAACTGGCGGGGGTTGCTTGATGAAGGTCGATGAACACGGCTTCGAGGACGAGATCGAGGCAGCGCTTCTCGCCGGCGGGTACTTGAATTCCATCCCTTCACACTTCAATCGGGAGCTCGGGCTCGACACCGCAGAGCTGTATGCATTCATCGGGGCCACCCAGGCCAAGCAGTGGGAGTCGCTACTCGGCCGGTACGGGAACGATGCCGACAACGCCCAGCGCGGGTTCGCCAAGCGCCTCGCCTCTGAGATCGACAACCGGGGAACGCTGGACGTACTGCGGCACGGGGTCGTCGACCTCGGCATCACCATTCGATTGGCGTTCTTCAAGCCGGCTCATGGACTGACCCCGGAGCTAGCGCAGCTCTACGAGGCGAACCGGGTCACGGTCACCCGTCAGCTGGCCTACGCGCCGGGCTCGACCAAGACCCTCGATATGGCGCTCTTCGTGAACGGTCTGCCCATCGCGACAGCGGAGCTCAAGAATCCGCTCACCGGGCAAGACGTCGAAGAAGCCATCAAGCAGTACCGGGCCGATCGTGACCCGTCGAACGTCACCCTCTCGCGAAGGGCGCTCGTTCACTTCGCTGTCGACCCCGACCGGGTCGCGATGACCACCAAGCTCGCTGGCCAGGCCACGCTGTTCCTGCCTTTCAACCTTGGTCAAGGCGGCGGGACCGGCAATCCGCCGAACCCTGCTGGCCATCGCACGTCATACCTCTGGGAGCGAGTGTGGGCTCGGGACGCGTGGATGGACATCCTGGCGCATTTCGTCCATGTGGAACGGCCGTCACAAGGCCCGGTAGCCGCACGAAGAGCCGCCGAGGTCGTGATCTTTCCTCGGTTCCACCAGTGGGACGCGGTAATGGCGATCGAAGAGGACACTCGGCTGAGCGGTGCCGGCAAGAGCTACCTCATCCAGCACTCGGCCGGTTCTGGCAAGTCGAACACCATCGCGTGGACAGCCCACCGGCTCTCGACCCTGCACGACGCGGGAGACGCGAAGGTCTTCGACAAGGTCGTCGTGATCACCGACCGTGTCGTCCTAGATCGCCAGCTTCAAGAGACCATCTACCAGTTCGAGCACGTCCGCGGCGTCGTCGTGAAGATCGACCGCGATTCGGGCCAGCTCGCCGAGGCACTTGCGGGCGAACAAGCGCGGGTTATCGTCACGACGCTCCAGAAGTTCCCGTTCGTGCTCGACAAGATCGGCAACCTGCCAAAGCGCCGGTACGCCGTGATCGTCGACGAAGCTCACTCTTCGCAAACAGGGGAGGCGGCGAAGGACCTGCGGCTGGTGCTCGGGGCGACCGAGGAGCAGGAGTTGACCGCGGCCGAGGCGGAGGACGCCGGCTTCATCGCTGAGGCAGTCGATCCGGTAGAGGAAGCCTTGGCAAGGGCGGTCGGTGCTCGCGGCAGGCAGCCCAACCTCTCGTTCTTCGCCTTCACGGCGACGCCGAAGGCGCGCACTCTCGAAATGTTCGGCACCTTCCATCAGGAGAGCGGGAAGTACGGGCCGTTCCATCTGTACTCGATGCGACAGGCGATCGAGGAGGGCTTCATCCTCGACGTGCTGGACAGCTACACCACCTACCAGACCTACTGGCGCATCGAGAAGACCGTTTCGGACGACCCGACCTACGAAGCGCCGAAGGCGCGGCGGGCGATCGCCCGGTTCGTCGATCTGCACCCATCGAACCTGGCTCAGAAGGCGGAGATCGTCGTCGAGCACTTCCGCACCCACACTGCGGCCAAGATCGGCGGCAGGGCCAAGGCGATGGTCGTCACCTCCTCCCGCTTGCATGCGGTCCGTTACAAGCAGGCGATCGACGCCTACATCAGCAAGAAGGGCTACAGAGGGCTGTCTGCGCTCGTCGCCTTCTCGGGACGGGTCATCGACGAGAAGGACTTCACTTACACGGAAGCCGGCATGAACGGTTTCCCCGAGTCGCAGACGGCGGAGCGATTCGGGTCGGACGACTACCAGGTGCTGATCGTGGCCGAGAAGTTCCAGACGGGTTTCGACCAGCCGCTGCTGCACACGATGTACGTCGATAAGGTGCTCACAGGGCTCAATGCCGTCCAGACTCTGTCCCGCCTGAACCGCATTCACCCGGCCAAGGCCGACACGTTCGTACTCGACTTCCGAAACGAGACCGAGGACATCGTTCGGGCGTTCGAGCCGTACTACGGCCGCACCGTCGCTCCGCCGACCGATCCAAACCTGCTCTTCGACACGAGGCGGCGGCTCGACGACTTCGACGTAGTCCGCCCGGAGGAGGTCGAGGCCACTGTCGCGCTTCTGTTCGCGTCGACCGACACGAAGGCTCACGGCCAGGTGTACGCGGCGCTAGACCCAGCCGTCGAGCGCTTCTGGGAGCTCGACGAGGAAGACCGCCTCGGTTTCAAGGACGCCCTTGACAAGTTCGTGCGCACATACTCCTTCCTCTCCCAGGTCGTGTCGTTTGGCGACTCCAAACTGGAGCGTGACTACACGTACTGCCGAGCGCTCGCGGCGAGGCTCCGTGACGCCTTCAGCGTGGAGCGGCTGGACCTCGGAGCCGAAGTCGAGCTGACTCACCTGAAGACCGATGTGACCTTCGAGGGCTCGCTAGCGCTCGATGCCGACAGTGGAGAGGTCACGACCATCTTCGGCGAAGGGTCCGGGCGCAAGGCCGAGCCGCGGCTGGAGCCGTTGTCGGAGATCGTGGCCGAGCTGAACGAGCGCTTCGGGCTGAACCTCGACGAGCGTGATCAACTCCTCTTCGACCAGTTCTTCGAGACTTGGGTCGCCGACCCGGACGTGGTCGCTCAGGCCCGCGGCAACACGATGGAGAACTTCCGCCTGGTCTTCGATCACCGGTTCCTCGACACTGTCGTGTCGCGGATGGACGAGAACGAGGCGATCTTCAAGCGGATCCTCGACGACGAGGAGTTCCGCCAGGTGCTCATCGACCTGTACGCCGCACGGGTCTACCGTCAGGCGCGCAGAAAGGAAGACGAATGATGACAACCGAAGCTCCGGTCGACGGAGTCCCTCTCGGTGACACGATGCGTTACACCGCGCGTCTTTCCTTGTGGAGGGCGCTGTTACAGCTCGAAGGTAGGTTTTCAGCATGAGCCAGGTGCGACTGGAGATCTACGGCGAGCGCGGCGTTATCACTGCTGAGACGCTGGTGGCGGCGGTACAGCGCACGCTGAAGGTTCTCCGCGAGCTGGACCGGACCTCCCGAGGAGGCGATGTCTCGCGCGGCCACTGGCGGGTGAACGAGGTTTGGAACGGGAGCATCGGTCTGGCCCTGGAGCCGTCGGCCGATATAGCGGCTGAAGTGCCGCTCCGGCTGGTCGGAGGGCTGACTGTGCTGGAAGAGCGACCGGAACTGCCTCAATGGTTCTCGGAGTCAGCTATCGAGAATGTGCAGAAGCTTGGACGGATCCTCGCTGATCCGGGTGTCACCGGTCTCGGACTGGCCGCGGTCGGTGACGATGGAGCGCAGACTGAAGCTCGGGTCACGCCCGTCGTCGTTCAACATGCCTCAGAGGCGTTCCAGGGCACAGACGAGGCTCTGGGTTCGGTGGCCGGTGTCCTCGATGTGGTCAACCTCCGCAGGGGCCAGCACACTGTCAGCCTTTACGATCCCGAAGAGCGGCACGCCGTTCGATGCAACTTCCCAGCCGACCTTCTGGAGACCGTGCGCGCGTACCTCGGCTCGCCGGTTCGAGCAACGGGAGCCATCACGAGGAACCGCGTCGGCCAGGTCGCTGCGGTGAAGGCTGAGTCTCTGGAACAGCTCGAAGTCGTCGGGGAGGTGCCGACGGTAGCGGAGCTCACTGGGGCAGCTCCTTGGGTCACAGGCGGCAGGGACTCGGTCGAGTACCAGCAGTGGACGCGTGGTGCCTGAGACACCGCGCTTCTACCTCGACTCGAACGTCTACCTGGCCTGGCTTCGAGGCGAGACCGGGCGTGTAGAGACCGCGCGAGAGCTCCTCACGGCTGGCGAGCAGCACAGGATCGTGATCGTCGCGAGCACACTGATCTACGCCGAAGTATGCGGACACGGTGAGGTCCGTACCAACGCGGCGGACGAGGTCGACGGGAAGATCCGCACATTCTTCGAGCGAGGCTTCCTTCACTGGGTTGAGGTCGATCTTCCGACCGTCCGCCACGCCCGCACGCTCTCCCGGCAGCACGGTCTCCGTGGCGCTGACGCGGTCCACCTCGCATCCGCGATCAGGGGACGGGCTTCGCGTTTCATGACCTGGGACACCAAGGACTTCCCGATCGGCCAGATCGTCGACGGCGTGCACGTGCAGGAGCCGGAAGCGTACGGCCAAGGGACCCTGCCAGTCGCGTAAGCCGCCTCTACCGGGGCTGACTTGGCCTACCGGCCGCGCAACGTCTTAATGGTGTCGTTGATGTCGACGCCGGGCGGCACGTCGTTCTCGCCGCGGATACTCACACGCTCTTGCAAGTCGGAGCTGCTCCCAACCAGCACCATGCCTGAATCGAACGTCATCTTGAAGCCGCGAACCTTGACGAGGCTGACGTCCTTCGGGAACGGACTGTCCGGGTCGACGCCCGCCGCCCGCAGGCGCTCGAAAAGCGCCGGTCGATCAGAACTGTCGACACTCGTATCCGCGA
This sequence comes from Acidimicrobiales bacterium, assembly GCA_050744865.1. Classification (GTDB taxonomy): domain Bacteria; phylum Actinomycetota; class Acidimicrobiia; order Acidimicrobiales; family Bog-793; genus JAKACA01. Next base: position 104,203 of record JBOGHW010000042.1, on the reverse strand, counting down.
ACGTGCGGGGACGGACTTCGGCGGTGTTGTCTTGCATTGTCGCGAGCAGGGCGACTTGGTAGCGCCCACGCTTTTCCGCGCTGACCACGTCGTTGTTCACGAACGCGTCGACACCCTGGACGAAAGCGAGAGTTGCCTTCTCCGGGCTGTCCCGCAGACGACAGCCGAGAAACGTGCCCAAGAAGAAGGTGGCGACGCCGGCCCTCGTGTCGCTTCCCCTCTGGTTGTCGGACACCTGGCCAACGATGGACTCAGCTCTCGGCTGGCCCCTTCCGGAGTGGACAAAGAGCGCGGTCTTGAAGACCTTGGTCTTGTCGGTGAGCGTCAGATCGCGTAAGTGCTCCAGGTCGACGACGGTCCGCCCGTCGACGATCTCGATGCGGAAGCGCAAACCCTGCTCCCGTTCGAGCTTGAGCACGGACGTGCACTGCGCTTCGTCCAGCTTGCCGACGATGACGGCCACGAGCCCCGGTGGGTTGCGGCCGGTTTGGACGTCGTCCAGGCGAGTCGCGATCTCACGCGAAGTGGCCACCAGCTGCGCCGAATCGCGCAGGAGCTGAGCGAGCGCTTGACGAACGGAGGCATCGCCCTCCTGGTCGGCGACCACCTCGACGCCGCGCTCGGTAAGGCTGCCGATGATCTTTCGGCGGAAGTACTGGCGCAGGTCGGCGTCGAGTTCGATCGGAAGGTCCGTCAGGATGACGTGCTCTTCCGCATCGTTACCGCGGGGAACGTCGTGGATCATGACCTGCTCAACAGCGAACGAGTCGAGGTTCACCGGGCACCTCTCTGCGCCGAATATGGAGTCAGCAAGAGGCTGCGTGCCTCGTCTAGGAACTCGCCTCTCAGCTCGTCGAACTGTGCCAGCGCCGTGCCGATCGCGACGGGATCGGCCGACTCCGCGGTCGTGACCAATGCCTCCCGGACCCTGTCGTAGACCTGGACGGCGACATGGTCGCTCGGCAGCCACAACTGGAGTCGCTGGCCGATCGGGAACACCTCGCCAAGCCACTCGTTGGCATGACCGCGCTCAGGAGAGTCGAGCGCAGCCTCTCGCAACAAGCGGAGATTCGTCGGACCCTTTGCCAGGAGGACCGCCGCCTCGTCCAACAGGGCTTTCAGCTGGTTCCTTTGGTACACGACCTGCTCGCGTCGGAAGCGGCTCAGCTCCGCCCGACGTGAAAGCCACGCTGCGACGGCCGGCCCGATCACGCCCGACACGACGATGCCAGTCACGCCGAGGGTGACCGCATCGCTCATCCATTCAGTATCGCTGCTCGGCAGCTCAGCACTGTGGATATCGCTCCGGCCTAGCTGCTGCCGGTCGAAGGTGGGGTCCCCGACCACCATCGCGCGTCTATCGCGCGAACGCCGCTGTCCGGGTCAGTTCGCCGTCGCCCGCGGATGGCATCCGACCAGCCACAACACACCACGACCGTTCACCAGAGACCGCCTCGCTCAGCTTCCCAAGCTGAGAACGCGAGTTCGATTCTCGTCGCCCGCTCCACCCACACCGTAGCCGACCAGATTGGCTCACAGCCGAGGAGTTGTCCCGAGCTCTTTCAAACGCCGAGTTCCGGGAGATCGAGGGCGACAAGGAAGTCGCTCGAGCTACGGTGGCTCGACCTTCATGCTTTTGGGCGACGTAAGCATTCCATGCCGGCGCAGTCACCCGGCCGAGTCGAGCGCCCGCCTGGCAATCGTCGGCTCAATGTCGATGACTTGGCACGCACCCGAGAACTCCGTCAGCTGCCAGGGCGGTCTTCTTCACGGAGTGGGGCCTCGAGGCGGGCGAGTCGAAAGGATCGCCCTACCAGCTCAGGCGAGGGTCGAGTCGAGCATTGGTCGCTCCCGCACAGCGAGCCGCGACGACGCCTCGAACCACTCGAGAGCCTGGTCGATGAGCCGCTGGCCCGCCGGCAGGACGTGCTCCTGGTGGAATGCCGTTGCCCTCGCCACAAAGTCCAGGTCACCGACCTGAAATATGAGCCCTACCGCGATCATGGAGTGCAGGAACGTCGGGACCCGATCGATCGTGGCCTGCCAGTTGTCTGCGATCGCTGACCAGACGCCCAGCCCGCCGGCACGGTTCGAGACGAGCTGGAAGAGCACATATGGCGCGTCCTGCAGCCGAAACGTGTCGAAGACCTCCCCATAGGCGCGCATGATCAGGCCCTCGTCGGTGAACGCGGCGATGCCGGTCTGATAACGAATCTCGGTCTGGGGATCCTGGGCAGCCTTGAATCGACGGATCATCTCTTCGTAGTCGCCCGGACGGTTGAGGCTCGCGGTGACTGCCACGACCGACGAGGCGAGGTCGCCCTCAAGCTCCGTTTCGTCGAACCGCCTCACGGACTCCTCCCTGACGCCGGCGTCCTGGCCAGTGGTCCCGAGTCGACGGACGAGTGTCGCCCGCAGCACTTGGGTTCGCTCGTCCTCGCCCGGCTGCGGGCTCCACCCCAACTTGGCGAAGAGCGGCCCCATGAGGGCGCAGACTTTTGCCGCCAGGGCGGGGCGGTGCTCATCGGTCACGGCCCTGTCGAGGAAGTCGAGGACCCGGTCGACGCTCTCCCAGACGCCGGGCTGGACGTCGGTTCCCAGCCTCGAGGCGATCGCCAGGACGTCCGCCACGTTGCGGTCGCCGGCGAAGGCGAGAGCCGTCGTGTCGCCGACGAGTACCGCCCGCTCGACCTCGGAGAGCGAGTCGAGGCGCGCGACGATCGCAGAGAGCTGCTCGGGTGCGTAGCTCGTTCGGTAGACACCCGAGCCCCCGGCGTTCACCAGCACCGGAGCGGCGCACTCGAGTGGTTCGCTTCCCTCTCGTAGCAGCTGGACTGTCGTGCCCTCGCCGTTCAGTGACCTCTCGACAATCGGCACGAGCCAGTGGTGGCCGATAGCAGAGTCGCCCTCGGGCGGCGCCAGCATGAAAGGCCGCTGCACGAGCGACGCCGTGTCGACCGACACGATTGGGTGCCCTCCCTGGTATATCCAGGTGTTCATGATCTCGCCGACGGGACGCCCTGACACCGCTTCGAGCGACGCCCACAGGTCGCCGGTCACCGTGTTGCCGTAGGAATGCCTCCCCAGGTAGTGGCGGATGCCGTCTCGGAATACCTCTGGCGAGATGTACTGCTCCAACATCTTGAGGACGCTGCTCCCCTTCTGGTAAGTGATCGGGTCCGCCATCGCCACCGCCTCGGCCGGCGACCGCACTGGGAACTCGATCGGCCTGGTGGTATGCACCGAGTCGAGGGTCATGCCGAACTCCCGCTGGCTGGCGAAGCGGACCCACATCTTCCACTCCGGCCGGAAGCGATCGACGCAGACGTATTGCATGAACGTGGCGAAAGCCTCGTTCAGCCACAATCCTTCCCACCACGACATCGTCACCAGGTCGCCGAACCACATGTGCGCCAGCTCATGAGCGATGACCTTCGCGATACGCACGAGCTCGTTCTGTGCCGCCTTCGTCGGGTCCACGAGGAGCTCGGCCTCGCGGAAAGTGACACATCCGAGGTTCTCCATCGCACCCGCAGCGAAGTCCGGGATGGCGACGAGGTCGACCTTGTCGCCCGGGTAGGGAATGGCGAAGTACTCCTTGAAGGTGCGCAAAGCGAACTCGCCCACGTCGAGAGCGAAGGTCGTGAGGTGCTGCTTTCCCGCCCTGTACACCACCCTCAGTGGCACACCGTCAACGTCGCGCACCGGCGTGACTTCGAACGGCCCGACCACGCAGGCGACGAGGTAGGTCGACATCCGCATCGTCGGCGAGAACGCGACCTCGCGACGGCCGTCTTCGAGTGCCCTCTCGCTCATCTGCGCGGAGTTCGAGAAAGCGGCCGTGCCTGCAGGAGCGACGAGGGTGACGTCGAAGGTCGCCTTGAAGGCGGGCTCATCGAAACACGGGAAGGCACGCCGCGCGTCCGTCATCTCGAACTGTGTCGTTGCGATCGTGCGGGTCGTGCCGTCCTCGTCCTCGAACGTCGAGCGGTAGAACCCGGCGAGCTCGTCGTTCAGTATGCCTTTGAACGTCAATGCCACCGTGTGACCGCCGGTCGCAAGAGTGCCGGGGAAGGTCAGTGTCGCGCGTTGCAGCTCCTCGTCGAGCCCGACGGTGCCTTGTCTCGACTGACCGTCGGTACCCCGGACGATAGGCGGGGAGAGCTCCAGCTGGTGCGCATTCAGGACGATCGTCGACGTCGGCTCGGCTAGTTCGATGTCGATCTCGACGGTGCCGATAAACGACGCCGAGTCGAGGTCCGGCTCGAGGCGGAGCCGGTACGCCGAGGGGGTGACCGTGGTGGGGAGCCGGTCGGGATCAGCTGTCGTTGCGGTCAGGGTGTTCACCACCGTGACGATACCGATACGACCGAGCGGCTGTCCGGGCGGACCTTCCACACCCGCATCCCGAGCGGGTTGAGTCACCGACGACGGCCCAGCCACGAATGTCCTTGTAGTGGAACGGATCCTCTGCCAGACTGGCCAAGTTCTACCATAGTGTCCTCGAGTGGGAGGTGTCTCATGGCAGTTGTAGTAGAGCCTGTTCCGGCCCCTGAGCAAGGGGGGGCGAGGGAGGCAGCCGGCTTCGAGCAGTCTGACCTCCAGTTGCGCCGCACGATGGGTCTGACTCAGCTGACAGCGCTTTCGCTGGGCGCGATCATCGGGTCCGGCTGGCTGTTTGCCGTCCTCAGCGCAGACGGCATCGCCGGCCCAGCCGCCGTTCTCTCATGGATCATCGGCGGTATCTGCGTACTGTTCATCGCTTTCAGCTACATGGAGATAAGCGCCATGCTGCCAAGGACGGGCGCACTCTCCCGCTACCCGCAGATCACCCACGGTGGCTACACGGGCATGTTGCTCGGGTTTGCCTACCTCCTCTCGGCGGTCTCGGTGCCGGCGATCGAGGCAGAGGCATCTGTTACCTACCTTTCCTCGAAGTTTCCCCACATCGGGTTGATCTCGCCGAGTACCACCATCATCTCCTGGCCGAAGGGTGTCTTGCTCGCCTTCGGCTTCATGCTCGTCTTCTTCGTCCTCAACATGGCAGGTATCCGGCTTCTCTCGGAGGTCAACCGCTGGGTGGTTCTGTGGAAGCTCGTCATCCCGACACTCACGTTCATCTTCGTCTTCTTTGCCTTCAGAAGCTCGAACTTCGGTTCCGCCGTGGGGGGCTTTACACCGCTAGGAAAGGCTCCGATCTTCCAGGCTGTGGCGACGGCCGGCATCGTCTTCTCGTTCCTCGGGTTCAGGCAGGCTCTCGAGTACGCAGGCGAGGCTCGAAATCCGCAACGGGATGTGCCGCGGGCCACGATCATTTCCGTCTTGATCGCCATTGTCCTCTATACAATGCTTCAGCTCGCATTCACTGGTGCTATTCGGTGGGGGAGCATGGGAGTGAAGGTCGGGAGCTGGAAGCTCATCAGCACGGGAGCATGGGCGACGGGCCCATTCTATCGTGAGCTGCATGCTGCCGGTATGGGGGTGCTGGCTGGTTTTGCAGCGTTGCTGATCTGGGATGCGGTGATCTCACCGGCTGGGACAGGTTACGTGTACATGGGAACCTCGGTCCGGACCTTCTATGGCATGTCGGTCCAGCGTCTTTTCCCGCCCGGGTTGCAAAATATCAACCGGTTTGGCATCCCATGGCCGGCTCTCATCGCATCGTTCTTCGTTGGTGGCCTGTTCTTCGTCAGGCAGCCCAGTTGGTACGGACTTGTGGGATTCATCACGTCGGCAACCGTGTTGACGTACCTGATGGGAGGCGCCGGAGTGATGGTGTTCCGACGCTTGGCACCGGATTGGCCCCGACCGGTTCGGTTGCCAGCACCGTGGGTACTCACGGCGTTGGGCTTCATAGCCGCCGTCGAGGTCGTCTACTGGAGCGGGTTCTCCGTACTCGTCGAGGTCATGACATTCATGTTCCTGTCGATCGTGATCTACCTCTGGTACTACGCGCCGGTTCGTGGGTACATCTCCCAGAACCAGGGGCTTGCACTCGGGCTGGTATTCCTGGCATCGTGGATCTGGATCGCCGCAAAGGGCGGCTGGGTTCTTCGGGCCGGTACGCTACCGGTATCGGGGTCATGGACGTTCGGTACGTACTACGTGATGTTCTGCGCCGCAGTCGTGTTCGTGACGGTAGCGATCTGGCTGATCTCGAACCAGGAGGGCCGCAAACAGATCGACAAGTCGTGGTGGTTCATCGTCCTGTGCTTGATTCTGTTCCTGCTGTCCTACTACGGAGATTACGGGTACAACACTGCCAACCCGGTCATTCACTTCCCGTGGGCTGACCTGATTGTGGCCGGAGTGGCACTGCTGATCTTCTTCTGGGCTGTCCACAGCGGCTTCGAGACTGACGAGATGAAGGAGTTGGCCGAGGCGTTCGGCGCCCCGCTAGCTCCCGAGCCCGAGACCGCATCGAGCATCCCTGCAAGCGCAAGCGCAAGCACCAGCGCTGCCACAAGCACCAGCGCTGGGGACGGCGTCTGATCCAGCTTTCTCGGGTAACCGGGTCCCGACCAGTTCCCTCGAACGCGGTCGGGCCCGGTGGCCGGGGAGGGCGGCAGTGGCGCTCTAAATGTCGCCGTACGGCGCGATCATCATCGGGCTCCCGCTCGGCGCGTCGTGATACTCGTAATCGGGAGGCACGTCGAAACGCACCTGCTTCGGTAGTTCGTCCGGCACACGCGGTATCAGTTCGTGGCGGACGCACCGGCGGCCGGCGGGCACGGCACAGACCTCGTGCTCACAGTTGAGCATCCACAGCTGGCCGTCTGGCAGCTGCACTGCCTCGTCGACGGTGAAGAGGATCGGCAGCTTAGGTGGGTATTTGATCCGCAGACCCTCGTCCTCACACGCCATCGCGTAGGTGAGCGCCGCGGCCTGCGACGACCCCGGCGGCGCGTCGTCTCCGGCGGAGCGCGGTCCGTGATGGAGAAGACCGTTGGAGTGCTTGCAGAACTCGGCGTAGGCCTCGGTATTGTGCCGGAAGGCAGCCCAAAGCATGTCGACTGCTTGCGAGGGCATAGTCACCAGATCCGGGGCGAGGATGTGCAGTCGGAGCCACTGGCGCAGACCCCGTAGCGCGACAGGCACCGAGTTGGGAGCGGTGGTGGCGGACTTCAGCGCGTCGGCAAGGCCGGCAGGGAGAACGTAGCGAGCGACGAACTCCTGGTGGTGGGCTGAGACGTGCTTGTAGTCGGCCACGGCGAAAGCCTACGTGCTTGCTACACTTGGTAACACTTCTACTTCACAAGGTGAGTTCACCGTGGCCCAGGTTGCAACGTTCAAAGTGTCATCCTCCGGGCAGATGTCGCTGCCCGCTGCCGTCCGCCGGAGGTGGCATCTCGAGGGTGGGGGTCAGGTCGATCTGCTGGACCTCGGCTTCGGCGTGCTAGCTGTACCGGCGGGTTACGCCGGCCATCTTCTCGACGAGATCCTCCCGGCCGAAGCTCACTACGCGGCCGTCGCGGCGGAAGACGATCCAGACCTGCTCACCTATTGACTGTTCTGGTGGACGACCACCTGCTTCGGGACTGGATGGTCGAGCCGGACGCCCGGCTTCAAGTTCTGGCGGCAACCCTGGCTCAGCTGCCACCCGACGTCGAACTCGTCCCGATGCGGGAGCGTGGCGGATGGGCGTTCTGGTTGCCGAGTACGCCGGACTCTCGACTCTCGGTTCGGAAGCCGCTGCCACCCCCGACCTGCTGAACGCCAGGCTGCTGGTATCGAGCCGCGACGACGGCCCAGGACTCCGCCGCTGCTGCGAGTTGCCGGGGATCGGCTATTCGACGGTCGCCCGATGACAGCGGAGGTGTCGATCTCCCAGCCGGCCGCGGTGCTGGTGTAGGGCCGTCGAAGCCCACGCCTTGCGCGGTCAGCGACAGTCGGTGGGGGGAAACACGATGGTTGACATTGCTCGTTTGTCGGGTACATTGGAGTTACCCTCCCAGTCGCCCTAGGCGGCTGGGTCGCGAGAGCCGCCCGAAAGGGTGGCTCTTTGCACGTTGTACATGATCACCACGTTGTCGGTTTAGTGATCGGTCTATGGCCGATGTGGATAACCGGATCCGAGAACTGGGAGGCGCCCAAAGCAGTCACGCTGATCTGCTTACTGAAGTCGGCGTGCGAGTTCAAGGACTTGCTTCTTCGGATCTTGGGATGCGGGTTCAAGACGCCGACCCTCATGTGGCACTCCTCGTGGCAGATCCGGAGAGGTTCGCAGAAGTCCGAATCGTTGGAGACCAGCACCTGCGTGTGACACCGGCCCGAAAAGGCGTCCCACAACAGATAGGACGCAAGGTTTACGTCAGATCCCTTCTCTTCGGTCTTGATGACCTGCACCGTGCGCGGTCCGCCTGGTAGCGGTTCGGCGAGAGGCATGCGGGTTACGTTGGACAGAAAGTTGCCGTAGTGAACTCTGATCGTCGGCTGCGTAGCCAGCGCCCTCAGGTACTGGTTCTGCCTCACCGGTGCATCGCGGTCCAGCTTGCCCGACACACGAGCGGTAAAGTAACGAATCTCGGTGATCTGCTCCTGCGACAGCTCAGCTCTGCAAAATGCTTCCAGATCCAGCCATCGGAACCCCGTCCCCTTCAGTGCTCCGTAGTACAGGTTGAAACCATCGACGTAGACGATCGTCCCCACCAGGGAGATCGTACCGAATCTCGTGCGCTTCACTCTCGGCCGTTCGGGTCGGAGAGCCGCTTCGTTGATGCTTCGGCCTCACGTCACCGACGAGGAGGCAGCCGTCTGGGGTAGTTTCGCCGGCGGGAGGGAGCCGTGGACATCTTTGGGCTGAGGGACCAGCTGATTGAGGACTACAAGTCCTTCACGGGGTCGTTTGTGCAGCCGCGGGACGAGAGGATTCAGGCCCTGCTCGCCAGGCGACTCGAGGATGCCGAGCAGTCGCCAGACCCATGGTTGTCGCTCAACCCCAGCTTTGCCACGGGAGGCACGCCGGCCGACCTGATAGCGGAGGGACTGCTCGACAAAGGGTGCGAACCGATCTTCCGGGTCAAGAAGGGCCCTGACGACACCGGTCGCGACCCGATCGTTTTTCACCGCCACCAGCGGGACGCCATCGAGGTGGCGCGAACGGGCAAGTCTTACGTGCTCACGACGGGGACTGGCTCAGGGAAGTCCCTCGCCTACATCGTGCCGATCGTCGATCGCGTTCTTCGCGAGCAACTGACAGCCGAGCGAGGAGTGAAGGCGATCATCGTCTACCCCATGAACGCCCTGGCGAACAGCCAGCGAGAAGAGCTGCGCAAGTTCCTGGAGTTCGGCACATCACCCAGCGATCACCGGGTGACCTTCGACCGATACACGGGGCAGGCGGGCCCGGAGGAGCGGCGGCGAATACTGGCGAATCCGCCGGACATCCTGTTGACCAACTACGTCATGCTCGATCTGGTACTCACTCGGCCGGAGGAGCGCAACCAGCTGGTAGCGGCTGCTCGTGGTCTGCGGTTTTTGGTGCTCGACGAGTTGCACACCTACCGGGGCAGGCAGGGGGCAGACGTTGCCATGCTGGTGCGCCGCGTCAGGAACGCATGCGAGGCGCCTGGTCTGCAGGTGGTGGGTACCTCGGCCACGATGGCTTCCGCTGGGACGCTCAGCGACCGTCGCCGCGTAGTTGCCGACGTGGCGACCCGGCTGTTCGGCACACCCGTCGACGAAGACCACGTGATCGGCGAGACGTTGCTGCGGGCCACAACGGGCGGCTCTCCCGGCGTCGCCGAGATGGATGCTCGAGTCGTGGAGATCGTCGATGGCCAGCCCCTCCCGGAGACTTACGAGGCCATGGCCGCAGACCCACTGGCGAACTGGGTAGAGCAAACGTTCGGGTTGGCATCCGACCCCGAGTCAGGAGAGCCAGTACGGGGCGCTCCCATGCGAGTGACCGAAGCGGCGGCACAGCTGGCGGGGCTCACCGGCCGACCGGAGGACGAGTGTGCTGTCGCCCTCAAGGAGACGTTGCTCGCAAGCAGCCAGGTGCGCCACCCCGTAGACCGGCGGCCTTTGTTCGCCTTCCGGCTCCACCAGTTCATCTCCAAGGGCGACAACGTCTACGCCAGCCTCGAGTCGCCCAGTGAGCGCCACCTCACGAGTCACTACCAGTTGAGTGTCCCCGGTGACGCCTCCAAGTCGTTACTGCCCCTCGGCTATTGCCGCGAGTGTGGGCAGGACTACTACGTGGTGGCGCGCGTGGAACGCGACGGCGGCGTGGTTTACCTTCCTCGCAGCGACAGGGACGCCTCTGGCGGTGACATGGTCACCGGCTACATCTATGCCTCCGAGGATCACCCGTGGCCGGCTGATCCCGTCACCGAGGGCAGGCTGCCCGACCACTGGCTCGTCGACGGCGGCGGCGGCCCAGCCTCGGTAGCCCCGAACAAGCGCAAATACCTGCCGGCGAGCGTGTGGTTGCTGCCCGACGGCACCGTTGGAACCGAGGGCGAAGGGCTCCGATGCTGGTTCATGTCGACGCCTTTCGCCTTCTGTCTCCGCTGCCGGGTCTCCTACGAGCAAGTGCGAGGGAGCGACTTCGCCAAGTTGGCGACGCTCGATCAGGAGGGTCGCTCCTCGGCAGTAACAGTGCTCTCTGCGAGCGTGGTCAATTCGCTGCGCCGGTTCAGCTCGCAAGAGCTGGCGCCGGAGGCTCGCAAACTGTTGACCTTCGTGGACAACCGCCAGGATGCCTCGTTGCAGGCGGGGCACTTCAACGACTTCGCCCAAGTCGCCCAGCTGCGAGCCGCCCTGTGCCGGGCGCTGTCAGCCGCCCCAGCCGGCCTCACACACGAAGTCGTCTCACAGGCCGTTACCGCAGCGATGGGACTGGAGCTGGCGGACTACGCCGACAGTCCGGGCGTCAAGTTCCCGCAGCAGCGCGACATGGTGGACAGGGCGCTTCGCGCCGTGGTCGAGTACCGCTTGTACACGGATCTGAAGCGTGGCTGGCGGGTCACCATGCCCAACCTGGAACAGGTCGGTCTCCTCGTGGTCCGTTACGTCGATCTGCCCGAGATAGCGAGCGATGCCGACACTTGGAGCGACAAGCACGAAGCCATCGCCGCCGCGCCTGCCGACCTGCGGCAGGAACTGTGCAAGATCCTCCTCGACGAGATGCGAAGAGTGCTCGCAGTCGACGTCGATTGCCTGACGCCGCCAGGTTACGAGCGCCTCCAGCGCGAGTCCGGCCAGCAGCTGAAGGAACCATGGGTCATTGCCGGCAGTGATCGCATGGAGGAGGTCGGTACCGCCTTCGCGCGGGCCGGCACCGCCGGTGCCATGCGGTCGGACGTCAACCTCTCGGGCCGGGCGGCCTTCGGGCGCTACCTGAGGACCAGCAAGGGCATCGGTCGCGAATTGACCACGGACGATGCGCAGCACGTCATCACCGACATGCTGACGGCCTTGGCCTCGGTTGGGCTCTTGACCCAGGTGATGGCGGACAGCCTCGGGAGGCCGGGCTACCGGATCAAGGCGTCGGCGATCCGCTGGGCTCTTGGCGACGGCAAAAGTGCCGCCGACGATCCGATCAGGCGGCAGCTCGACAGCGAGACCCTCGGCCGAGTCAACCCGTTCTTCCGCGACCTGTACCGCGGAGGTGGGTTGGGGCTCGCCGGGCTGTACGCCAGGGAGCACACCGCTCAAGTGCCTTCGGAGCTGCGCGAGCAGCGGGAGCGCCTGTTCAGTGAAGCGACGCTGCCCCTTCTGTACTGCTCGCCCACGATGGAGCTCCGGCCGCTACCTGAAGGCTTACGCAGCCGGCGAGCCGTGGGATCCCGTCAGACTCACGGTCCAAGCGCCGCCAGCCAGCGCATTGCTGGAGTCGTTTGACGAGGTTCGCGGGTGGGCTGGTCGTTTCGAACGGGATTCCCAGGCGGCTGGACGCCCGAGGTTCGGCGTCGAGTACCGAACCATCCAGAGCCGCCACGTCGGAGCGAACACGGTGCCGGCGCGGGTCATCGTCGAGTCGTTCGAGCAACTGTGCCGCCTACTGGGCACAACGGCTCAGGTCCGGTCGCTCGACGCCATGATGGCGCACACGGCTGAGGAGGTCCCGGCGTTGCTGGTCTGGCTTCAGGCGCACCCGACCGCTGCCCTCGAGAACGAGGCGATCTGGCCCGACCTGCTGGCAGCTGTGGCTTGGATGCGTGCCAATGAGGCTGGAAACTTGTACCTGCGCCACATCGACGTGGCCGGCGTTGATACAAAGTTCGTCGAGAGGCACGAGAGATTGCTGGCCGACTTGCTCGTGGCGACCCTGCCGCAGGAACGCCTTGACGCCCTCGTCCCCGGGAGGAACTTCGCTCGGCGCTTCGGGTACCTCTCACGTCCTTCCTATACGCGGTTACGCCTCCTCGACCAAGGTGTCTCACCCTTCCCGGCCGGCATCACCGAGATCTCGCTCCGGACCGACGAGCTGGCAGACCACCCGCTCGGTGCCGGGCGAGTATTCGTCGTCGAGAACGAGGTCACTTACTTGGCCTTCCCTCCGTTGGAGGACGCCGTCGTCGTCTTCGGTGCCGGCTTCGCCTTGACGAACACGCTCGACCTTCCCTGGCTTAGCGGCAAGGAGGTCGTCTACTGGGGCGATGTCGACACTTACGGCTTCGACATCCTCGACCGATTCCGCAGCCGCCTTCCAGACGTCACCTCGATCTTGATGGACACCGACACCTTGCTGGCACATCGCCGTCAGTGGGTGGTCGAGCCATCACCGACGAACCGGCATCTTTCCAACCTCAAGGCGGAGGAGGCGGCGCTCTACCGGGACCTCGTGGAGGACACCTACGGGCACCACGTCCGCCTCGAACAGGAGCGGGTGCGTTTCGGGCTCATCCGGCAGGCCGTGCTCCCGTGGTCCTAGCCGTCTAGCTCGACGGCAATCAGAGCGGGCGCCGAAGGCGCGGGTGTGGCGACTAACCAGGCGCCGCTGAGTCCCAGGTGGCTATGGCCTTCTGGATTGCTGCCATCCAGGCGTCGTCTACAGGCCCTACCGGGAGGACTTCAACTGAGTCGAAGTACGGTGCGTAGGTTGCCGAGTTGGCCATGTCGACCGAGTCGGACTCCACGATGTTGATGAAAGTCTTTCCGTCGCTGGCGGCGACCGAAGCGCCTAGGTCGCAGCCGCCGGTGAGGCTGGCGCCTCGCCCAGTAAGCGGCGCCGCCGACCGAGCGGCCGGAATGCTCCCGTGGCAAACATGGACCGCCTGGAAGAGATCGTTGCGAGGCTGCCAGAGGCGGTGAGGGTGGACATCGCGGCGTGGGGAGGAGAGCCGACGTTTCGAGTTGGTGGCAAGGCTTTCGTCTTCGCAAGCACGGACGCCAGGACCGTGACTGTCAAGCTCTCGAAGGAGGAAGCAGAGGCGGTGACGGCGACCGATCCGGACGTAGTTCCCACTGGCCATGGGCTTGGTCGTCACGGCTGGGTATCGGTGACGGTCGGCGGGCGGTTCTCCCGGCCCCGTTGGCGGGAGATCGAGGAGTGGGTTCGCACCTCCTACACGCTCGTGGCGCCAAAGCGGCTGGCGCGCAAGGTGCTCGATCAAGACCAGCCATCGATACCTAGACTTGGCTGAGCATCGAATGACCGAGCCTTGGCTGCACTCCCGGGAGTCGCCACACCGCCCGGCGATGAGTGTTGCCCGTCCCAACCGTCCAATCGTCGATGCCACCGACAACGGTGTCTTCGCAGATCGCAACAGGAGAAGACGTGGGCACGGTACTCGTAGGCATCACCATCTCGCTGGACGGCTATATCACAGGGCCGGGTGGCGGCCCCGGCTGTGGCCTTGGGGTCGGGGGTGAGCGCCTGCACTACTGGGTATTCGGTCGCCCCTGGAGCTACGACTCGCCCGAGCGAGGGGAGGCGACCGGTGAGGACAAGGCCGTGCTGGAGGAGACCATGGCGGCCAACGGCGCGGTGGTTGCCGGGAGGGGCACCTACGAGGCGGCCGGGCACTGGGGTGACCGGAACCCGCTCGGCGTCCCGTTATTCGTGGTCACCCACCGCCCCGAGGAGCAACCGGACGGCGACGACTTCGTATTCGTCGGAGGCCTCCCCGAGGCGATCGAACAGGCCCGGACGGGCCGCCGGTGGTAAACACGTGCACGTGATGGGCGGCGCCCAGATCATCCGCCAGGCCCTGGCTGGTGGGCTCGTTGACGAGCTCACGCTCATCGTCGCCCCGGTGGTGCTCGGTGCGGGCAAGCGCCTTTTCGACGGTTACTCCGAGACGCTGGAGCTCGAGCACCTCGGAGTGCGCCAGTCACCGTTCGCCACCTTCATCGAGTACCGAGTGAAGTGAATCGAGGGGAACCATGGCCAAGCTGATCTACTGCGCGATCGCGTCACTCGACGGCTATGTCGAGGATGGCGAGGGCCGCTTCGACTGGGCCGAGCCCGACGAGGAGCTGTTCGCATTCGTCAACGAGCTTGAGCGACCGCTCGGCACGTACCTGTATGGGCGTCGGATGTACGAGACCATGCTCTACTGGGAGACCGCGCACTCGGTTCCTGACCAGCCGGCGGTTGTCCGGGACTTCACCAACATCTGGCAGGCTGCGCGCGTCAGACGATCGCGGCCCCGCTCTGGCTTGGAGGTGTCGAGGTTGAGGGCGGTGGCGCCGTGACGAGGTAGTGCCTGCGGCGACCCCAGCAACTGGACGCGTGTTCGGGTCCTATGTTCCCCTGCCTGCCGCCAGTTCGTCTCCGGCCGGCAAGGCGCGGGAAGGCGAGAGGCGTGTTGCGACGGCTCAGCGAGACACAAATGAGAGGCGTAACATCCGCCAATGTTCTGTGTCAGATCGCGCTCGGCGCTGTCCGAGCCACAACGGGCGAAACGACAGAGAGTCGCTCAAGGCGCCGTCTCTACAGTTGTAGCCGGTGTGGCCGGGATCTTCGCCGTCGGAGTTCTCGTCGGGCTGGCGCCGGTTGCCGAGGCGGCACCGACACGGGCCTCCGCGACGCCCAAGACCATCGCATGCTCGCAGTCGGCCGTTCAGTCGGCCCTCTCGGGGAGCGGAAGCTACCAGTTCGGCTGTAGCGGCACGATCACGCTGACGAGAGCGCTCACCTTCGCGAAGGGGAAGGTGGTGTCTCTCAGCGGTGCCGGCAAGAAGGTCACGCTGAGCGGCGACAACAAGGTCAGGATCTTCGACGTTAGCGGGGGAACCCTGACGCTGACGGATCTGACGCTCACGGCGGGGGTGTCCAAGGCCAAAGCGGGTGCCGGCGGGATCGCCGGTGGTGCCGGAAATGACGGCACAGGGGGTGTTGCCGGCGCGCAAGGCCTGCCGAACGGAGGCAAGGGAGGCAACGGCACCGACGGCGGGCCAGGAGGCGACGGCGGGCCAGCAGCAGCTGGGCGCGACGCCGAAGGCGGTGCAATGCTGATCGATGCCGCCGCCACCGTGACGCTCCAGAAGGTCACGATCTCTGACAGCGAAGCACTCGGTGGTACCGGCGGGCGCGGCGGTGGAGGCGGACCGGGAGGAAGCGCCGGTGGAGGTGGCGGTGGCGGAGCCGGCGGTGGAAGCGGCAGTTGCACGAGCAACTACACCTCCCAAGCGGCGCAGCCAGGCAACGTCGGCGATCCGACGAACGGGGCTTACAGCACGGGCGGCTACGGAGGCTTTTACAACGGCGCACCAGGCCAGGGCTCACCGGGAGCAGCCGGTAGCGGCGGCAACGGAGGCAACGCGGGCGACGGAGGCGACGGAGGCGACGGCGGAGACGGAGGGGCTGCCGCTGGCGGCGCCATCGAGAACGACGGGAGCCTGGTGGTGACCGGGTCGACCTTCACAGGCGACAAGGCCGTCGGAGGAGACGCCGGTGACGGCGGAGACGGCGCCGATCCCGGCTCGGCTGGAGGTGGCGGTGGCGCAGGCGGCGGTGGCGAGTGCCTCTCGTCCTCCGGTTCTGGCGTGGTCATCTCGGCCAAAGCAGGGAACGGGGGCAACGCCGGAGACTTTGCAGCTGGTGGGGACGGCGGCAAGGGCGGTTCGGGCGGCGAGGCGGACGGGGGTGCGATCGACAACTCCGGCACGCTCGTCGTCTCCTCTTCGACCTTCACCAAGGACTCGACGACTGGCGGTGAGGGTGGCTCGGGAGGTATGCCGGCGGCCGGCTTTGGAGGTATGCCGGCCTACGGCGGCTGTTGGGGTTGGCCCACCGGCGGGACGGCGGGCAATCCAGGACCGACCGGTGATGCCGGTGACGGTGGTGACGGTGGAGACGGCGGCGACGCCTACGGAGGTGCGATCGCCGACGGCGGGCAGCTCTCGGTGACGAGCTCCGACTTCTCCGTGGCAACGGCGACTGCAGGGGGCGGAGGGGCTGGCGGATCGGCTGTCAGCGGCACGATTGGTGGGTATGGCATCGCCGGCTGCGGCGTTGGCACATCCGGCAAGCCCTACCCGAAGATTCGCCCGGGCGACGGTTCCTCTGCCGCTGACGGCGGTGACGGTGGAGACGGTGGTGACGGCGGCGACGGCGGGAAGGCCTATGGCGGCGCCCTTTACTCGGCGGAATCGCCGGTCTTGCGTAGCGCCGCGATTGCCTCCTCCAAAGCATCTGGGGGCGCTGGCGGGCAGGGTGGCGCAGCCGGTGACGGCGGCAACGGTGGCATCGGCGGCGACGGAGGTGCCTCGAACTTCGAGGCGGCCGGATCAGCTGGTGACGGCGGCGATGGCGGTGACGGCGGGAACGGCGGCGACGGTGGCGGCGGCGGGTCCGCCACCGGTGGCGCGGCTGCCGTGACGGGGCAGGCCTACGTCAGCTCGGGCGGGATCAAGTTGACCGAGAATCAGGTGAAGGCAGGTGGCCGAGGTTCTCCAGGCCCGGGTGGCACAGCGGGGACCGGCGGAAAGAAGGGCACGGGTAGTCCCAACGGCAAGGCTGGCGAAGACGGCACCATCGGGTTGCCGGGAACTGCCGGGTCGCTGGGTGTGGCCGGTGATGCCGGGCTCGCCGGCAAGTCGGCGCCGGCGCTCGTGATCGTCACGACGAAGCTGCCCAACGCGACGAGGTCAGTCGCGTACTCGTTCCGTCTCAAGTGGAGCGGCGGTGACGGGACACCAGGCTGGCAGGTCACCAAGGGAGCCCTGCCGAAGGGCCTGACGCTCAACAGGGTCACCGGAGCGATCTCCGGTACGCCTGCCGTCGCCACCTCGGCTTCGGTCACCATCGAGGCGAAGGATCCCGACGACTCGGTCCAGGAGGCGACGCGGGCGTTTACCTTGGTGGTCACGGGCTGAGCGCCTGCGGAGCGCTGCCCGCCACCAAGCGGCACGCTCAGCTGACACTCCTTTACCATCTCGATGGTAGCCTTCTGGTATGAGGACCACCATTGACAAGGCAGGCCGGCTCGTGCTGCCGAAGGTGCTGCGCGAGCAGGTAGGCCTGCGAGCCGGCGTCGTGGACGTGAGCATCGACGGCGCCGGCATCCGGATCGAGCCGGTGTCGGCCGAGGACCTGGTCGAGGAGGACGGCCGCTGGGTGATCCCCTCGGCAGGCCAACGCCTCGACGACGAGGTCGTACGCGCCGTGATCGATGCCGGCCGCCGGTAAGCGGTCAGCCCCGGCGGCTGCGACTGTGCTCGTAGACACGAGCGTGGCCGTTGCTCTTGTTGTCATCGACCACGACTACCACGCGAGCACCGTCGCGGCCCTGCAGGGCCGGCGGTTGGGCCTTGCCGGCCATGCGGCCTTCGAGACTTTCTCGGTCCTCACTCGGCTCCCGGCTCCCCTTCGCCGATCTCCACGGGTGGTGAGTGAGGTGGTTCGTAGGGCGTTCGAGGACTCTCGTTTTTTGGGGGAGGAGGCGTCGGCGCGGCTGCTCGGGCGAGTCGGCGACTTGGGGATCAGCGGCGGGGCGATCTACGACGCCCTGGTTGGTGCCACGGCAGTAAAGCACGGCCTCGTTCTGGCCACCCGCGACGAGCGAGCGGCCGGCACGTACCGCCTGCTCGGCGTGGAGACTCTCAGCCTCAGTTAGGGGCCGCCTCGAACGGCGCCAGGGAGCCTCGTACGGGCCAACTTGGTCCTGACTACGGTGTCAGCGTGGCTGACCCGACCGACCCGATTGACCTGCTCGTGTCGCGGCTTGCCGATGGCGGACCGGGCGGCGCCGTGGGTGACCTGATACTGGCCGCCGCGCTAGGCGACGAGACACTCACCGATCAGCTCGGTGGCGCGCCGCCCGAGCTGCCGCCGCCGCAAGCGGTCACGGTCGTGCCGCAAGAGGAGGTGTTTCTTGGGGAGATCACCGTCGAGGGGTTCCGAGGCATTGGGCCGAAGACGAGGCTGGGGCTGAAGCCACAGCCGGGCCTCACCATCATCACGGGGCGCAACGGGTCAGGGAAGTCGAGCTTCGCCGAGGCGGCCGAGTTGGCTTTCACGGGCAAGTCGAGCCGCTTCGAGCAGCGTCCCAAGGTCTGGCAGGAGGGCTGGGCCTGCCTCCATCACGACGCCGGCGCCGGGCGCTCGATAGAGCTCAGGCTCTCGCTGAGCGGGCAACCCGGGGCCACGGTCCTGCGTCGCAAGTGGCAGCCGAACGCCGGGCTAGCAGCAGCGACCTCGACCGTGCAGGCTCCAGGTGGCAAGGAGCTACCTGCCGACCTGGGCGGTTGGGCGGCTGCGCTGGCAACTTGGAGACCGTTCCTGTCGTACAACGAGCTCGGCGGCCTGCTCGACGAGGGGCCGTCCCACCTCCACGATGCCGTCAGTGCCGTGCTTGGCCTCGACGAGTGGACAGCGGCGGCTGACAGGCTGGATCTTGCACGCAAGCGCCTCGACAGCGACTACGCCGAAGCTCGACGCGAGGCCAAGCGGCTGCACGATCTGGCACTGGGCTTGGACGACCATCGGGCAGAGATCGCCGTTGCCGCACTGGGCAAGAGCGACCACTGGCGCCTGGAAGTACTCGAGAGCCTCGTCGCCGGCCCACTGGCTGCCGGCGAAGGAATCGGTGCCCTCGAGGAGTTGACCCGCCTGTCCGCCGTCGACGCGCCGGCGGCCATCGAACTGGCCGTGGCGGTCACGTCCGCCTCGGCGGCGCTCGCCGAGCTGAAAGGCAGCGACTCCGGGCGAGCCGACGAACTGGCCGGCTTGCTCGAACAAGCACTGGCGTTCCACCGACAGCATCAGCAAGACGCCGTGTGCCCGGTCTGTGGGACCGCTGCGGCGCTCGATGCCGACTGGGTCGCTGCCACTACATCAGAGGTGGAGCGGCTCCGCCGGGAGGCCGCGGCCGTCCGGCGTGCACGGTCTGAGCTCGACGGGGCCGTCGTCGCTGCCAAGTCTGTGGTTGACCCTCTCCCGGCTGCACTTGGCTCGGGGGCGCCCGGAGTCGACGGCGACGAGGTCCGCAGGCTCTGGGAGTCGTGGGCGATGCTCCCAGAGGACGCTGCCGACCTGGCAGCTCATCTCACCAACCGTGCACCGCCGATGGCCGAGGCAGTCGAGCGCCTCCGCACCGCCGCTCTTGTCGAGCTGCACGCTCGCCAGGACGCCTGGCAGCCGGTGGGTGCGCAGTTGGCGGCCTGGCTCCCGCGGGCGCGCACGGCGAAAGCTGGGATGGACAGGACGGCCGATCTCAAGACCGCCGCCAACTGGCTGCGTCAGGCCACCAGGACCGTTCGCAACGAGCGCCTGGAACCTATCGCGGGTCAGGTGATGGGCATCTGGCAAATGTTCTGCAACGACTCGAACGTGTCGGTGACAGGTGTCGCCCTCAGCGGCACAGGGACTTCGAGACGGGTCGACGTCAACGTCCAGGTGGACTCTGTCGACGGTGCGGCGCTGTCCGTGATGTCGCAAGGCGAGCTTCATGCCTTGGCGCTGGCGATGTTCTTGCCGAGGGCGACGATGGGGGTGAGCCCATTTCGTTTCGTAGTGATTGACGACCCGGTGCAGGCGATGGACTTCGTACGCATAGACGGGCTCGCCAGAGTGCTCAGTGAATTGGCATCGTCACGCCAGGTGGTCGTCTTCACCCACGACGCTCGGTTGCCCGACGCCTGCCGGCGGCTCGGCATTGCCGCCACGGTGCTGGAGGTCACCCGCACTCAGCTGTCCCAGGTGTCGATCCGTTCTCGCAGCACGCCTGCGGAGAACATGCTCGACGACGTCGGTGCTGTGCTTGCTACCGAGAACATGCCGGCCGGCGTGCCGGGTCGGGTCGTGCCCGGTATCTGCAGGCGGGCTGTCGAGGCGACCTGCAGCGACCTCACGTGGCGCCGCCTGCTGGGCGAGGGGCGCTCACATTCGGAGATCGCCTCGATGCTCGCGTCGACGGGAAAGCTGCTGCCTCGCCTGGCTCTGGTTCTGTTCGGCGACGCCGCTCGTGGCGGCGATGTGCTGAGGACCCTCAACAACCGCTTCGGCGCAGATGCCGGCGACTGCGTGGCCGAGCTCAACCGGGGAAGCCATGAGGGTGCAGCCGGGGACTTGCGCAATCTCGCCGATCGGACGCGGAAGCTGATCGCCCAGCTGGACGGAGCCTGAGGTGGTTGTTGCATCCAGCGTGCCCGAGGCCGTCCGTGCCCTCGTCGCCCGCCCGGACCGGCGTCTCGGTGGGACGCTCCGCGTGGCTGCGGCACTCCTCTTGCGCCAGTGCCTGGAAGACGATCTCTCCGCCTTCTGGGTCATGGCGGAGCCCGGGATGGAGCGAGTGAGTCATCGGGCACAGCTCATCTCGCTGCCGTTCTATGTCGAGGAGGGGCTAGGGCGCCGGGCGGCAGCAGCCTGGTCCCAGTTGTCGGCGATCTGCCACCACGACGCTTACGAGCTGGCCCCGTCCGTCGAGGAGGTGAGGCGGTTGGCCGACGTGGTCGAAGAGCTGTCCGTGGCGGTGACCATCAGTCCGGCGGCAGGCGCTGCGACGGCGGGGACTCAAGCAGCCATCTGATCCAGCGCTCGGTGTCCACCCACTCACGTTCGGCCGCACGCGTGCCGGCGGCTGTCACTGCGACGAATATCGTGAGCAGTGCGGCTCCCACGAGGCTGCCCACCAGGCTGGCGGCGTGCGGATGTCCTTGCGCAACGCCAGAAACGAAGCCAATGACGCTGCTCACGCAAAGCAGCGAGGCCACGCCCAACCACACGATCGTGAAGGCAGGCATGAGAGCGCTAGGACCGAGGCTGCCTTTCAATGAGGTGCCGTCCTGTTCTTGGGTGATGGTCGCATCGAACTCGGTGCTCCAGGCGTTGCGCTGCGAGGCGCCGCCCCGCACCACGAGGCACGAGCCTGTCAAGCGGCCCCGGGCGCCCGAGCCTTCCCGGGCGCCCAAGCCTCTCGCCGCGAAGGGGCTCGCGACCTGAGAGAGGTTCTCGAAGAGGCGCCGTGCCACCTCGTAGGGCGGCAATGGGCTCCAGATGGCGTAGGGCCGGCGGCGGAGCTTCTCGCGCAACCAGTGCGAGGCCGCTTTTGGCGATCCCATGCCAGCCCAACGAGGAAACTGCAGGGCCCGCACGGCCCTTTCGGCGGGAAGTTGCTCGACGACTCCAAGCTCGAAGCGGGCGCGCCGGGCGGCACCGACGGCAGCCTCGTAGTCGCCCATGTCGATCATCGCCACGCCCGCCGAGTCGTATCGCCGCGAGCCCGGCCACGCTGTGCCACGCAAGTCCAGCCAGTCCGAGGAACGGCGGCCCCGGCGTGGAGTGTGCGCCGGATCCCATTTCGTCCACGCCCCTGGTTGCCAGATGAGCGAGCCGTGTCGCCGGTCACGCCTCGGCAAGAGCTTCAAGGAGGATGTGATGTCAACCGAGTGCATGACTGTGGAGGCGCTCAGTTCGACCGCACGCTGGTTGGTTATCGCATACCGGGTGCGCCGGCGTCCCAGCACCTTGGTGACGAAGCGTCCCAACACCAGGTATGCCCCGAACGCGAGGAATGGAACCGCTCCCAGCCCGATCCCACCCCGGGGACCGAGATGGCCCGAGAGCGACATCACGGCGAAGAAGCCGGTCCAGACGACCGAGACAGGTACGAGGTAGGCATCCTGCCGGGCGAATATCACCCTGGCGTCGGGGCGCCCGCGCCAGAGGACGCGCTCGCCAGGCTGCAGCCAGGCAGATGGCGAGGTCTCAGCATCCCAACGGTCCCGGTCCTCGGCCACTACTGCCACGGTACCTGCCGGAGCCGGCGGCAAGGGCGTACGGCAAGCCGGACCGGGCTGGCTAGACCGTGACGGTCGTCATGTCGATCCCTTCGGCCGCCATCGCCGCCGGCCACCCGAGACCAACGTTGCCTGCTGTTAAACGCACCTTGGCGCCATGGAAGACGGCCGCGCCGATCAACTCGGCGAGGATCAGGTTGGCGTTGTGGCGGCGGGCGGCGGCGACTGCCACCTCGAGGCTTGAGCGGGGGTCGAGGACTGTGAGACGGTCGGCCGGGGGATGGACAAGCCGGCGGAGGGCGACTGCCGGATTGGGCAGTCGCCGTGACAGCGAGCCGTGGGAGGCATCGTCGGACACGGCGCGCACGAGTCGGTAGTGAAAGGAGTAGGTGGTCGTCAAGGTCTCGTGGGCCGAGTCCCCCGGAAGCCTGCCGGCGATCGCCAGGAGGGCGAGGTGGTCGTCGAGGATGATCACCTCGCTAGCTGTCTATCGAAAGGTCGGGGTCTCTGGCCGATAGGCGGCGGGCAAGCATGGCGATGCCAGCCGCGCTGCTGGCCAGAGCTTCGTCGAGATCGCTGTCGACGTCGTCCAAGCCCAGCTCGGCATCGAGAATGGCTCGAATGACCTCGCTGCGGTTGGAGCCCGAGGCCACACCGCGGGCGTCGAGAGCTGCTTCCTGGCGCTCAGTCAGGTAGATGTTTGTTCGGTGCATACACCATCAACATACACCGTTCGTGGTCGCTCACCTAGGGTGGCTCGGCGACCAGCCTGCCACTGTGGCGTGTTCGATCCCCGTTAGCGGTTGCGCAAGCGCGACGCAGGTTGATAGTTCGGGCCGGCGGTCTCGTCGACCCTCTTTAACAGCAGTTCGCAGGCAGGCTCGAAGTCCCGGGCGAATCCTTCCGTAACCGCCTCCCCGAGGAGCTCCCATGGCTGAGTCGTGAGGCGGTCGGTCTCGTCTTCGATGCGCTGGCGTAGTGCAATCCCAGCCCCCGTTGCCGCGTGTCCATCGGCCAGACCGCGGCGCCTCAAGGAGCCCCACGCGGCTTCGAGGTCGCTGCGGTCGGTGCCACGAGAGACGGGTATCCAATCTGCCTCGTAGGCGAGCCACTCGTTGTGGAGGATCGAAGCCTCGACACCGCTCAGCCCCGCTGTCGCCACAAGCGCCCAGTGGGTGTCGCCGCGCCACTCCCGCAGGCAGTTGATGGCGTGCCAGCCCGACAGCACGGGATCCTCGGGTCGGGGCATGTCGAGATGTGCGGCGAAGAGCACCCGGCCGACCGTCGGGAGTCGGTCGACGACTGGCCAAAGAATTGGTCCCAGGGCGCCTATCGGCTCGAGAATTCCAGGCGCGTGAGTCGCCAAGCCTTCGGCGACGGCCTCATCGCGGGCCTGCCAAACGGCTCCGAACGTGGTCGACTGTTGGACGAGATCGAAAGCCCACCCGATGCCGAGTGCTGAGATCGACCCGAACGCCGCCACGACACTTGACCTCCCTGCCGGAGCCAGGGGTGCGCAGCGTGCGGCAATGTACCCGAGCTCTCGCGGCAGGCCCAGCACCTCGTAACGGGTGACAGCTCCGGGATCCCAGAAGATCCAGCCGATGGTGGTTTGCACCGATCGGGCGTTTCGTCGGGTTGCTTCCACCCAGTCGTATTCGCTCGCCATGGACGGCGACAGTAGCCAGGTCGGCGTCTCGGCAGCGTGCTGCCACTGGCGACAGCGGCGCTAGAGCGTGCTGAGACCGCCGTCGACGGCGAGCACTTGGCCCGTGACGTAACTGGACTGTGTCGAGAGCAGCCACACGACTGCCTCGGCGACCTCCCAGGCCGTGCCCTGGCGGCCGAGCGCGACGGGGGTGCGCTGGCGGGAAGGGCGGCCGGCAGACGCCCGGCGGCCGAGTGGCGTGTCGATGAGCCCGGGGGCGACGACATTGGCGCGCACACCTCGGCGCCCGCCTTCGGCTGCGACCTGGCGTCCCAGCCCTGACAAGGCAGCCTTGGAGGAGTCGTATGCAGGGACGCGACTACCCGGCTTGAGTGCTGCGACCGACGAGATGAACACGATCGAGCTGCCGGTGGGCAGCAGTGGCAGAGCCGCCTGGCAGGCGAGGAAGTGCGAGCGCACGTTGACGGCGAACGTCCGGTCCCAGTCCTCGGCGGTCGTGCCTGCGAGACCGGTGCCACGGCCGATCCCCACGTTGAGCACCAGGCCGTCCAAGCCGCCGAGGCCGTCGACCGCCTTCGAGACGACCGAGGCGATGACGGCGGGGTCCGAGGCGTCGCCGGTGAGGACCACTGCGTGGCGTCCTTCAGCTTCGACGAGCCTTGCCGTAACCTCCGCCGCGTCGGCTTTGAGGTCGAGGCAGGCCACGTCCGCACCCTCGCGAGCGCTCAGGATGCTGATGGCTCGGCCGTTCCCGATGGGGGCGTCGGGATCCGGCCCGGCCTGCGTGCCGGCACCGACGACCAGGATCTTGCGGTCTCGCAGACGTCCCGAGCCGAGCGTCGCCCCCAGTGCTTCGGGCGGCAGGTCGCTCATTCGGGGAAACCTCTCAGCCCGGGATCGAGGGCGACCCCCAGACTGTTGAGGGTCATGCCGACCAAGTGGTAGTGGCCGACGAGCATCGGCAGCTCGATCAGTTGCTGCTCGTCATAGTGAGCGGCGAGCGCCATCCATGTCTCGTCGCTGATGCACTGCTGGCTGTGCAGCTCGTCGGCAGCCCGCAGCAGCGCTGTGTCGACTTGGCCCCAACCGCTCGGCTGCACCTGCGTGATTCTCTCTATCTCCTCGGCCGTCAGCCCCACCCGCGCCCCGAGTGGGACGTGCTGCGACCACTCGTACTCCGCCTTGCAATTCCAGGCAGTTCTGAGGATGAGCAGCTCACGATCCCGGGCCGGGAGCTTGCCGTTTAGGAGCTTGCCTGCGAAGGGGAGCCACCTGCGCATCAAGCCCGGCGCCCGTACCAGCGTCCTGAAGATGTTGGCGTCGGGCAGGGCCGAGGCACTGAGCAGGTCTGCGGCCGCACCGTCGACCTCCTCGGGTGGGAGCGGACGGATTCTGGGGGCTGCCGGCCGATCGGTCAGCGGGCGGGAGGCCATGGAGGGCAGGATAGGCACTCCCGGCGTCCCTAGGACTGGTCCTTCCGAGCGTCCGGTGAGTTGGTGGCCGCCCGTCTCACTCCTGCGAACGGCGGACCTGGCGAGCGCGTGGACATTTCTCCCCCGGATAGCGGGTGGAATTGTCCACGACCGGTGGTGCCGGCGTCCGAGACCATCACGGGTTGGGAGTCTTGCAAAGGTGGGGTCGCCGCATGCCAGGTACGATCGCCGCGCCAGAGGGAACGGATGGAAGGACTGGAAACATGGTCGAAGTGAACGAGAGCGGTGCGCCTCAAACTGACACAAGCGACATGCTCGCCGTCCACCAAGTGTTCCGGGACGCCCTCGAGGGGGCGCCGGACTACATAGGGACAGTCGAGCCGGGCGATGCGCTGCGGTCTGCGGTGGTGGGGTCGTATTACTACAACGTGTTGCGTTTCTTGGAGGTTCACCACAGCGGCGAGGATGAGTTGGTGACCCCGCTCCTGGTCGAGCGGTGCACGCCCGAGGAGGTCGAGCTCGTGCGGACGATCGCCTCCCAGCATCATGCCGTCGAAGCACCTGTCGAGTCGGCTCACGCCGTTCTCGGCAAGTGGACCGCCGACGCCGACGCCGAGTCGGGCGCCGAGCTGACGTCGATTCTCGGTGAGCTCGGAGAAGCTTTGGTGCCCCACCTCGACGCCGAGGAGGCCGGAGTGCTGCCGCTGGCTGCTGACCACCTGAGCGGTGAAGAGTGGGGGGCGTTGCCCGGCCACGGGTTGCAGCACTTCGCCGGCGACAACGTATGGCTCATCCTCGGCCTCATCCGGGAGTCGCTCACGGAAGAGCACCGCCAACACATGCTGACGGCCATGCCGCCACCGGTGGTCGAGGCATGGAACTCGGTCGGTGAAGGGGCGTACCTGGGCTTCATGGCCTCGCTGCGGCAGAACCGCGTCTAGGGACACCGCCCGGCGCCCTGGCCCGGCCGCCTCGCGCTCACTGACTCTTAGAATCGCGGCGTGGTCGGACGCAAGCCCGCGGGCGTCTCCTGGGAATCCTGGATCGACGCAGTGATCCGGGAAGGGCACGAGCGGGGAGAATTTGACGACCTGCCGGGGCACGGCAAGCCGTTGGCGGGTTTGGACCGCCCCCGTCACGAGATGTGGTGGGTGCGGCAGAAGCTTCGCGACGAAGGTGTCTCGTTCCTGCCGCCGGCGCTGGCGATCCGCAAGGACCGCGAGGACACCTTGGCGTCGCTGGGCTCGGTGCGTTCGGAGCAGCGCGTGCGCCAGCGCCTCGAGGAGCTCAACGGTCGGATCGGGGCGATCAACAGTGGAGCCATCGACGGTCCACCGTCGAATGTCTGGCCAGTCGATATCGAGTCCGTCGTAGCCGAGTGGCTCGAGACGAGGGCCGAGCAGGCGCTCGCCGACCCAGAGCCGGCCGCGGTGAGCGCGGAGCCGGCCAGCGCCCCGGTGTCCGGCCGTCAGCGGTTGTGGCGCCGGTCATGGCGCCGTCGGCGGTGACACCGCGACAAGCTACAACGCCAAGTGGACTCTCAGGGCTTCGTCGAGCGCGGCCAGAAGATCTGGCGGCACGGTCCCGACGCGGCGGCCGATCCGCTCGACAGACACCGACCGGATCTGTTCCGCCTGAGCCTTTGAGTCGCGGTCAAGCCCCGTATCCGAGGCTGGCAGCAGCACCTGGAACGGGTAGACGTGCTCGGTACTTGTCGTAGCGGGCACAACGGTTATCACGCCGCGACCCAATCGCTCTGCCGTGGTGTTGGCGCCGTCGTTGCTCACGATCACCGCCGGCCGTCGCTTGTTGGCCTCGGCACCCCGCACCGGCTCCAGGCCGACAAGGCAGATCTCGCCTCGCCTCATCAACCGAGCCCATCACCTACGGTGGGTTCCCAGTTGGCTTGTTCGCCCTCCGACCACTCCGCCCAGGCATCTTCGTAGGCAGGCCCCAGCTCTGACGTCCGGAGCAGCCGCACGGCTTTGTGCATCACCGCAGAGCGGGAGGCGAACCCTTGCGAGCTGGCGTAGGCGTCAAGGAAGTCAACGTCCTCGTCCGGTAGGCTGACACTGACCTTCATACTCTCATGCTACCCGCAGTAGTAAGACTTAACGACCAAGGGGCAGCTTGCCCTGGCGCCGAGGAGGCGAACGGGGGTCGTGGTGTGGCCGTCCGGGTAGGCGAGCGACGTCCTTGATCTCTCGATTGACGCCCGCCGCGGCCTCCTGGCGTCGGGTCGCGGTCAGTTCTCCCCCGGATATCGGGGTGAAACTGCCGCGCTCGACCTTAACCCTGCAGGGTCTCCAAGGGCGGCGCCCAGCCGGGCCTGAGCACGAGGCAGAAGGGGTGACCGGCCGGGTCGGCGTAGACGTGATCGCCGCCCGCCAGCGGTACGGCGCCGATAGCCTTGGCGCCGGCGTCGGCTTTGTCGAGGTCTTCTACCATGATGTCGAGGTGGAACTGCTGTGGCCGATCGGGGTCGGGCCACCGCGGAGGCTGGTGGTCGGGTGCGAGCTGGAAGGCAAGCCCTGACGTGCGTTCGTCGTGTGCCACGACCACCCAGTCCTTGGAGCGGTAGGTGATCGGCAGGCCCAGCAGCTCGGAGTAGAAGCCGGCCAGGGTGCCTGGATCAGGGCAGTCGATGACGACGTGGTGCAGGCGCCCGATCACGAGCCGGTCTTGACGAAGGCACAGAACTCGTTGCCCTCGGGGTCGGCCATCACGTACCAGTTGCGCTCTTGGTCAGGCGGTCGCAGGGTCGTGGCACCGGCCCCGACTAGCGGCTCCAGCCGGTCGATGCTGACGTCCCAGTGCACGCGGTTCTTCACGGTCTTGGGCTCGGGGACGGCTACGAAGTCCATGGTCAGGATCGGCATGCCGGCGATGCCCCGCACTGTCGAGTGCTCGGCGGCGTAGTGGACGACCTCGGCGTCATAGACGCTTCCCCACCAGCGCGCCTGGGCAGCCGGGTCGGCGCTGTCGACGACGAGGCCGTGCAGCAGCTCGGCTGGCAGGTCCGCCCGGAGGAAGGCGCAGAACTCGCCGCCTTCGACGTCTGCCATGACAGTCCACTTGCGATCTTCACCCTCAGGTTCGGTGATGCGTGCCCCCAGCTCCTCCAAGCCGGTGAGTGCAGTGGCGTAGATGTCGAGGTGCACCCGGTTCTTTCCCGGCCGCGGCTCGGGCACCGCGTTGACCCAGACGGTGTGCCGGCTCGTCGGGCCGGTGAGGACGGCGCCGCCGTCCGTCTTCGCTTCGTAGTGGCGGCCGATGACCTCGGCCCAGAAACGACCGAGCCGAGCGGAGTCATTGGCGTCTATGCAGATGTCCTTGAAGCGAGCGATGGCTGCCATGAGCTGCAAGCTAGCGCCAGCAAGTGGCCCGTCCGGAGCCTCCAGGCTCAGGCCGTCCTGCGCCGCACCCACCACACGCAGGCGCCGGCCAGGACGAGGGCAGCGGCGAGGAATACAGCCATCTCGTACCACTGCAGCTCCCAGTAGCGGTAGGCCGGCTGGTAGGTCAGCATCTCGTGGTAGGTCATGCCCACTCGATCGACGCAGGACTGCACCGCATTCTGGGTGGGGGCAGGCACATGGCTGAGGCCCGGCTTGGGCGCGGCGAAGTGCCCGAGCCCAGGGCAGTCCTTGGCGAAGATCTGGGGTGTGAGGCTATGTCCGGCCTTGTCCACCACCTGTGTCGAGACGATCCAGGCGTTGGGGATGTCGGGCACGGTTGGCTGCAAAGTGACAGTAGGGGCTCCACCGTTAGTGCTGGAGGCGCCGATGCCCGTCGACACCGGGTTGAGGGCCAGGTTCCGGACAACCGGCGCAAGAAGGTGGGGGCGGACCAGGTGCACGAAGCTCAGCCTGGCTGCGGTGAAGGCCACGAGGGTGGCCGCCATCGCCGGCACTGTCCGGCGGATGACAGCTCCGAGGAAAGCACCCAGAGCCAGGGCGAAGGCGGCATAGCCGACAGGGACGATGTCCCGCGAGTCGAACGAGCCGAAGGCGTTCATCCCCGCTGTGTCGAGAGGGCTTGCCCACCAGGTCACCATGAGGCTGAACAGCCCGGCTGCGGCCATGGCGGCTAGGCCGCCGACCCCCAGCTTGATTGCCGTCCAGCGAGTGCGGGTGACGGTCTGGGTCCACGCCAGGCGGTGCGTCCCGGATTCGAGCTCGTGGGCGACGAGGGGCGCTCCCCAGAAGATCCCGGCGATGCCGGGCACGACGATCACCAGGGCCGAGAGCCATGCTTGCATGGTGCCGTCGTGCAGCAGCAACGAAGCTCTTGCGGCGCTGCAGTCGCCCGCCACTGCGCACCGGGCGACACTGCTGTCGTACAGGTGCACCAAGTGCAGGCCGGTGACGGCGAGCACGACGGCGACGATAGCCAGGGCGGCCGCTCCGACGAGCGTCTGGGTGCGCGACTGGGTCCAGGCGAACCTGATCATTGCACCACCGCCAGGCCTGTTGGGGAGTCTGCGACCGTGCCGCGGCCTTCGCTCATGTAAGCGAGGACGAGGTCTTCCATGCTCACGGGTTTGACGGTCCAGGCGGGGTCGATGATCGGCTCGTCCGTGCGGACCAGCAGCATCGATTGCTTGTCGGTGTGGCTCTCCTCGATCACCACCTGGCTCGCCGGCAGGGTGCTCGGATCGCGGCGCGGTCCCGAGAGGCGATGGTGGGATGCCAGCAGACTGCTCACCTCACCGGCCACCCGCACGCGGGAGGCGACAAGGACGACCAGGTAGTCGCAGACCCTTTCGAGATCGGCGACCAAGTGCGAGGAGAGCACGACACTGACGCCGCCCTCGGCCACGACCTCCATCAGAGTCTGGAGGAACTCCCGGCGGGCCAGCGGGTCCAAGCTGGCGACTGGCTCGTCGAGGAGGAGGAGGTCTGGGCGCTTCGCCGTGGCCAGCGTGAGTGCCAACTGGGCTCGCTGCCCGCCGGAGAGGGAGCCAGCTCGCTGCCGCGGGTCGAGACCGAGGCGGTCGATCCGGCGCGATGCCATCTCGGCGTCACAACCCGGATTGAGGAGAGCACCCATGCGCAAGTGCTTGGCGACCGAGAGGCCCGAGTACACCGGCGTCTGCTGGGCGACGAAGCCGATCCTGCCCAGCTCGGCCTGCCCGCCCGGCGTCTCGCCGAGCACGCTGACCGTGCCGCCAGTCGGCCGGAGCAGCCCGACTGCCAGATGCAGCAGAGTGGTCTTGCCGGCCCCGTTCGGGCCGACGAGCCCGACGACTCTTCCTTCCGGGATCGTGAGGTCGCAGTCCTGCAGCGCCCAGCGCCGCCGGTACCGCTTCCCGAGCCGGTGAGTCTCGAGGACGGCCGTCATGCCACACCTTCGGCGAGCAAGCCGCGGATCGCCGTGCGGTAGATGGCCTCGACGTCGTCAGGGCCGAGGCCGGCGCTGCGCGCCTTCACCAGCCAGTCGTTCAAGGAAGCCAGCAGCCGGGCCTGGGTCGCGGGGTCGATGCGGGGGAGCGACCCGATGACGAACGTCCCCTGACCCGGCCTGGCGCGGACGAGGCCCTCCCGTTCCAGGTCGCGGTAAGCCTTGAGCACGGTGTTGGGGTTGATCGCCAGCTTGGAGACGACTTGCTGGGCCGTTGGCAACTGGTCCCCCGGCTCGAGTAGCCCGAGCTGGAGGGCCTGGTGGACCTGCTGGACCAGTTGCAGGTAAGTCGCCACGCCCGAAGTTGTGTCAAGTTGAAACTCGATCATAAACACCGTTCCACTAATCAGTTAGTGGAAGGGTACCTGAGACCATCGCCAGTGGCAAGCCGCCTCCGTTAGACCCGGCGCCGCCGTAGGCGCCGCGCGTTCATCCCGCCGTCTCGGGGACCCAGTAGTCCGCCGGAGGCAGGCCCTTGTCCAGACGCGCCCGCGTCAGCAGCTGGGCGACGAAGGCGGCCTTGGCGCCCACGTAGTAGTCGATATCGCCATCGGCCGTGGCGGCGTTGTGGCGCTTGAGCTCGGCGTATCTCTCCCGGGCGGCAGGGTCGGCCCGGAGGAGGTCGCGCAGCAGCCAGTGGTCGAGGTGGGCCTTGTTGTTCTCGACGACGAGGTAGAGGTGGTGAGACGGCAGGCCGGCGCCGGTGGTGCCTGCCGAGCTCGAGAACGCTTGCCGGCCCTCGACCCCGAGCTCTCCTCGCCAGCGGTAGCCGATCTTGGCAAGGCGCTCGATGACAGGGCGAACGTCGTCTTCGGATGCCACCACTATGTCCATGTCGATCACCGCTTTGGCGGCCAACCCCGGCACCGAGGTCGACCCGACGTGGTCGATCCTTAAGGCGACGTCCTCGACGGCCGGCCAGACGGCCGCGGCGACCTGATCGAAACAATCGGGCCAGCCAGAGTCGTAGTCCGTCACGACGATGTCCTTGGTGACAGCGATCGCCCAGAGCTCGAACTCCCCCTCGACGCTGAGTGCAGTCAAGCCGGTCTCAGTGCCTGTCTCGTGCAGCTCACCGGGCTCCCAGACGGCGGCACGCCCGGTCCCGAGCTCTCGGCGCTTGTCGTCTCCTCCCGTCGCCCAGCCGCCACCGGCCACGACTGCGAGCATCTGCTTTGCATGAGCCTCGTGCCGGCTGATGACGCCGCCAGCCGCCAGGTAGATGACTTGCACGCGGACCCGTGCGTCGTCGCCGGTGAGCTCGCCGATGCGGATGGCCGATCCCCCCCCGCCGACCTCCACCGCCACCTTCTCGTCGAAGCGCACTATCTGCATGCCCCCATTGTGTGCAGCGGGAGCTGGTACATGTGGTGAATGACCGAGAGCCAGAATCACTTGGACGTGATGTCTCGCCACCTCTCAGAGCGACACAGCTCGCCGGTACGGCTCATCGAGGTGGAGGAGCTCCGCCCGGGACGGGTGATCCGTGTATCGGTCGAGAGTGGCGTCGCGGGCCTGCCGGCGACGATGATCCTGAAGGGTCCTCCCGTCGACGCCTCGCCCGAGACGCACGAGACGCGCGAGACGCACGAGACGCAGTGGCGCAACGAGCTGGCGGCGTTGCAGTTTCTTGCTACCTTCCACCCGCCGATAGCCCCGGCCGTGCTCTCGAGCGACGTGGAGGCCCGGGTCATCGCACTGGAGGATCTCGGCGAGTCGCCGTCGCTCTCGGACATCCTGCTCTGGTCGGACGCCGGTACTGCGGCCACGGCGATGGTGGACTTTGCTCGCCTCATCGGCAGGCTCCACCGGGAGAGCAGCGGGCGCGTCGAGGAGTACTACGCGATCCGCCAGGGTCTCGGACCGGTGGACAGGCAGCGTGATCGTTACTTCATCCGCCGCCGCGACGTTCGCGGCTGCCTGGCTGACGTCATAGGCGAGTCGATGAGGCATGGGCTGCCCGCACCCGGCGGCCGGGTGTCCGACGAGTTCGAGGAGATCCTGGCGTTCTTGGCCGAACCCGGCGATTGCCTGGCGTTCACGACCGGCGATCCGTGCCCCGACAACGTCGTGGTCCGGGAGGGGGTCGCCCAGCTGGTCGACTACGAAGTGGCAGCGTTTCGCCACGCCCTGCTCGACGCCGCCTACTTCGTCCTTCCTCTGCCCAACTGCTGGTGCTGGCGCAGGTTCCCCGAGCCCGTGCTCGACGGCATGCTGGCCGCCTACCGAGCAGAGATCTCGCCCGTTATGCCGTCCGTCTCCGAAGATGCCAGCTTCGACGCCGGGCTGTCTCGCTGCTCGGCCGCCTGGCTCGTGTTCCACCTGGCGAGTCGCCTGCCCTTTGTCGTCGAGAGCAACCGTTCGTTCGACCTCTTCAACGAGCGGGAGCGGCTCATCACCATGCTCCGCAACTTCGCTCGCCTGCCGGCGACACCGGCGGTTACGCCGTATGTGGGGGAGTGGCTGGGTCGGTTGGGGGAACGTTTCGAAGCCATGTGGCCCTCGGAAGCTGCGACCGTCCAGCTCTATCCCGCCTTTCAGCGCGAGCGTCCGGTGGCGCCTGCCTTCCCAGCGCAGCCGCTCAGCTGACCGCTTCGAACACGGCGGCCAGTCCTTGCCCGCCCCCGATGCACATCGTCTCGAGCCCGTACTTGCTGCCGCGGCGGGCCATCTCGTGGGCCAGCGTCGCCAGGATGCGAGCGCCGGTAGCGCCGACGGGGTGGCCGAGGGAGATGCCAGAGCCGTTTACATTGAGGCGTTCCTGGTCTGCCTCACTCAGCTGCCATTCCCGCAGGCAGGCGATGACCTGAGCGGCGAAGGCTTCGTTTAGCTCGATGAGATCCATGTCGGCGAACGTCAGGCCGGCACGTTCGAAAACAGCCGCCGTGGCGGGCACCGGCCCTAGGCCCATGACCTCGGGCCCGACTCCAGCCACCGCCCACGACAGGAGGCGGAGCATTGGCCTGAGCCCGTGGCGATCGGCAACCGATCGAGTGGTGACGACGCACATGGCGGCGCCGTCGTTCTGCCCGCTCGCATTGCCGGCGGTGACCGTCGACTCGGGGTCGGCGCCCAGACGGACAGGCCGCAGAGCTGCCAGGCCCTCCAGGCTGGTGTCCGGTCGTGGGTGCTCGTCCTTGGTGACGACGCCGGGCGGCCCGCCGCGCCGCCCTGGCACCTCGACCGCCACTATCTCCTCATCGAAACGTCCTGCCTCTACGGCCTTCGCGCACGCCTGCTGCGAGCGCAGTGCCAGCTCGTCCTGCTCGGCGCGGCTGATGCCGTACTTGGCGCGGAGGTTTTCGGCCGTCTCGAGCATGCCGCCAGGCACAGGGTGGAACTTGCCGCCGGCGGTGACCCGTGCCCGGGCCAGGCGGTCCATCAGCTGGACTCCGTCTCCTCGAACGCCCTCCCGCAGGCCGAGGGCGTAGTGCTCGGCCTGGCTCATCGACTCGGCGCCGCCGGCTATCACGAGGTCGGCAGTGCCTGAGGCGACCTGCATCGCTGCGTACAGGACAGCCTGCAGGCCCGAACCGCAGCGCCTGTCGATCTGCAGCCCGGGTACCGACGTCCCGAGTCCGGCGTCCAGGGCGGCAATGCGCCCGATTGCCGGCGACT
Organism: Acidimicrobiales bacterium; assembly: GCA_050744865.1. GTDB lineage: Bacteria > Actinomycetota > Acidimicrobiia > Acidimicrobiales > Bog-793 > JAKACA01. The sequence continues at coordinate 69,946 of JBOGHW010000042.1, read as the reverse complement.
CGCCGCTCGGGTAGCAGTGGCCGAGGACGACGTCGTCCACGTCGCCTTCGCCGAGCCCTGTGCGCTGCAGGAGCGACGACAGGGCCGAAGTGGCCAACTCGACGGCGCTCAAGGGCGAGAGGACGCCCCGGAAGGCTCCTACCGGAGTCCTGACGGGTTCGCAGATGACGACGTCGGTCAGTGATCGGACTGTCGTTTCGGTGGTCACTGCCCTAGCGTATGGGCGTGTGGGGCCTTCGAGACCAGCCCGGGCGATCTGGGTCGGGAGGCGTGCCGTCCGATGCCTCCGATCTCGGCCGCAGTTCGGATGCGAACCCAGCTTGATTCTGGCTCGGATCGCGTTCGCCGGGGCAGTCGCGGACAGTTTCACCCGCTATCAAGGGGAGAAGTGTCCGCGACCCGCCGCGGGGCCGACCGCTAGCTGGTCCGCCTCGGTTCCCACTTGAAGCGCCGCACGGCTACGTAGGCCCCGACGACGCCCCAGATGGCAACGACGAGCAAGTCGTGCCACGCCCAAGCCGAGCTGCCGGGGACGAGATAGAACGGCCTGAACATCGCATTGATCATGGGGCGGAGCGGGAAGTAGCCGGAGATCCTGGCAAGGACGGAGCCGCTCTGCAGCGGGAACCACAGGCCGGACAGGAAGAGCAGGACGAAGAACACGATGCTCACCATCGGGCCGGCGGCTTCCTGGTTCGGGATGATGGTGCTCGCACCGATGCCAAGGGCGGTGAAGCAGACAGAGCCGACGAGCAGTGCCACCACGAAGGCCAGGATGTTGTGGGGCAGGTGGACACCGAAGGCGAGCTTGCCTACGGCCACGAGCACGATCACTTCCACGACCGAGATCACGAGTGCGTTGAGGAAGAGAGCCGCCACCATCACCCAGGTGGGCAAGGGCGAGAGGCGGAGACGCTTCAAGAGCCCCGTCTCGCGCCGCACCACCAGTGAGATCGCCAGCATGTTGAAGCACGCCGACATCACGCCGTAGGCGGCAAAGCCGGGCACGTAGTACTGCACCTCGGAGATGTTGTCGAGGAAGGAGATCTTCTGAGAACCGGCCGTTGCGGCGAGAAGGATGAGGAAGATAACAGAGAAACCAACCGTAAAAGCCGCCGCGAACGGATTCCTCCAGAAGCTCAGCTGCTCGTAGTGGAGCTGGCGCCCGACCAGCTTCACGTCGCCGGTCTCGGCTCGGCTCATCTCGTGCCCGTTTGGTAGCCGGTGAGGCGCAAGTAGACGTCCTCGAGCGTCAGGCGCTCGACCGTCAGGCCGATTAGATCGACGCTGGCCTGCGTGGCCCAGGTGGTGACGCCCGCCAGCACGGCAACGGCGTCCGACGTTTGGATCTTGATCTCACCGTTCTCGGCGGTGTCATAAGGCGTGCCGTCCAGTGGCAGCTCGCTGGCAAGACGGCCCTCGGGCAGCTGGAAGCGGATCGTCGCCTCTCCAACGTCGCGCCCGGCGAGCGACCGCGGGGTGCCTGTAGCGACGATCTCGCCGCTCCTTATGACAGCCACCCGGTCGGCCAGCGCCTCGGCCTCATCCATGTAGTGGGTCGTGAGGATCACCGTGGCACCGCCGCTGGACAGGGCACGGACGATTTCCCAGGCATCCCGGCGCGCCGAGGGGTCGAACCCTGTGGTCGGCTCGTCCAGGAAGAGCAACTTGGGGTCCCCGACAATGCCCAAACCGAGGTCGAGCCGGCGCTGCTGGCCCCCCGACAGCGTCTTCACGCGTGAGTCCGCCTTCTCGGAGAGCCCTACCAGGTCTATGATCTCGCCGACGTTGCGGTGCTTGGGGTAGTAGGAGGCGTTGCGCTCGAGCACCTCGCGGACGGTCAGGTAGGGCTCGACGGCCAGCTCCTGGAGCACGACGCCGACGAACTGGCGCATCGCTCGGCTCGTCGCCGGGTTGGCAGGGTCAAAGCCGAGCACCTGCACGCTGCCGCCGTCCGGCTGGCGGAATCCTTCCATGATCTCGACGATGGACGTCTTTCCGGCGCCGTTCGGGCCGAGAAGGGCGAAGACCTCACTGGGGGACACCTCGAAGCTGACACCTCGGACAGCAGGCACGTTCCCGTAATTCTTCGTAAGTTGGCGGACGCTTACGGCCGCTTCGTCCTGAGACACCCGAGAAACGATAGGCGCGGGTCGTCACTGCACGTTGCCGCCGCCGCCGCCCCGCCGGCCCGGTGCCTCCCACCGACCGCCCAGGTACGCTCAGGAACGTGGCCGTCTGCCCGTCGTGCGAGGCGTCTAATCCGGAGGGGAACGCTTTCTGCGGACAGTGCGGATCCACGCTCGACGTTGTCGCATGCTTGTCATGCGGCGCCCACAACGGTGCCGCCCAGAGGTACTGCGGCAGCTGTGGCACCGCCCTCGACGGGGAGACTCCGGCCGGGCCGAGCAGCGCCGCCGTCGAGGAGCGCAAGCTCGCCACCGTGTTGTTCGCCGACGTCGTCGGCTTCACGTCACTTGCCGAGCGCACCGACCACGAGATCGTGGCCCGCATGGTCGACACCGCCTTCCGCCAGCTGGGCGAACTCGTCGCCGAGCACGGTGGCATCGTCGACAAGTTCATGGGCGACTCTGTCATGGCGGTCTTCGGCGTGCCGGTCGCCCACGACGACGACGCCGAGCGAGCAGTGGCCGCTGCGTTGGGAATGCGGGACCTGGGCGGGGATCTGTGTTTTTCCATCGGGGTCAACTCGGGCGAGGTCATGGCTACCGCCGTCGGGCGGGCCGGGGACTACACGGTGATCGGCGACACGGTGAACGTGGCGGCTCGCCTCGAGAAGATGGCCGGTCCAGGCGAGGTGTTGTGCGGGAGGCTGACCGCTGAGCTCGCTCGCAGCCGGATCCGCTTCCGCGAGCACGCCGCCGTCGTGGTGAAGGGAAAGCGCGAGCCGGTCGAGGCGTGGGTCGCCGATTCGCTGCGACCGCTGAGCGTGCAGGGCGCATCCGACGGCCCCAGCCTGATCGGGCGCGACGACGAGCTTGCCTTCCTGCTCTCCACGTGGCGGCGTGCAGTTCGCGACAACGACACCCACGTACTCGTCCTGGCGGGGGAGGCGGGTGTGGGCAAGACCCGCTTGGTCGACGAGCTGGCACAGCGGGCCGCTGCGGACGGTCGTGTCGTGCGCGCTACATACCCCGCCTACGGCGTCATGGGCGGAGCCAGGCTCGCGGGCGAGGTGCTCGCCCAGCTCGGCTCGTCGTCCGATAGCGGCGTCGACTCCCGCACGCGCTCGGTGACCGGTGTCGTGGACCCGGCGCTCGAGTCTCTCGACCCCGCCGGCCTGCAACGAGAGCAGCTCTGGGGGTACTTGAAGTTCTTGCAGGAAAAGGGCGGTGAAGGCCCCTTGCTGCTGGCCATCGACGACATGCACCGAGCTGACGACAGGACCGTGGAGCTTGTCGGCGAGCTGGCGAACCGGCTGAGCGGAGTCCCGGTCCTCTTGCTCTTGGCCGGCCGCACCGAGCCTGGCGACTGGCGAATACGCATGAGCGCCGCCGCTGCCATCAGGCTGGCTCCGCTCAGCCGCGCCGACGCAGCTTCTCTCGCCTCTGCCTTTGCCGGCCAGCGGCGGCTCGCCCCCGAGGCGGCGGAGTTCCTTGCCGAGCGCTCGAGCGGGAACCCCTTGTACCTGCGGGAGCTGGTGGCTACCGCAGAGGCCAGAGGCATGTTCACCGAGGACGGGGACGAGCTGCGCCTGAGTATCGACGAGGCGATCCCGGCGACGCTCCATGCCTTGTTGGCCTCCCGCATGGACGCATTGGCTCCGCCCCAGAAGCTGGCCTTACAGCACCTGGCCGTCCTCGGCGACGCGGCCACGGTCGAGCAGGTGGCGGGCCTCGGCTCGACGAGAGCCGAAGCGACGCTTCACTCGCTGGTCGAGGGCGGCTTGTTGAACCAGACGGGGCAGGGGAGCTACGAGGTGCCCGACCCCCTGCTCGCCGAAGTCGCCTACGAGACCCTCCCGAGAAACGTACGCGGTGAGCTCCATCGCACAGCCGCCACACTCGTGGGCCATTCACACGAGCGTGCCCGCCATCTCGACCGGGCTGCCGAGTACCTGCATGACGACGAGGACTTGGTCACCCAAGCGGCCGATGCGCTGGCCGTTGCGGGCCAAGAGCTGATCGGCTTGGCGCGCCACCTTGACGCCTATCGGCTGCTGGAGCGCTCCGTGGCACTCGGCTGCCGTCGCGCCCCGATGCTGCTGGCCCTGGCACGCCTGCAGGGCCTCTACGGCAACGAGGAGGATGCCGCGGTCACTCTCGACCTGATCGCCGACGACTCGGCGGACCCCTCTGTCGCCGTCGAGCGGGACCACACTGCTGCAAACTTGCGGCTTTTCAGCGACCCCGAGTGGGCATTGCCGCGGCTGCGCGAGGCAGCCGAACGGTGGCACCTGCTGGGCGAGACCTCGAAACAGGCCTGGGCGATGGCCAACACGGGAGTCTCGTTGTTCAACCTCAGCAGGTTCCGCGAGGCGGCGGAGACGCTCGAGACGGCCGTGGCCCTCTTCGAAGCGGCGGGGGACCTAGGTGGTCGCTTGGCGGCGACAAGCTTCTTCTGCTTGGTGAAGCCGGACGACAAGCGTGTGAGCGGCTGGCTCGAGGAGGCGCTTGCATTCGCCGATGCCGTCGGCGACAGAGGCAAGCAGCTGAACGTGCTGACGACTCTGACGTGGAACCGTTTCTTCTCCTCGATGTGTGGGACGGCGCAAGAAGTGGCCGAGGCGGAGGGTTTTGCCGAGCGGCTGACAGTTCTCGCCGAGGAGATGCACTCAACCGAGCTATGCATCCACGGGCTCGGCCTCATGGCCGTGATGGCCCGTCAGAGCGGTCGCCTGCAGGAGGCGTCCCGCCTGTGCGACGCCCTTCAGAGGGTGACGGCGGCATCGGGCCGCAGCCAGCCGTGGCTGGCCTGGGCCGTCAGCTACTCAGTAGCGGTCGCCACAGGGGCGAGCGGCGCGACGCCTCCCTTTCCCCCTCGCGGGTCGGCGGATCCAGTCGATGCCATGGCACGTTCGATCATCGAATTGGAGTTGTTGATGGCGGGCCGTGTGGAAGAGGCGGTCGGGCACACCGAGGGCACCAAGCGCGGGGGCATCGAAGCCTTCAGCGACCTGACTGGTGTCTTCGGTGCCCTTGGGCTCGTACTGGCTGGTCGGCCGGCCGAAGCGCTCCCTCGCATCGACAAGTGCATGGAAGTGGCGGCCACGCTCGAAGCTGGCCCTGTCGGGCGCATGGCAGTTGCCCTGCTCGCCGAAGTCACCGGCGAGCCGGGCGGGCTGCCGCCGCCGCCGGTCCCCGCCCGGAGCCTCGCAGATCTGCTGGTGTTGCGGGCTTGGGCCACGCTAGGCGGGTCGGCCGAGGTCCTGATGGCCCTCACCGAGAGTGCCAAGGCTCTGGGCATGCCGGGCCTGCTGATCGGTGTCAAGCCGTCGCGGGCGAACCTCGGGCGCTCGAGCGGGCGGCGGGCAACGGCGGCGGAGAGATGAAGGACTGCGGTTGCCTCGCCTGAGGCTCGCCTACGGTTCGCATCGCAGTCAGGTCGGGGACCTCTGGTTGCCGGCGGCGGGCGCCGGTGAGGTGCCGGTCGTGATGCTGGTGCACGGCGGCTTTTGGTTGAGCCCGTACACCAAGCCCCTCATGACGAGGTTGGCCAAGGACGTCGCCGCTCGCGGTTGGGCAGCCTGGAACATCGAGTACAGGCGGCTCGGGGTGGAGGGTGGTGGCGGAGGCTGGCCGGCGACTTGCCACGACGTGACTGCGGCGGTTGACCGGCTGGCCACTGTGGGCGGGCTCGACCTCGGGCGCATTGTGGCCTGCGGGCACTCCGCAGGCGCTCAGCTCGCGTTCTGGGCGGCAGCCCGCCGGGGGTCAGGTGCTGGCGGTAACGCCGAGACGACCCGGTGTGATGCCGAGACGACCCGGTGTGATGCCGAGACGACCCGGCGTGACGCCGAGACGACCCGGCGTGACGCCGGGCCGGCCGGCCATGCCGCTGGCGGCGTCGTGCTGCGAGGTGCCGTCTCCCTGGCCGGTGTCCTCGACCTCGTGGAGGCCGACCGCCTGGGCCTCGGCGGTGACGCCACGTGCAGCTTCCTCGGCGGCCATCAGACTGCTCGCGCCGCCGAGTACGCCTTGGCGTCGCCCATGGCGCTCCTGCCGCTCGGCGTGCCGCAGGTCGTCGTCCATGGCCTTTCCGACAGGACAGTTCCGGCGGAGATGAGCGCTTCCTACTGCGAGCGAGCCAAGGCGGCCGGGGACGACGTCACCCACGTGGCCATCGAGGGGGCCGGCCACCGCGACATGACGGACCCGTCGGCGAGTCCCTGGGCTGCGGCCGTGCGAGCGATAGATCAGCTGTTCGCCTAGGCCGCGCTGTCATCGTTCGCGGTGGTGCTGGAACTGCCACTTGCGCTATGAATGGCGTGAGACAGCCCGACTCGGAGGCCCGATGCCGCAGCAGATTCCCTTCGTCGACTATCTAGTCCTTGACCCCGAGCCCCACCTCGTGGCCCACGAGTGCTCGGCTTGCGGTGCCCGCTACTTCGACCATCGCGACGCCTGCGCCGGCTGCAGTGGGACGGCCTTCGGCGACGTGTCGATCGGCAGCACCGGGGTGGTGAGGGCCTTCACCATCGTCGCCCTGGCGGCTCCGGGCATCCCGGTCCCCTTCGTTGCTGCCACCGTCGACTGCGACGGTACGAGCGTGCGCGGCAACATCGTGAACGTCGCTCCCGATGCCGACCACGTTCGCCTCGGGATGAAGGTACGTCTCGTGACCCAGCTTGTCGGTGCCGACAGCCAGGGGACCGAGGCGATCGGGTACGGTTACGAACCGCTGGAAGGAGCCTGAGATGGCAGAAGATGTCTGGATCCTCGGCATCCACATGACAAAGTTCGGGAAGCGTCCGGACACCGACACCGTCGGCCTGGCTGTCGAAGCCGTGTTCGGGGCGCTCGGCGACGGCGGAGTCACGATGCGAGACGTCGGCGTCATGGCGGCGGGCAACCTGAGGGGCGGATCCGGCAGCATCGGGCAGCAGATCCAAAAGCAAGTCGGCCAGACCGGCATCCCCGTCTACAACGTGGCCAACGCCTGCGCGACGGGAGCGACGGCGCTGCGGGCGGCGATCATGTCGGTGAAGGCGGGCGAGTGCGACATGGGGCTGGCAGTCGGCGTCGAGAAGCTCGCCGGTGCAGGGCTGCTCGCCGGCGGAGCGCGCGCCGACGACGCCGACACCTGGACGCCTAAGGGTCGTTACGGAGCCGTGGCCGGAGTCGACGGCCGGATCGGCACCGAGACGATGCCGGGCGTGTTCGCACAGATCGGAATGGAGTATGGCCACCGCTACGGGGGTGTCGACTTCGAGCTGTTCGCGAAGATTGCCGAGAAGAACCACGCCCACTCGACGCTCAACCCCTTGGCCAGCTACCAGAAGCGGTTCAGTCTCGAGGAGATCATGAGCGACGTCATGATCGCCTACCCGAACACCCGGCCGATGTGCTCGGCGAATTGCGATGGCGCGGCGGCCGCCGTCGTCGTCAGCGACTCCAAGCTGAGGACGCTCTCGCTTGCCCAGCAGCGGCGCGCCGTGCGGGTGGCCGCCTCGGTGCTCACCACCGACCCGTGGGAAGAAGGATGCCAAGTCCTGCCCAACGTCAACAGCCTCACGAGGAACGCCGCCAAGCAGGCCTACGAGGCTGCAGGGGTTGGCCCCGAGGACCTGGACCTGGTGGAGCTGCATGACTGCTTCGCCACTGCCGAGCTGGTTCACTACGACAACCTGATGCTCTGCGAGCAGGGCGGGGCCGCCGACTTCTTCCGATCGGGCGCCACCTGGCGGGACGGCAGCATGCCCGTCAACGTGTCAGGTGGCCTCGAGTCCAAGGGTCACCCGATCGCGGCGACCGGGATCGCCAACATCTGGGAGGTGTGCCATCACCTTCGCGGCGAGGCGGGCGAGCGCCAGATCGAGAACGCACGAGTCGGTCTGGCGCACGTCATCGGCCTCGGGTCCGCCTGCGGAGTCCACATTCTCGAGAAGGCCGCCGCCTAGCCAAGTCGAGTGGCGCCCGGGCTCACCTAGTAGAGCACCGAGCCGCCTAGAGAGCACCGAGCCGGCACCCAGCCTGCCGGCCGTTGTCCCCTGGTCCGTAGATCGCCCCGGCTAGCCACGGCTAGCCAGCCGCTCGCTGTAATGGCAGGGCACGGCGCGCCCGGCCGGTCAGGTGCACGCCGCGGCGCTTGCACCACGCAGCCGAAGAACCGCCGGCCGTTCGCGAGAGGCCGGTTCGGCAAGCTTGACCTCCGTGCCGGCCACGACGCGGGCATACTGCAGCTCCCTGCCTGCTGCGTCGCTGACCCGACAGCCAGCCCGGGGCTCGACCACCGGCAGGACGGCAGTCTCCAGGCTCGGCTCGCCTGAGCCGGGTCGCACGAAGGCGAAGACGTCCTGGTCGCAGGCCGTGTACCGAACGTCGCAGGTCCTGTCGTCGGAGCCCGGCATCGTCCATGGCCGGCTTGCGTACAAACCATGTCCGGCGGTGCCCGTGAACTCGGCCAGCCAGTCCAGTCGCAACGACTGCAAGGGCGGGATGGCAGCGTCGTCGCCTCGCGGGCCGACGTTGAGCAAGAGGTTGCCGCCCTTGGCGACGATGTCGACCAGCATCCACAGCAGCTCGTCACGCGGTAGGAAGTCGCCTTCGCGCGACTGGCCGTTATGGGCGAATCCTTGGTCCAGCCCCCTGACGCACTCCCACGGTTCTCGCTGGATCCTGTCGAATACCGTGTACTCGGGGGTACGCACGTCGTACATGGGCGGACGCGGCGGGACTATCCCCTTGCCGGCGGCGGCCGATCGCGCTGCCAACCCGTCGAGCAGGCGGCTGACCGGTCTCCGGCCGGCGGCGGCCAGGATCGGCGACCACGGCATGAACCTGTCGTTCAGGACCCCGTCGGGGACTAGCCGGTAGTAGTACTGCACCAGTAGCGCCAGTTGCCCTGCAGCAGCCGGCCAAGAGATGTCGTTCCACAGCATCGCAGGCCTGTACCGATCGATCAGCTCGCGAACGTGTGCCTCGGCGTAGCTCACGTAGTCGCCGCGTGGCACGGCGGCCAACAGGTCGCTGAAAGTGCCGATGGGATGAGCGTTGAACGTCCAGTCGAGCCCACCCGAGTAGTACAGGCCGAAGCGGAGCCCGCGGGCGCGTACCGCCTCGGCCAGCTCTCCTACCACGTCCCGCCGGCAGTTCCAGCCTGGCCGCCGCGGGTTGGTGACAGACGTCGGCCACAGGCAGTAGCCGTCGTGGTGCTTGGCTACGAGCACGACATAGCGGGCGCCGGCCCGCGCGAACTGCTCGGCCCAGGCGTCGGGGTCCCAACGGTCCAGCGCCGCTTCCCAGTCGCCGGCGAATTCCTTGTATGCCCTGCCGGGGTATCGGGCAGCATGGTGCCGGGCCGTCGGGCTGCCCGGGAAGCGAAGCGAGTTCTCATACCACTCCGAGTAGGGCGCCATCGCCATGGCGTCGCGGCGGCCGCTCGCCATCAGCTCGCCCACAGGGGAGCCGAGCGGGGCAAACGCCGGGACAGACGCCGGCGTCCAGTGGATGAAGATGCCGAGCTTGGCGTCGCGCCACCAGGCAGGTGCCGAATGGCGCTTCACCGCTTTGACGGCGTTGCGTCCCGCCATCGGGGTGTGCCCCCGGTCGGCCCGGCTCCGCTTCATGCCGAGCCGCGGACCGCTCGCATGTGGGACACCCGCTCGGCGACGAGTCTTGCCGTGCCGATATCGCTCCGGTGCCGAACCGTCCCGCGCACACCCGCCGCCCCGGCTTCGGCTAGCGCCTCGGCCTCCTCCAGCGAGTCCCCGATGCCCACAAAGGCGAGCCCGCGAGAGCCGGTGAGCCTTACTTTGCCGTCCTGGCCCATCTCGGCGGCTCCCCAGTAGTGGCGGAGGCCTGGCGTGCCGGACGTGGCCCCGGCAGGGCCGTGCTGGTCGAGCTCGATCACGGGGTCGTCGTTGCTCGGTCCCGGGTAAGCCGCCGGTACCACGTACTTGCAGACGGTCGCCTGCCGCTCGAAGCTCACCTTGACGTCACCGAGCCGCCTTGTTGCCACGGCCCGCGCCAGGCCGACGAAGTCTCCCCGTAGCAGCGGCAGGACGTTCATCGCCTCGGGGTCGGCGAACCGAGCGTTGTACTCGATCAGCCGGGCGCCGCCTGCGACTGCCATGAACCCGCCGTATAGGACGCCGCGGTAGGGCTTTCCTGTCTCGGCGGCGAGGGCGCCGAGGACCGCCTCGTTGAGCTGCTCGGCGAACCGCAGGTCGCTAGCGGCCAAGAAGGGCATCGCGTGGTCGGCGCACGAGTACGACCCCATGCCCCCCGTATTCGGGCCCGTGTCACCCTCGAAGGCCCGTTTGTGGTCCTGGGCCACGGGGCAGTGTGCGACCGAGTCCCCGTCGGTCAGCGTCATGAGGCTGAACTCCTCGCCAACCAGCCTCTCCTCGACGACCACTCGGCCGTCGCCGAGCAGGCAGGAGCGGGCGTAAGCGAGGGCTTCTCCGGCGCCGGCCAGTTGCTCGCCCATGACTTTCACACCCTTGCCACCCGTCAGGCCATCGGGCTTCACGACGACGTCGCCAAGCGAGTCGATGAAGGCCGCGAGCCCGACGTCGGACGTGAAGCAGCGATGTGCCGGGTTGCCGGCCAAGGAGTGCTTGGCGAGGAGGGATCGGGCGAAGGACTTGGACGTCTCGATCTGGGCCAGCTCCCGGGTCGGGCCGAAGCACGGTATCCCGAGCGCCTCGAGGGCGTCCACGATGCCCGCTGCCAGTGGATCCTCCGGCCCGACGAGGACGAGGTCGGGGTCGCTCTCCTTGGCGGCGGAAACCATTGCGTTGAGATCCGTCATCGAGGCCAAGAAGAACCTGTCCGCCTTGTGCACGAGCCCGGGGATGCGCATCGGGGCGCAGATGGACAGCTCGACCGGGTCGTGGGAAAGGCGCACGGCCTCAGCCATGGCGTCTGTACGAGCATCCTTGCCGAACAGCAGGACCTTTTGGGATCTGGTTGCAGTCAGGTGGCTAGTCCTCGGCTCGTCGGGCCCCGAGGGGCACCGTACCAGCCTCCGCCGAGCCGATCAGCGGCCGGCAAGCCATGCCTCGAAGTCCGCCGCGCTGAGCGGGGGCGACCAGAGATAACCCTGTCCCGTGTCACAACCGGCTGCCTGCAGGGCGCGGCGCTGCTCCTCGCGCTCGACGCCCTCGGCGCAGGCCTCCATGCCGAGAGCCTTGCCGAGGGCGATGACTGCCTTGACTATGGACGGGTCGTCGGCATCGCGCCCGCGGCCGAGGCCGGACGTGAAGGACTGGTCGATCTTGAGGGTGTGGACGGGCAGGCGCCTCAGGTACTCGAGCGAGGAGTAGCCGGTGCCGAAATCGTCGATTCCGACGGGGATGCTCAGCTCGCGCAGCCGAAGGATGACGCTGATAGCGGTGTCGATGTCGGACATGAGGACGCTCTCGGTGATCTCGAAGCCGAAGGACCCTTCTTCGGCGCCGTCGGCCAGCAGCTTCTGGCAGAAGGTCACAAGATCGTCGGATAGTTGCTCGGCGGACAGGTTGACCGATACCCACAAGGTGGCGGCGCCCGGCAGCCGCTCCCGCCAGTCCTGAATCTGCCGGACGGACTCCGATATGACGTAGCTGCCGATCTGATGGATGAGACCCGACTGCTCGGCCACCGGTATGAACTCCGACGGCGGTATCTCGCCTTTGGCATGGTGGTGCCAACGCACCAGCGACTCGACAGCCACGGTCTTGCCCGACTTGAGGTTGACGATCGGCTGGTAGGTGACCCGCAACTGCTGGTTGGTGACGGCGTGGCGCAGCGCGCTCTCCAAGTCCAACAAGCGAGCGGCCCGCTGCAGCATGTCCTTGTCGAACAGCTCGATCCGACCGCGGCCGAGCTCTTTTGCCCGGTGGACGGCGGCGTCGCCGTCACGGAAGATGCTCGCCGCCGTAGCTCCTGGCCCGGGCAGCACGATGCCGCAAGAGACCGTCACGTAGAGATCCTGGGCGCCCACCCAGAAGGGCCGGTCGAAGGCGGAGCTCAGCCTTCTGCCTATCGATTCAGCCGTCTCGAGCTCGCTGATGTCCTCACAGATCATCACGAACTGGTCGCCCGCAAAGCGGCCGACCGTGTCCGATACCAGCGTCAACTCCTCGAACCGCCTGGCCAGTTCGATGAGGAGCTGGTCGCCGGCCGGATGGCCGAGCGTGTCGTTGACGAGCTTGAACTTGTCGACGTCGCCGAAGATGACGGCGATCCTGCGACCGTACCTGCTGGCCCGCGCCATGGCACCTTCCAGGCGGTCCTGCAGGAGCAGGCGGTTGGGCAGTCCCGTCAGCGGGTCGTGCAGGACCATGTGCTCGAGCGCCTCTTCAGCCACCTTGCGTTCGGTGATGTCTTGCACCTGGGCGTAGAGGTACGAAGGGGCGCCGTCCTCGCCACGCACGAGGGCGACGTTCACCAGGCCCCACACGGTCGCCCCGTCTGGTCTCCAGAAGCGTCTTTCGAACGGGGCCTGGTCGCGAAGGACACGGTCCCGCTCGGGAGGATCCTGGTCCTCGGGGTGCACGAACTCAGCGGCCACGTGCCCGACGATCTCGCCGGCGCTGCGGCCGAGGAAGGAGCACATGACAGGGTTGACAGTCGTCATGACACCATCGAGATCCATGATTGCTGTGGCCACCGAGCCCAGCTCGAACCCGGTCCGGAAGCGTTCTTCGGCGTCCCTAAGCGCCAAGGCTGAGAGATGACGCTCGGTGACGTCTATCCCCGTGCCGAGCACCGTGACGACTTTGCCCGACTCGTCGAGGATCCCACGCGAGCGGATCCGTACCCAACGGGTCTCTCCGTCCCCGGTGAGCAGCCGGTAGGTGCCGGCGAAGTTGCCGTTGCGCGCCGCGTAGGCCTGCCGGATGGTCTGGCGTGCCTCCGGGCGGTCCTGGGGAGGCAGGCGGGCGACGAAGCCCTCGATCGTGGCCGGCTCGTCCGGGCCGGCGCCGATGAGCTTGCGATAGGAGTCGGACCAGGTGAGCTTGCCGTCGGCGTCGAGCTCGAAGCTGCCGAGCTGGGCGATCTCCTGGGCTTCGAGCAGCCGGCGGCGGTCGGCCTCTGCTTGTAGCTGGAGCCGCTTGCGTTCGGTCACGTCGCGGGCGATTGAAGCCGAGCCCACCACTTTGCCGGAAGAGTCCAGCGTCGGCGCGACGGAGACGTTGACGGTTGCGATGTGACCGTCCTTGCATCGCACCTCGAAGTCCTCCAACTCGATTCGCTTGCCCTGGCTCCAGTTAGCCACAGCGCGGCGGAACCCGTCTACCGAGCTGTCCAGCACGAAACGCCCGATCGACGCTCCCATCACGTCGGCGGCGCTGTAGCCGTAGAGCCTCTCGGCTCCCCCGTTCCAGCTGGTTATACGCCCTTCGATGTCGCTGCCGACGATTGCGTCGACGGAGGACTCGACGATGAGCGAGAGCCGGCGGTGGTCCTCCTCGGCGGCGTGCCTGTCGCTGATGTCGACCGAGATGGCGATGATGGCGGACAGCTTGGAATCCTCGAAGAGCGGCGACAGGGTCGCCATCACGGGGAAACGCGAGCCGTCGCGACGAACCATCCAGTAGTCCGAGGAGAGCGTTTCTCCCTTCGACAGGGCGCGCAGCACGTCGTGGTCGCGCTCGGGCTCCTCCTCGGCCCGCGTGAAGTTGACGACGTCGTGGCCCAGTACCTCGTCAGCCGACCAGCCGAACATCTCCTCGGCTGCCAGGTTCCAGTAGACGACGCGGCGCTCGAGGTCTGCAACGATCACCGCTTGCCCGAGCGCAGCGAGAATGCCGGCTTCGAAAGGGTCAGTCACCTTGCCCAACGGCGCCCTTCCCCCTTCTAGTCGGTCCCTCGATCCAGGACTGATTTCGCCCAGACGCTACTTCGGCGCGGGCGCCGGTGTGACCTATGGTCTCGTCCATGGCCAAGACTGCACCCTGTGGGACCTGGGAGTCGCCGATCGCAGCGACGACGCTCGTAGAGGATCGGCTCCGTCTCTCCGACCTTGTGGTGTCGGGGGACGAGGTGTACTGGTCAGAGGGACGCCCCTTCGAGGGCGGCCGCGTCTGCCTTGTGAAGTCGGACGCCGCCGGCAACTGCTCTGACCTGATCCCGGAGGGATACTCGGCGCGGACCACGGTCCACGAGTACGGCGGCCGTTGCTTTGCCGTGCACGAAGGCGTGGTGTACTTCTCCAACTTCGACGACCAGCGGCTGTACCGCGTTGCTCCAGGCGAGTCGCCAGAGCCGATCACCGCCGCCCCGCTCGAGAAATGGGGCGTGCGCTATGCCGCTCCAGTCGTGTCGCTGGACGGTCACTACATCTACTGTGTACGGGAGCGCCACGGAAGCGAGGTGACCAACGACATCGTCGTGCTGAGGGTCGACGGTGAAGCCGAGGCGCGAGTCGTAGCCGCCGGGCATGACTTCTTCGGCGCACCTTCGCTGTCTCCTGACGGTCGCCGCATTGCCTGGGTCTGCTGGGACCATCCCCGGATGCCGTGGGACGGCACCGAGCTGTGGGAGGCAGAGGTGGGCAGCGACGGGTTGCCGGTCGCCCCGCGCCTGGTCGCCGGCGGGCCGGCCGAGTCTGTCGCCCAGCCGAAGTACTCGCCCGGCGGCTGGCTCCATTTCGTGTCGGATCGCACCGGCTGGTGGAACATCTATGCCGACACCGGAGATCCGACCGCTCCCAATCCCCTGTGCCAGGCCGAGCACGACTTCGCCGAGCCGGATTGGGCTTTCGGCCTTTCCTCCTACGGCTTCTGCCCAGACGGCTCCCCGGACGGGTGCCTGGTGGCGACTTGGATCGACGGTGGCGTCTTCAAGCTTGGCATCTTGCCCATAGGCGCCGGCGCCGCCGGGCTCCAACGGTTGGAGATGCCCTTCAACGAGTTCCGATACGTGAGCACCGACGGTGGGCGACTGGCCGCCATCCTCGGCTCGCCCGCGATACCGCCGTGCGTTGCCTTGATTCAACTTCCGGGAGGCGAGGTAACGGTCCGGCGGAGCAGCTCGGCCCTGGTGATCGACGAGGGGTATCTCTCGGAGCCAGAGGCCTTCGAATTCCCCACGGAGGAGGGCAGAACTGCACACGCGCTCGTATACCGCCCGAAGAACAGGGACTACGAAGTCCCCGCTGGGGAGCTGCCGCCGCTCGTAGTCGTCGCCCACGGCGGCCCGACGTCCATGGCCAGACCCGGTCTCAGCGAGATGGTGCAGTACTGGACCTCGCGAGGGTTCGCCGTGGCTGACGTGAACTACGGCGGCAGCTCGGGCTACGGGCGGGAGTACCGGGCGCGCTTGAAGGGAAAGTGGGGGGTAGTCGACCTCGACGACTGCGGGAGCGCCGGCAGGCACCTGGCACGCACCGGCGTCGTCGACGGCAAGCGGATGGTCGTGCGCGGCGGAAGCGCCGGTGGGTACGTAGTCCTCTGCTCGGCTGTCTTCAGGGATGTCTTCGTCGCCGGCGCAAGCTACTTCGGGGTCTCCGACCTGAGCGCCCTGGCCATCCACACACACAAGTTCGAGTCCAGATACGGCGACGAGCTGGTGGCGCCATGGCCTGCCGGCGCCGACGTCTACGAGAGCCGCTCGCCTGCGGTCCATGCCGCCGAACTGCATATGCCACTCATCCTCTTCCAGGGTCTCGAAGACGCCGTCGTCCCGCCCGCCCAAGCGGAGGTCATGGTCGAGGTCTTGCGCAAGAAGGGGATCCCGTTCGCCTACCTCGCCTTCGAGGGCGAGCAGCACGGCTTCCGGCAGGCGGCGTCCATCGTGCGGTCCATCGAAGCCGAGCTGTGCTTCTACGGATGCGTCCTCGGCTTCCAGCCTGCCGGTGACATCGAGCCTGTCGAGATAGAGAACCGGGCGGCACTCGGCTCTATTGCGCCCTCGCCTGCAGAAGCCCCTGGCCCTACCCCGGCGCCACCGGGTGCCCGGGCGCCGGCGCTGCCTGCGCGCCCGCCTGGCGATCCCGGGCCGCCGATGAGCGCAGCCGAGTGGCTTGAGCGCTTCGCCGCCCGCCTTGGCGTCGACCCGCCGGCCGAGAGCGAGGTCGAGGCCATCCTCGGGCTGGCCGGGACTGCGGCCCATGCCTCCGAGAGGACTGCAGCCCCGGTGGCTGCCTGGTTGGTGGCCAAGGCCGGGGCGACGGCTGCCGAAGGGCTGGCGGCTGCCAGGGCTTTGGCGAAGGAGGCCGAGGATCCCACCTGACCCCGTTGCCGGGCGGCACCGCTCCGCCGGCCTGCACAACGTCGGCGGCCTGCACAACGTTGCCGGGCTGCACAACGTCGGCGGCCTGCACAACGTCGGCGGCCTGCACAACGTCGCCGGACTGCTGCTGACGGGTGGTGCCAGCAGCCGGATGGGCCGCGACAAGGCGTCCATCGTCATCGGAGGCGAGACGCTTGCAGCTCGCACCGCCAGGCTGTTGGGCCTTGTAGCGTCGCCGTGCCTGGAAGTCGGCGGTGCAGCTTCGGGCCTGCCGGTGGTGGCCGAGCCCCGGCCCGGTGAAGGCCCGCTTGCAGCGATATCGGCCGGGTGGTCCGCCCTGCATCGAGCTGGCCACGAGGGTTCTGTCGTCGTGCTGGCAACTGATCTACCACAACTCACAGGCGATGTGCTCTCGTGGCTGGCCGCCTACGAGACGGCCGGGAGCGTCGTCCCGTTGCTGGCCGGCCGGCCTCAGTGGCTCTGCGCCCGCTGGTGTTCCGCCGACCTGGACATGGCCGTACAGCTCGCCGAGCAAGGTGAGCGCCGAGTGAAGTCCGCTTTCGGGCCGGGCACTGCCTACCCCACAGAGTCGGCCCTCCCGCCCGGGGTAGAGCCTGCGCACTTCCTCGACGCCGACACGCCCGAGGATCTGGACCGAGCCCGCCCGGGGACCTAAGCCAAGCTTGGGCGGGTCCGGCCCGGCGCTCATGTCCACAAGCCACCGCCGCCGGCCACTCGCGGGCACTTAGCGAAGGTCCCCGGCAGCGCCTGCTCCAGCCCGCCGCCGCTTCGCCCTGATGGCCGAGCCCTGCGGCTCGCCGGTTCTCAGAGCCCGTAGAAGTGCCCCTCCACGACCCTCCTGGCTCTCCGCGTCACCCTGCGGTATGCCTCGCGGAGCTCGGTGGCGTCGGTCCCGAGGGATCGAGCCAGGCGTGCCAGAGCCTCCCGGTCGGCCGGCAGTGAATCGGATCCGATGGGGCTGACGACGTGGCCGGCGCCGGCCACGAAGTTGCCGACTAGGTGCCAGCGGTTGCGCGTCTTGTTGAGGAACCTGTACGCCTCGCCGAGGATGGTGGCCTCTGGTCCCTCGAGATGACCTTCTGCGGCGAGGAGGCCAAGGGCGGTGGGCGTGCTGGTTGCCCGGACGCCGTGCTGCAGCTGGAGCAGCTGTGCCGTCCACTCGACGTCGGCGAGGGATCCCTTGCCGAGCTTGAAGTGGAACTGCGGGTCCTCACCGCTCGGGATGCGCTCGCGCTCGGTTCGCGCCTTCATCTGGCGGATGGCCCTCGTCTCGGCAGCACCGAATTGGCGGCCCCAGACCGCCTCGCCGGCGATGCTCATGAAACGCTCGAGCACGCCGGGGTCTCCGGCGATGGGACGGGCGCGGAGGAGCGCTTGGCGCTCCCAGGTCTCGCCCCAACGCTCGTAGTACTCGCCGTACGCGTGCAGGCTCCTGGCGAGCGGCCCCTGGCGGCCCCATGGCCTGAGCGAAGCGTCGGCCGTCCAGATCCGCTCAGCCGGCGTGGCCCCGTTCAGGAGCCGGAACAAGGCCACAGCCGCCTGTTCGGCAAGAGCGGCGTGCCCGGCGCCGGTGCCGTCATAGACGACGAGGACGTCTAGGTCGCTCCCGTACGAGAGCTCCCGGCCGCCGAGGCGCCCCAGCGCCACGACCCCCATGGGTACCGCCGGCGAGGCGGCGTGGAGGGCGGCGGTGACGACGGCGTCACCGAGGTCGGCTAAGCAACGCCCGGTCCGGTCGGGTGGGGCGTCGCGAAGGACGTCGTCGGTGATGACACGCAACATGGCGGACTCCACGACGTGGCGCAGCGCCGGCGCCGCCCGCCCGCTCTCGCAGGCGATCACGGCGCGCTGCCGCAACTCCTCAGCGGTCAGCGGTGAGCTCTCGGCGTCGTCGCCCAAGCTGGCAGCCAGCTCTGGATAGCGCCCGACGAGCTCGCCCACCTGGCGGCTCGTGCCGAGCAGGACGGACAGGCGCCGTGCCAACTCAGGCGACTCGCGCCACGCAGCCACGAGCACGTCCCTCCTGTGAGGCACTGACACGAGCGTCCGGAGTGCCAGCAACCCCTGGTCCGGGTCGGCAGCCTCCGAGAGCCAGCCCAGCAGCACCGGCAGCAGCTGCTGCATCAAGCGCGAGGACCTCGTTAGCCCGCGGGTCAGTTCGTCGATGGCCTGGCGGGTCCTGTCGGCCTGCCTGAAGCCGAGTGCGGCGAGCCGGCTCTCGGCTGCCTCGATCGTCCAGCGTGCACCGGCGCCGGGGCCGGCGGGCTTCTGGCCCCTTGCGAACACTTCCATCAGCGGTCGGAAGAAGAGCCGCTCGTGGATGGCCCGGGCCGACGACTGGTAGCGCTGCAGGACCACAGCCAGGCGCTCCTCCGGTTCCCGGGGCGCCCGCTGGCCCCGCCCGTTCCGCTCGCCGGCGAAGCCGAGCACTCGTGCCAACGCACGCCGTGCCTCGAGTTCGGCTGGCACCGTGTGGACCTGGGCCTCCTCGACCAGCTGGAGCCGGTGCTCGACGGTCCGGAGGAACCTGTAAGACAGCGCCAGGGCTGCGGCGTCACCCTTGTCGATGTAGCCGGCGGCGGCCAGCTCGGCCAACGCCGGCAGCGTGGCGGGCGTGCGGATGGCCTCGTCGGCCGCCCCGTGGACAAGTTGCAGCAACTGGACGGAGAACTCGACGTCGCGGATGCCCCCGCGGCCGCGCTTGATCTCGCGGGCCTCGAGGCCCCGCCGCTCGACGATCTGCTCGGAACGGCCCTTCATGAGGCGCAGCTCGGCCAAGTCGTCAGCCCCGAACGCCCGCCCCCAGATGGCCTCGCGGGAGGCCTCGACGAAGGCAGCACCGATGGCGGCGCCACCGGCGCTGGCACGCGCCTTCAGCAGGGCCTGGAACTCCCAAGGCTTCGCCCATCTGGCCCAGTAGGCACGGAAGGAGTCGAGCGAGCGCACGAGGGCGCCGTTGCGGCCCTCCGGGCGCAGGTCCGTGTCGACCCGGAAGGCGGCGCCGGCCGCTGCCAGCACGCGGCGGGCGGTGCTGCCACCGTCCTGCCCGACGAACATGATGTCGACGTCGCTGGCGTAGTTGAGCTCGCAGGCGCCGAGCTTGCCCATGGCGATGACGGCGAGCTCTCCGCCCACGCCGGCTATCGAGCACGCCGCCGCCAGGACGCCGTCGGCGAGCGCCGAGAGCGCCGAGCCGGTCTCCTCCAGGCTCGCCTGGCCACTCAGGTCGGCGGCTGCTATCGCCAAGAGGCCGAGCCGCTTGCGCCGGACGAGGTCGGGCGTGTCGCTCGCAACTGACGCATCGGCTGTCGCCGGTAGCCCCGTTTCGGGCCCGGTCCGGGCGGCGACGTGCCGGAGCACCTCGAGAGCGGCGACGTCGGTGAGTATGACCCTCGTGAGCGAGCGGCTGGCCGAGACGACTTGGGATACGAGGTTGCGGAGCGGTTCGTCAGCCTCGAGCGACTCACCGGCCCCGCTCTCGGCGAGGCGCTCAAAGGCCAGGCGCACGGCTTCGGGCGCGGCAGCGCCCGCGGCGGTGGCTTCTACCTCGGGCTGCAGTGTCATGTCGGCTATTCGAAGGGCGGTGCCAGCGCGCACCATACAGGTAACCTCGAAGTCGTGGCTCGTATGCGGTTGGCCCTCTGCCAGTTGGACTTCGTAGTCGGCGACATCGACGGCAACACCGCGCGTGTCTTGGCTGCGATGTCCTCCGCCGAGCAGGCGGGCGCCGACCTGGCGGTGTTCCCGGAACTGGCGATCACGGGCTACCCCCCTGAGGATCTCCTCCTCAAGCCGTCCTTCGTCGAGGGCAACTTGCGCGCTCTCGACACAGTGGCGGAGGCGTCGGGGCGGTGCGCGGCAGTTGTCGGCTTCGTCGACGCGGACGGCGACCTCTACAACTCGGCGGCGGTGGTCGCCGGTGGGAAGGTTCACGGGGTCTGGCGCAAAGAGCTGCTGCCGAACTACGGGGTGTTCGACGAGCAACGGTGGTTCCGGTCCGGATCCACTGCCGTAGAGGGCGACCATCTCTACACGATCGGCGGCGTCCAGGTGGGGGTTGCCGTCTGCGAGGACGCCTGGAGCCCGACGGGGCCACTCGCCAGGCTAGGGGCGGGCGGTGCGCAGCTTCTCGTCGTGATCAACGGCTCACCTTTCCGCACAGGCGTGCTGGCGGAGCGCCGGCGCATGCTGGCCACCCGCGCCGCCGACTGCTCGGCGGCTCTTGCCTACGTCAACCTTGTCGGCGGTCAGGACGAGCTCGTCTTCGACGGCGGATCGATGGTCTTCGACCACGACGGCGTCCTGGTGGCATCTGCTCCCCAGTTCGAGGAGGCGATGCTGCTCGTCGACCTCGATCTCAGGCCGTCTTACCGCAAGCGTGTCACCGACCCGCGAGGTCGCCCCACGGTGCCACCGCTGACCGCTCGGCCCGTCACCGCAGCGCAGGCCACCCGAAGTTCCTCCCCGCCTGGCCAGGCAGGCACCGACATCGGGTTGACCGGCGTTGCCGGGAGCCCCACCGGGATAGCGCTGCCCGGGCAGCCGGTAACTCCCGAACCAGGAGAGGCCGAGCAGATCTACAAGGCCCTGGTGTTGGCTACCAGGGACTACGTCGAGAAGAACGGATTCTCCGAGGTGCTCTTGGCTCTGTCGGGAGGGGTCGACTCGTCGCTCGTGGCCACGATCGCCGCCGACGCCATCGGACCCGAGAGGGTGCACGGTGTGCTCCTCCCATCCAGGTACTCCTCCGAGGGCTCGGTCACCGACGCCCGAGCACTCGCTGCTGGGCTCGGCATCGAGACCAAGACGGTTGCCATCGAGCCGGCGCACGCCTCCCTCTCCCTGATGCTCGAGGAGGCGGTGGCGGGCACGACAGGTGGGCTGGCCGGCGAGAACCTGCAGTCGCGTATCCGGATGACCATCGTCATGGCGCTGTCGAACCACTTCGGCTGGTTGGTGCTGACGACCGGTAACAAGAGCGAGATGGCTGTCGGCTATGCCACGCTGTACGGCGACATGGCGGGCGGCTTCGCCGTCATCAAGGACGTGCCGAAGACCCTGCTCTACGAGCTGTGCGGCTACCGCAACTCGCTCGGGCCGAAGCCCGTCATCCCCCAGGTCGTGCTCGACAAGCCCCCCTCGGCCGAGCTCCGTCCCGACCAGCGGGACGACGACAGCCTGCCGCCGTACGAGATCCTCGACCCGATCCTGCACGGTTACGTCGAGCGAGACTTGACAGAGGCCGAGCTCGAGGCCGAGGGCTTCGCGCCCGACGTCGTCCACCGGGTCGTCACGCTCGTGGACAGAGCCGAGTACAAGAGGCGCCAAGCCGCTCCGGGGCCAAGGGTGACGAGCCGGGGGTTCGGCAAGGATCGCCGGATGCCTGTCACGAACCGCTTCCCCCAGCCCTAGTCGCGATCTGCAGCGGTCCGAGACCGGCCGCCGAGCCGCCCGAGCACGCCGTCTGGGGCACCTAGGCGGCCCGAACCCGGCGGATGGACGGCTCGACGCGCGTCACTAGCCAAGACGTCCTGGCGCCCGACCGGTCTGCGATCGGGCGCCAGGGTGCCGATTTTGCTTAGACCTTCAGGTGGGTCGTCACTCGGATGTACTTGTTGCCACTCGCCGTTAGGCCGCCACCGGTGTCGTCGTAGATGCCGTAGGTGTCCCAAGCGATCGTGTTGTCCTCGATAGTCACGGAGATCACGGCGCCGACGCCGCCGTTGTCGAGCAACACCCCGGTTGTCACGGAGTCGCCCGTACCCGGGTCGCCTGATATGTCGTTGGTACCGATCCAGTTGTCCTCGATCACGTCTCCCGAGACGTCTGAGAGAGGGGCGTGCTGGTGGATCGTGACGCCGCTCAACCCGTTCCCGGCGATCTCGTTGTGGGTCACTGTGTTGTCGTAGGAACCACCGCCAAAGGCTGCCGAGGCGAGCAGGACACCACCCCCGTCACCCGTGGTGCCATTCGAGATGATCTGGTTGTTGCTGATGGTGTTGTCGTAAGTGCCGGCCTTGGACGGTTGCGGCTTGCCCGAGCTGCTCACAGCCGAGCTGTTGTGTCCGACAACGGTTATGCCACAGTCCGACTCGTTGTCCTCGACGAGGTTGCCGTTCACGACGTTGCTGTGAGTCGGCCCGAAGTCGTCGCTCAACAAGATGCCGCCCGAGTTGAATGCCGAAGTGTTGTCGTGAACCTTCGAGCTCGAGGACGACATCAGGTGGATGCCTTCTCCACAGTCGCTGGGAACCTCACCGGCAGCTTGGCACTCGTACCAGGAACTGGTCGACGAGCCAGTGTCGTTGTGCTCGACGACGTTGCCATCGATGGTCACGCGAACCGCAAGAAGAGCCAGGATGCCTTCGCCGGTGGCTCCGCTGATGGCGAACCCGCTTACGCTGGCGCCGACGCTGGTGAAGAATGTCACCCCGTTGTCCAGACCGGCGGCGTCGATCGTGGCGCCAGGTTGCCCGACGAGGCTGACTCCACTCGGGACGTCTGCTGCCGTCGTGATCTTCGGTTGCGTGCTTACCCCGGTCTTTATCGTCGTCGAAGCCGTATACGTTCCGGCACAGACCTCCACGGTGTCACCTTTGGTGGATGCTGCCAGTGCAGCCGGGATCGTGCGGTACTTGGCCGTCGAGCACGAGGCCGACTCGCCCGTCGTCTTCGCCTTCGGTGCGACCCAGAGAGTCGTCGCGGCACGCGGCCTCGTCTGAGCTACAGCCATGCCCGCCGAGGCGGTGAGTACAGCCCCGAGCAGCACGAGTGCAGCGACGGCATGAAGCGGTTTCAGTGACATGGATACGGCTCCTCTTGCATCGGTGGGCAGAACCTCATCCCCCAGGACTCGTTGCTCAAAGAGCCAGGATCTCAGGTGACTTGCCCAGATCTACTTGCCTGGGCAACCGTATAGACGCAGGGACAGAACCGTCAACTCGCTGGTGTCCTCCGTGGAGCTCGGTGCCGCGGTCAATGTCGGGGGCCGTCGTCGTCACGGTGGTCGTCGTCATCGACGGAACTATGGCGCTCACGGGCGGCACGGCCACCCAGCCGTAGCCGCACCTGCGACCTCGGCCGGTCACGCCCCTGCAAGCACTCCGGGGGTGGGACGGTTCGACCGATACGATTCGACCGAGTCGATCAGGAGTTGAGACGAACCTATGGAGTGCTCATCGTGCCAAGCCGATAACCCTGTCGACGGTGAGGTTCGGAGGACCCTTGAGAAGTTCATCGGTGACGCCGCCGTGGCGGCCACGGCCGTCCGGCGAGCGCCGGTGGGGACCTGAGACGATGAGTGAGGCAGGCGCAGTCGGCGTTCGCCGGCAGGCCGAGGCCGTCGGCAGTCTCGTCTACGTCGAGCGGCGCCTCTTCGAGCAGCTGGGGGCCGTGGCGGGCAGGCTCAGGGCCGGCTGGGCCGGCTGGGCGTCGTCGGCAAGCCTGCGGGCGGCTTGGCGGGCCGAGCAGCTGGCCGCACTCTTGCCAGTGTCGGTCGGCCTTCCGGCGCCTGACGACCTGGTCAAGCCCCGGCAAGCTGGCTTGGTGGAGGGTCTGGCAGATCTTGTCAGTCCGCCTGCCACGGGGCCTGACCTGGGCCGCAACGTCCTGTACCTATATGACGAATTGCTGGCGGCATACGCCCGGGAACTCAAGAATTCGTCCCCGGTTGCCGATGAGCCTTATGCCATCGTGCTGCGACGCGTCATGGCTGATCTGGGTGATGATCGCTCCCGATTGCACCGTTGCGTCGAAGCTCCTGGTAGGAGTACTTGACGTGACCGTTACACTTAGTCCCGGACAACACGAAGTGCAGGGCTGAGGGCTTCTCTGGTTTAGGTGCGATGTGCGGGAGATTCCCCTCACGACCTCGATGATGCCTTGGGCCGGCGCGATCCCCCAACCTGCGAATCACGGAGGCTTCGACTTTGGCGAAGGAGCGAGTCGAGCGAGATGAGGAAGACCTCGTCCGCTTGTATCTCACCGACATCGGCCAGTACCCCCTACTCACCAAGGACGACGAGGTTCGTCTGGCACAAGCCATAGAGGCGCGCTGGGAAGCAGAAGAGGAGCTGCGCACGAAGAAGGGGATCACTCCGACTCGGCGCCGTGAGCTCAACCGTGCGATGCTTAAGGGAGAGAAGGCGCAGCGGACGTTCGTACAGTCCAACCTGCGCCTCGTCGTCTCGATCGCCAAGAAGTATCAGGCTTCAGGGCTGCCCTTGCTGGACCTCATCCAGGAGGGCAACCTTGGGCTCATGCACGCCGTCGAGAAGTTCGACTGGCGCAAGGGCTTCAAGTTCTCGACCTACGCCACCTGGTGGATCCGGCAGGCGATCACGCGCGGCATCGCCAACACTGGCCGCACCATCCGCCTGCCCGTTCATGCCGGTGACACCCTGGCACGGGTGCAGAAGGCCCAGGCGCGCCTGGAGCTGAAGCTCGGGCGTCCGGCCACGCTCATCGAGCTGGGAGCCGAGGTCGAGTTGCCCGAGGACAAGCTCATTGAGGCACTGCGCTTCCGAGCCGAACCGCTGTCGCTCTCCGAGCCACTGCGCGAAGACGGCGACGCCGAGCTTGGTGACGTCGTGGAGGATCGCTCGGCCGAGTCACCCTTCGAGATGGCTGCCACGGCGCTGCTGCCTGTCGAGATCAACCGCCTGCTCGCTCCGCTGGATGAGAGGGAGCGGGAGATACTGAGGTTGCGTTTCGGCCTGGACAGGGGCGAGCCGAGGACTCTCGAAGAGGTCGGCGAGCACTTCAACCTCACCCGCGAGCGGATCCGCCAGATCGAGGCCCGGGCGATGTCCAAGCTCCGCCACCCCTCCAGCGACACCGGGGCGCGCGACCTCTTGACTGTCTGACGCCTCCGGCAATCGATCAGCCGCCCCCGTGGCCGGCCGACGATGCCCGTCGCGCCGCCTGCAGCACCAGCTCGTCACCGTCGCGTCGCCGCTGCCGGTCCGTCTCGCTCGCCTTCTGAAGCTCGGCGGCGCGCGCGGCAGCTTCGTTGATGCCCTCCACGGCGGCGGCCAGCTCGTAGCTCATGGCAGCTTCGAAACGCCTCCTCACCCCGCCCAACCTTTGCGACAGGTCCCACCTGGCGCGGCCCGAATGTTTCTCGAACTCGGCGCCAAGGTGCGCCCTCGCCCTTTGCAGCAGGTGCCGGCGGACCGCAGCAGGTGGTAGTAACCGGCGCAAGCCCCGCAACAGCTCGCTGCCGAGCGGGTCGACGCGTATGAACAAGTAGAAGAACTGCTCCCGTTCGGCGGACATCTCCGGGACATGCACCTCGGACAGTTCGACGGTGAACAGCTCGCCGGCAACCGCCCGCACGCGGTTCACGCGCGCTTCGGTGCTGGCCCGGAACCGGCCGGCGATCGCCTCCCAGGACGCCTCGACCCGCTCCGACTCCGCCTGCCGGAACGCCTCGAAGCTCTCTTCGACGACAGCTTCGACTCGGTCGCGCAGTTCCGCCTCCAAGCGGCCGATCGGTGCCGAGTGGGCGACCTCGTCCAGAGTCCTGGCCCACTTGGCCGGGGCGGCGGCGGCGTACTCGGCGAGCCGCTTGCCGAGCTCACCGGTGAGCATGGCGACGTCACGGCCGAGAAGGACCCTTTCGTCCTCGAACGCCTGGCGCTGGATGTCGGCCTCGGCGCGGAACTGCCTGGCCCGGTCCTCCAGCTCCTCGCCGCTGAGCGCCATGGCGGCATCGTCGAGAGATACCGCGTCGGCGACAGTCTGCCCGAGGCGGGCCAGCTCGTCGCGGGCGGTGCGCAGGCGCGTGGCGACGAGATCTGTCTCGACGAACCGTGCGAACGCCGCCAGGAAGCCCGCCAGGCCGCATCCCTCCTCCTCCTCCTGCTCCTCCGCCTCGCCGCTCCCGCCGGCCGCCTCGCCGGGAGGGATGCCGCTCTGCTCGCCTGCAGCCGCTAGGCGATCGCGCGCTGACAAGCACCAGATCTGGGCCTTGCGGCCGAGCACCTCGCCCACGGCCTCGGACACGAAGCGAGCCACGGCGGTGCGGTCCGGGCCGCGGAGGTGGTCGATCTTGTTGAGCACGAAGAAGGTCGGGCCCGTGCGCTCGGCCAGCAGAGCGAGCAGCTCGTTCTCCTGCAGCGACATCGGCGCGTCCGCCGAGAGAACAAGTATCGCCCCGTCTGCATCGAGCAGGGCACGGCGGGCCTCGGTGTCGTTGTGCTGGTAGATCGAGCCGAGACCTGGGGTGTCGACCAGGACGACGCCGGGCTCGAGGAGAGGCGTCGGTAGTTGCACTTCGACCCGGTCGACTTTGCGCTCGTTGGCCGGGTTGCCCTGCTCTGTCACGAAGGCGGCGATCTGGTCGGGAACGACTTGCTCCCTGCTCCCGTCGAGGTGGACCACGGTGGCGTTCGGGGCGCCGTAGGAGACCTCAGTCGCCACCGCTGTCAGCGGCAGCACGCCGGTCGGTAGCAGATCGCTGCCGAGCAGGGCGTTGACGAGTGTCGACTTGCCCACCTTGAACTCTCCCACGACCGAGACGTGGAAACGGCCGACGCCCAGACGCTCCGCCAGCCGGCTGGCTCTCGAAGCCAGCTCGGCATAGCGATCCCCGGTGGCTCTCGCCAATTCGCTTGCCGCGGCAGCCAGCTCGGCCAGCTCGCTCGTCAAGATTGCCCTTCTTCGGGGCCAGTCTCGACGCCGACAGCAGCCGGGCGCCTGCCGTTCGAAGGGTGCTCGCCGAGGTGAACGGCGGTCCATGGCCTGTTGCCGGGGGGACGGACGAGCTCGCACCAGCAGCCAGTCGGGAGGTCGAGGCGTGTGGAGGAGACCGCCGGCGGCAGCAGGCGCCGCAAGAGGGCACGGAGGACGGCATCGTGGGTGACGAGTGCGACAGGAGTCAAGCCGGCGGCGCCTTTGCCGGCAGGCGCCGCCACTAGCGCCCCGGCGGCGGCGGCCACCACGCGTGCCTCGAGCTCGCCGAACGGCTCAACTCCGGGCGCCGCGTCGATAGATCCGAAAAGCTCCTCGGCCTCCGACGAGGCACGACCTGCCCACTGCCCATAGCGCCTGTCTCCGAGGCGCTCGTCGAGAGCGACGGCTACATTCGTTGCTTCGGCGAGCCTCCTGGCTGTCTCCCGAGCCCTGAGGAGTGGGCTTGACACGATGGTGCCGATCTCCACGCCGGCGAACACCTCGCCGAGGAGACGTGCCTCCTCTTCGCCCGTCTCGTCGAGCGGGACATCTATCTCCCCACGGAGCAGACCAGCCTTGTTGAGCTCCGTCTGCCCATGACGCACGAGAAACAACCTCGCCACCGCTACCACCTGTACACGAAGTAGGCGACTACGACGACGACGAGGATATACAGCAAGTAGAGGTTCACGTCGCCGGACTGGATTGGCCGCAGGAAGCCGGCGACCGCGCGAATGGCGCGAACCGCCGGAGCGTAAAGGTACTTTTCGAACAGCGGGGTTACTTGCGCGCGGTAGTGCACCGGTCCTGAGCGCCCCGCCGGGTCGTCCGACGCGCGGTCGATGTGGACTTCCGGCTGGTACAGGCGCTCGAACGTTACCTTTACCGGATTGGAAAACGTGGTAGCGGTGTACTGCATTCGAGCTTTATAGCTTACAATCCCACCATCCCATACAGGGACTTTTCGAGTGCTGCCGCGCGGTCTGCCCGCCAGGTAGATGGCCAGCGGGACGACCGTCACTGCGACGAGGAACACGGCGAGGTATGTGGGGGAGAAGGCGGCGAAGTCGGTGTGGGCCGGGATGACCGTGAGGTTGCCCGGCAACAGGATCGGCCGCAGCTGGACGCCAGTGACGTTGCGCACGACGCGGTCCAGGCCGAGCAGGACAGCCGGGGCGCCGATTGCAAGGGCGACACATGCGACAGCCAGCAGAGCCGGACCGAGGACCGGTTGGCCCGACTCGCTCGCCGCGGCTGCCTCGGCGCTGCGGGGCATGCCGAGGAACCCGACTCCGAACGCCCTCGCGAACGCCAGGACGGCGAGGCCGGCGGTGAGCCCGAGCGTTGCCGCCGCCAGCAGGATGAGGACGCTGATCAGGTTGTTGTCGACTCGGAAGCCCTGGAACAACCCTTGGAAGATCAGCCACTCGCTTACGAATCCGTTGAGCGGCGGCAGCGCCGCTATCCCCATCGTCCCCACGAGGCTGATCACGGCAGATCGCCGCAACGTATGGACGAGGCCTCCAAGCTTGTCGAGGTCCCGCGTGCCTGTGGCGTGCTCGACGACTCCTGCTTCCAGGAACAGAAGCGTCTTGTAGGCGCCGTGGTTGACGACGTGGTAGAGCGCAATGAGAAGCAGGAGGCCGCCGAGTGCCGGCTGCCTGTAAGTGGTGAAGACCATCGAGGCGCCGACGGCGGTGTTGATGATCCCGATGTTCTCGATGCTCGAGTAGGCCAGGAAGCGTTTCAGGTCTCGCTCGACGACGGCGTAGAGGATACCGATGATCGCCGAGAGCGCACCGAGACCCATCGTCAGGATCCCCCACCAGGCTGGGCCTGGACCGAGTAGGACGAACGCAAAGAGCATGACGCCGAACACGCCGAGCTTGAGGACCATGCCCGAGAGGAAGGCCGACCCGTCGGCCGGCGCGACGGGGTGAGCAGCCGGCAGCCAGACGTGGAGGGGCACGATTCCTGCCTTGAAGCCGAAGCCGAGGAGGGCGAGCACGAAGGCGGCGCTGCGCCAGCCGAGCCCGATTGAGCCTGAACGACCGGCAACGACGGCGAAGTCGAGGCTGTGAGCCTGCGTCGCCAGGATGACGAAAGCCGCCACGACCATGGCGAATCCGACCTCACCGAGAGCCAGGTAGAGATAGCCGGCTTCGCCCACGCCTGCGCGTTGGCGGTATCGGAGCACGAGCAGCGCCGTGGTGAGCGTCATCGACTCCCAGGCCACGAGGAACGTCGTCACGTTCCCGGCGACCAGCACCGCCAAGCAGGCGATGGTCGCCAGGTTGAAGGCGCAGAGGTAGGCGGTTGTCCCGCGCTCGAGGTGGTGGTAGCGCGGCGCGTAGAGGCCGATGGCAACCACTACGAGGCCGAGCAGCACGAGGAAGGGGGCTGCGAGCGGCGTCGCTCGCAGCACCAGCCCACCGACGGGGACGTTGGGGCTGAGGTTTGCCGTGGCAGTGCCATGACCGTCGACAGCGATCATGATCCCGCCGGCAAGGCAAGCGACTCCGCCGAGGGACGAGGTGAGCCCGGACAGCCAGAGGAAGACGCGCCTGTTGCCACTGAGGCCGGCCAGCGCCGCTGCGGCCCAGGCGATTGCTGCCACTAAGAACAGGTGAGCGCTCATCGCTCCCCTTCTGCGACGGTGAAGCTGAGCCCGGGCACCTTGGCCTTGAGGCGGCCGACTGCGACTAGTAGCCCTTGCAGGAGGGCGAGTGGGCTCGGCGGGCAGCCGGGGATGAAGACGTCGACGTCCAGCACCTCATGCAGATTGCCGCGTATGACGTCGTCCGGCTCGTAGACGCCGCCAAGCGGGCAGGCACCGACCGCGACGACGACCTTCGGGTCGGGCATGGCGTCATAAGTCTTGACGAGGGCTACCTCCATCGCCCGCACGACCGGGCCGGTGACCATGAGCAAGTCGGCGTGGCGGGGGCTTGGTGTGAAGAACAGGCCAAGGCGGTGGAGGTCGTAATACGGCGACAGCAAGAGCCGGATCTCGGACTCGCAGACGGCGCAGGACCCCGTGTCGACGGTGCGGATGTGGAGGCTGCGCCGAAAGAGCGACCGCACCTCGACGGCCAAACTCTCCGCGACCACCGCCGCCGCCGCCGTCGTCTCGGTCCGGCGGGTGCTCATCTGTCTTGCCCTTCGATCCGTATTCGCTTCACGAGGTGCCAACGCTCGGTAGCGGTGAGCTCGAACACGCCGCTCGGGACGACCGCCTCGGGCGCCGTCCGCTCGCACAGCCCGCAAGCCGTGCAGCGCCCGACGTCGTAGACCAGTTCATCGCCGTCAAGTTGCAGGGCGCCGCTCGGGCAGACCGCCACGAGGCGCCTGGCAGTGGCTGTGCCGAGCCGGGACTGCAAGAAGGACGGAGGCGTCGGCAGATCGCCGGACGAGGCGTCGTCGCGTGCCGGGTACCGCGTCGTGACGATGCCTCGGCGCACCCCGCGAAGGAACCAGAACGCCATCAGCGGGCGAATCCTGCGACCGTGAGCCAGAAGCTGGCTTCGATGATGGCGACATCCGTGAAGACGTTGCGCGAGCGGCAGGCGTCGTCGAAGGCGCGCCAATTGCGCACCGATGCCGGCCTGAGGCGTGCCGACCTGATGAGCCCGTCTTCGACTGACAGCCAAGCGAGCGACTCTCCCCGTGAGGACTCGCACCAGCCGAGTGCCTGCCCGGTCGGCCCGACGCCTTCGCCCGAACCTCCCGCGACGCCTGACTCGGCCGCCTGGGCGGTGCCGCCTGCGTCGGCGCTCGGCTCCATCAAACTGCCGTCGAGCCCAGCTGCGATCATCTCGCCTATCAGGCGGGTGGACTCGTCTATCTCGGCGATCATGACCTCGAACCGCGAGAGGACGTCACCGGCCTGGCGTACCGGGACCGACAAGCCGCGTCCCGCGTACGGGCCGTCGGAGCGATGCCGCCGGCAGTCGACCTCTTGGCCGGAGCCCCGAGCCACCGGACCGACCAGGCCGAGGCGGCCGGCTTCTTCGGGCGTCACGATGCCGCACGCTTCGAGGCGGTCGAGAAACGAGTTCGATACCAACAAAGCGCTGATCACCCGCCGCAGCTCGTCGACGGCCGGGCGCAGCAAGGCTCCGACTGGCTCGGGTTCGATCGCTCGGTTGAGGCCGCCCACCGCCAGGACGCCGAACAGGTAGCGGTGGCCGCCGCAGGCTGCGTTGAGGCGCAGGAATTGCTCGAGAGCCAGCTCGCTCTGCGCCTGGCCGACCGACAGGCCGGTCGACTGGCACAGAGCTGCGACCGCTGCGGCATGGTTGTACAGCCGCTCGAGCTCCAGGGCGACTCCGCGGGCCAACTCGGTCCCGTCGGACGGTACCAGGCCGGTGATCGTCTCGGCCGCTCGGCAGAACGCCCATGCGTTGCCGACTGCCGAGAGCCCTTCCAGGCGCTCGGCGAAGAACAGGGCACCGCGAAGCGGTAACCCTTGCAGGCGCTGGTCAATCCCCCGGTGCTTGTGCCACTGGTGCAGGTAGACGTCTATGACCTCTTCGCCACTCGTGACCAGCCCCAGGTACAAGGACTCCTGGGCGACGCCGCGGACCGGCCCGACAGGGAACTCGAATGCTTCTCCGGCAACGAAGTGCGGCGCGAGAGCATCGCGGCGGTCCGCCGGCAACTCGAAGCCGAGCCTTTGGAACGAGTCCTCGGCGTGGGGGGCCATGAGCACCCGGTTGAGCGGCTTGTCACCGAACGGGCGTGCGCCGAAGCGCTCGTAGATCTCGCACTCTTCGACGAAGGCGGCGGGCGCGATGTCCGAAAGCTGCGGGTAATTCTCGCCTTCGACCGGCCACTCGACGACGGCGTAGCGCCCGTCTCTCTCCAGAGCGAAGACCGCCCGCAGCACGAGGCGGTCGTTCTCGATCACCCCGAATAGGTCGGCGAACCGGGCCTTGTCGACAACCGACAAGTGATGGACGCTCGCCTCCACGTGCTCGGGCGCCAGGCGCAGCTGGCTGACACTCGCCTGGAGCGCTGCCCAGGTCTCAGCTTGCGGCGGCTGGCTCATGAGATCGCTCGCACGGCGTGGAGAATCAGGTCGTTCAAGCCTCCGGGCACCCACAGACCCAGGAGGACCAGCAGGCCGAGGCCGGCGACGAGCGGCAGGCCAGCGAGCAATCGCCCCGAGCGCCGGGGATAGGGGTCGAGTGGCGGCGGCCCCTCACCGGTTGCCATCGCCAATGTTGTCCCTACGAGACCGACGAAGCCGACGACAAGCAGCAGCAGGAAGGCTCCGGCTACCTCTGGTGCTGCGCTGGCGAAGCCGGCCCGCACGATGGTGAGCTCGCTCAGGAACACTCCGAAGGGCGGGGAGCCGGCCACGGCCAGCGATGCCAAGAGCAGAACCCCGCCCGCCAGGGGCAGGGCGCCGAGAGCACCCCGCACCTCCGAGGACTCCCGGGTCTTGTAGCCGAGCACGAAGTGGCCGGTCGACAGGAACAGCACCGACTTGCCGATGGCGTGGTTGAGCACTTGCAAGAGTGCGCCGTATAGCCCGAGTGGTCCGCCGAAGCCGATGGCGATGGCGATGATCCCCATGTGCTCGATCGAGGAGTAGGCGAAGAGCCGCTTGAAGTTGCCCCGCCGGATCATGAACGTCACGCCGACGAACAGCGTGAGGAAGCCGAATACGAGCAGCACCGTGCCGGGATAGCGCGACCCGAGGCCCTGGCGGGCGATCGCCTGGAAACGGATGATGGCGTACATGCCGGTGTTGAGCAGGCCGGCCGAGAGCATCGCACTGGCAGGGCTGGGTGCCTCGGAGTGGGCGTCGGGCAGCCAGGTGTGCATCGGGACGAGGCCGACTTTGGTGCCGTAGCCGATCACGGCCAGCAAGAAGGCCAGTCGCAAGCTGGACGGCTGGAGCCCGTGAGCGTGGGCGAAGAGGTAGGGCCATGTCAGCCGCTCGTCAGAAGTCAAGTGGAGAGCCGCACCGGCGTAGAACAGGAAGAGCG
Source organism: Acidimicrobiales bacterium (assembly GCA_050744865.1). Classification (GTDB taxonomy): domain Bacteria; phylum Actinomycetota; class Acidimicrobiia; order Acidimicrobiales; family Bog-793; genus JAKACA01. The sequence continues at coordinate 36,912 of JBOGHW010000042.1, read as the reverse complement.
TGGCGACAAGGGCGATGGTCACGCCGAAGGAGCTGATGATCACGTACTTCCAGGCCGCTTCGAGGGAACGGGACTTGGCCTCGAGGCCGACCAGCGCCGCACTGGCGAGCGTGCTCGCCTCGATGAGGACCCAGAGGAGCCCGAGGTTCCCAGCGAAGAATGCGCCGAGCATCCCGGAGGCGAAGATCGAGAAGAAGACGAAGTAGAGCCGTACCTGGAAGCTGCTGAGATCCCCCCTGTCCTGCTCCACGCGCAGGTAGGCGGCCGAGCCGAACGAGGCCAGCACGACGACGAGGGCAACGGTGATGCCGAAGAAGCCCGAGAGCGAGTCTACGTAGAGGAATCCCCCGAGCCCTTGGGTGTGGGGGTGGCTGATAGTGGACACTCCGAGGACCACGGCAGCCGCCAGCGAGCCGCAGGCACCTGTGGTCAGAGCCAACCCGGCGCCGCGTGCCTGGCAGCCGACCGCCACGGCCAGCGCGCCGAGTAAGGGGAGCAGGACGACGACGGCTACGAGGGCGATCATTCGCGCAGCTCCCGCAGCTCGCTGGCTGTTGCCTCAGCAAGGCTCCGAGCGATCCCGGACACGAACACGAGCATGATGAGCACTGCCGCCACCAGGTCGAGGAAGATCCCGGCTTCGACGATGAAGGGGAACGTCGACACGAGCGCGATGGCACCGAGGAAGACGCCGTTCTCTGTGATGAGCCAGCCGATCAGTTGGGCGACTATATGACGGCGCACCACCATGGCCAGGCCGCCCAGCAGGACGACGGCAGTCGAGAGCGGGACGATGGACGAGGCGATGAGCCCGCGGGGGAGGTCGTGGGTGTCGATCGCCAGGTAAGAGAAGGCTGTCAGCAGCGCCCCGATGATGAGGGACGTCGACAGGCCGGTCGACAGGGCCACGTCGCGCTTCATCTCGAGCCGGCTGAGCAGCAGGCGGCGAGTCGCCAGTGGGATGGCGATGCCTTTCACAAGAAGGGTGATGATCGACAGTGCCCACAATTCGGCGCTGTCGAAGTAGTAGGCGACGACGCCGGCAGCGAACGACAGCACTATCGACTGGAAGCCGTAGTAGGCGACGTAGCGGTTGAACAGCTTGGAGCCGAGGCAGGCGAAAGCTGTCAGCAGGATGACGACGGCGCTGAGCGAGATGAGGGTCCCCTCGATCGAGCTCGAGGACAGGCTCTGGGCGGCCAGCAAGCCGGGCACAGGGCTCACTTCACGATCACTTCACGATCACGTACGACGTGATGACGCCGACCAGGGCGATGAGGAACGAGGCGCCCAGGAACTCGGCAATCCTGAAGAAACGCAACTTCGCGAACGACGAGTCGATCACCACGATGGCAAGCCCGCAAAGGGCGAGCTTGCCGAGCAGGACAGGAATGGCGAGCAGGCCGCCGGCGATGCTGGTGGCATTGCCTAGCCCCCACGGGATCACAAAGACGTTCATGAAGATCGCCGAGAGGACGAAGAACTTCATCCAGGAGGCCCATCGCATGAGGGCGTAGTGGCGGCCGGCGTACTCCAGCACGCGGCCCTCCTCGATCATCGAGGCCTCGATGGAGCCGGCCGGGTTCTCGATCGGGATGTGTCCGTTCTCCACGAGCACGAGCATGAAGAACGCCAGCGTGCCCAGCACGTGAGTCGGCAGCACGCGGGCAAAGGCCGAGGCGGCGACTGCGTGGTTCATCAAGTAGGGGTTGTCCGAGGCCGAGAGCACGCCGACACTGAAGAACACGATGATAAAGGCAGGCTCGGCCAGGCTCCCGATCCAGCTGGCTCGGCTGGCGCCGAGGCCGCCGAGCGGGCTTCCGGTGTCGAGGGCAGCCAGCGCCATCGTGAAACTGGCCAGGCCGAGTACGAAGGCGCCGCCGATGAGATCGCCCAAGAAGGCGAGAGGCAGCGGGTTGCTGGTGATGATCGGGACTATGACCGAGACCGTCAAGTAGCAGGCGATCACGACGAACGGCGCCCCCTGGTACACCCAGGAGGTGTGCTCGCTTAGCGTGGCCCCCTTGCGGAGCAGCTTGGCGAGGTCACGGTAGGGCTGAAGGATGCTAGGGCCTCGTTTGGAGGCGACCATCGCCTCGAGGCGTGCCATGACTCCGACGTAGAGGGGCGCGAAGGCGAGCACCACGACACTCTGTAGGACCTGCAGAGTGATGCCAACCAGCACGAGGCCTCCTCCCTTTGCCACTGGTCACGACCAGGAACCCAGGTAGAAGCCATCAGTGGGGCCACAATCCCCCACGTGGCGCGGGCCTCATCGCGTTGCGGCGAGCCTAACCCACGGTTCGGCTCCCAGAGCGGCCCAGTGACGCACGAGCCCGTGCAGGCGGGCACCGAGCCGTTAGGATAAGGGCAAGCGAGTACTTGTAAAGGGCTCGCCGACGGCGATGGGTCCCGCCGGGACCGGTGGTGCGAACGACCGGTCAATATGCCTTCATGGCTGATGGGCACCTACCTTTCGAGGTAGAGAGGTGCCATGCCCGAGGTGACAAGCACGCGCTGGGGCCGCAGTGGTTCGCGGCGTCTCGGTGTCGTCCTGCCCGTGGCTATGGCGCTCGTCCTGGTGGTCGCACTCGGCGCCTCGTCGCGCGCCGGCGCAGGTGGCCTACGGCTCGGCGTGGCTGCCGGTAACCGCGACATCGGATACCTCGGCGTAGCCCTGCTGCTGTTGGCGGTGGGGGTCGTGGGTGCCGTCGTGTGGGTGCTCTGGCCGCAAAGGCGCAAGAAGAGCGACGAACCGCCTCCCATCTTCGCACGGCTCGATATGGAGACTCCGTGGTGGGCCAAGGCGCTGCTCCTGGTATGCGTCGCCTGCGTCTTCGCCGCCATCGTGAGCGGGGTGGTCCTCATCGGCAAGTCGTCGCTCGGACGCCAGGCAGGGACGACGGGCAACACGATGTCGCACTTGCCCGGCGCCACGACGCTGCCGCCCGCACGCCGCCCGCACCCGGCGGCGGCTCCGGCGGCATTCGCCATCCATGCCTGGGTTGTCGTCCTCGCACTCGGCGTTGCCCTCGTCCTGGCGGTCTGCCTCTACATCTTGCTGCGGAACCGTCCCACTCCGGGGGGTTTCCCGGGCGTCGTCGGAGGGCCGGGCGGGAGTCGCCGTACCGTGGCGCGGGCCCTGGAAGCGGCCCTAAGGGAGCTGGAGGGGGAAGCCGATCCCCGGCTCGCCGTCGTGCGTGCCTACGCAGCCATGGAGCAGATACTGGCAAACCGGGGCGTAGGGCGCCGCCCTGACGAGACCCCGTACGAGTACTTGGAGCGCAGTCTCGAGCAAGGTGGCGTGCCGGCGCCCGCTGCCACCCATCTCACCGGACTGTTCGAGCAGGCACGCTTCAGTGACCACGTAATAACCGCGGCCATCAGCGATGCAGCCCGGCAGGCTCTCGAGGCCGTACGCGTGGCGCCAGGAGTGACAGTGTGATCCCGGCACCTCGCCAGCCTGCCGGCAGGTCGTTGCGCCGGCAGTTCCCCGTCGCGACGGCCACCCTGCTCGCCATCGCCTACGCAGTGGCCTGGGCGCTCGAGCCTGCCAAGGTGGGAATCTTGACGGCGGTCTTCGGCGCCCTGCTCGGGTTGCTGACGCTGCGTGCGGCGACGGGCACGCTTCGCCCCTCGCGCCGGCAGGCCAGGCGGCTCGACTTCGAAGCCATCGCCGGCCCGCCCCGGTCACTTGACGTGGCCCGCCCTGGAGAGCTCGACAAGCTCGAGCAGATCGTCAGCCTCTCGCCCACTTGGGCGGCCGAGACCGAGTACCAGCTGCGTCCGATGCTGGCCGAGCTGGCCTCCTCGGCGCTGGCTCGCCAGGGTGTCGAGCCCGATGACGAGGCCAGGGCGGCCGCAGTGCTCGGCGCAGAGCTGTACGGGCTGGTCGGCCCGAGTCATCGTCCGGCGACCGATCCGCGCGGGCCCGGGCTTCCACTTGAGGCGCTGGATCGCCTCGTCACCCGACTGGAGGAGCTATGAGCCAGGCAGTAGGACCAGCAGACGTCGGCCGACTCGCCGGCACGATCCTCGACGAAGTCGAAAGGGCGGTGGTCGGCAAGCGCCTGGCGTTGCAGCAGGTCCTCGTCGGCATGCTCGCCAAAGGCCACGTCTTGATGGAGGACTTTCCCGGCCTCGCCAAGACCCTCGTTGCCCGCTCGTTCGGGCAGGCGATCGGGCTTGGCTACTCGCGGATCCAGTTCACACCCGACCTCCTGCCCACCGACGTCACCGGTTCTTCGGTCTACAACCCGAGAGACGGCGAGCTGACCTTCCAGCCTGGCCCTATCTTCGCCAGCCTCGTACTCGGGGACGAGATCAACAGGGCGACACCGAAGACCCAGTCCGCCCTCCTGGAGGCGATGGGTGAGCAGCAGGTCACCGTCGACGGGTCGACACGGCCACTGCCGTCACCCTTTGTCGTGCTGGCGACGCAGAACCCTATCGAGTTCGAGGGCACCTACCCGTTGCCTGAGGCCCAGCTGGATCGCTTCGTCATGAGAGTGCGTATCGGTTATCCCGAGCCGGCCGACGAGGCCGAGATGTTGCAGCGACGGATGGACCGCGGTTCGCCGGTGGTGGAGCTGGACGGTGTTACGGACCGTGCCACGTTTCTTGCGATGCAAGAAGCAGTCGAGTCGGTGCACGTCGCCACCGACCTCGTCGACTACGTCGTGTCACTTGTGCGGGCGACTCGCTCGCATGCCGGCGTCCGGGTGGGAGCCAGTCCGCGGGGGAGCCTGGCTCTGCTCACCACCTCGCGTGCGCTGGCGGCCGTATGCGGGCGCGACTTCGTGACGCCTGAGGACCTGAAGGCTCTGGCTGTTCCCTGCCTGGCCCACAGGCTCGACCTGCGGGCCGAGCTGTGGGTACGGGGGACGACCGGCGCCGACATCGTCACCGAGTGCTTGGCGACGGTCCCCCTGCCGCCGACGCAGGCGACTGAGCCCGCCACCGTGGCGCGGGGCAGCGCCCCGTGACGATGCGGCTCAAGTCGAAGACAGCCGCTTATGTCGTCATCTCGACTGTCACGTTGTTCGCGGCCGTGGTGTGGCACAAGCCCGAGCTGATGGTGCTCGGGCTGCCCTTCGCCTTCGGCTTGGTGGTGGCGGCGTCGCGGCTGGCCGAGCCTTCGGTCCAACTGTCGGCGACGGTGGCCCGCACCCGGGTCGTCGAGGGGGACCCGCTCAGCATCGAGCTGTCCCTCGTGGCGACGCGCCCGCTCGGGCTCGTCGAGCTGGCGGTGAGGCTGGGGGGCGGTCTGGGCGCGCCGCCGGGCAAGCGTTCTGCCAGCGCCCTCGTCACGGGACCGGGCACCTACAAGGTGACGATCCCGTTCACAGCCGAGCGATGGGGAGGGTGGCCGATCGGCCCTGTCGCCTGGCGGCTGCAAGATGCCGGTGGCTTCGTCAGCTTCGAGGATGTCGTGGCGGCCCGCATCAGCGTCCGCGTCCACCCCCGACCCGAAGAGCTCCGCCAGCTGCTCGACCCGCTGCGCACCAGGGCGCTGGCAGGCAGCCACACGGCGCGCCTTGCCGCCGAAGGGATCGAATTTGCCGAGGTTCGGCCTTATGCATCCTCCGACAGGCTGCGGGACGTCAACTGGAAGGTGTCCTCGCGGCGCGGTGGGCTGTGGGTGAACCGCCGCCACCCCGAGCGCGACAGCGACGTCGTCTTGCTGCTGGACACGTTCTCCGAAGCGACTCTCGTGTTCGCCGTGCGGGCGGCCGTCAACCTCGTCACCGCCTTTGTCGGCAAGCGCGACCGCGTCGGCGTGGTGGGGTTCGGTGGCGTCCTGCAGTGGGTGGAACCAAGCGTCGGCACGCGCCACCTCTACAGGCTGCTCGACATGCTGCTGTCGAGCGCCCCCATGGTGAGCTACGCCTGGAAGGACGTCAGCGTGATACCGCCACGCACGTTGCCGCCGGACGCGCTCGTCGTCGCCGTTTCCGGCCTGGACGACGAGCGCATCTTGCATGTGCTCGACGACTTGTGCGACCGCGGCGTCGACCTGGCCGTTGTCGAGATCCCCTTCCACGAGATTTGCCCGCCGGGCGACAAGCCGGCACAGGCTCTGGCCTACCGGCTCTGGGCCTTGCGGCGAGCCGACCGCCGCTGGAAGCTCCGCCGGCGCGGGGTGCCGGTGGTCGAGTGGGCCGACGGGCTGGCGCTCGAGGCGGTTCTCGATGAGCTGAGCGGCTACCGCCGCAGGACTGGGAGCCGGGTGTGACCACGATCCTTGCCTGGGTGCGCCCGAAGAACCGGCACCCCGAGCGCCGCTTGGTCGCCTCGCTGGCGGTCTCCGGCCTGGCTGTCGGCATGGTCGTGGTATTGCTGGCCCTTGAGCCTCGTGACCGATCGGCCACGCTCGCCCTTGGCGTGGTGATGGTCGTCAGCCTTGCCGCCACCTTCGCCGGCAGCTGGCCCTGGCTGGTCTGGCTCGGAGTCGGGGCGCTCGGTGCTTGTGTGGCGGTCGGCTTGGTCACCGACCAGCTCGCACCGGCCGCCTCGCTCCCCTTGGGCATCGGGCTGTGGCTCGTTGCCGAGGTCGGTTACTCGGCGGCGTCGGGCGTCGCCCGTCCCCGGGCCTCTGGCCGCCTCGACCTGTCCCGGGCTGGCTACCTCGCCGTCGTGGCGGCCGCCTCTGTCGGCGTCGGCGCCCTGGCGCTGTCGATACCGGCTGCCACAGGCTCGGTCGCCGTCGTCCTCGAACTGGCCGGACTCGTTGCTGCCGTGGTGGTCGTTGCGCTCGTGCTCGCCTTGTGGGTGCGCCCCGAGCCGTAGGCGCAGCGGCTGCTGCCGCCGCCCCTTGTGCACTGCCTGCGGTGTTCAGGGTCGAGGCGACTCGGCGAAGACGCGCTCGTAGAGATCCTCGCCGTGGCTCGTCGAGAGTGGGGCACCTTCGACAAGCTTGAAGGTGCGGCGGCCGTCTGCCTGCCGCTCGGCCCGCAAGAAGATCGCCTTCTCGCCCATCTGGTCATGGCAGTCCGAGGCCAGGGTGAACAGGTGGGTCACGCAAATCACCCTTACATGGCAGTCGAGGAGGGCGGCTATGACCTGGCGGCCGATCTCGGAGCCTTCGCGCTCGGTCGTGGAGGAGAACGACTCGTTCATCAGCACGAGGCAGTCAGGTGCCAGCTCGTCGACGATGCTGCTCATCCTTCGCAACTCCTCGTCGAGGCGGCCGCTTGTCATCGTCGCGTCCTCTTCGCGGATGAAGTGGGTGAACGTGCCCATGCAAAGGCTCGAGGAGAAGGACTCGGCGCCGACGAACATCCCGCACTGCATCATTAGCTGGGCCAGCCCGACGCTGCGCAGGAAGGTCGACTTACCGCCGGAATTGGCACCGGTGATCATCACGAGAGGCAGCCCCGTCGCGTCGACGGTGTTGCCTACTACCGGACCGTCGAGCTGCAAGGCCAGCGACACGTCGTAGATGCCCTGCGCGACAAGGCAGTGCGGCCGGACGGGCAATGGCGCCGGGACACAGACAGGCTCGCCACGCTCGGCCAGGCGGTCGTGCAAGTTGAGGCAGCTCACGTAGAAACCAAGCTCGCGACGCAGCATCACGAAAAAGCTCAGAACGTGGTCTGTCGACTGGGCAAGGGCGTTGGCGACGAGGTTGACGCCGCGGTCGTTCAGTTCGGACAGCGCCCGGGCGCCCGCTTCGTCGCGCGGGTGGATCTGGAACGAGTGCGACGGGGGCCGACCGATACCGAAGCGCTCCTTCCAGCCCGCCGTGCGGGCGAGCGGCGTGCGCAGAACATGGCGGATGCCCTTGTTGCCGTCGCCGAGCACAGCGCTCATCATCAGCCCGCCGCGGAAGCGGAGGCGGCGCAAGTGCTCGTCGAGCTCCGCAAAATACTCGTCGTCGAGCTCGTGCCTGAGCATGGCGCACAGCGTCGTTAGGCCCTCGGATCCAAAACTGTCCCCTTCGGTGCCGGCGAGGGCCCGCAGCTGGCGCAGCAATGGGACCAAGAGGTCGAGCAGCCGGATGGAGCGCCGCAGGATCCCGGCTGGATACCGCACGAACGAGAAGGCGACGCTTCGCTCGGCCGAAGCAGCCTCGACGGCGATGGCGTAGATCTGCCTCACGACAGCCGGCTGCGCGATGCAGTCCTGCAAGATCGCTTGGCGATAGGCAATCGCCTCGGCGTCGGTCAAGCTCGTGAGCAGCGTCTGCCCGGCGGCGGCGTAGAGGTACTCGTCGCCTCCGGCCATCGCATCCAGCAGGATGCCCAACTCGAGATCCTGGGTCAGCTCCGCTTCGTTGCGGGGGAGCGCCGGCTCGGCCGCAAGGTCGCGATCCCGGTGCAGGAGGTGGGCTTTCACGGACTGATCCTTGCCTGCAGGCTCTTGTAGTCCAGCCCGTACTTGGTGGCGATGGCCACGGCGTAGGCCAAGCCGTCGGGTGGCCGGCGCACGACCTTGAACGTCCTGTCGACGGGGTTCTCGGGCGAGACCATGCTCACCATTGAGACAGTTGCCGGGCCGAGACGAGCCAGCTCGTCGATGAAGGTCACGTAGACGCCCGTGACGTCGGCCCGCAGCAGGCTCTCGATGACTCTGGTACCGAGGAGCAGTGCGTCCTGCAGCGTCGTCGAAGTGAAGATCTCATTGACTATCACGACCGAACCGGGGCCAGCGGTCTCGACTATGTCGCGGATCCTGACCAGGTCGTCCTCGAGCTTGCCGGTCAAGTGCTCGATGTTCTCCTCGCGGGCGAAGTGGGTGAACACCGAGGTGCACAGCCCAAGGCGGGCTTCGGTCCCGGGTACCGGGCAGCCGATGGCCGCCAGGTGGTGCAGCTGCCCGAACATGCGGCTGAACGTCGTCTTGCCCCCCTGGTTTGGCCCGGACACGACCAAGAGGCGTTCAGGCCCTGACAGCTCGACGTCGTTGCAGACCAAGGACTGGCGAGCCGGGACGAGCTTGAGCGCCAGGGCCAAGTCGAACGACTCCTTGGCGGCGACGACTGTCGACTCCTCCGCTACTTCCGGGTAGCAGAAGCTGAGGCCGGCCGAGCGCAGGGGCTTCGTACAGGCGATGTAGGCGAGGTAGAAGTGCACCTCACGGTCGAACCGACGCACGGTCTCGTCCGTGAGCTCGCTGTGGCGCTCGCAGAACGCGTCGAGGGCGGCGAACGGCTCGGGGAACAGCAGTGCCACGCGGTCGAGAATGCCGGTCTCGACGTGGTTCATCTCAGGCCGGGAGGCGAGAGCAACTCTGTAGTCCTTCACGATGCCCTGCTCGAACTTCTGGAACGTGCCCAGCACCTCGGTGCTGTAGTCGCTCTCGCCCTGGTATTTGGTGACAGTTACCCGGTTCTCCTTGATGTGCACGCAGTAGGCGACCTGCCCGAGGGCAGCCGTGACTTCGGCGGTGTCGTGCACGAGGGTCTTGAACTCGCTCGATGCCACGTATGTTCCCAGGTATTGGCGGAACGCCGCCAGGCCCGACGAGTCCAGAGGGAGGCCCCTCAGGTCACTCTCGAGCTCGGCAACGGCCTCGCAGTAGACGGCCGCAGCAGCGAGGAACCAGCGCCCGACCTGGTGCTTGTGACGGAGGTCGCCGGCCTGTTCGAGGTGCAGGCGCATCGCCTGCAGCTTCGAGGCGAAAGCCGTCACGGCGCGAAGGGCCCCGTCGTCCTCGAGATCGCGGAACACGTCCTGCCTGTACCTGACCTTCTCGGCACCGGCCAGGAGCGGCCGGAAGAACGCTTTGAGGTCGTAGCCCTCGAACCGAGCCGTCGCCGCCTCGAATATCTGGTCGAGGTTCAAGTCCGCGAAGTAGGCGGGGTCGTCCTCTGGCTCTGGTGGCGGTGCGGTCTGGGTGCCGGGCAGCAGGATGCTGAAGCGGGTGGGCAGGGCAGGCGGCGCTGCAGGCGTCTCGACAGTCGCCACAACGCCGGTGCGCAGCGGCCTCCCGACACTCCCAGCCACTTCAAGCCTCCTCGTCACCTGTCGTGAGCAGGAGCCATCAGCGCTGGGCGAGTTCGGCCTGTTGGCCTCGGTGGGGTCCATCACCGAGCAGAGCTGCTCTGCTCGGTGGATCCTATCGGTGTCAGGCGTCCGGCTATGCGCCGGGCCAGCCTCTCTCTATTGCTGCGGGGAAGGCCGGTAACTTGCGGACCTGGCGGTCAAGTGCCTACGGCGACGAAGAGCTGGCGGCAGACCTCGGGGCCAAGTGCCAGGGTGTGGCCATCCACGTCGAGCACGACCGCACCATCGGGCGTCCTGTCCTGCACGAGCCCGGAGCTACCGGGGATGAAACCGCCCTCGTCGAGGTACCGCAGCCAGGCGAGGTCTAGCTCGAGGTCCTCGGTGACACGCTCGAGGCGGACCCTCTCGCCGGGTGGGACGTTCGCCAGGCTCGTCTGGGCCGCGGGGTCGCTCGGCGGGTTGTTGCTGCCGGGGATCGGGTTGCCGTGCGGGCAGGTCGCCGGGTCGCCGAGCAGGTCGATGAGCCTGGTCTCGACGTCGTCGGACATGACGTGCTCCCAGCGCCCGGCCTCGTTGTGAGCCTTGTGCCAGGGCAAGCCGATCACGTCCACGAGCAGCCGCTCGGCAAGCCGGTGCTTTCGCAGCACGCTGTCGGCGATGACGCGGCCGCTCTCGGTCAGGACGATCCTGCGGCCGGACCTCTCGAGGTAGCCGTCGGCGGCCAGCCTGTCGAGCATCTCGGAGACGGCCGGCGCCGACTTGCCCATGCGCTCGGCCAGCCGCGCCTGGATGACGGGAGTGCCGGTTTCGGCCAGGCACTGGATCGTCTGCAGGTACTCCTCCACTGGTGGGTGGAACTCGGTGGTCATGGTGGCGCCCGTCTCTAACGTGTCGGTCCCCCGATTGTACGCCGCCGCCATGGTGGAACAGTTTGAATCAGGGCAGCTTGACAGTAAATATTAGGCTTGCATAACATAAGGGCCACTCAACGATGGAGCATCCAGGGGCTGAGCGTAGACGTGGAGCATTCAACGGTGGAGCGTTCGACAAGTGCCTGACGAGGAAGCCCCAGCATCTGGGCAGCGTCCCGTGCCGCCACCGACGGCCGGGCGCCCGATGTCTCGCCGGCCAGGACCGGTCTGGCTGTGAGCGCCGGCGCCGTGCCATGAGCCGTCGCAGCCAGTACCGACCCCGAAGAGATGGAGCCCAGTGAGACGCGTCGCCTACCTCCTTGCCGCCCTTGTCCTGGCCGGCACCGTGCTGACGGCCTGCAGTAGCTCTCCGTCAGGGCCGTCGATCACCCTGTTCAGCGGTCAGCACGAGCAGACGACAGAGCAGCTGGTGCTTGCGTTCCAGAAGGCAACCGGGATCCACGTCAACGTCACGTTCAACGACGAGGACATCTTCGCCGGCCAGATAGTGACAGAAGGTTCGCACTCGCCCGCCGACGTCTTCTACACAGAGAACTCGCCTGTCTTGGAGGAGCTGCAGGGCAAGGGATTGCTGGATCCTGTGAACTCTTCGACGCTGGCCCGCACGCCTAGCCGCTACAACTCGCCGCAGGGGGACTGGGTCGGCGTGTCTGCTCGCGTCAGCGTCCTGATCTACAACCCGAGCCTGATATCCAAGAGCCAGCTGCCGACTACTGTCCTGCAACTGGCGAATCCGCGGTACAAGGGCAAGCTGGCGTTCGCCGCCGGGGAGACCGACTTCCAGCCGATCGTCACCTCGGTGGAGGAGACCTACGGGCACACAGCCGCCGTCAACTGGCTTGGCGGGATCAAGACGAACTCAGTCGGCCACGTGTACCCGGACAACGAGACGATCGCCGACGAGGTGAACCGCGGGGCTGTGGCCTTCGGCGTGGTGAACCAGTACTACTGGTACCGGATGCGCACCGAGGTTGGCGCCGCCAACATGCACTCGGATATCACCTACTTCGCGCCCCACGACCCTGGTTACGTTCTTGACATCTCGGGTGCAGGCATCCTCAAGTCGAGCCGTCACGAGGCGCTGGCGCAGAAGTTTTTGGCGTTTCTCGTCTCCAAACAAGCCCAGGAGATCATCGCCGATTCCGACTTGAGCTTCGAGTACCCGATCGGCTCGGGCGTGACGACCAAGCAGCCCGAGACACCGTTCGACCAGCTGCAACCCTGCTCGATCACCATCGGCGACCTTGGGAACGGCTCGACTGCAATAGCCCTGCTGCGCCAGGCTGGATTACTGTGACGGCGCCAGCGAGACTACCGACGAGCCGATCAGGCCGAAGATGAGATTCTCGGGCATCGCCTTGACGTGACCATCACCTCGACCGCCGCCGACCTGAATCTCGGGCATACCGAACCTGTACTCGCCAAGCACAGCTTGCCGTGGCTGCTGTTCGTCGTAGCCGGTGTCGTGGCCGCGGTGCTCCTGATGCCGCTGGCGTTCCTTCTGATCGAGTCCTCGGGGGCCGGTACCGTCAACGTCTGGCACCTGCTGTGGCGATCGCTCACCCGCACCCTGTTGTGGAACACGATTCAGCTCACCGTCGTGGTGACGGCGTTGTGTGCCCTGATCGGGACGCTCGCTGCTTGGTGCGTCGAGCGGACCGACCTCCCGTTTCGGCGCCTGCTTGCCGTGTTGGTCGTCGTGCCCTTCGCTATTCCCGACTTCGTCGTCAGCTGGGGTTGGGCTTCCCTAAGCACAGACGTGTCCGGTTTCCACGGCGCCGTGCTCGTAATGACACTGGCCGTCTACCCGCTGGTCTACCTGCCCGTCGCCGCCAGCCTGCGGGGTGCCGACCCCGGCCTCGAGGAAGCGGCGCGCAGCCTCGGCCTCGGGCGCCTCGAGACGTTCTGGCGCGTGACGCTTGGGCAGGCACGCGGTGCCATCCTGGGGGGCTGTCTGCTCGTCGCCCTCGTGATGATGGCCGAGTACGGAGCCTTTGAGATCCTCGGCTACCAGACTTTCACGACAGAGATATTCACCGAGTGGCAGACAGTCAGCCCAGCGACGGCTTGCGCTCTCTCGCTCATGCTCGTCGTCCTCAGTGCCGTCGTCCTGGGTGGCGAGGTGTCGGCCCGCGGCAAGGGGCGGGTGGTGCGGACCGGTCCGCTTGCGCAACGGATGATTCGGCGCCACGGTTTGGGGCGTGCCAAGGTGCCGGTAGTCCTCGGCTTCTTGGTGCTGATCGGTCTGGCGCTCGGCGTCCCTGTCGGCTCCAGCGTCTACTGGATGTTCGAGGGCGGGGCGCATTACGTCGCCGGCGGCCCCTTGCTGCTTGCTGCTCTCCACACGGCGCTCTACAGCGGCATTGCTGCTGCCGTCGCGACGGTGGCTTCGCTGCCCGTGGCCCTTCTCATCGTGCGCCATGCCAGCGTCGGTTCCAGGGTGCTCGAGCGGAGCACGTACTTGCCGCTGGCCATGCCTGGGGTTGTCATCGGCTTCACGCTCATCTACTTCGCCGAACGGTACGCCGGTGTGTTCAGCTCGGGCAGCGGGGTCCTGCTCGTGCTGGCGTACGTGATCATGTTCTTTCCCTTGGCGCTAGTTGGAGTGCGGGCATCTGTCGCCTACGCCCCTGTCAGCTTGGAGGAGGCGGCGCGGTCTCTCGGCCAGGGCCGGTTGGCAGTCTTCCGGCGCGTGACGTTGCCCCTCGTCGGCCCGGGTCTGGCAGCGGCCTTCTGCATCGTGTTCCTGGCCGCCGTCACCGAGCTGACGGCCACCCTGCTCCTTGTCCCGGCGGGTGTCCAGACCCTCGCTACTGAGTTCTGGGTGTACCAGGGCAACCTTGCCTACGGGCAAGCGGCGCCCTTCGCACTGGTGATGATCCTTTTGGCGGCGGCCCCGAGCTACGTGCTGAGCCGCTATTTCGACCGCCTGCCGACGAGAGCGACGAGGCCGGCGTGACACCAGGAGCCGACCACGTGCACGTCGAGGGCCTCCACAAGTCGTTCGGCTTGCAGCAGGTGCTGACCGGAGTGGACCTGAGCGTGCAAGCGGGCTCGTTCACGGCGATCCTCGGTCCTTCCGGCAGCGGCAAGACGACTCTGCTGCGCATCCTGGCCGGCTTCGAGCGGCCCGACAGCGGGTCGGTAAGCATCGGCGGTACGCTCGTCGACGGTGGCAGCTCGCACCTGCCGCCCGAGCGGCGCCGCATAGGTTACGTCTCCCAGGAAGGAAGCTTGTTCCCCCATCTCACCGTCGAAGCCAACGTCGGCTTCGGGCTGGCGCGTCCGGAGCGGAAAGGTCGCAAGACTCACGACCTGCTCGACAAAGTCGGGCTCTCCGGGCTGGCGCGCCGCTATCCGCACCAGCTCTCCGGTGGCCAACAGCAACGAGTGGCCCTGGCCCGTGCATTGGCCGTCGAGCCGCAGCTGGTACTTCTCGACGAGCCGTTCGCCTCGCTCGACGCCATCTTGCGCGCGAGCGTCCGGGCCGACGTGCAGGCGATCTTGCGTGACGCCGGCGCCACGGCGATCCTCGTCACTCACGACCAGGACGAGGCCCTCTCCTTGGCGGACCGCGTCGCAGTCATCCGCAACGGCCGTATTGCCCAGCTGTCGGCCCCCGAAGAGATCTACGCCCGGCCGGCCGACGCCGACCTGGCGCGCTTCGTGGGCGATGCCAACCTCGTTGCCGGGGTGCTCGACGGGGACTCGGTCGTCACGGCGTTCGGACCGCTTGCATGCCGCAGGACTTCCAACCGGCCCGGCCTCGAGGTATCCGTTCTCATCCGCCCCGAGCAGGTGAAGATACACCGCGGGCCCGGCGGCCCGGGCATCCCGGCCGAGGTGCTGACCACGAGCTTCCACGGGCACGACGCCGTCGTCAAGCTCTTGCCAAAGGGAGGGCAGCTTCCGAAGATGACCGCCCGTGTCCTCGGCCATCACGGCATCGGGGTGGGCGACCAGGTGTCGATCACTGTCAACGGGCCTGTCAGCGCCTGGGGCGACGAGCCCGGGAGCTAGGCGTGGCAAAGGAACAAGCCGTAGAGCGGGCGACTGACCCTGAGAGCCGACTGAGGCGCTCGAGCCTGGTGATGCTCGCCCTGCTGACGGCGCGGCGTGACCTGAAGCTGTCGGCTGCGCTCAGCACTGCCGGCATCTTCCTGGCGGTCGTGGCCGGCGCTCTCTTCGTGAAGTCGAGCGGGGCCAATCTATGGTCCTTTGTCATGTCGTGCGGCTTTGTCTTGGCCATGGCTGCCAATGTCGCCGTCGTGGCACGCACGCCGGCGGCGCCGCGGAGATGAGTCTCGTTCTCGGGGCCGCCGTGTCCCCGTCGCCGCAGCTCTTCTACGCCTTCACGCTCGGCATGCTGGCTGCTGTCAACCCCTGTGGCTTCCCGCTCCTTCCTGCGTACCTCGACCTCTTCACGACCGCGGGCGAGAGCAACGGCGCCGTGTCCCGAGCCGGTCGCGCCCTCAGTGCCGGAGCCTTCTCGACTCTCGGCGTCGTCGCGCTCTTCGGCGCCCTGGGCATTGTCATCGAGCTCGGGTGGTCGGCGATCGCCGGCCATGCCGCCACGGTGTCCGCCTATCTCATGGCCTGTGGCGGGATCGCCATGGCCGCCTATGGGGTGGCCTGGCTGTTGCGCCACCCGTTCAGGCTCTCATTGCCGGAGCTGCGTCCCGGGCTCGGGCTGCGGCGCCCTGCTGCACTGGCCGTCTTCGGCTTCTCCTACGGCGTCGCCTCGATCGGCTGTGCCCTGCCGCTGTTCGTGAGCGGCGTGGCGACCACGTTCGTGCACGCCGACCTCGCCAGAGGGATCGAGGCCTTCGTCTCCTATGCGCTCGGCATGGGAGCTGTCTTCGGGTCCCTCGCCGTGGTGGTAGCGCTCTTAGGCCCGGCGGCTGTGCGTCCGCTCCGTCGGCTCTCGCGATTCGTGCCCGTTCTGGGAGGCAGCCTGCTCGTCCTCGTCGGCACCTACCTGTCGTGGTATTGGGTGAATGCCATCGTGTCGCCCACGCACTCGTTTCTCCTCGAGCGGTGGGTCACGGCGGTCCAACAAGACATCGCTGCCTTCGTCAATGCCCACTCCGAGGTCGTGGGCAGCTTGCTCGGAGCGCTAGTTGTCGCCGTCGTCCTCTCCGGCGGCCTCTCGGTTCGCCGCCGGTCGGGCAGGAGCAGCGACGCTGCGCCGCCTGCTTTGCGGCACGAACCTGCTCTCGGCAAACTGGAAGTTGGCGGACCGGCCGCCGGCGAAGTGCCGGTCGGCGAGCTGACAGTTGGCGAAGTGGAGGCCCGACCAACAGTCGCCGGACCAAAAGTGGTCCGAGAGTCGCCCCCGCAACCTGCTAGGAGCTCCCCATGACAGACCACCCCACGCCAGAGGATGGCAAGGCGTCCGCCGAGGACGCTGCCCCCTCGGGTGCTGCCGGTGACCTGGCCGCCGCCGAGGACGGCGGGCGAGCCGACGGCGGCGGCGGAGGGCGAGCCGAGCCGCAACAGTTACAGGCCTCACAGCACCGCGGGCGCAGGCGGCGCCTGCTGTCGCTCGGGACGGGCATCGTGCTTGCCGCCGTGCTCGCCGCCGTGCTCTTCAGCGGCATCCACCCGTCGGCATCCTCGCCGTCGGCCGGCGTAGGAGACCCGGCGCCGGGCCTCAACGTCGCCAGCGCCAACTTGCTGGGTCTCGACGTGCTGCCTCCAAGTGCCAGCACAGCTGCCCCTAACTTCCACCTCGTCGACCAGCACGGGCAGGCGACTTCGCTTAGCCAGTACAAGGGCAAAGTCGTGATCTGGTCGCTCAACGACGACAAGTGCACGGATCTGTGCGCCTTGTTCGCCCAGGACGTCGTGGCCGCCGACAAGGATCTCGGCACGGCGGCCAAGGACGTCGTTTTCCTCTCTGTGAACGCCAACCCGTTCTACCCGAGCTCTGCCTCGCTGAGGGCGTGGTCCGTGCGCAACGACGTCGAGTCGTTGCCGAACTGGGTCTACGTCACCGGCACTGCATCCCAGCTGAAGAGAACCTGGGATGCCTACCATGTGTATGTCGGGCTCGATCACAAGACTCGAACTGTCGTCCACGACGCCATCGTCGAGTTCATCGACCCGACGGGCCACAGGCGGGGGGTCGGCTATTTCACGCAAGGCTCGATATCCACGGCCTACTACGCCCACGCCATGGCCCAGATGGCCGACGACCTCCTGCCGGCAAGCGAGCAGGTCCATGTCGGCGGTACCGACGTCAGCTCGCAGACCACACGTGGCGCCTCCATCGGCAACCGCGCTCCGAGCTTCACGCTCCCGGTGCTCGGCACCGCCACCAGTGCCGGCCTTGCCAGCTTCGAGGGTGAGCCGCTCGTGCTGAACTTCTGGGCGAGCACTTGCTCGATCTGCGTGCAGGAGATGCCGGCACTTCAGAAGGTGGATACTGAGTTCAAGGCCAAGGTGCGCTTCGTCGGGGTGGACGTCGCCGATCCTCGAAGCTCGGCTGCTTCCTTCGCCCGCTCGACTGGCGTCAGCTACCCGCTCTTGGCCGACAAGGACGGCACCGTTGCCGCCGCCTACAGGGTCGACGCCTTGCCCGTCACTTTCATAGTGAGCCCCAGTGGCACGATCCTGGCCCGTCACGAAGGGACGCTCACCGAGCCGGAGCTGGTAGCCGTGCTCGACATGGACTTCCAGGACCTTCCCCAGGCAAGCAACTAGCTCTGCCTGCCGGCGTCGGCCTTTCCGGCACATCGGCAAGCACCTTGGCACCGGTTGTCCTGCACGTAGCAACTACTTGCGTGCTGGTCGCAATTGTGGAAGGCTCCAGAAACGAGCAGCCCGCGACGGGAGGGACATGGCGACGAATTCCTCGGTGGAGTCGATGCGTACCAGGGAGATGCTCAGGCTCTCGTTTGCCGCGCTCAACCCTGTCGAGCGGACTCGCGTGGTCGCGATGTATGCATCGATCATCGGCCTTCATGCGGTCGGGTTCTTCGTCTTCATCGCCTTCGTCGTCCCGGCGCACTACAAGGGTCTCGGGATAGGGGTCAGCGTGCTCGCCTACACCCTCGGGCTCCGCCACGCCTTCGACGCGGACCACATCTCGGCGATCGACAACACCACCCGCAAAGTGATGAACGATCGCCAGGGGACCGACGAGCCGAGGCCGCTCGCCTTCGGCTATTTCTTCTCCCTCGGCCACTCGACGATCGTGGTGGTTATAGGTGTCGGAATCATCGTCGCCGAGAAGGCGGTCTTCGGCGCCGTGTCCAACAACCATTCCGGGTTGGAGACCTTCGGTGGGGTCTTCGGGACTGGCGTGTCGGCGGCATTCCTCTTCCTCATCGGCCTGCTCAACCTCGTGGTCATGGCGGGGATCGTCAAGGTCTTCAGGGCGATGCGCCGGGGTGAGTATGACGAGGAGGAGCTCGAGCGCCAGTTGCAGAACCGTGGGTTCTTCTACCGCTTCTTCGGGAAGTGGGTCCGCGCGATCAAGAAGGAGTGGCAGATGTACCCGGTTGGGGTTGTCTTCGGGATGGGCTTCGACACGGCCACCGAAGTCGCCCTCTTGGCGACGACTGCCCTCTATGCATCCCGGCACATCCCCTGGTACGCCATCATCTGCTTGCCGATCCTGTTCACGGCGGGGATGACGTTCATGGACACGACAGACGGGATCTTCATGAACCTGGCCTATGGCTGGGCGTTCTTCAACCCGGTCCGCAAGGTGTTCTACAACTTGGCGATCACCGGGTTGTCGGTGGCGATCTGTTTCTTCATCGGTGGTATCGAGACGCTCGGCATCTTTCCGATGGAGATGCACGGTCTCTCGCAAACCCACGGGTTCTGGGGCTTCATGTACAACTTCAACATCAACACCGCCGGCTTCGTCATCGTCGGTATGTTTCTCGTCACCTGGGCCGGGGCGATGCTCTGGTGGCGGTACGGGCACATCGAAGAGAAGTGGAGCGCCCGGCTCTCGGGAGCTGTGGCGGCCGAGTCGAAGGCGCCCGCAGTCGTGGCGGCCGAGTCGAACGGCCACGCAATCGTGGCGGCCGAGTCGAAGGGCCCCGCAATCGTGGCGGCCGAGCCGAACGGGTCGTAGGACGCAGTCGTCGGCGGGCGGTTGCCCGTTGTGGCTTGCTAGGCTGGCAACGTAGTGGGCGTCCGCCAAGGCGCCGAACGACCCCGAGGCAGCGAGGCCAAATCTGGGATGGACACGCGCGATCTCGTCGACGCTCTTGCCGGCGACGGCCCTCGGCTCGTCGATGCAGCTCGGCGTGGGGGGCTTGCCGCCCCGGTCACAACCTGCCCCGGCTGGGCAACTCGGGACCTCCTCGCTCATATCGGGTACGTGCACCGCTGGGCCACGGGCTACTTGGTCAACGGATGGACGGAGCGCGTGGCCAGGTCCTCCGAGTCGGAGCTGCTCGTCGCGGCGCCTCCCGACGACGAGCTGTTCTCCTGGGTGGCGGAAGGCCACGCTGGGCTCCTTGCCGCGCTGACTGGCGCTCCGCCTGAGCTGGAGTGCTGGTCGTTCTTGCCGGCACCGTCACCCCTGGGGTTCTGGGCACGGAGGCAGGCTCATGAGACTGCCGTTCACCGTGTCGACGCGGAGCTGGCTGCGGGCGGCCCGCCGTCGGCGATCAGCCCGGCTTTCGCGGCCGACGGCATCGACGAGTTGCTGCTTGGCTTTCTCGGTGGCGGTGGGTCGGGTCCCGTTGGGGACGACGGCGAGACGCTGGGCACGCTGGAGTTGGTTGCCGACGACGCGGGCGAGCGCTGGAGCCTCCGAGTGCTCAAGGAGCGCGTCATCGCGACGAAGGGCGGAGCCGGGGTTGGCGGCGAGACCGTCGTGCGGGCTCCGGCCGCGGAGCTGTACCTGCTGTTGTGGAACCGCCGCACGTCGGAGGACCTGGTCGTCACGGGGAGCAGGGAGCTGCTCGGTACCTGGCAGCAGCTCGCCCAGGTCACCTGGTCCTGACGATGGTGCCGGCGCCGGTTGGAGGCGCCGGCTACTCGCGGGCATTGGTACCGGCCCGGCCCGACGAGATGTCACTCAAGTCGCCGGCGCCCGCCACTCGCGGGCATTGGTACCGGCCCGGCCCGACGAGATGTCACTCAAGTCGCCGGCACCCGCCACTCGCGGGCAGAAACACCGGCCCGGCCCGACGAGTTGTCACTCAAGTCAGGGAGGCCGGCCACCTACTCGGGCACCCCGTTACCGACGAGCAGCAACGGGCACGACGCCTTCTCGACAAGGTCCCGGGCAACGAGCCCAATACCGCGGTGGGTTGCTCGCTCCCGGCCATGACGCCCGATCACGAGCAGGTCGAACCCGTGCTCGCTGGCATATCCGGACAGAGCCGCGGCTGGGTGGTCGCTGGCCACAGCGTGGATCGAGACATGCGTATGGCCGTTGCCGCTGGTTCGGATCTCGGCTTGCGCGCCATCTCGGATCCGAGCCGTCTCGGCTTGGAACGAGGCCTGCCTGTCTTCATCGGTCTCACCGCGGCTGGCGGTGGCAACGATGAGTACGGTCGTTTCGCCGGAGCTGGCAGCGGCGATGGCCGTACCCGCTCGGAGCGCTTCCCCGGCCTCTCGAGACCCGTCGTACCCCACGAGAATCCTCCTGAACACCCCTGCCTCCTCTCAGCCGGCTTTGGATGATCATCTCATGATGGCGACGACGCCGAGGAGGATTAGCACGCCGATCAGCATGTACCCGACGTAGGCGTCCAGCCTGCCGGACTGTAGCCGCCTGGCTCCGTTGGACATCCGCAGCCAGACGGCCCGCGCCGGGCGGTAGAGATACGCCTCGACAGGCTCGACGACGCTCGCCTCCACCTCGACGTGAGTGTGGTCGGCATGACTGTGGTCGCCGTCAGCGTGGTCGGCGTGAGTGTGCCCGCCCGGACTGACGACAGCCGAGCGACGAGAACCGAGCACGTTCGAGAGCACGTGCCGCAAGACGTTGGAGTAGCCGAAGGCGCTGTAGCGGTCCGGTCCTGAGACGGCGGGCGAGGCCGAGCGCCACGCCGGTACCCGTCGCACCTTGAACAAGCGGCCGCGGGAGAACCCGAAGGCGCTGCAGGCGACTACGACGAAGCCGATTGGCATCGCGATGAAGAACCATGACGGTGACAGGATCGAGAACTGCGCGAACACGGGCTGTAGCACCCAAGGCGAGCGCAAGGCACCGAGCGTCGTGCCGTACGGAACTACGGGCGCCAAGCCGTCGGACATGAACCTGACCACCCACGGGGCTGCCGCAGCCAGGCCGAAGCACGAGATGGCGAGCAGGCCGAGGCCGCCGCGACCGAAGACGCCGCCGTCGACGCTCGTGCTGGCAGGGCCGGTCGCCTCTTTGCGGCGCCCGAGGACACCGATGCCGAGCACGCGTATGAAGCAGAGCGCAGCCACCCCCACAGTAAGGGCCACGAGCGCCCCACCGACGGCCATGCCGAGGCGCAGCGTGAGCGAGTGGACCCGGAACTCTTGCATGAGCGACTCGAGGATGAACCACTCCGAGACGAAGCCGATGCTCGGCGGCAACCCAGCGAGCGTCACGGCACCGATCCCGAAAGCGGCGCCGCAGACGCGATCTCGGTGGGCGACCCCGCGCAGCGTCTCCAGGTCGTCGCTCTCGTAGTCCGACTCGAAGAATGCCGAAGACGCGAACAGCAACGACTTGGCGACGGAGTGAGCGAGGATCTGCAAGCTCGCAGCCAGGAGGCCGACGGCAACGACCGCTTTGTTGCCCGTCGCCGCCCCGGCCAGAGCCACTCCGTAGCCGACGAGGATGATGCCGGCGTTCTCGACGCTCGAGTAGGCGATGACACGGTTCAGCCCGGGTTGGACCGTGGCGAAGGTGATGCCGAGCAGCGCCGTGGCCCCTCCAGCCACGAGCACGAGGACGACCAGCCACTGCGGCGGGCTCCCGAGCACTCCCAAGAAGCGCCACAAACCGTAGAAGCCGACGTTCACGGCGAGCCCGGCCATGGCGGCCCGCACCGGTCCCGGTGCGGCCGGGTAGCCGATCGGTAGCCACACCTGCAAAGGGACAAGCCCGACCTTGGCCCCGAAGCCGATCACCAGCAGGGCGAAGCCAGCATCGTGGATGCCCCCGACGGGGATGTGCGACCAAGCCGTGAAGTCGTAGCTGTGGGCGCGGCCGGACAGAAGGAGGAACCCGAAGAGCAGGGCGGCTCCGCTCAGCTTGCCCATGCCGAAGGTCACCCAGCTTGTCCTGGCGTCGGCTTCGGTGCCGCCCCGCCGCCTGATGGCAGTGAGGGCGTAGAACGACACGGTCAATGCCTCCCAGGCGAACAGGAAGGTGAAGGCGTCGCCTGCCACGAAGATGACGCAGACCGAAGCGAGCAGCAGGTGGTAGCCGGCGCCAGTGCCCCGCTTGGGGAGTCGCCCTACCGGCCGGGCCCAGCTGACCAGACAGGCCGAGATGGCGACGGCAAGGCCGCCCGACAGCGTCAGGAACATCCCAGCCAACGGATCGAAACGCAGCGAGGACTCCCCAACGCCCAGCGTGGACCCGAGGCTGACCGTGACAATCGGGCCGAGGGCGGTGCGCACACCGGCGG
This sequence comes from Acidimicrobiales bacterium, assembly GCA_050744865.1. GTDB lineage: Bacteria > Actinomycetota > Acidimicrobiia > Acidimicrobiales > Bog-793 > JAKACA01. Next base: position 14,448 of record JBOGHW010000042.1, on the reverse strand, counting down.
CGATGACGAGTCCCCCGCCGACGATCCCGGCGACGAACGGAGTCAGTCTCGCCCATTGTGGCCCGGTGCCGACTACGACGTCCACGATCCCACCGGCGGCGAACACGAGGAGGGCGACCAACAAGAGCGTGGCGCTCATGACGTCGCCGCCCCGAGGAGGCCGACGGCAAGCAGGATCCCATGCAGGATGCCGAACGGGCTCGGCGGCGAGCCGGGCACCCACACGTCGACTGGCAGGATCGAGCCAATACCACCCCGCGTCGCGTACGTTCGATGGACGAGGCCGCCGCTTACTGCGTCCGTGCCGGTTGCTATCACGATGCGGGGCTCGGGCATCGCCTCGAATGTCTGCAGCAACGGCCCGGCCATGCCGGCCGTTCCTGCCCCTGTCGCAAGGAGGATGTCCGCATGCCGAGGTGAGGCGGTGAAGAAGATGCCGAGGCGCTGGACGTCGTAGACCGGGTTCGTCAATGCTGCCACCTCCCACTCCTCAGAACCGTCCGAGCCGGCGTCCACGTGCCTGATGTGGATCGAGCGGCGCAGGGCTCGCGTCCTCCGGCGGAGCCCGGCCCGCAGCCGCGCCAGGTCGGCATCATCCTCGGCAGTGTGCGGCACGACGAGCGTCCGCTTGGCCAGGCTTGCCACTTCGGGCGACGGGTCGAAGGCGAACAAGTCGGGCCGCGCCAGCACGCAGCGTCCGCAAAGAATGCAGCGGCCGTGGTCGAGGAGCGCCCTGGGGGCGTCACCAGTGTCGACAGAAATGGCACCGGTGGGACATATCTCTGCCAGGCCGACGCCGTCGAAAGCCGCGGCGTCATCGCGGACGACCACCGAGCCCCGGTAGCCGGCACCGTAGCCGTCGGCCCGCCGCGGGTACGGCGTTGTGACGATGCCGTCGCGCAAGCCTCGCAGCACCCAGGCCATCAGCCGGAGACTCCTGCGATCGAGAGGCCGAAGCTGGCCTCGATGAAGACGAAGTCGGTGAAGATGTCGGTGACGAAGGCTCGGGGCAGCAGCGCGAGGTTGTGGAACGAGGCGCAGCGAGGCTTCACCCGCGTCAGGCGGCCGCCTTCGCATTGCACGAGGTACACGAGCTCGCCGTGAGGCGCCTCCACCGATGCGATCGACCAACCGTCAGGGACGGCCGGCACTGCCTCTGCGAAGGCTGCCGGGTCGTCCGGCACTGCGGTCTCGTCCAGATCGTCGAGTGCCTGGCGCACGATGTGGAGGGCCTGGTGGATCTCGAAGAGGCGCACGTGCTGGCGAGCAAGAGCGTCGCCTTCGTCGAACTCGGTGGCGGGTTCGAATCCCAAGTGGCCGTATGCGGCGTAAGGGCGAGTGACCCGCACGTCGTCGACGAGGCCGGAGGCCCGACCGATCGGCCCGAGTGCCCCGTGCTCGCGGACGTCGTCTTGTTCGAGGCGACCCGTCCCGCGCAACCTGTCGAGAAACGACGGCGTCGCCATGAGTGCTCTGGCATCGCTCGTGAAGGCGGCCTCGAGGTCGGCCACGGCGGCGAGTACCCGGGCCGTCTCGAGGAGTAGTGGCCCGGATACACCGCCCGGCACTACGACGCCGCGTCCGAAGCGGTGCCCGCAGAGCTGCGCCCGCAGCCTCATGACCCGTTCCTTGTGACAGGCAAAGCGGGCGTGCGCCACCGCTTGTCCTGACCCCTCGGTGTGGCGGACCACCGAGTCGAGGTGGCAGGCGACTCGCTCCAGTTCGGCATGGATGACGCGGACGAACTCGGCGGCGCGGGGTGGCTCGACGCCTGCCAGCGCTTCGATGGCTTGCGAGAAGGCAATGGCGTGGGCGACTGATGCCGTGCCCTCGACCCGCTCGGCCAGCAGCACGCCCTCGGTGGGAGCAAGCTCTTCGAGACGTCGCTCCAAGCCGCGGTGCTTGTGGTACACCCGGGTCCGCAAGTGCAGGATCTCCTCACCTGAGGTCTCCACGAGGTACTCGATGCTCTCGAATACACCCGAGCGCACCGGCCCGTAGGGGATCGTGAAGACGCCCTCGCCGAGCACGTGACTCGGCAAGGCGCTGACGTCGGGATCGGCGTCTTCCCTCGACGAGCCTGAGCCGGGACGAGGTGGGGGGTCACCTGGTGCCAGCGGCAGGACGAGCGGGTCGAGGCGTTGGTGACCGGCGGGCTCGATGCCGAACATGTCGTGGATCTCGCGCTCGTACCAGGCCGCCGCCGGGACGAGCGGCGTGAGGGCAGGGTATTGCGCGGAACCGGCGTCCATTGCGGCCGGTATCACAGCCAAGTGGCCGCTGCCCGGCAGCACTCCGTCGCGGGTCGCCCCCCCGGCCGGCATGGCGACCAAGGCGTGCAGAAGTGCCGGGACGCCGTCGCGGGCCGTGGCGAACAGGCCGGCGAAGCGGCCTCCGCCCGATACGGCGGCGGCGACGGTCTCCGCCAGCTCGGCGGCACCGACTGGCTCGCTCACGACGGCGCCGGCCATAGGGGCACCAGTCATGCCACGCCCACTCATGCGACCACCACCACGCTGCGGCCCACTCACGTCCGTGCCCCCAGCTCGTCGGCCGCTCGCCTGAGGAGGTCGGACAACTGGCCGGGAGGATGGACGCCGAGGATGGCGAGGGCTATCAGGGCGAAAGCCATGGCGGCGACGATCCACCAGCTTGTCTCCCCTCTGACCATGTCTTGTCTTGGAGCCGTCAGCATCGTCTGCGAAGCGAACCAAGTGAGGCCAAGGGTGGCGAGAGTGACCAGGACGACGAGCACGGCGGCGACGGCGTCGTCCGGATCTGACAACCCGCCTGACACGATCAGGAACTCGCTGCGGAAGATGCCGAAAGGCGGCATAGCCGAGAGGCCGAGCACGGCCAGCACGAGCATCGGGCCGCTCCAGGGCAAGGCACTGAGACCCCCGCGGATGCGTCCCAAGTCCTTCGTGCCGAACTTGCGGATGACGCTGCCGGCGCCGAAGAACGCCGTCCCCTTGGCTGCGGCGTGTGCGAGCACCTGCAATAGCACACCCACTATGGCTATGGGTGCGGAGAAGCTCATCCCGATGGCGAGCACACCCATGTGCTCGATGCTCGAATAGCCAAATAGGCGTTTCATGTCCCGCTGGCTGGCCAGGTAGAGGGCTGCCAGCAGGAGCGACGCCAACCCGAAGGCGAGCAGCACGTTGCGAGGGAAGACGGGCCCGATGGCGCCGACTGTCACTTGGTAGAAGCGCAAGATGGCGTAGAAGCTGACCGCCAGCAGCGATCCTGACAGCATGGCCGAGACCGGAGTCGGTGCCTCGGAGTGGGCGTCCGGTAGCCAGGTATGGACCGGGACGAGCCCCATCTTGGTGCCGAAGCCGAGAACAGCAAGCACGAATGACAGTCTCACAACCTCAGGCGGGAAGTGGGCGGCCCCTTTCAGCAAGGTGGGATAGAACAGCTCGTAGGAGTCCCCGTACACGACGCTGCCGGCGTAGTACATAACGACGGTGGCCAACAGGGCAATGCCGAGTCCCATCGAGGCGATAAGCACGTACTTCCAGGCGGCTTCAGTAGCGCCGTCCGTGTCGTCTATGGCGACCAGGAGGGCCGACACAACCGTCGTGACTTCGACCGCCACCCAGAGCAGAGCGAGGCCGTTGACTATGGCAGCCATGCACATCGCCCAGGCAAACATGTTGAACCCGGCAAAGAAGCGCCGGTTGTAGCGAGCCGCCGACAGCTTGTCGCCGCCCGGCTTTATGTAGCCGAGGGCGAAGATGGCGGTGGCGGCGTAGAGGAAAGCCACGGTGACCAGGAACACCACCGACAAGGCGTCGGCCCGCAACCAGCCCGAGAGGGCGGTGGTCGTCTTGGTCGGCACGAGCAGGATCGCCAGCACGAACGTGGCGACACCGCTCAGCAGGGTGAGCGCCCGCACGAGGCGGACAGGGCCCCAGAAGGAGAAGAGGCTGACGCCGAGTGGCGCGGCGGCAACGGTGAGCAGATCCCAAGCCATTTCAGCCTCGCAACCTGTCGAGCGTCTGGGTGGACAGGCTCTGAGTCCGTCCGTGGTGCACCCTCATGAGCACTCCGAAGACGACGACGGCAACTAGCAGGTCGAAGAGGAAGGCGACTTCGACGATGAGGGGGAGGCGTGCTGCCACCACGAGGCTGGCGACGGAGACACCGTTTTCCAAGGAGAAGAAGCCGACCGCCTGCGAGACGACGTCGGCCCGCAGTATCACGAGCAGGAAGGCGACGAGCACGACGGCCGTGGCGATGCCGAGGGCGGGCGCCGGCAGTGATCGGGAGTGCACCGGGAGGCGCCCGACGACGACGAATCCGAAGACCGAGATCGCGATGGCGCACAGCACCATCGTGGCAACGCCGAGCCTGTGGGTGGCCGCCGCCTCGACGCGGGCGTCGCGTAGCACCCGCAGGATTATGCCGGGCACGAGGACGACTTTGAGGGCGAAGGACAAGCCGGCCAGGGCGTACAGCTCGACGAGGTGCTGGCTGACCGCCACGAACGCCGCCAGACCACTGACTGCCAGCGACTGGAAAGCGTAGAGGCGGACCTGTGAGCGCGACAGGGGCGCTCGCAGCATGGCGAATTCCGTCAGGAGCACCACGAGCGCCAGGGCTTCGGCCCCGCCGGCGAACGAGGACGGCACCGGCGGTGCCATGGCGGCCAGGCCGAGCTTGGCCCCGAGGTTGATGCTGAGATGCAGGCCGAGGAGCATGACCGTCAGCCACCTCCTACGTAAAGGGAGAGCACGGCCAGGATTGCCAGCAAGAAGGCAGCTGCCATGAACTCGGTGATCTTGAACAACCTGAGCTTGGAGAAGCTGTTGTCGATGAGGGTGAAGATGGCGCCGACGCCGATCGCCTTGCCAAGAAAGGCCGGTATCGCCAACAAGACGGCACCCAGAGAAGACGACGCCGCCAGCCCCCAAGGCGCCGCGAAGACGTTTATGAGAAGGACGTAGAGGATCATTTGCTTCATCGCCGATCCCCACTTCAAGAGCGCGAACAGAGGGCCTGAGTGCTCGAGGGTCCTCGCCTCGTCGATCATGCCGAACTCCAGCGTGCCGGCGTGGGTCTCGACCGGGATGCGCCCGGTGTCGCTCAGCACGACCAGGAAGAAGGCGACGGCCGCCAGGAGGTGGGCGGGCCGGATGACCTGGCTCAGGGAGGCGCGGGCGGCCGCAGCCTCGAAATAGGGCAAGTCGGTTGTCGTGATGAGGGCCACCGTGAACGTGACGAACAGGATGGAAGGCTCGATGAGGGCGCCGAAGGTCATCGCCCGGCTGCTGCCCAGCTGGGCGTAAGGACCGTCTGTCTCAGCGGCTGCCAGCGCCACGGCGAACCCCGCCAACCCGAGCACGAAGCCCCCTCCGAGGATGTCGCCCATGTAGCCCAGGGGAAGCGGATACGTGGTGAGCTCGGGGATCAGGAGCGGCACGACGAGGTAGCAAGTGAAGGCGACTATCGGGCCGACGACGAAGACCCAGCTGGCGTCTTCGGGGACGAGCGTCTCCTTGGAGAAGAACTTGGCGATGTCGTAGTACGGCTGCAGCATGCGCGGGCCACGGCGGCCCTGCAGCCTGGCCTCGAGGTGCGCGATGACGCCGCTCAACAAGGGAGCGAATACCACGACCGTCAGTACCTGGAGCACCTGGATTTGCGCAGGTGCTATTACGATTGCGGCCAACTCACCTCCACGACGCGAAAGAATCCGTGCGTAGAGGCCATTAGCCTGCTGGCGGTTCGGGACTCACCCCGCCGGAGCCTCATCCGGTGTTGCGGCAACACCATAGCCGTTGCCGACTGGGCGCCCGATCAACCGTCATGGAGTGCCGACCTGGTTAGCCAGCTTGACAGTGGACATCGCGGCCGACCCCTCTCCGATCCGTTGCCCGGCAAGGCAATCCAACCGGCACGCTCGGTTATTCTGCCAGTTGCGACTGCGGTTAGGGTAGGCCTGGCGATGGAGCTCGCCCGTGTTCGCCGTGTCGGCTGATGGCTCCTACCACAGAGTCGTTGCCGGCATCAGTAGCAGAGACGATGAGGTAGGAGCTGTCGATCCAAGTGACGACCCGCCGCCAAGACGAGGAGCGCGCCCCCGAGGACCGCGTGCTTACCCTCGGGAGCAGCGCTTGGCCTGACCGTGCACGGGACCGCCACCGGTCTGCCCTGGCGATGGCCGTCAGCTGACTGGAGCGTGAGAGAGGGTGGACGGGGACAGGCAAGAAGGTCTCGAGGCCTACAGGCACGAGAAGCTCGAGCTGGGCGACTCCTTGCTGGCCCTGATGCGCCTTGTCGAAGCAGACCACGACGAAGAGCGGACCGAGTACGTCCGCCAACTGGCCGCACGACTGGCTGAGGACAAGTTCCAACTGGCGGTTGTCGGCCAGTTCAGCCGTGGCAAAAGCACGCTCATGAACGCCATACTTGGCGACTCCCATCTGCCAGTCGGTGCGCTGCCGATGACTTCTGTCATCACCACTGTCGTCTACGGCAGCACTGCGAGAGCTACCGTCCGCCGCGCCGGCACCCGCCTCGCGCTCGAGATGCCGATTGGTGACCTCGTCCGCTATGTCGGACAGGCGAGCGCAGAGCGCGAGGAGCTCCGCGTCGTGTCTGCGCTGGTCGAGGTACCGGCAGAGATCTTGCGACTCGGCTTCTCGTTCGTCGACACTCCCGGTGTGGGCTCGGCGATTGCCGGCAACACCGAGACGACGCTCGGCTTCCTCCCGGAGGCTGATGCCGTCATCTTCGTGACCAGCTTCGAGTCGGCGCTGGGGGAGGCGGAGCTGGCGTTTCTCGGCACTGTCCGCAGCCACGTGCGGCGTATCTTCATCGTGCTCAACAAGAAGGATCTCGTGGCCGGCGGCGAGGCCGGCGACATCGTGGCCTTCGTTCACCGCCAGCTGAGGGCGGCTGGCCTGGACGGTGCCAGGGTCTTCGAGGTGTCGGCCAGGGACGGTCTGGCAGCCAGGCTCGCCGGTGACGCTGCGGCCCTTGCGGGCAGCGGGCTGCCTGCGCTGGAGGCCGAGCTCGTCGACTACCTCACGACCGCCAAGGCGGGCGAGTTCCTCCTTCGAGTCACCGAGCATGCCGAGCGCGTCGTCGCCATGCTCGCCGGCGAGGCCGAGCTGTCCCTGGCTCTTGGGACCGAGTCAGAAGAGGCCCGAGAGGCCATGCTGCGAACGCTCGCCGGCCGGCTGGAAGGCGAGCGGCAGAGCCTGCTCGACGAGATCGCCGGTTCGGTCGCACGGCGCCTCGAGGTGATCGAGACAAGCGAGTTGCCACAATGGCGCCTGGGTCTCAGCGACCTCGCCTCGACGGTGACTGCCGGTGGTGAGCTTCGTTCCGCGGCTGAGGACCTCCGGTCGTTGGCCCCACAGGTCACAGCCTGGTCCGCCGGCGAGGCCTCGGCCTACATGACGGCCTTGGAGGCCGAGCAGCGGCCCTCGCTGACCGAGCTGGCGCGCCTCGGCAGTGGGCTCGCCGGCGCCGATGCCCCGACAGACTGGCCGCACTTCGTGCCCTCTCCACCGGACTGGACGGTGCCGCCGCCCGCACGCCGCCACGCCGTGTCCTCGCAGCGAGCCCAAGGGCTGCTTGGCGACTTCGTAAAGGAGGCGGTCGAGGGCCATCTGTCCCGCTTTGGAGAAAGCGTCAAGCAGGATGCGGCGAGGTGGCTCGGCGTTCTCGAGAACTGGTCGGCCGCGAAGTTGTCCGCCGCAGGAGACAAGCTGCGCGAGCGGCTAGTGGCAGCGGCCTCTCCGGAGTTCGGGATCGAGCTCGAGGGACTCGCCGCCATGCTCGCCGGCGTGAGGGCACGAGTCGAGTCCTGGTCCACTGCCGCGCCGGGCTCGGGTACGAGCACGAACCCGAGCCAGACGCAGAGCTGGACCCAGACCCAGCCGGCGTCGACGCCGGTACGCCTGGGCGGCTGCGCCGTGTGCGGCGCGCTGGCGACGGCGCTGTTCGACTTCATGGCCGAGTACCAGTACGAGCTGTGGAAGCGAGTCGGTCGGAGGGCCGCGCACGAGGCCACCGGCGGCTTCTGTGCTGCCCATACCTGGTATTACGCCGAGATCGGGTCGCCGATCGGGACCTCGGCCGCCTATGCCGGCATCGCCGAGGCGAAGGCTCGGGCGCTGGTTGCCGGCGCTGTGGAGGCGGCCGACGTGCCGGCGCTCGCCCGCGTGCTCAGCGAGTTGCAGCCCTCGGAGTCGCGATGCCCGGCATGCGAGAGGCTGGCCGTCGTCGAGCAGGAGGTGGTCGAGGAGCTTGCCGGCAGGCTCGGGAGGGACGCCACTGACGGCACGCCCGCTCCGCCTGGCGACGCCCCGCTGTGCATCGAGCACGCGGAGCGGCTGCTGGCCAGTGGCCGGCTCGGTCTCGGTGCCGCTCGCGACGTCGTCCGGGCAGTGGCGGCCCTTCTCCAGAGGCGATCGGAGGACATGCGCACGTTCGCCCTCAAGCGCCAGTCCCTGCAGGGCCGGCTCGTGGACAAGGAGGAGGAGCGAGCCCATCGCGATGTCCTGTTGCGCCTGGCCGGCGACCCTATGCTGGCCAGGGTGCCGAGACGCGACGCCGGCCTGTGAGCGATCCCGAGGCGACGAGTGAGAGCCCTTGGGCGACGCGGGGCGTGGCCAGCGTGGCCTCCTCGAGCCTGTTCTCGGATTCCGGCCACGAGCTGACGACGGCACTGCTGCCGACTTTTTTGGTGTCGGTGCTGCACGCCTCGGCCGGGGCGCTCGGGATCATCGAAGGAGTGAGCGACGGGCTGCTCGGTGTTGCCCAGGTGGCTACGGGACCCATGGCGAACGACCGCGCCAAGCGGGGACGCCTGGCCTCCGGCGGCTACCTCGGCACCGCCGTAGCGACGGGCGCCATCGGATTGGCCGTCGCCACCTGGCAGGTGGGCGTGCTGCGAGCGCTCGCTTGGGCGTCGAGAGGCGCTCGCTCTCCGGCCAGGGACTCCCTCCTCGCGTCGCTTGCCCCCAGGGGTGCCGAAGGCCGGGCGTTCGGGCTCGAGAGGGCCGGCGACAACCTCGGGGCAGTCGCCGGTCCCCTCCTTGGTGCCGGTCTCGTCCTCCTGATCGGGATCAGGACGGCCATGTTGCTGGCCGTGGTGCCAGGGGCGCTGGCGGCCGTTGCGATAACCGTGGCGGTGCGGGAGGCCAGATCGCAGCGCCTGGCCGGCGGCAGGCGGGCGGGGTTCGAGATGGCCAAGCTCCGCCAGGCCGGCCTGTTGCGGGCGTTCGTGCCCATCGGCATGTTCGAAGTGGGCAACGTCGCCACGACGCTGCTCATTCTGCGGGCGACGCAGCTGTTCCACACCGGCGGGCGCTCGATGCAGGCTGCCAGCGTCCTGGCGATTGTCATCTATGCCGCCCACAACGCCGTGGCCTCGGGGGTCGCGCTGGGCGGTGGCCACTGGATCGACAGATCCCACCCGCGCATCGTCTTCGCGGCCGGCGCCCTCTGCTATGTCGGAGGCTATGCAGGCTTCGCAATCGGGCCGAGCGCCTGGCCGCTGCTACTTGTCGCCTTCTGCCTGGCGGGCAGCGGCATCGGCCTTGCCGAGACGGCCGAGTCCACCCTCGTGGCCACGCTGCTGCCGGACGATCTTCGCGGCGCTGGTTTCGGGGTCCTTGGCGGCGTGCAGAGCGTCGGCGGCCTGGCCGCCTCGACAGCAGTCGGGCTCATCTACGAGATCGTGTCGCCTCGGGCCGGCTTTGCCTACGCCGCCGGCTGGATGGTGCTGGCCGCCGCAGTCGCCCTTGCTCCCGGTCGTAACCGGACAGGCTCGCCGGTCGTCACCTGACCAGGGCTGGGCTTACTCCGCGCGCAACCTCTTTGCGGCGACTGCGCCGAGGGCGACGAGGATGGCCAGGATGAGCAGCTTCTTCATCATGCCCTTGATCGTATGCGGGGAATCGTCCTCCCGCCCACTCGCGGGCCGAACGCCTCGGCGGCGCCAGTGCTAACGGGCCGAGGAGCGCCTCGCGCCGAGCCACCAGCCGACCACCAAGGCGACGGCGCCGACGGCCACGGCGCCGACCGACACTCGGAACGCCGGTTGCTGGGGGACAGAGGAGATCCGTTCCCGTACTCCCTTGAAACGGTCGCGCAACCGCACGGGCTGGACGAAGCGCGTGATCTCGAACTCGTGCTCGCGGGCGTAGCGAGCCAGCACCCGGTCGGGGTTGACGGCGACAGGATGCCCGACGCACTCGAGCATCGGGAGGTCGGTGTAGGAGTCGCTGTAGGCGTACGACTCGGTGAGGTCGATGCCCTCCCTTGCGGCCAGATCCCGCATCGCCTCGGCCTTGAACTCGCCGTATGCGTAGAACTCCATCGCACCCGTGTAGCGCCCGTCCTCGTCGACGCGGGCGCGGCTGGCGATAGTGGCGTCCGCCCCCAGGTAGCGGGCGAGGGGGGTGACGATCTCGTCGGGCGATGCCGACACGACGACCACGTTGCGGCCCGCCGCCCGGTGAAGGTCGATCAGGTCGGCGGCCTCGGCGTAGATGATCGGGTCGACGATCTGCTCGAGCGCCTCCTCCACGATGCGGGCGACCTGGGCCTGCGACCAGCCACGGGTGAGCCGCAGCACCGACCCCCTGACGCGCTCCAGCTTTTGCTCGCTCGCCCCGAGGTGCAGGTAGACGAGCTGGCCGTACATCGCCCGCAGCACCATGCGCCGGTTGATGAGGCCGCCTTTGTAGAGCGGCCTGCCGAAGGCGACCATGGAGGCCTTGGCGATGACCGTCTTGTCCAGGTCGAAGAAGGCGGCGGCCTTGAGCTCGGCGCCGCTCATGACCCCGGGGCGAGCAGCTGGCGAATCTCGTCGTCCTCGATCTGGGCAGAGGCGAGGATGACCACCTCGTCACCCGGGCCGAGCATCGTGTCGGAGCGGGGCACCACCACGTGGCCATCGCGCACGAGTGCGACGACGGTTGCTCCGCGGGGCAGCCCGATCTCGGCTATCGGGTGCTCCTGGGCCGGCGAGCCTTCGGTGAGAGTGACTTCGACGAGGCGGGTGTTTCCTCCTTCGAACTGCAAGAGGCGGACGAGCACGCCGACCGAGACGGCTTCTTCGACCAAGCCGGCGAGCAGCTGCGGAGTCGACACGGCGACGTCGACACCCCAGGCCTCATTGAAGAGCCAGTGGTTCTTGGGGTGGTTCACCCTGGCGATCACGCGCGGCACGGCGAACTCCTGCTTGGCGAGCAGGGAGATGACCAGGTTGTCCTCGTCGTCACCGGTGACCGCGACCATGACGTCGGCCTCGTTCAGCTTCACGGCGTGCAACGAAGACACCTCGCAGGCATCGGCTGCTACCACGGTCACGCGGTCGCGCGGCTCCAGGGAGGAGACGAGCTCGGAGTTCTTGTCTATGAGCAACACGTCGTGCCCGCTCTGGGTGAGGTCCTCGGCAAGGAAACACCCGACCTTCCCGGCGCCGGCTACCACCACCCTCATCTGACGGTGTCCCCGGCCGCGAAAGCAGCGTTCACTCTTTCGAGTGCCTCGGCCGTAACCAATAGATGTAGGAGGTCTCCCTCCTGGCCGACCAAGTCGGCGACGTCGATGCTGGGCACCGTCGCTCGGGTCACCGCAACGAGGCGGACGCCGTCGCTGCTGAGGCTCTTCACGATGTGCTGCCCTGCCCAGGTGCTCGGCATCGGGCGCTCTATCAGCATCACCTTGCCGGAGCCGTCCGACCACTCGACAGCGGCGGCCGCCGGCAGGATCCGGCGGAAGACCTGGTCGATCGTCCAGCTGACGCTGGGCACCGTAGGGATGCCGAGCCGTTGGAAGATCTCTGCGCGGCGAGGGTCGTAGATGCGGGCCACCACGTTGGGGATCTCGTAGGTCTCGCGGGCGATCCTGGCCGTCAAGATGTTTGAGTTGTCGCCGCTCGTCACCGCTGCCAGGGCGTCGGCCCGCCCGGCTCCGGCCTCCTCGAGGTGGCTGCGATCGAACCCGAAGCCGACGACCTGCTGCCCCGGCCAGTCCCGCGGCAGGCGGCGAAAGGCCGACTTCTGCTTGTCGATGATCGTCACGCTATGGCTTGCGCCGGAAAGCCCTATGGCGAGCCCGGCGCCGACGCGGCCGCAGCCCACGATGATGATGTGCATCGCCCTCATACTCTCTGTTGCGGTCCGGGTACACAAGCCAGCCGGCATCTGAGTGCACACAGTCCCGCCGAAACAGGAAAGATATCCCCGTGACGACCGATCCGGACGATCCGAGACCCTCGCCCGGATCGCCGGGAGATCTGGGGTCGCCTCCGCCGGGGTCGCCAAGGTCGGATGCGGCGGTTGCGGCGGCTCCCTGGCCCGAGAAGACCCTCCTGCGCCACGCGCCGACAGGCGAGGCGGGCAGCCACGCCGGCGCCTACGTCCTGCCGGAGCCGCTCGCCTACAGGCTGAAGAAACGCCTCCTCGGCGACCCCATCACCACCGAGCGGCTATCCGAGGAGCGCCTGGGCAAGTTCACAGCTCTCGGCGTGCTCGCCCCCGACTGCATCTCGTCGACGGCGTACGGATCCGAGGAGATGCTCAACCAGATGGTGCGCTACATCGGCGTGGCGGCCTTCAGCCTGCTGTTGCCGATCACCGGGATCGTGCTTGTCGTGTTGTTGTTCGTGACCCTCTCGTACCGCGAAGTCGTGATGGTCTATACCAAAGCAGGCGGCGCTTACGTCGTGGCCAGGGAGAACTTCGGTCCTCGGATCGCCCAGATCGCCGCCGTGGCGCTGATCATCGACTACATAGTCACCGTCGCCGTGCAGACGGTGGCGGGTACTGACGCCCTCTCGTCGGCGTTCCCGGCCCTCAGCACCACGCTCGACACGGTGCTCATCACGGTCGGGATCGTCATTCTCCTCGTGTACGGCAACCTGCGCGGCGTCCGGGAGGCCGGCAAGACCTTCGCCCTGCCCACCTACCTATTCATCGGGGCCATTGGGACGCTTGTCATCATCGGGATGATTCGTTGGGGTCTCGGCGACCTCCACGCCCACTCCATCTACGGGCTGAAGGGCGTCGGTCACATAGGGCACCCGGGAAGCGGCCTGCTTTACGGCGCCGCTCTCATAGTCGCCTTGCGCGCCTTCGCCAACGGCGGCTCGTCCATGACAGGGCTCGAAGCCATCTCGAACGGCGTGGCCAACTTCCGGGAGCCGACGGGCCGCAACGCCCGGCGGGTCCTCGTCATCATGTCGTGCACTCTCGGCTCGCTCGTGCTCGGCGTGTCGCTGATAGCCCACGTCACCCACGCTGTCCCGTACGTGCTCGGATCCCCGACGGTCCTGTCACAGGAAGCCCACTACGTGTTCGGGTACGGGCTCGTGGGCAGGATCGGTTTCTTCGGGGTGCAGGCCGCCACCATGCTCATCCTCTACACGGGCGCCAACACGAGCTTCAACGGCTTCCCGAACCTGGCCAGCTTCGTGGCTCAGGACGCTTACCTGCCGCGCCAGTTGACGAGGCGAGGCCACCGACTTGTCTTCTCGAACGGGATCATCCTGCTGGCGGTCGTGTCGATTGCGCTCGTCGTCGTCACGCGCGGCAACCTCACTTCCCTCGTAGCCCTCTACGCCATCGGCGTGTTCACCGGTTTCACAATGGCGGGGGCCGGCATGGTGAAGTACCACCTCGGGCACAGGACAAAGGGTTGGCGGCACCGGATCGCCATCAACGGCTTCGCGGCCGTGCTGGCCTTCGTAGTGGTGGCCATCTTCGCCATCACCAAGTTCACCGAAGGTGCCTGGGTGGTCGTCGTGCTGTTCCCCATCCTGGTCACGGTGCTCATCCGGCTGCACAAGCAGTACGAGGAAGAGAAAACCGAGCTCGAGACCAATGCTGCCCGGGCCGCCGTCGTACCGGTCTTGCGCCGCCACGTCGTGCTGGTGCTCGTCGAACGCCTCGACTTGGCGACTGCCCGCGCCCTTCAGTACGCCCGGACGCTCGCCCCCGACGAGCTGAGGGCGGTGCACTTCGTGCTGGACACCAGGCAGTCGCACGAGCTCGAGGAGAAGTGGTCCAGGCTGGGGCTGGCTCGCTTCCCCCTCGACCTGCTCGAGTGCCAGGACAGGCGCCTGTCCCGTGCCGCCATGCAGCTGGTGGCCGAGGCCTCCGACGACGGGCAGACCGAGGTGAGCGTCCTGCTGCCGCGGCGTGTGTTCGAGGGCTACTGGCGCCGGGTGCTGCACGACCGGACCGCCGACCGGATTGCCGCCTACGTCAGCCAGTTGCCGAATGCAAACGCCACGATCGTCCCATTCCCTGTCGGCAAGCGCCGGCGTGCCCTCGTTCCCTGGGACCCGAGTGCCGAAGAGCTGGCCGCCCAGATGGCTCCGCTACCGGGCAGAACCAACCGGGAGCAGCGCGACAGGCCAGACAACCGCGGTGGTCGTGAGGGGCGCGGGCGCCGGGACGGGCGGGACAGTCG
>JBOGHW010000041.1:0-51023 GCA_050744865.1 Acidimicrobiales bacterium | reverse complement strand
GGGCCGTTCGGCCCCCTAGAAATCCTGGCCGGTGCGGCCGGCGCTCCCGCGCGGACCAGGCTGGCGGCGGCCCGGGGCAGGCTCTGCGGGTCCGGCGCCGGGTAGGAGAGCAGGACCCCGACCGCCTTCAGCGCGCCGGAGTCCAGGTCGCCGTAGACCTTTACCGCGTCGGCCAGCGGGAACGTGCCGGAGACCAGGGTCTCGACCTCGAGGTCCTTGCGGGCCAGCAGGTCCAGGAAGCATTCCAGGTTGCGCCGCTCGGTCCAGCGAACGTAGCCGGCCGGGTAGTCGACGCCGTCCAGCTCGTACCGGTCGTCGTAGCGGCCCGGGCCGTAGGACCGGGAGAACCGGACGTCCCGTTCCTTCTCGTAGTAGGCGTTCCAGGGCAGGTCCAGCCGTGTCTTGCCGATGTCGACGACTCGCGCTCTGTCACGGGCCAGACGAGCCGCGGCCTCGACCGGCCCGTTGGAAGTGCCGGCTGCGGCCAAGATGATGTGGTCAGCGCCGAGACCTCCGCCCGTCTGGCCGAGCAGCCTCTCGATCCGTTCGACGCCGGCGCCGTCCGGTGCTGCACAGGTGACCGCACCGGACTTCTCCGCCAGCTGGCAGCGCTCCGCAACGGGGTCGAGGCCGACAACGGTGACGCCGGACGCGACGAGCAGTTGCACGACGAGCTGGCCCACGAGACCCAGTCCGACGACGCAAGCCGTCTCACCAAGCCTTGCGTCTGCTTGCCTGACACCGTGCAGGGCTATGGCACCTACCGTGGCGAAGGCGGCCTGCTCGGGGGCGAGGCCTTCGGGTACGGGCACGCAGAGGTTCGTCGGCACCCAGTTGACCTCGGCGTGGAGAGCGTGCTCGTTGCCGGCGCAGGCGACGAGCTGCCCGCTGTGGAACTCGTCAGCTCCGGCGCCGACCTCGATCACCACGCCACAAAGGGAGTAGCCGAGCGGCGTGTAGGAGTCGAGGCGGCTCATCACCTTGTTGTAAGCAGCCTTTGGGCCTTGCTGCACCACGGTGTCGACTACCTGGCGGACCTGCTCCGGGCGTGCTTTGGCCTTGCCTGCCAGGGACAGGCGAGCCTCCCGCACCTTCATGACCTCTGTCCCGGTCGAGATGAGCGAGTAAAGCGAGCGCACGACGACCCCGCCGCGCTGGCAGGCGGGCACCGGCACGTCGACGAGCGCCAACTCACCCGACTTGTAGTTCTGAGCAACCTGTTTCATCGTCTGTCCTCCACCCGTACTCTTACCGCGGGACCCGTAGCCGGCCGCTCAAACCGCGACGCCGAGCGAGCGAGCGTTGCGAACCCACAGCTCGAGCGTGAGCAGCTGCCACAGCTGCTTGGAGCGATCTTCGCGGCCGGCCCGCTCGTCGGAGACGAGCCGCTCGACGCCCACCCTGTCCAAGAAACCCGACGACGTCAGCTCACCGCGCACGAGCACTTCGTCGACCATGTCGCGCAAGTCGTGAGCCATCCACGCCCGCAACGGGGCGCCGAAGGAGGCCTTCGGCCGGTGGACGATCTCGGCCGGGAGCCAGCCCTCGGCTGCCCGCTTGAGAGCCAGCTTGCCTTTCCCCCCGGCGATCTTGTCCGTGCCCCTCAAGGCGAAGGCCGCCCCGAAGACTTCCGGGTCGACGAAGGGCACGCGCACTTCCGTCGACGCCGCCATGCTGGCGCGGTCGGTGTAGGTCAGGTTGAGGCCGGACATGAACAACCGGGCGTCTGCCAGGCACATCCGGTTCACGTGGTCGTCGAGGGCGTTGTCCTCGTATATCTTGCGGTGCTCGGTGACGACCTGGTCGACGTCGCCGGCGAGGTCACCGCTCAGCAGCCCAGCCAGCTCGCGCGGATCGTACAGCGTGTAGCTGCGCCGGAACGCCTCCTCCTCCTCTAATTCGGCGAACGTGAGGAAGCGCTTGGCCCAGCGCACGCGCCGTAACCCGTGTCCGAAGGCAGCCACCGGGAGGCGATCGACCGCAGGTCGCAGGACCTTGTGGCGAAGCAGCGCCGGCAGTTGCTGGTAGCGGGCGGCGATCATGCACGCCAAGTGCTTGCGGTAACCGCCGAACAGCTCGTCAGCCCCCATGCCAGAAAGGAGCACTTTCACGCCGGCGTCCCGGGCGGCTTCGCACATGAGAAAGGTGTTGATGGCCGCCGGGTCGCCGGTCGGCTCGTCAAGAACGTCCACGATGCGGGGCAGCATCTCGGCGACGTCGGGGGCGATCTCGATCTCGTGGAGGTCGATGCCGTACCTGTCTGCAACCTGCCTTGCGTAGCGGGCGTCGTCGGGCATCGCCTCCAGCTTGTAGTCAGCGGGCCGGAAGCGGATCGTGTAGGCGTCGATGGCCGGTGAGGCTTTCTTGGCCAGAACTGTCACGATGCTCGAGTCGAGGCCGCCGCTCAAGAAGCTGGAGACGGGCACGTCGGCGACGAGGTGGGCGCATACGGAGTTGCGTATCACCTGGGCGAGCTCGGGCGCGGGGCGCGACGCCGCCTCGGCGGCTTCGGTCGATATGTCCCAGTAGGTCTCGGTACGCATGGTTCCGTCAGGGGAGAGCTCCGCGAACGAGCCGGGAGCAAGCCGCTTGACGCCTAAGAGGGCACAGCGCTGATCGGGCACCCAGTAGTAGAGCATCGAAGCCACCAGAGAAGCCGTGTCGACCCTGAGCTCGGGACCGACGGCCGCCACGATGCCTTTCAATTCCGAGCAGAAGATGACTCCCTCACCTCGGGTTACGAAATACAACGGCTTGATCCCGAGAGGGTCGCGGGCGAGAATCAGCTTGCCCGACGCCTCGTCGAACAGAGCGAAAGCGAACATCCCGCGCAGGCGCCTGAGCGACGACGGTCCCCAGTGCCGCCATGCCTCCAGAAGCACCTCGGTATCCGACGAGGTGGCGAAGCCGACGCCAGCGGCCGCCAGCTCGGCCCGGATCTGCCGGTAGTTGTAGATCTCACCGTTGCAGGTGATCGTCAGGCCACCCTTGCAGAACGGCTGGTTGGCTGCCGCGCTCAGGTCGATGATCGAGAGGCGCCGGAATGCCAGCTGGACTGACACCGAGTCGTCGACCCACTCGTAGCTCCTGGCGTCGTCCGGTCCGCGGTGAGCGATCCGAGCGCTCATGACCTCGGCCAGAGCCTTGCCACCGGGCTGGAGGTAGCAGCCGGCTATACCGCACATGGCTCAGCTCCCGAGGGATATGGCGGTCACGGCATGCTTCGATCGTCTCGGCCCGAGCAGCCCTTCGTAGACAGACACGTAAGCGTCCTTCTGGTAGTCCCAGGCGAGCTCCTGCTCGATACGCGTCCTGGCCAGAGCCCCCATGCGGCGGCGCCGTGGGGCATCCTCCAAGAGGGAAAGAAGCTCGGAGGCGAAGCTCTCGACGTCGTTGGGCACGGCATAGACCGCTGAGTCTCCCGCTGACACCCGAGTCTCGCGCAGGTCGAAGGCAACCGTCGGCAGACAAAAAGCCATGTACTCCATCGTCTTGTTCATCGTCGACACATCGTTGAGCGGGTTCTTGGGATCGGGTGAAAGCCCGACGTCGGCGCTCGAGAGCACAGCCGCCACGACGTCGTCAGGCACACGGCCGAGGAACTCCACCTCTGGCCCGAGGCCAAGCTCGTCTCGCAGGGCGACGAGCTCGTCCAAGCAGTCCCCGGATCCCATCAAGGTGAAGCCGACGTCACGCCGCCCCCACTCGTTCACGATCTTGGCTGCGGCCCGGACCACGATGTCGACGCCGTCCTGCGGTCCCATGACGCCCAGGTAGGCGGCTAGATAGGTGCGGCCGTGACGCCTCTCGGGGTCGGGCTCTCGGGTCCGCATCACCGTCGGATCCGGCCCGGTGCGCACGACCGTAGTGGTCTCCAGGGCTTTCCCCCCGCGGGTGACAGCGACCTGCCGGTAAGACTCGTTCGTCGATATGACGTGGCTGGCGGTCCGGAACGTGCACCACTCGAGGGCACGCAGACCGAGGTAGGGGAGCCCGTGCCTGTTCCCGAAGCGCGACTCGTAGAGCTCGGGGTTGAGGTCGTGGTGGTCGAAGACGTATGGGCAGCGGCCCAGCCACCTCCACAGGAGCCCGAGCGGCCAGAAGATGTCGGGTGGGTTGCACGCCTGCAGGGCATCGAACCGTTGTGCTCGAAAGGCGCGTGTGACCAGCTGGGCGGTGGCTGCAAAAGAGTAGGCATACTCGGCGACGTAGCCGCGGAAGCTCCCGCTCCGCTTCCCGGCGTACGGACGGTATTTGTAGAGCTTGACGCCGTCGAGCACCTCGAAGTCAGGATCGGATGGTCCCTTCGGACACACGACTGACACGTCGTAGCCGGCCTCGTGCAGTGCCTGGCACTCGAGCCAGACACGCCGGTCGAACGGTACCGGCAGGTTCTGGACGATTATCAGGACGTGCTTGTGCCGTGCCACCTGTCCCCTCAGGTTGTCGTTGCTCATAAAACCCTACCAACCGACACCTTCGTAGCCAGGCAAGGCCTCCACGGCAGGGCCGAGGGTGCCGCAAAGGTCGAGGATGCGCGCCGGTGGATGCGAGGTTAGGGCTGCCACGACTTCGGGAACCGACGAGCAGACGACGGCGACGTCGACCCCGGCCACGGCTTCAGCCGCCGTGTCCGACAGGAGTCTGCCGAGGTGAGGCAGTCGCGACTCGACGTAGCTGCGGTTCGTGCCTATGAGCTTGGATGGGTTGACCACGGGATCGTGGATGCGCAGCTCGTAACCCTTGCCGACGAGCGCCTCGGCGACTGCCACGCTCGGGCTCTCGCGCAGGTCGTCGCTGGACGCCTTGAAGCTGAGTCCGAGCAGGGCGACGGCCATCCCTTCACCTGAGGTCACCCGGTGCACCACGTCGGTGACGCAGATGTCGTTCGAGGCGAGCACGCCCGATAGCAACGGCAGGTCGACAGAGCTCATACGCGCCAGGTGGAGGAGCTCGCGGAGATCCTTTCCAAGACACGGGCCACCGAAGGCAAAGCCCGGGCGCAGGTAGGTGCTCGACACGTTCAGGCGAGTGTCCTGACAGAAGAGCTGCATTACCTCGCGCGAGTCGATGCCGAAGGGACGAAGCACTCGCGCCATCTCGTTGGCGAACGTGATCTTGGTGGCGTGGAAGGCGTTGCAGGCGTACTTGAGGGCTTCGGCCGTCTCGGTCGTAACCACGTGGCTGGGCTGCCCTTGGCGCCCGAGGAGGCCGGTCAAGGTCTCGGCTACATCGGGATCTGACGCCCCGATGACAGTGAGCGGAGGGTCGAGGAAGTCAGCCAGTCCGGAGCCTTCGCGGAGGAACTCCGGGCACATCGCCGTCCCGACATCGAGGCCGGCCTCCTTTAGGGCCGGGGCGACGAGGTTGTCCACAGTGCCCGGCGGCACCGTGGAGCGGACGGCGACGACGTGTTGAGTAGCACTTGACTGCCGGCCGAGGGCTGTCACGATGTCCTCGGTGGCGCGGCAGATGTAGCTGAGGTCGGTGCTCCCGTTCGGAGCCGAAGGTGTGCCGACGCAGACGAGCGACACGGCGGCACCGTCAAGGGCGACGACGGGGCTCTCCGTCGCATGCAACCGCTCGGCCGCGACCATGGCAGCGACTAGGTCATCGAGGCCTGGTTCCATGACAGGTGAGTGGCCGCCGGCGACCGTGAGCACCTTGTGGACGTCGACGTCGACGCCCCACACGTCATGACCATCCCTGGCAAGGCAGGCGGCTGTCACAATTCCGACGTAGCCAAGACCGAAGATGGCGACCTTCACGGGACTAGGGATCCTCTTTCCGAAATCGATAGATGCGTTGGCATGCCAACATCGTTGAATTCATGGCCCGAATCGGATCCAGGGCTCACCCTATCACCCGGTGTGAGGTCACCACTTTGTCCGGGAAGAGCTGAGGCTGATGGTAGATCGTCAGATGGTAGGGCTCAGACCCGTTCGGCCAGCGGCCGGAGAGCCGCATTGTCAAGGTGACCTGTCCCCCAGGGGGGATGGTGACGATGGCCGAGTAGACATATCGCCCGAGCTCCTCCTGACTCGTGACACCGGTTGGGACGCCATTCAGCCAGGCTCCGTACTCCAGCCATGGGGAGTAGATGGAGACGTACAGCTCGTTTTCGCCGGGCGTCGTGTTTCCTCCTGGAGACGGACCGAGCACGATTGTGGGGAGGCCTGACTTCGGGCTCCCGTTGTGCAGCTTCATCGTCACGACCGACGAGATCACCCCCGTGGAACGGTCGAGGCTCGCCTGGTAGGTGATCGACCGCCGCAGGTACCAGTCGAGCTTGTTGCCGCCGAAGTTCTGCGTGACTACGTCCAGGAAGTCGCCATGGACCTTGGGCATCTGGCCGGCGATGTCGAAGTCCCGCAGCAGTTGCTCGCCAGCCGCCGTCGTGCTGTACATCATGAGGTGGCGACCCTCGAAGGTCTGGGCAAGGTCCTTCGCCATGGTGGGGAGCGTCGGCAGCGGGCGGGAGACGAGTGCATGCCACATCTCCCTGATGAGGTCGTCCAGGAAGCTCTGACGCGTCCCCGTGTCGGCGAAGTGCACGAACTCTGTGCTCGCCAGCACCTGGACGACGTCCGAGGATCCGAGCGGCCGCGGCCAATATGGGTTGGTGATCGGCCCCGTCACCTTCAACAGTCCCGCCATGGCCGCCGGGTCGATGCTGATGACGCCGTTCACCGGATCGCCGCCGGACTCCGGGAACAGGTTGGCGGCCACCTCGCCAACGGAGGGGAAGTCAGGTGACATGGGGACGTTTTGCCAGAGGTCCTGCGGGTCGAACTGGCTGTAGCGGGCTATGTAATCCGCCGGGCCTTTCAACTTCCGTGTGGCGGGCGAGCCGGAGCTGTCGAGCTGGCTGACAGAGCCCAACTTTCCGAGGCTCAACTTGCCGTCGACGGCTGAGACGACGGCGTAGTTGCCGACCACTCCGCCGCTTGCGCGCGACTCGGCGGGGTTGACGAAAAGGACCAGGTATCGGCGGGCGCCGTCAGCACCCATCATTCCCGGGAGGGTCTTGACCGCCGCCAAGGCGTCGTCGGCGTCGAGCTGGGCGTGTGCGAGCTTGGGAAGAGCTTCGTCCAGGCGTGCTTTGAGAGGTGGCACGACCCAGGGCGACCTGAATGCCTCGGTCTCGGTCAGAGCCGTCTTGACCGACCGTAGGTCGGCGGCGAACAAGGGGCCTAGCCGCTCGATGGCTTGCAACGGGACGGTGCCGTTCTTCAGCTTCAATGCCTGCATGTCAACGCTCGTGGAGTTCTGGAGGGCAACCGCTGACACCTGCTGGCCGATCTTCACAGCAGTGCGGACGGCTCTCACCTGCTGCGACAGCACAGGCACGACCTCGTCCGGCCCGGCGAGCCTGACATCGCCTCCGGCGGTGGCGAATGCAGCCTTGGCCTCAGTGAAGTCCTTGGTGGCGAGCGAGGCATTGCCGACGGCGGCGGCCTTCCCGCCAGCGGCCGTCACACGGAGACCGTGCTCGATCGAGGAGCGGGCGCTGAGCATGGCCACGCCGGCCAGTGCCGTGAGGGCGATGGCGGCCACCACCAGCACTGCGGCGGTGGCGGTGGCCCACACCTTGACGCGATGGGGAGCCCGGACGATGCCGGGCACCATGACGGCGAGCACGGCCGCGGTGCCGATCGCCGAGGGGACGAGCGCAACGTGCGGCCAGGTCAGGCGGAGGGCGACCTGGCAGACGAGGGCGCCGGCGGCGGCCGGCAGTGGCTTGGTTGCGGTTCGGCGTCCGGCTCCTACTTCGCCGTCGGTGTCAGCGTCGGCGGCGGCCCCGCCGCGGCCGTAGCGGCGCCAGCACCCGACGAACGATCCGATGAGCGCCACCCACGCCGGGAGAAACGTCGGCTGGCGCGCACTACCGACCGCCACGATGACAGCGCCGCACGCAAGGGCGGGCCAGGGCGACATCGAGGCGGCAAGTGCGCAGGTAACGCCCAAGGCTGCCTTCAGCACTATGTCGAACGGCCCTATCCCCGTCGGGTGGCCCGGGCCGAGAGCTGCAGCCACGCCACTGGCCGTGACGATGAACACCAGCGCCATCGGCCCCATCGGCCCAAGCTCGGGGCGCCTCCGGCGCGGGATCGGCCTGCCGGAGGCGTTGTCGCCTCGCACGGGCAAAGCCACGATCTTGCCCCCTTCGGCGCCGGGATCGCGGCCCGGCGTCTCGGGTTCGGTCACGCACCATCATTGCCCAAGACGGACCGTGGCGCGACGCACGTCGGGCGACGACGCCGAGGGGGAGTACTCAGGGTCGCCCCCCACGCCGCAGGCGACCTCGCTGTGCTCACGCCTGGGCGGCCACCGACCCGGGTAGACACGGCGAGCCCCGGCTGAGAACCGGCTCCACTCCGGCTGGTCGTCGGACGCCGAGCCCCGGCTGAGAAACAGGGCTCCACTCCGAGCTGGCCGTCCGACGCCGAGCTGGGCGACGTCATGGCCCTTCGGGAGTTCGTGGCTCGGCCCGCTCTGCAGGGACGCCGGCGTGTCGAGCCAGGATGTCGAAGTCGCGATCGTTGTGCAGCACGGCAACGCCGGCTCGAAGTGCCACAGCGCCGATCAGGCAGTCGGTGAGGGCCCGGACCGTCTCGCCCGCTTGTCGGCACGCGCGGTACAAGCCAGCTGCGGCTTCGTAGCTCGCTAGGCGTTGGACTGGAAGGTACTCGCAGCCCGCCAACAAGCGGCGGAGCTGTCGGTGGTGGTCGTCATCGCGAGCACCGGCCAAGATCTCCATGACCACGACGTCGGTCGTGTGAACCGGCGCGTCGTCCTCGAGAAGGTGGCGAACCGCCCAGTGTGTGTCGCTGCCGGTGCCGCGAAGAAACTCGACCCACGCCGAGGTATCGACCAGCGTCACCCCGCCAGCCGGTGGTCCGAGCGCATCTGTTCGAGGTCACCTTCCCATCCGGCCCCCTCCATCGCCAGCGCATCTGCTCTCGTCATCGACTCGCCTACCAGTTGTCGCAGCGCCAGGTCGACCGCGGCACGCTTGGAATGCAGCCCGTAGCGCCGCATCGCCTCGTTCACGAGGTCGTCGTCGATCTCGATATTCGTCCGACCCATGCACACCATGGTACACCCCTTGGTGTAACCCACGAGCACACCGCACCCAGAGGTCCGTGGTTGTGTTTCGCACAGTCGTGATATATCGTTACTAGTACCGTTACAGAAGGAATGATCAATGTCTCGCCACGGAGAGCTCCGTCCCAGCCACCAGCCTCCCCACCACCACGAACCCCGGGCCGGCTTCCCGTCGGGCGGGAGCGGACGACGCGGCCGCGTCCCGCGGGGCGACGTCCGCCTCGCCGTGCTGCTCCTGCTGGCTGAGGAGCCGATGCACGGTTATCAGCTCATGCAGGCCATCAGCGACCGCAGCGGCGGGCGCTGGAACCCGAGCCCCGGAGCCATCTATCCCACCATCAGTCAACTCGAAGACGAGGGCCTCGTCTCTGTCACAGCCGAGGCTGGCCGGAAGCTCGTCGCCCTCACCGACGCCGCCCGGGAGGCGGTCGATGCGCAGCGCGCGTCCCGTCCCGATCCCTTCGCCATCTACGGCGATCGTCCGGCCGGGGCCAATCTGCGTAGCCTGCTCGAGCAACTGCACGGTGCCACGCGCGAGGTGGCGCGGAGCGCCACCGAGGCTCAGATGGCGGCGGCGGCCGACATATTGCGAGAGGCCCGGCGCGGCCTGTATCTCCTCTTGGCCCAGGAGCCGACAGGCGACCAGGCGACGAGCGCGTTGGCCCAGGAGCCGACAGGCGACCAGGCGACGAGCGCGTGAGCCGGGCGACGACGGCCATGATCACGTTGGACGAGATGGTAGAGAGCGGCTCGGTGTCCGCTGAGGGAGCGGAACTGCTTCGCTCGATCGGACGGGCCGGAGAGTCATTCCTGGTGTACGCACTACCGCGCAACGCCGGCAAGACGACCTTGGCCCGAGCGATCCTGGCCGAAGTGCCCGCCAGCGTCGAGCGACATGATTTTCTGGGCACCCAGGAAGAGACGGCGTCACTTTCGGTTCAGAGCGAAGGACTCGGCTACCTGGTGGTAGCCGAGATCGGACACCGGGGCCGCCCCGGCTACCTCGCCGGGGACGAAGTCGTTCGCCTCTTCGGCCTGGTCCGGCAGGGCTATGCTCTCGCCTCCAGCCTGCATGCTGACTCCGTAGACCAGGTCTTCGACGTGCTAGGGGCAACGGTGCCGACGCCGCGGCTGCCAGCTTGGTCCGCTATCTGATCAAGGTCAAGGCTCTCGGAGATCCGGACGACCCCGCCACCCGGCGGGTGGTCGAACAGGTCCATCGGATCGAAGGCACGACCGGACCCAATGGCGGGGTAACCAGCACGCTGCTCTACACCGGTTCGAGTCACTGATCCGACAGAAGGCCGGCGTTCCGCCCGGTAACCGGCCCGGCGTCGGCACCGGTTGACTCAATGGTGCTGCCAGCCCACGAAGTCGCTGTCTTCGTTACGTTGAGCAGATGACCTTGGCGGCGGCGGCGGGATAGGGGACAGCAGCCAGTGAGCGTGAGTGTGTGCCCGGTCACAGCGGATCGCTGGAACGACCTGGTGGAGGTCTTCGGCAAACGCGGTGACAATCCGGGGTGGTGCTGGTGCCAGCTGTTCCTTCGCGCCCCAACCGAACGCCAACCTGCGACTGCCGACAATCGCGCGGCGCTGCGGGCCGAGGTCACTCGGGCAGCGACACCGCCGGGGCTAATCGCGTACGTTGACGACCGCCCCGCCGGGTGGACTCGGATCGGCCCGCGATCACAGTTCCCCGGCGTCAACGGCAACAGGCGCTTGGCGCCCGTCCTCAAGGGGGAAGGGGTCACCACTTGGTGGGTCACCTGTTTTGCCGTCGCGCGTCCGTATCGGGGAATCGGCGTGGCGTCGGCCCTGCTGCACGCCGCCGTCGAGTTCGCTCGAGACCAAGGCGCCGCAGCCGTCGAAGGCCACCCGGTCGACGTGGCTGGCCTCAGAGCCGAGAAGGTGGGGGACTCTGCTCTCTACACGGGTACGAAGGCGCTGTTCGCCGCCGCGGGCTTTGTCGAGGTCGCTCGCACGTATCCGACGAGACCGGTCATGAGGCGCGTCCTTTGAGTACGTCCGACGAGCCAGTGAAGGGGCCGGCGCTTTCCGAGCCGACCCCGCCATCGAGGGCCGAGGAACAGATTGCGGCGCCCGACAGCACGGCGGTGCGGGTGGCCCTGTGGCGAGCCGTCAAGGCGAACGACCCCTTAGGTCTCGGACGGGACTCTCTGGTCAAGCGGAAGGCGGGCGGGGTCCCAGGACCGCGGGTAGGAGGCGGAGTCGACCCGGTCGACTCGCGCGCCCCACGTGAAATACAGGACCTCAGTCGGGTCCTTACCCCGGCCGAGGAAGGCTCCGCAGGTCTGCGAGTGGTTGAGGTCGAGCAGGACCGACGCACCGCACGGCACGACCTTCTCCTGCCAACTGAAGAGATAGACGCCATCTCGCAGGCGGTAGGTCATGCAGGACTCGGTGTCCGCAAGGCCCTGCTCGGGACCGCTCAGGCATAGCCACGTGAAGACCGTTGGCGTCAGGTAGAAGTGCTCGTAGACCTGATCGTCGCCGTAGTCGTAGATCACCCGCTTCCCAACGAGATCCGCTGTTGGCGCCGGTGCGGCGGTTGCGGACCGCCCGTCGATCGCGCCGGGCCAGGCTTTCGTATGCACTGCTGGTCCCGCCTTTGGTGCTGCGTCGAGTTGCGACACGGTGGCCAAGGCGCTGCGGAGCTGAAAGTCGAGCACGAGAGCGCGGGAGGCGAGTTCGCCATCGCCGGGTTGAACGTGGACTATGTACTGATCCGCGCCCGCGGCGAACACCTCACACGCGGCACGGACGGTCTGTGCCTCGCCACTTTTCTGCTTCACGCTGAACTCGACAGTGGACGCGTCGGCAAAGTTATATCGAGCGGTTGCGCCGCTCGAGAATGAGACGGCAATGCTGCGGCCGCTCAAATCACTGACGGGGGGAGGCCTTCTTCCTCCCGTCCCGGTCCGAAGTGCATCGAGCGGCGGCCAGCTCGACGTGTCGTCGAAGCGGATCGAAGATCGCCCCTTCATCGCTGGCCGAACCCACTGATATCGTCGACACGGTCATGGACAGGCCCGTCGCGATAGTCACCGGAGGCGGAACCGGCATCGGGGCAGCAACGGCACGCCGTCTCGCTTCGGACGCCTACCGCGTGGTGGTCTGTGGTCGCCGCGCCTCGCTGATTGAGGCCGTCGCGTCCGAGATCGGTGGGCTCGCCATCAGGGCAGACGTGACACAGCCGACCGAGTGTGAGCGGTGTGTCTCTGAGACCGTGAAGGAGCTCGGGCGGCTTGACGGACTCGTGCTCAACGCCGGCACTGGCGGCTACGGCTCGGTTACCGACCTGTCTGTGAGCACCTGGCAGACGACGATCGAGACCAACCTCAGCTCGGCCTTTTATATGTGCAGGGTGGCGCTCCCGCATCTGATCGCCTCGGGGGGCGCGCTCGTCGCCGTGGCGTCGATAGCGGCGCTTCGAACCGGGCCGTCTGCAGCGGCCTACAGCGCCTCGAAAGCGGGCCTTGTAGCTCTCATACGGTCCATCGCTGTCGACTACGGACCAAGAGGCGTACGCGCCAACGTCGTCTGTCCAGGCTGGGTGTGCACGGAGATGGCAGACGAGGAGATGACGGCACTCGGTGGCGATCGAGAGGCCGCTTACAAGCGCGTCACCTGGCACGTGCCTCAGCGACGGCCGGGGACGCCAGCAGAGGTGGCTGCGTCCATCGCCTGGCTCCTGTCCGAGGAGGCATCGTACGTGAACGGGACGAGCCTTATGGTCGACGGCGGCACGAAGGCGGTCGACGCCGGCTCGACCGCGTTTCTCACGGCCGGCCCTTGAGCCGCTTGAAGTCTCGTGGCGTCCTGCCTGGCTCGACCTTGTCATGCCTGCTCGACACTATATATGATCTGATCAAGGATCTAGATGGGGCGAGGTGAGCTCAACATGACAACGGCCGTGTCGGCCTACGACCTTCCCACGCCGAGCTACCGGCAAGAGCTCGTCGAGGTGGGACGGGGCACTCCGATGGGCGAGCTGTTTCGCCGTTACTGGCAACCGGTGGCGACGGCTGCCCAGGCGACCTCGGTTCCCCGCCGAGTCCGCCTTTTGTGCGAGGACCTCATCTTGTTCCGGGACGGTGCAGGCCGCCCCGGACTGGTCTATCCACGCTGTGCGCACCGGGGAGCCGACCTTTACTACGGAAAGGTCGAAGCCGAGGGCATCAGGTGCTGTTACCACGGCTGGCTCTTCTCGGTCGAGGGGAGCTGTCTCGACCAGCCGTGCGAGCCCTCCGGCGGCCTTCACCGCGACCGTGTCCTGCAGCCCTGCTACCCGGTTCGCGACTACCACGGCCTCTTGTTTGCCTACCTCGGCCCGCCCGACCGCCAGCCGGCCTTCCCGGTCTATGACGTATTGGAGGAGGGGTCCGACGAAGAGCAAGTCGTAGTAGACGACACGAGCATCGGCTCGGGTGGTCCGGTGATTGTCGACTGCAACTGGCTGCAGCACTACGAGAACGTCATGGACCCGTTCCACGTGCCTATCCTCCACGGCACCTTCTCTGGTCTCCAGTTCAACGACCGCCTGGCGGCCCTGCCCAAGGTCACGTTCGAGTACACCGACTATGGCATCCGCTCACTGCAAGACCGAGACATGGAGGGCTCAAAGCATCTCCACCGCATCTCAGAGCTCATGGTCCCGAACATCCGCATCGTCCCCGACCCGCGGGTGAGAAAGAGTGCTCCTGCCAACCAGATCAGCTGGGTGCTTCCCATCGACGACACCCATTTTCGCATCTACACCCTCGTCCGCACGGCCAACCCGACCGAGGTGGGAACCAGCCGGTCCACCTTCGCAGGAAAGCCGTGGGCCGACCTGACCGAGGCTGAGCACCGCGACATGCCGGGCGACTACGAGGCACAAGCCGGCCAAGGGCCGATCACCTTCCACTCAGAAGAGCACCTTGCGAGCACCGACCGGGGCGTCACCATGCTCCGGCGCCTCCTGGCCCGCCAGGTGGAGGCTGTTGCAAGAGGTAAGGACCCCGTCGGAAGCGTCCTGGGAAAGAGCGAGCACCCGGTGGCGATAAGCGCCGGCAACTTCTTCTAAGAGGAGACGCCATGACAGTGACGATCCGCCAGTACTTGCTAGATCTTCCGTCGTATCGGCCAGGACGACGGCCAGGCCAGACAGCCAACCCGGGCGCAGTGAAGCTCTCTTCGAACGAGAGCCCCTTTCCCCTGCTGCCCGGAGTGGCAGAGAGCGTGGCCGCCGAGCTGGCGCAGTCAAACCGCTATCCGGACGCCAACGCCTCCTCGCTTCGGGAGGTGATCGCCGGGCAGCTCGGCGTCGACGCCGCCTGCGTGGTCGCGGCCGGCGGGTCGGTCACGATAATCAGCCCACTGTTGCAGTGCGTCGTCGCACCGGGCGACGAGGTGGTGTACGCCTGGCGTACCTTCGAGGCGTGCGTCACCGCTACAGCAGTTCT
Organism: Acidimicrobiales bacterium; assembly: GCA_050744865.1. Taxonomy (GTDB): domain Bacteria; phylum Actinomycetota; class Acidimicrobiia; order Acidimicrobiales; family Bog-793; genus JAKACA01. The sequence goes on along the minus strand of JBOGHW010000041.1, from coordinate 36,448 downwards.
CGGAGGAAAAGGGGTCGCCGTTCCGCTTCGCGATTGGCGTCACGACCTCGAGTCCATGGCAGACGCCGTGACAGAGCGGACGCGTGCGATCGTCGTCTGCAACCCCAACAACCCGACTGGGACGGTCGTGCACACCGAGGAGATGCGCCGGCTGCTTGAGAGGGTTCCCTCCGAGACCCTCGTCGTGCTCGACGAGGCGTACTGGGACTTCGTCGCCGATGGAGAGGTGCCCGACGGAACCGAGCTCTTCCGTGAGGGCTACGACAACCTGGCGATCCTTCGGACCTTCAGCAAGGCACGAGGACTGGCGGGCCTCCGAATTGGCTACTGCGTCACATCCGAGCCGCTGGCAGAGGTGCTCCGCAGGCTCATTCCGGTCTTCTCCATCTCCCGAGTAGCCGAGGCGGCAGCAGTGGCCGCTATGAGCCCGCAGGCGACAACGGAGATGGACCGCCGGGTGAAGGTGATACTGGCTGAGCGGGAGCGCCTGAGTGCTCGGCTGCGCGAGCTCGGGTTCGACGTGCCGAAGAGCGAGGGCAACTTCGTCTGGATTCCTCTCGGCGAGGCGTCGAGCGAGTTCGCAGAGAAACTCGAGGCAGAGGGCGTGATCGCCCGCTCCTTCCCTCCGGATGGCGTGCGTGTCACCGTGGGGCTCCCAGATGAGAACGACGCCTTCTTGCGTGCGGCGACGCCGCTGCTTCGAGCGATCGTCTGAGGCGAGAGGAAAGACACGATGCCTGCTGGGTTGGACAAAGGCCCACGTTCCGTCTTTAGAGGTAACGGTCCGCGACCCGACATATTGCTACCGCCAAGGATGCTCTTCATCGACGGGAAGTGGCTGGAGGCTGATGAAGGTGAGTCGCTTGCCATCATCAACCCTGCGACTGAGCAGCCGATAGCCGAAGTGTCCGCAGCCGGGGCACGAGACGTCGACCATGCCGTCGTGGCCGCAAGACGTCAGCTGGAAGAAGGTGAATGGTCTCGGATGCGCGGTTCGGAGCGGGGCCGCCTGCTCTGGGTTCTTGCAGACCTTGTCGAGCGGGACGGCCAGCACTTCGCCGAGCTTGAGATGCTGGACGTCGGGCAGCCGAGCATCGGAGCCCGAGCCACGGTCGAGACTCTCCGGTACTTCGCCGGCTGGGCCGACAAGATCGACGGGCGTTGCGTGAACCTGACGAGCGCCCAGGCGCCCTCCGTCCATGCCTTCACCAGGCGGGAGCCGGTTGGCGTGGTCGGGGCGATCACGCCTTGGAACACGCCTTTGATGATCGCCGCTTGGAAGATCGCGCCGGCTCTCGCAGCGGGTTGCACTGTTGTACTGAAGGCGCCCGAGGATGCCCCGCTGAGCTCCCTCCACTTCGCCAGTCTTGTCGAGGAAGCCGGGCTGCCACCCGGCGTCGTGAACGTGCTTCCCGGCTTCGGCGAGGTGGCTGGCGCCGCGCTCGTTCGTCACCCAGGTGTCGACAAGGTCAGCTTCACCGGCAGCCCTGAGGTTGGCCGCGACGTCGCGAAGGCGGCGGCCGAGACCTTCAAGCGAGTGACGCTCGAGCTCGGCGGCAAGTCTCCTCAACTCATATTCAAAGACGCCGATCTCGCGAGAGCCGTGCCGGCTGCTGCTCATGGGTTCTACTTCCACGCCGGGCAGATTTGTGCGGCCGGCTCGCGGGTGCTCGTCGATGAGTCAGTGCTCACCGAGGTACTCGACGGCCTCACCGAAGCGGCGGACCAGGTGAAGGTCGGGGATCCCTTTGAAGTCGGGACCTCTGTCGGGCCGCTCGTCAGCTCGAAGCAAATGGAACGCGTTCTCGGCTACATAGAGAAGGGAAAGGCAGAAGGAGGCGACCTCGTCATCGGAGGCGAGCGTGTCGCAAGCCCCGGGTACTTCGTCGGCCCCACCATCTTCAGGGGGACTAACGACCTCACGATCTCCCAGGACGAGATATTCGGGCCTGTCGCGACGGTCATCTCGTTCAGTGGAATCGACGAGGCTGTGGCTATCGCCAACGAGAGTCGCTATGGGCTGTCCGCCAACGTCTGGACACGCGACCTCGAGACAGCGCATCGCGCTGCCGCGCGCATCCGGTCCGGGACCGTCAGGGTCAACGGCGGAGTTCCCGTGGATCCGCGGATGCCCTGGGGGGGTGTCAACTCGAGCGGTGTCGGGCGGGAGCTGAGCTACTCCGGGATCGAGGCGTGTACAGAGGAAAAGAGTGTGACCATCTCGTTCTGAGCGGCCGACCGAGTGGTTGGGGGCACGCTGTTGTAGCCACGGCTCTCGCCACTCGCCAGGCAGCTGGCGGCGGGTTGGTGGGCCCGTCGCTCCAATGGATCTGCCGACACCCCCGAGCGCGGCCTAGAGGATTGTCAAGCAGATCATGTACGATTGTCGATTTAGCGGAGGGATACCTGTGCAGCTAACTGGAGGCCAAGCACTCGCACGCCAACTCGTGATCGAGGGGATCACAGACATCTTCGGAATCCCAGGCGTGCAACTCGACTGGGCGATGGATGGCTTGGTGGAGGTGAGGGATCAGCTGACCTTTCGCAACACGCGGCACGAACAGGCGGCTACCTACATGGCCGACGGGTTCGCCCGCAGCAGCGGTCGCCTCGGCGTGTCGATGGTGGTACCCGGGCCGGGAGTGTTGAACTCGCTGGCGGCGCTCTCGACGGCGTATGCCTGTAGCTCGCCCGTGCTGTTCATCGCCGGGCAGCTTCCCTCGAGCGCCATCGGATCAGGGCGAGGGCTGCTGCACGAGATTCCGGACCAGTCCGGCGTCATAGCGACACTCACGAAGCACTCGGCGCGGGCCCGGACCACAACGGAGATCCCACAGCTTGTCCACGAGGCAGTTGCGAAGCTGCGTTCCGGTCGCCCTCGACCTGTCGCGATCGAGCTCCCACCGGACTTGCTTGCCGCGACCGGTGAAACCAGCCTGGTGAACCCGGCAGCGGCGGCGTCTCCGCACGTCCCCGAAGAAGCTGAAGTCGACCAGGCTGCCAAACTTCTCGGTCAGGCACGCCGGCCTGTCATCTTCGCCGGGTGGGGCGTACAAGCCGCCGGGGCACCGGGTGAGCTTCGGCGCCTCGCCGAAGCGCTCCAGGCGCCGGTAGTCATGAGCCAGCACGGCAGGGGCTCGCTCGATGACCGCCACCCGCTCGCTCTGGTGAGTCTTGCCGCAGAACAGGTTCTGCCGCAGGCCGATGTCGTGCTAGCGGTAGGTACGCGCTTTGCAGAAGCTGACGGCAGCTTCATAGAGCTTGCCGAGTCGACGTCCCTTGTTCTGCTAAACGCCGACGAGGAGCTGCTCGGACAAGGACGTCGGGTGGACGTACGCCTCTTAGGCGACGCGCTCCTCGGGCTGTCGGCGATCACCGACAGCCTCGGTTCGGCCCCGAACAGCGAGTGGGAGATCGCCGATCTCCAGGCAATTCGCAAGAGCTGCGCAGAGCAGGTGGCGGAGGTAGAGCCGCAGGCGAGCTGGGTGCGGGCTCTACGAGCTGCGATCCCCGAGGACGGGATCCTCGTATCCGAGCTGACCCAGGTCGGCTATCTCTCTCAGGTCGCCTATCCCGTCTACCGGGAACGCACCTACCTGACCGCGGGATACCAGGGAACTCTCGGCTACGGCTTCGCCACGGCGCTCGGAGCCAAGGTTGCCAACCCGAAGGCGACTGTCGTCTCGATCAACGGAGACGGCGGGTTCGGCTGGAACATGCAGGAGCTCGCGACTGCTCGAAGCCATGGCATCGGCGTAATCACGGTCGTCTTCAATGACAACGCCTTCGGGAACGTTCGGCGCAGTCAGGTCGACCGCTTCGGAGGGCGGCTAATAGGCAGCGAACTCGTCAACCCAGACTTCTGCGCCTTGGCGGCCGCCTTCAGGATCGAGGCGATCCGTGCCGAGACGCCGGAGTCGCTGACGGCCGCCATCGCCACGCAGCGAGATGGCGACGAGCCGCTCCTGATCGAGGTCCCGGTCGGTCCTATGCCGAGCCCTTGGCACCTTCTCCACCCGGCTGCTCGCCGGGAACGAACCAAGCATTAAGGCCCTGAGACCATATATGATGGAATCAATGACTGGTCAGACAGGTCGGGTGGCATCTCTTGCCGTGGCGCCGTCGAAGATCATTGCGGTGCACTTGAACTACCGATCTCGTGCGGCTGAGCGGGGGAAGCTTCCCACCTTTCCCTCGTACTTCTTCAAACCTCCGTCGTCGCTCGGCAAGAGCGACGACGTGGTGGTCCGTCCAGCCGGCTGCGAGCTGCTGGCCTTCGAGGGCGAGGTCGCCCTCGTGATGGGAACGCGGTGCCGGGGTGTCACTCTTGACGAGGCGTGGTCTTACGTCGCCCACGTCACGGCGGCAAACGACTTCGGGGTGTACGACCTGCGCTATGCCGACGCAGGCTCGAACGTCCGGTCGAAAGGATGTGACGGATTCACGCCGCTCGGACCCTGGCTGCTCGACGCCCACGCCATCGACCCTCAGGATATCGAGCTGACCACGTACTTGAACGGAAATGTCGTGCAGAAGGCGACCGTCGCCGACGAGATGATCTTCTCATTCGGCCAGATCGTCGCCGACTTGGCGCGGACGATGACCCTCGAGCGAGGAGACGTCATCCTGACCGGCACCCCTACAGGTGCGTCTGTCGCCGAGCCGGGTGACCTTGTGGAAGTAGAGCTGCGGTCGGGCGGCAAGAGCACGGGACGTCTCCGCAGCACGATTGCCTCCGCGGACGGCGCACTTGCGCGATATGGAGCGATGCCGCGACCCGAGGGCGAGGCGCGTGCTGCTGCACTGGGGCGCCCAGTTCCCGAATCCTCCGACCACGACCTGGCAAATCTCGCCATGTGCTCGGCGGCGACGATTGCATCACAACTGCACAAGCGCGGGATCGACGACACCGTCATGGCGGGGCTCTCGGCGAGCCGTCCCGGAGTGAAAATGGTCGGGTTCGCTCGCACGTTGCGGTATCTTCCCTGTCGCGGCGACCTTGCCGATATGAGTCGAGGTATGAACGCGCAGAAGCGAGCCGTGGAGTCGATTCAACCGGGGGAGGTTCTCGTGATAGGAGCCCGTGGCGAGGCAGGAGCGGGCACCATCGGAGACATCCTGGCGCTACGGGCGCAGCGGCGGGGTGCGGCCGGTACTGTCACCGATGGTGCCGTCCGCGACGCGAGCGCTATCGGCCGGCTCGAGTTGCCGGTCTTCTACTCTGCGACCAATCCAGCCGTCCTCGGGCGCCGGCATGTTCCCTGGGACACCGATGTTGCGATCGCCTGTGCCGGCGTCCTCGTCAAGCCGGGAGACGCAGTCGTAGGAGACGACGACGGAGTCGTCGTCGTCCCGCTGACTGTGCTCTCGGAAGTCGCACGGGACGCGGTCGAGCAGGAGCGCCAAGAGCGCTTCATCTCCGAGCGCGTTGCCGGCGGCGAGGCGATCGAAGGGCTCTACCCGCTTGGTTCGGCCTGGCTGGAGCCTTATAAGACCTGGTGCCAGTCTGACGACGCGGTTCCCGAGCCGCCCAGCCGTCCCGACAGCCGGCAGGAGAAGGGGTAAGGCTATGAAAAGGCCGCCGAGCACGATCCGAGCCAGCTCGAGCCAGACGTCCAAGTCTGAGCTTGCCTACAACCTCATCCGGGAACGGATAGTCAACGGCGCCTATGGGCCAGGGTCCCGCCTCGTGATCGATCAATTGGCGATCGAGTGCAACATCAGCTCGGTTCCGGTCCGCGAGGCGATTCGCCGCCTGGAGGCAGAGGGCTACGTCGTGTTCAAGAGAAACGTCGGCGCACAGGTGGCCTTTCTTGATGCCAAGGAGTACGGGCAGGTGATGGAGGTCCTCGCCATCCTCGAGGCAGCCGCCACGGCTTCTGCGGTTCCCCACCTTTCGGCAGAGGACATCGCGCTCGCCAGGCAACACAACGACTTGATGCGGGCGTCACTCGCCTCGTTCGATCCGCTTTCGTTCACTCGCTCGAACCGCGCATTTCACAGCGTGCTGTTCTCGCGCTGTCGTAATGACCATCTTCAAGGGCTCCTGCAACGCGAGTGGAACAGGCTCGACGCCATACGGAGGTCGACCTTCACTTTCGTGCCCGGACGAGCGCACGACGCCGTGAAGGAGCACGATCGCTTGCTTGACCTGATAGACGACGGCGCCGACCTGGCGCAGATTGAGTGGTTTGCCCGCGAGCACCGCTCGGCGACGGCGCACGCCTTTCAGGACTGGCACGACGAGCATTCTTCGTCGACTTTGACCGGAGACGGGGGATTGAGTTGAAGTTCCGGAGCGATCCGAGTGGCATCCGCGGGTCCATTGCTCCGGTTGTGACACCGTTCACCGACACCGGGGAGCTCGACCTCGACGGTGTGCGCCACCTAGTGCGCTGGCAGATCGAGGCGGGGTCGCACGGTATCTCGGTGGGGGGCTCGACAGGTGAGCCGAGTGCGCAGACATCCGAAGAGCGGATCGCCGTCATCCGTGCCGTGGCAGCCGAGGTAGGCGACCGGCTTCCGTTCATCCCGGGCACAGGTTCGGCAAGGCTTGACGAGACTCTTGAGATCACGGCGGCCGCCGAAGACTCCGGTGCGGACGCAGTCCTGGTCATCACCCCGTACTACGCCCGCCCCGAACAGGAGGGTCTCTATCGTTGGTACTCCGCGGTGGCAAGCAGCTTCCCCTCTCTTCCGGTGATCCTCTACAACGTGCCGTCACGTACCGCCGTCGATGTATCACCCGAGACTGTCGCGAGGCTCCGTAAGAAGTTCGACAACATCGTCGGAGTGAAGGAGACCACGAAGGACTTCGAGCATTTCTCCCGTGTTATGTACGCATGTGGAAGGGACGTGCTCGTCTGGTCAGGTATCGAGTTGCTCTCTCTTCCCTTGCTCGCCCTTGGTGGTAGCGGCTTCGTGAGCGCGGTGGCCAATATCGCGCCGAGAGCGGTCGCCCAGATGTACGAGCTCTATTCCGCCGGGGACACAGAGGCCGCCCTGGACCTCCACTACGGGCTCCATCCGCTGGTTGACCTTGTGTTCACCGAGACGAATCCGGCTCCGGTGAAGGCTGTGCTGAAGGCGCTCGGGCACCTTCGGTCCGATAACGTCCGTCCGCCGCTCTCACCCCTGAGCGAAAGTGGCCGCGAGCGCGTCTTCGCTCTTCTCGACACCGCAAGAGCGCTCATCGACCTTGCCCCTGAGCTGGCGCCAGCCCGGGGCGTGGCTCGATGAACTCGACTACGGCAGTCGAGTCACCCGCCGGCGGCGGCACGGTGCCTGCAGGTGTAGTGAGCAGGATCGACCATTACATCGGTGGCGATACGACTCCAAGCGTGAGCGGCGAGCGCTTTGAGTGCTTCAATCCGGCTACAAACGAGGAGTACGCGACGGTTGCCTCGGGCACGAGCGAGGATGTCGACCGCGCGGTCGAGTCGGCTCGGCGGGCCTTCGAGAAAGGGGAGTGGTCCGAGCTTGTCGCGCGGGATCGGGCGCGAATTCTCATGCGCTTCGCCGAGGGGATCGAGGCGCGTGCCGAGAAGATCGCCACCTTCGAGAGCTTTGACACAGGTCTGCCAATCGAGCAGGTGAGGGGTCAGGCCGCCCGGGCGGCAGAGAACTTTGCCTTCTTCGCCGACCTCATAGTCTCGCTTGGCGAAGACGCCTATCGAGTAGGGTCCCGTCAGCTCAACTACGTCCTTCGCAAACCGGTCGGGGTCGCCGGGCTCATCACACCCTGGAACACCCCGTTCATGCTCGAGAGTTGGAAGCTGGCGCCGGCACTCGCCGCGGGCTGCACGGTAGTGCTGAAGCCGGCCGAGTGGACCCCACTTTCGGCGAGCCTGCTGCCTGAGATCGCAGAGGCCGCCGGCATCCCGCCGGGGGTATTCAACATCGTGCACGGAGTCGGCGAGATTGCCGGAGCAGCGCTTGTGTCTCACCCTCAGGTCCCGCTCATCTCCTTCACCGGCGAGACCTCCACCGGAAAGACGATCATGCAGCAGGCCTCTCAGCACTTGAAGGGCCTCTCGATGGAGCTCGGAGGAAAGTCGCCCTGCATCGTGTTCGCCGACGCCGACTTCGACGCGGCGGTCGAGGCGGCGCTGTTCGGTGTGTTCTCCCTGAACGGGGAGCGTTGCACCGCGTCGTCCCGTATCCTCGTCGAGGCTCCGATCTATGACCGGTTCGTAGAGGCGTTCGCGAGCCGTGCCGAGGGCGTCGTGGTCGGTCAGCCTGATGACTCGGCGACCGAGATAGGAGCTCTGGTACACCCCGAGCACTTTGACCGGGTCCTCGGTTACGTCGCGCTCGGCAAGAGCTGCGGTGCCAGGCTGGTCGCCGGTGGCGGACGGCCAGCACACCTTTCGAACGGCAACTTCCTGTGCGCCACGGCCTTCGCAGATGTCGATCCCTCGATGCGGATCTTCCAAGAGGAGATATTCGGACCGGTAGCCTGCCTGACCCCCTTCAGCACCGAAGACGAGGCGGTCGAGCTGGCGAACGCCACCCGTTACGGGCTCGCCGCTTATCTCTGGACGAATGACCTGCGGCGAGCCCACCGGATTGCCTACCTTGTCGACTCCGGGATGACTTGGGTCAACTCCCATAACATCCGAGACCTTCGAACTCCCTTCGGAGGCGTCAAAGAGAGCGGCCTCGGCCGTGAGGGTGGACACCACAGCATCGAGTTCTTTACCGAGGCGCGCACAGTACACGTCGCGCTCGGGGACGTGCGGACCCCTTGGCTTCGATGATGGCACGATCGTCTGAGCCGGCTCCGCCGGACATCGTTCGGTCTGCCTATGCCGAACTGGTTGTCACCGACCTGGAGCGTGCACGCTGGTTCTGGGTGGAGATGCTCGGCTTCGTCGTCTCCGCGACCGAAGCGGAGGCGATCTATCTGCGCGGCTACGACGAGACGGTCCACCACAGCCTCGTGCTTCGTCTCGGCCTGGAGCCAGCCTGTGCCCGGCTCGCTTTCCGGGTGAGAAACAAAGATGACCTGTCCCGGGCAGAGGAGTTCTTCAGGGCACGTGGCTGCAGGACCGAGCGAGTCGCGGCGGGAGCGACCCTCGGTGTAGGTGAGGCGGTTCGCTTAGAGGACCCCCTCGGCTTCCCGATCGAATTGTTCCACTCGATGTCCCACTGCGAACGCCTCGTGCAGCGCTATGACCTGCGGCGCGGCGCCGAGGTGGCACGCATCGACCACTTCAACATCGTCGTCCCGGACGTCGTGGGTGCCCGCGACCACTACCAGTCTCTCGGGTTCGGGTGCTCCGAGACGATCGAGGGCGAAGACGTCCTCTACGCAGCGTGGATGTACCGTAAGCAGACGGTTCACGATGTGGCGTTCACTTCCGGAGCTGGGCCTCGCCTGCATCATCTCGGCTTCTTTGCCCATGAAGCCCATCAGGTGCTGCGCACCTGCGACGTCTTCGGCTCGCTTCGGGAACAGGCACATATCGAGCGCGGGCCCGGCCGTCACGGAGTCTCGAACGCCTTCTACGTCTACTTGCGTGACCCGGACGGTCATCGTGTCGAGATCTACACGAGCGACTACTTCACGGGCGACCCGGACCACGAGACGCTCCGATGGGATGTCCGCGATCCGCGCCGACGGGATTTCTGGGGTGGCCCTGTCGTCGAGTCGTGGTACTCCGAGGCCACTCCGGTCCTCGGGTCCGATGGCAAGCCGAAGGCGCTGGTCGAGCCGGCACAGGCCTCTGAGTCGACCGTTCGCGTTGGGGCGGACGGTTACTCCGACCCCTCTTGAGGGCTGCAAGTCGCCGTGATGGGACCGCTAGCTGCATACTTGTTGAGGGAGTACTGAGTTATGACATTCGCTCAGCAGGCTGCAGCGGTGCTTCCCGAGTTGATCCGGTTGCGGAGAGCCATCCACGCAGATCCAGAGCTTGGGTTGGACTTACCACGGACACAGCAGCGGGTACTCCAGTCCCTCGAGCCGGATGGGCTCGAGACGATGCAGGGAACGGCGCTGAGCTCGGTCGTGGCGGTCCTTCGCGGCGCCGAACCAGGGCCGACCGTCTTGTTGCGTGCCGATATGGACGCCCTGCCGCTTCACGAGACTACGGGTGTGCCCTACGCGTTTGACGGAAGCGCCATGCACGCCTGTGGCCACGATATGCATGTGGCAGGGCTGGTCGGCGCAGCCCACCTGCTGTCTGCTCAGCGCGATGCGATGAAGGGCAACGTGGTGTTCATGTTCCAGCCCGGCGAAGAAGGCCACAACGGCGCGTCCCTGATGATCCAAGAGGGAGTGCTCCAGGCCGGTGCCACAACTCCGGAGGCGGCTTATGGAATCCACGTCGTCCCTGGTCAGCGCGGGATCTTCTCGACCCGTCCGGGGACGCTGATGGCAAGTGCTGCCGCGTTGCGTGTGAGAGTCCACGGCCGCGGTGGTCACGCGTCCGCACCGCACCGCACAGTCGACCCCGTACCGGTCATCGCCGAGCTCGTGACCGCTCTGCAGGCCTTTGTGACTCGGCGGTTCGATGTCTTCGATCCGGTGGTTGTGAGCGTGACCCGTCTCTCGGCGGGAGACGCTCTCAACGTGGTGCCGCCCAGCGCCGAACTCGGTGGCACGATACGCACGCTGTCTACGGCCGCCCTGGAGCAGATATGCCGTGAGATTCCGCCCTTCATCGAACTGTTGGCGGGCGCCCACAATTGCAAGGCGGAGGTCGAGGTCGCCGTTGGCTACCCACCGACCGTCAACGACAGTGAGCTCGCGACTCGGGCGCTGCGCCTGCTGGCGGACTCATTCGGCGACACGCGTGTTCGTGAGAGCCAGGTTCCCGTTATGGGTTCGGAAGACTTTTCCTACGTGCTGCAAAGCGTACCCGGGACCTTTATCTTTTTCGGAGCCGGACCATCCGAGCTTGATGAGGCCGATGCCGCTCCACTCCATTCGCCTCAAGTAAGGTTCGACGACGACGTGCTCGCAGATCAGGCAATCGCCTTGGCACAACTCGCCTGGTCACACGTCGGGTCCTGAGGAGTCCGTTGCCTGCCGTTCGCAGCGCCCCGCTCGTGACTGCTCGATCTCTGTCGACCCTGGCACCCATTGCAGATAAAGTTAGGCGACTAAATGGCTGCGCCTGTTGCAAAGATAGGAGGGGGCCAGCGTGAGCGTTCGGAGCCTCGGTGATGAGTCCACCATGTCTCCGACAGTGACTCCTCCCAGCGAGCGATCGACATCGCGCCGCCACAGTATTCTGATAGATGGCACCACCTTTGATTATGACGCGACAGGTGGAACTCTCTTAGTCCATGACAACAAGCAAACTGCTGTCGCCAGCATCTTCTATCTCTCTTATGTGAGCGAGAGTCGTGATGAAGCCAGGCGCCCGATCACGTTCGTGTTCAACGGGGGACCGGGTTCATCAAGTTTGTGGGCAAACATCGGCCAGTTCGGACCGAAGAGAGCAGCTACCCACACCCCGTCGGCAACACCGCCGCCGCCCTATCTCGTCGAAGATAATCCCCACACTCTTCTTGCGGAATCAGATCTGGTGTTTATCGACGCAGTCGAGACGGGTTATTCCCGGGTGATTGGCGACACGGCCACACATGACGTGTGGGGTGTCGACCAGGATGTCGACGTGTTTGCCCGTGTGATAACCCGCTACCTGACGGTCACCGGCAATTGGAACGCCCCACGCTTTCTTTACGGAGAATCCTATGGCACGACGCGCGCCGCAGCCCTTGTGTACAAACTGCAGAGTCAGGGCATCGACTTCAATGGCGTGATGCTGCAGTCTACGCTACTCGACTGGACTACAATCCAGCCGGGAGCGGACCAGAAATTCATCAACATACTTCCCTCCTTCGCTGCGGCTGCCTGGTACCACAAACGTCAACCTGACCACAGCAACGAGGTTACGGAACACGTTGCCAAAGCTTGGCAGTTTGCTCAAGGCTCCTACGCGTCGGCGCTTCAGCGCGGTGATACCCTGGGCGAGGAGGAGCTTGCGCGGGTCGCTGAAGAGCTCAGTTATTACATGGGACTGGGCGTCGACTATCTTGTCGAGCGCAAGCTCCGGGTCGAGAGAGAGCACTTCCGCCTCGAGCTACTGCGGGCGGAGGGGAAGGTCATTGGTCGGTTCGACTCTCGGTTCGTCGCTGACAACAGCTATGTCGTCGGTGACGGCTCCTACGATCCTGCGACGAACGACGCTGCCACCGCCGGGTCGCGAGGCGCCTTTCTATCTAGCTTCCGAGCACATCTCACCAGGGACGTCGGGTTCACCAGTGACCTCGACTACTACGCGCTCAATAACGTCCTCATCGAGGGTCAGTGGGATTGGAGTCACAAGGCACCCGGAATCGACGAGCCACTGCAGGTTCCGAACGTGGGGCTCGACCTGGCCGCTGCCTTACGGCAGAATCCGAATCTCAAAGTGTTTGTCCTCGGCGGGATATACGACTTTTCCACCCCGTTCTATGGCGCTCAGTACGATATATCGCATCTCTTCCTGGCGACCGAGCTACGGGCGAACATCTGGTTCCAGAGCTATCCGTCGGGCCACGCCACGTTCGTGGACGCGAAAGCGGCCGCCAAGATGAAAGACGACCTGGGCCGCTTCTACGCCGCCGCGTGCCGGCGTTGACGGGCACCGATTGCACGAAGGTGATGCAGCGTGCTCGGGTCAGAGCCGAAAAATTGCCTGGGCGTTCCCTCCGCGGGCGGCGTCACGGGCACGAGGCGCAAGAGTCTCCAGGCGGTCTCTGCAGCCCTCCATGTCTCCGATGTTGTGGGGATAGTCCGAGCCGAACAGCAGCCGATCGCCTCCGCACGTCGCGAGGCAGAGCGCCAGTGCCTCCGGCGAGTAGGTCACCGTGTCGTAATACAGCCGCCTTAGATAGGACGAGGGCGGTTCATCAATGTGCGTTCTGCACGCAGGCATCTTCGACCAGCACCGGTCGAGCCGGCCGGCGATGTAAGGAAGCGTGGCGCCGGCGTGGGACGCGATCAGCTTCAGGCGAGGGAACCGGTCGAGGAAGCCCTCGTAGATCATCCGGGTGAAAGCGAGCGTCGTGTCGAACATGAACCCGACATTGGCGACAAGGTTGTAGTCCTCCATCCCCATTTCGCCGATGCCGAGAGGTGCCGTCGGGTGAACGAGCACGGGAAGGCCGGCGAGCTCTATCGCTTCCCAGACGGGGGCGAAGCGCTCTGAGACGAGTGGTTCGCCCGAAACGTTGGCGAGCGTCATGACTCCGATCGCCCCGGCGGCCCGGGCCGACTCCAGTTCGGTCAGAGCGGCATCCGGGTACTGCCAAGGGATTGACGCCATCCATCGGATGCGATCGGGATGCGCCGCTTGGGCGCGTCTCATGTCGTCGTTGATCGCTCGAGCGACGGCGAGGCTCACCTCCTCTCCACCCCAGAAGACGTTGGGGCACGTGAGTGAGACGATCGCCATGTCGACGCCCGCTCGGTCCATGTCGCGTACCCGTAGGTCGTAGTCGAACATACCCTCCGTGAGCGTCATGAAGGGGAAGTCGTCGAAGTAGACCTGGTCCACCGCCGGAGCCGCCCGCCGGAGCGAGTACCGCCCGCCGCTGTCTCGCAGCGCGGAGACGTACGCCTCGCTCAGCATGTGGGTGTGGACGTCGACGAGCATGGTCATGCTCTCCCGGCCTCGTGCCGGCCGGCAGTCGCGCTCACTTTTCCCTGACGCCGAGGTCGCATGGATCAAAGGTAGCCACTTCCCCAGCGCTGCGGACTATCCGACACACCCCGGAGCAGGAACCTCCCGGAGGCCCTTGCGAACGTGTACGAGATGATGTACGATCCGGACGGTTCAGTCCAGAAGCCGAGGTCGCGCGAACAAGCGGAGGGGCACGTGAACAGACGAGGAATGACACTCACAGTTGCGGCCGTCGCGGCAGTGAGCCTATTGGCGGCCGGTTGCGGAACGAACGCAGCCACCAAGCAGAACACCGGTTCGGGTGGAGTTGTGTCGGGCGGCACGCTCAGCGTCGCGATGGACAACGACCCCGGCAATCTGAACCCGCTCACCAGCGTCACCCCGGCCGGCCAGATGCTCGACACGCTTGCCTACGACCAACTTGTGTTGCAGGCCGCCTCAGGCACGATCGAGCCAGAGCTGGCAACCAAGTGGTCAGCGACATCGACGGTGGCGACCTTTACTATCCGGCGCGGCGTCACCTGTAGTGACGGCTCGGCCCTGACCCCTGAAGTGATAGCAAAGAACTACGACTGGGTGCTCAACGCCAAGAACGCATCTCCCTTCTTAGGTGTCTATATAAACAGGGGATCGACTGTTACGGCCGACAACAGTACCAATACCGTACGTATCGTCTCGCCGAGCCCTTCAAGCTTCCTTATCCGGAATCTCAGCTCACTAATGATCGTGTGTCAGGGTGGTCTGACCGACATCGGTTCGCTTTCCAACAAGACCGTCGGCTCGGGTCCGTATGTGTTAACCAGCTCAACGCCCGGCCAAACCTATGATCTCAGCCTTCGGAAGGGCTACAATTGGGGTCCTGGTGGCGTGACGTCCAGCACTCCGGGGCTCCCGGCGCATATCGCCATGAAGGTAGTGGCGAGTCAATCCACTGCTGCCAACTTGCTACTCTCCGGTGGACTCAACATCGCCGAGATATCAGGGCCGGATCGCGCTCGCCTTGGCAATCACGGGCTGTTCGAGGACACTGTCCTGAACAACCCTGAGTTCCTTCTCTACAACCAGAAGTCCGGTCGACCTACGTCATCTGAGTTGGTTCGCAAGGCACTCACCATGGCACTTGATGTGTCCTCTATCGGAAAGGTGTCAACTTCCGACAACGGTATCGCAATCAACAACCTGGAGGCAGGACCACCTTCGGTCTGTCATTCGAGCAGTTCCCTGACCACACTGCTCCCAAAGCGTAACGCCTCTGAAGCTGGGAACTTACTGACTCAGGCAGGGTGGGTGCTCAACAGTCAAGGAGTACGCGAGAAGGCTGGTCAACCGCTCACCGTTCACTTTATCTATTCCTCATCGCAAGGAGCACCTATAGCGTCGGCGGTCCAGCTCATCCAACAAGAGTGGTCGGCGCTCGGGGTCAAGGTCGTCCTTCAGGCGGCGAGCGATACGCAGGTCGTCAACATCCTGTTCTCGGGTGGCAACTGGGACGTGTCTTTCGTTCCCGTCGTCGTTACGCTGCCAGCGTCCTGGACAGGCATTTTCGAAGGCCCGACGCCGCCGAATGGTGGCAACATCGCCTTTCTTGACAACAAGAACTTCAACAGTCTGACCACAGCCGCCGAGAATGAAGCCGGATCGGCGAGTTGTCCAGACTGGGAGTCGGCTGAGCACGCTCTGATCACTGATTCCGACATCGTTCCGATCGCCGGCCTGACACAGACGATCTATGGTCGGGATGTGCGCTTTTCCTATTCCAATACTCAGATAGTCACATCTAGCCTTCGCATGCTCAAGTCGAGCTAAAGAGGTGGGGGTGGTGCTGCTCTCGGAGTCACTCGAGGGCGCAAGGCTCGAAGCACGCAAAGCTTGGGTGTCCTGGTTACAGTTCTTGTTGAGACGACTATTCAGGCTTGTCGTATCTCTCTTTGTCATAGTGCTGGTTGCGTTCTTGGCGCCCCGCGCAGCGGGTGGCAACCCTGTACGCGCTGCACTTGGGGCGACTGCACCCGAGAGCGTGGTGCGGGCGCGCGAGGCACAGCTAGGGCTTGACAACCCGTTGCTGGTCCAGTTCGGCCACTATGTGGTTGGTCTCCTTCACGGGGATCTCGGTTCGTCGTTCCTCACCGGGGCCTCGGTGACGGCAATCGTCCGGAGCTCACTGCCGGCGACAGTTGAGCTGGCTGGGGTTGCCTCCGTGGTGGTTCTTGTTGTCGGCATACCGCTCGGCTTGCTTGTTGCCATCGGAACGCAGGGATCGCGCCGGCGGATACTCGACTTCCAGTTCACCAGCTGGACGGGGCTGTTTGCCTCGGTTCCGACTTATCTGTTCGCAGTCGCACTCGTGCTCGTGTTCGGGCTGGTCTGGAAAGTGCTACCAGTGGCGGGTAAGGCAGGTCCAGGCTCGTTCGTGTTGCCGGTCCTCGCTCTGGCCGTTCCATCTCTGGCGGTAATCGCTCGCATCGGGCGCGTGGAAGCACTTCGCGTCATGGGAGAGGACTACGTGCGGGCGGCCCGGAGCAAGCGCCTGCCAGCGAGGCTTGTCTACTTCCGGCATGTGCTTCCAAACATGCTTACCGGCATTCTCACCTTGGCCGGAATGATCCTGGGCGGGATGGTCGCCGGGAGCGTGCTTGTCGAAGATGTCTTCAACTGGCCCGGGATGGGCAACCAGCTCGTCCAGGCCATTGGGTCCCAAGACTACGGCGTGGTGCAAGGGATCGCCCTTGTCTACGCGGCGTTTATCCTGCTGGTCAACCTCATTGTAGATATCTGTGTAGCTCTCATCGATCCTCGCAACACCCTGATGGATACGGGATGAGTGCCGGGGCTGGGAAGCCAAGAAGGCTACCGCCAGTTCTGAAGTCGGCGCAGGGCATTGCTGCACTGCTACTGATTGCAGTCGAAGTGTTTCTTGCTGTCGCGGCTCCGTTCATCTGGGGCCATTCAGCAGCGCACGAGAATATCGCAGCCTTGAACCAGGGACCAAGTGCCGCCCATTTCCTTGGTACCGACAGTTTGGGGCGGGACAATCTCGCCCGCGTTCTGGTTGCTACGCGACTGTCGCTTGGCCTCGCCGTCCTGGCCACGTTTCTCGCGACGGTCGCAGGCTGCGTGATCGGAGGTATTCCGCCCCTTCTTCACCGGCGTTACCAACGGTGGATCGGGAGCATTATCAATACCTGGCTGGCCTTTCCGGTCATAATCCTCGGAATGTTCATCGCGATCATGCTCGGCCCCGGCTCAACCACAGCTGTGATCGCGCTGGTCGCGACGATGACTCCAGGATTTGCTCGGCTGGTTCAGACCCTCGCGGCGGGTGTCGGTGGCTCGGAGTATCTCGCCGCAGCGCGGCTGTTGGGTGTCTCGCGACGTAGACAGCTCGTCCGCTACATATTGCCAAACATAGCGGAACCCGTAATTCTCAACGTCACGCTGTCGGTCGGTGGGGCACTGCTTGCCCTCTCCACGCTGAGCTTCCTCGGGCTCGGCGTACAGCCGCCATCCTACGACTGGGGGCAGTTGTTGGGGCAGGCGCTGAACTCGGTCTATGTCGATCCCATGGAAGCGATCGGCCCAGGTGTGGCTGTCATCATTGCCGGCCTGTCATTCAGCTTCTTGGGAGAGGTGCTGTCGAACGCGGCTCGGGACCGTAGCATGGGGGGCGGTATCTCGCGGGGAGAGCGGCGGGCGACTCCCGTAATCTCAGCCGCTACACCTGCGCGACGGTCTGCGGACGGGACCGGCAGCCTGTTGGATGTGGAAGATCTGGCCGTGTCCTATCCGATGCGCACAGGACGGGTGTCGCTCGTACACGACGTGAGCTTTTCGCTTGCCAGGCATGAAATCCTTGGCATAGTCGGCGAGTCGGGAAGCGGAAAGACTCTCACGGCCAGCGCAGCCAGCAAGCTCATTACAGCGCCGGGTCAGGTCGATGCCCAGAAGCTGACCTTTGATGGCAAGGACCTGAGATTTCTGAGCGATCGGCAAATGAGAAGCGAGGTGGGGGCGGGTATCGGATACGTGTTCCAGGATTCTGCCACTGCCCTCAACCCGGCGATCCGGCTAGGCCGTCAGCTTGGTGAAGTCGTCCGAGTGCACAAGCACGCAACAAGATCCGAGGCTGTCCGCGCTTCGGTTGGGGCGCTGGACTCGGTATCTATTTCAATGCCGGAGCGTCGGATACACCAGTTTCCCTTCCAACTCTCCGGCGGGATGCGCCAGCGCGCCTCAATAGCCATGGCCAGGATGGGAGACCCTGAGTTGATCGTTGCTGACGAACCTACGACAGCTCTGGACGTCGTGGTGCAAGCTCAAGTGCTGCAATTGCTGCGATCTACCTGCTCGGAAACTGGCGCCTCAGCCATCGTTATCTCTCACGACATTTCGGTAGTCGCCTCGATATGCAACCGAGTTCTAGTGATGTACGCCGGCACAATTGTCGAAGATCTGTCAGCGGAGGCGCTGCGGACCGGTGCGGCTCATCCCTATACCCGTGCACTCATTGCCTCGCTGCCAACTCTCGAGACGGATAAGGGCGCGCCGTTGGTGACGATCCCGGGACGACCCCCAGATGCTGCAGCAAAGGTTGTCGGCTGCGCATTCGCACCACGATGCGCATTTGCGACTGCCCGCTGCCGACAGGAAACTCCTGCTCTGGTGACGCGGGCCGGGGGCCGAGTTGCCTGTTGGCATCCCCGGACAGGGGAGTCGCTCTTGGATGAGCCCTCGGCGGATGCTGCACCGCTCGGACAGCACAGCCGAGACGAGCCGCTGAGTGAGTCAAAGTCGCGATGACCACGCTAGAGATACGCAACCTCACCGTCCGCTTTGGAGCGGTGACCGCCGTGGACGACGTCAGCCTGCGCCTAGATCCGCACTCCGTGCTGGGGCTGGTCGGAGAGAGCGGCTCTGGCAAGTCGACGGTCGCCCGGGCTGCGGTGGGGCTGCAACCTGTGACGAGCGGCACGATCCTCATCGACGGCGTGAAGGTCACAAAGCGGTTTGGGAAGAGAGATCGAGACCGATGGCGTGCGATCCAGATGGTCTTCCAAGACCCGTATGGATCTCTCAACCCACGAATGTCCATAGGCGAGATGCTCAACGAGGCCTTGAACGTGGGTAGCAAGGTCGGGGGTGCCCTCCTGGCACGGAGACAGACCGAACTGCTAGACCTCGTCCACCTGGACAGCAGCGTTGCGGAACGTTACCCCCGAGAGCTGTCCGGTGGCATGAGACAGCGCGCCGCGATCGCTCGAGCCCTTGCCTCGCGCCCGGCCATCCTCGTTGCGGACGAGATCACCTCTTCCCTTGACGCATCGGTGCAAGGCGCGGTTCTCAATCTGCTGCGCGACCTCCTGGAGCAACTGGACCTGTCGCTGCTCTTCATCTCTCACAACCTCGCAACTGTTCGCTACATCGCCGAGAACATCGCAGTTATGCACCTGGGCAAGATAGTCGAGACCGGCGTCAGCGACGAGCTGATCCGAGCCCCTAAGGACCCCTACACCAGGTCCCTTCTCGCGGCGCTGCGAGAGCTTGGCGACCACGCCGCGAACTCCAGCCCGGCGGTGTGAAGGAGCGCGAGTATGAGAGAGCAATGCTTGGCAGAAGGGCTATCGAGCGAAGGACAGCGGCCCAAGGTCGCGGGGAGCAACTGATGAGCGACTTGGCAAGGACACGACTTCTTTCTGGATTCGACGTACCGGAGCCGACAGCAGGATCCATCTCGATCACCAACGTGACGATCGTTCCGATGGACTCCGAACGAACGGTGCCAAACGTGAGTGTGATCATCGAAGGTGGAACAATCACCAAGGTGTCCGCTCCGGGTGAAGACGTTAGTGCTGACCAAGTGGTGGATGGCAGCGGAATGTTCCTCTCTCCCGGCCTGGCTGACATGCACGTTCATTTTGATGATCCGACCTCCTTCGCCATGTTCCTGGCGAACGGTGTTACCCGAGTTCGGAACATGCGCGGCTCGGCGGCGACTCTCACCCTCAAGGAGTGCGTTCGCCGGCGGATGCTCCCTGGGCCACATATAGTGACTACCAGCCCGATTGTGGACGGCGTGAACAACCGTGGCTTGAAGGCATGGCCCGACACCGTGCTACTGCCGTCTCCCGGAGATGCGGACACCCTGGTCGCGAAGTGCGTGGATCGTGGCTATGACCAGATCAAGGCGTATCAGTTCCTTGGGCTCGAGAAGCTGCGGGCGCTCGGCAGCGCCGCGGCCAGGGCTGGTGTCATCATGACCGGTCACTGCCCGACCGGAGTCTCCTATGACGAGGCGATTGGCGCGGGACTACGGTGTATCGAACATCTGACAGGCCTCGAGAATGGCTACCTTCAGGCGGGAAGCGAGCTACCGGGACCCGACGCCACGGGTAACCGATTCGGTGTGATCGGTGAGCTCACCGCTCATCACTTGGACTTTGAAGCGATCCGAGGCCTTGGCCGCCGGCTTGCGGCGGCGGGCGTCTGGTGCTCGCCGACGCTGGTTGTTCGCCAAGGCCTCGAAATAGGCCTGGAAGGCATCGGGACTGAGCCGCTTGCGGCCTATGAGACTCCCTCCATGCTAGCGAGCTGGGTCAAGCTGTATGAGGGCCGCAACGAGGGTAGGCCTGGCTCTGCAACGGAGTGGCGCGCGCTAGGCCATGAGCGCGACGCGGCTCTGCGACGGGTGCTGAAGATCTTTCATGAAGAGGGAGTTCAGTTGTTGCTCGGCACGGACACGCCGCAACCGTGGGTGTTCGAGGGCTTCTCGGTACACGACGAACTGAACAATCTTGTAGCCGCTGGTCTGAGCCCGTATGCGGCGCTGTGCTGTGGGACTACGGCGCCCGCTCGCTTTCTAGGGCAGGAAGACACCTGGGGCGAGATCAAAGCAGGTCATAGCGCTGAGTTGTTGATGACGGAGGGCAACCCACTGGAGAGTGTTTCGGCGCTGCGCGAGCCCGCTGCAGTGTTTGTAAACGGGTACTACTTCCCGCGAGACCGCTTGGATCGGCTGCTCGAGAGCCGTTTGTCGTACGCACAAGCACCTGTACCCACCGAGGTCGCGCTGCCGCCGGCCAAGGAGAGTGGCACGGTTGTACACGGCATCCTCAGTGAGACTCTGTTGGGACGGCAGGTCGGCCGGCTCGAATTTCGGCGTACCATTTTTGCGAACGGCGAGTGGCTTCTCGAGGAAGACTGGTGGGCGCCATCACGAGATGGCGAGACGCGGCGACGATCGCACTGGTCACTTGGCTCTGACGGCGAGCTTCTCGAAGGCCGTTGGCAGGCAGAGTCCCGGCTTGGAGTCGAAGCCCTCACGATCGACCGGACCGATACCGGCTACACGATCGAGTTGCGGGCCGTAGACGGTCGCTTGTTCCACGTGGAAACTGCGCTGGAGCATGTCCTCCCCGGCCAGCCCCTGGCCGTGACCGTTTGGCCCTTATCGCTGGCGAGTCGTTCGAGTGTGCCAGATGATGCGGTGTACTTGACCGTGTCTGCAGGAGAGATCTGTCTTGCTGAGTCGACGACGTTTGGATCGGCCGACCCGGATACCGATGTGGGCGAGACAGTCCGTTGGTTGGAAGCCAGGTTCTTCGGCGAGGCGCCGAAGTATGAGTTTCGCTACGCGGACGGAGAGCTTGCTTCCATCCAACGAGCATCAGGGACGGACTGGCGTCTGCTGCAGCGGCTGACTGGTGCAGCAGACGGACCCTAGCTGGCCGGGCTCGCCGTTCCCCCGACGGATTCGAGGACTTGTCCGAGCACCGGGCCGTCACGTGCCACGAAGGAAGCGCGGATACCCAGCGCATCGAGGGCCTCGTCGATAGTGCGTCGCATGCCGCCGAGCGCCTGCGGAGTGAAGAACGCTTGCACGTCCTTTTCCAGCGACCTCCCGTCCGATCCGGGCAAGACGAGCCAGGAAGTGCCGGAGAGCATTCGCCAGAGCCCTTTGCCGGCGTGGCGTTCGAACAGCTCGCCCCAGTTCGACTTGAAGAACTCCCAAACCGGTTGACCGCTGTGGCGGTTCATCATGAGCCGCCGGAGCAGGATTCCGACGTGGGGGTTCTTCATCTGGGAGAGCCTGTTCGTGCACAGCTCACTTATGAATGCTTGATCTCTGCAAAAGCTGAGCGCTTCCAGGAGCCGCTCCTCGCCCTGTGGGTCGCGCGCTTCTCTGAAGCGGCTGTCGAGCGCCATGAGCTCTCCACCGGTTGCGTGCCCGGCGACGACAGACATCACCGCCGCCGCCGTGGCCGGATGCAGTCGCGACCTTCCTTCACGGTCCTCGGCGAAGAGATGGCGTGCCTGCTCGATCACTGCGGGATCTTCCCCGATGTCGCCAAGTTCCCGGATGGCGACCGAGCGAAGCTCTGAGCACCGAGCACTCTCACCTTCCTGCGGTAACCAGCCGACTCGATCGAGAGCCGGTTGCAAAAGCGATCTTGTCCAGGCTTGCAGCTTTGGACGCGCAGACGGTGTCACTGCGTGATCGAAAGTTCGCAAGGCTTCGTCGATCACGCGGTACACACCGTCGTCGACAGGCGGCGAGATGAGTGAGGCGACTTCGATGAACTCAGCCAGGGGAGCCAGACCGAAGAGCGCGAGCGCCCAGGAGTCTGAGACGAGGTTGTACTGCTCGAGGGGCTCGAGCGATGCGAGGTTCTTCAACAGCGGAGCGCGCAGCCTTGGTTCGTATCGGACGCGGAAGAAGCCCGATGCCCCGGCGTTGACGACGACTTCTTGCTGATCGCCAGCGAGAAGTTGAGCTTCTGATCCGGAGCTGAGAAGCACCTTTGACCGCTCAGCCAGTTGGTCGGCTTCGCGTGGCAAGAGCCTTCTCAAGAGGCAAGGGACCAACCAGCTGCGCGAGCCATCCCGCGAATCTGCCGGGCCGAAGTGTTCCTGCTGCAGCTGCAGGCCGTCACCGGCCGCCGCTGCCGAGACAGTCAGGACGGGATAGCCGCGCTGGAATATCCACGAGCTCATGATCTCGGCGACCGGTTCGCCCTCAACCGAGGCTTCGATGGCCTGCCACAGGTCGGAAGTCTCTGTGTTCCCAAACTGGTGGAGCTTCAGGTAGCGGCGAACACCGGCCTGGAAGCGATCCTCGCCCAGGTACTGCTCTATCATCCGGACGACGCTTGCACCCTTTTGGTACGTGAGCGAGTCGTACATCGCCTCGGCCTCGTCGGGCTCCCTGACGGTGAACTCGATAGGCCGCGTCGTACTGAGCGCATCCATAAGCATGGCTGTCTCACGGTCACGCCCGAAGTTCGTCCAGCACTCCCACTCGGGCCGAAACGAGTCGAGGCACTTGAGGCTCATGAAGGTCGCGAAGGCCTCGTTCAGCCAAAGCCCGTTCCACCAGCTCATTGTGACAAGATCCCCGAACCACATATGGGCGATCTCGTGCTCGATGACCTCTGTGACTCGCTCGATCTCCTGGCGGGAGACTTCATCCGGGTCGACCAGCAGCGCGGACTCCAGGAAGATCGCAGCTCCAAGGTTCTCCATCGCACCGCCCCTGTTCGGCACTGCAACCAGATCAAGCTTCTCACCTGGGTATGGAAGGCCGAACCACTCCTGATAAAAGGAGAGCGCGTGAGCCGCTACCTGGAGGGCGTATCTGGCAAGATGAGCCTTGCCCGGGACGTGCACGACGCGGATTGGTATTCCGTCCACTACGACGGCTTGGCTTGTCTCGAGCTGACCGATCACGAAGGCGACGATGTAGCTGGACATCACGGGCGTCTCGCCGAAGGCGACCCGTTGCCAACCGTTGTCCAGCGGCATCGCAGAGGTTTCCGGGCCATTCGAGATGGCGATCATGCCGGGGGGTACATCGAGTTCGACTGCGAAGACTGCCTTCATGTCGGGCTCATCCCAGCACGGGAACGCGCGGCGGGCGTCAGTTGACTGGAACTGTGTATTGGCGATGGACTGCTCTCGGCCGTCAGAGTCTACGAAGGTGTTGAGGAAAAAGCCGCGAAGCTTGTCGTCGAAAGCACCGCTGAACTCGACTTCCAGTTCATACATCCCGGGAGGAATTGGTCGTACGAAGGTGAAGTGCGCTCTCTGGCGCTCGGCGTCGAGACGCACCGACGACTCGGTACGGACATCGCCTGCAGGCCCGGGTGAATTGCCATCAACATCCAGCAGTGGCCTTAACTGCGCAGACGAGATGTCCAGCTCGGCAGCGTTGCAGACGATCTCGCTCGTCTCCGTCGTGACTTGCAGTTCGACTTGCTCGCTTCCCGAGAAGCGTGCCTTCTCAAAGTCGGGTCGGAGATGAATCCGGTAGTGGCGGGGCAGCACCGTTCGTGGCAGACGATAATCCACCTCAGGAGAAGAGCCAGGCGACATCATATGTCAGATCATAGATGATCAGGGCAAACGGAGTGCAACCGCTCATCTGCCGGTCGCCGGACATGGACCGAGTTCGGTGCGGACTCTTCAGCCGGACGTGGGCGCAAGGCTTCTGTGCCGGCTGCAGCTGACCATCGGAGGCAGTTGCCATCCGTCGTCCGCGTAAGTCGCTCATCCACTGGCGAGCATCGAGGCGGCCTCGAAGAACTCAGCCGGCATTGGATGGTCCAGCTTCCATCTGATGGCCATCGGCCGGCTGCCCGTGTGGCTCACGTACCGGGCCGGGCCGAGGAAGAAGTACGGCTGCGCGCCGAAGTCGCCCCGGTTCGTCTCTCGGCAGAACAGCAGCACACGGCTGCCCTCCACAACATGGTTGATATAGCGCCGGCCGGTGGGAGACTCCGAGCTCGTGGTGCTCTGAGATTCCCAGTGGACCAGGTCGCGGCTAATGGCGTAGTCGCGGTACAGCGTTGTCGGGGAGTAGTCACGCTCGCTCTTGGCCAGCGTGAAGGTGAACACGTCGGCACGCTCCTCGACGGCCAAACGCACTCCTTCCCGGTCGTTGGACGGAGGACCGCTCAGCGAGGCGCGACCGACAGCTGCCAGGAGCTCATCCAGGCTGTAGCGGCAATGCACCCACAAGGGAACCGAGTCCATGGCGGCAAGTCGCACCGGCACGTTGCCGATCCGCGTGGCGGCCACGTCGAGCACCTGGCGAATCTCCTCACGAACGGCGGGATTCTCCCAGAGCTGCGCCCATCCGGCCGCGTAGTCAGCAAACCTGCCGCCATCCCGCCAGAGAGTGAAGAACAACATGAGCAGAAGCCGCTCTTCTCTCTTACCCAGAGAGTTCATGACCGGCGGGCCCGGCGCAGCCAAGCACTCGCTCCACACCGCCAAACGCTCCTGGTCGTCGACGTGCAAGAAACGAGCGACCCGCCTCAAGAACCGCTTCTCATCGGGACCAGGCCCCGGCACGGTGAGGCCTGCGGCACGGCGAAGAGCCGTCCAGGACTCGCCGCGGTAGATGACTGCCGGCGCTTGCCCGGACTCCCGGAGGTAATCCACCAGGGAGACGTCTCCGTAGCTACGAATGTCCTCGATCAGCTGCGGGCGCCGCAAGCCGACCTGAGCCCTGACGTTCTCCAGCACCAGCTCTCGGGCGACACGGTCGAGCTGGATTGAGCTCCCAGCTGGAAGGAATGGGAAGCCATGCTCGATCTGGCGGATCAGCTCGGACAGAGACGAACCTGTTAGCGCCCTATAGCGAACATCCCAGCGGAAGCGCCGGTTGTGCTGTCCGACGAAGTCGAGCACCGTTAGGCAGGCTTTGCCGGCGGTTCGGCGCAGGCCTCGGCCGAGCTGTTGCAGGAACACAGTGGCGCTCTCGGTGGGTCGCAGGAAGAGCACCGTGTCGACCTGGGGGACGTCGAGCCCCTCGTTGAAGAGATCGACGGCGAAGACGATGTTGACCTTGCGGTCCCGCAGATCCCGGAGGGCAGCGTCCCGGGTCTGTGCATCCGTCGTGGCGTCGACGGCGACGGCCCGGATGCCTGCCTCGTTGAAGACTCGTGCCATGTAGTGGGCATGGTCGATCGACACGCAAAAGCCGAGGGCGCGCATCGCGCCGGCGTCGGTGACGATGTCGCGCAGGCCACGGATCACGATGGCCGCCCGCATGTCGTTGCCGGTGTACAGATTCGACAAGCCGGTGACGTCATAGGTACCGCGGCGCCAGTCAATGCCGCGCAGGTCGGTGTTGTCGGCGATGCCGAAGTAGTGAAAGGGACACAGCAAGTCCTGCTCGAGAGCGTGCCAGAGGCGGAGTTCGGTGGCGATGTGGCCGTCGAACCACTCGGTGACGTCTCCTCCATCGCCTCGCTCCGGTGTCGCGGTGAGACCTAGCAACACCCTTGGCTTGATGTGCTCCAAGAGCCGGCGGTAGGTCGCGGCTTCGGCATGATGGAACTCGTCGATGATCACCATGTCGAACTGGTTGGGCCCTACAGATGTCAAGCCGTCGGCGTTCAGGCTCTGTATCGAGGCGAAGACGTGCCGCCAGTCCGCTGGACGCTTCCCGCCCACCCACACCTCGCCGAAGGAACCGTCTGTCATCACGGCGGCGAACGTCGACCGGCTCTGCTGAAGGATCTCACGGCGGTGGGCCACGAACAGAAGGGACAGGGCGCCCAGCTCCTCGACCAGTCGCCGGTAGTCGACTGCGGCGACAACGGTCTTCCCGGTGCCCGTGGCGGCGACGACCAGGTTGCGCCACCGGCCGTGGACCTTGCGCTCCACGTCGAGGTCGTCGAGCATCGCTTGCTGGTAGGGGTAGGGGCGCACCTCGAGGTTGGCGAGCGAGATCGGCGCCCGGCCCTGGGCGGTACGGAGGGCCCGGTCGAGGCGGGCGCCGTCACGGGCGGGGTCGTAGCTCTCGAAGCGGGGATCGGCCCAATACGAGTCGAACGTCGCAGCAAACTTGTGCAACAGCAGGGGCGTGTCGCCCGTGGACAGGCGAACGTTCCACTCCAGGCCGTCGACCAGAGCAGAGCGGGACAGGTTGGAGGATCCCACGTACCCGGTGTCCCAGCCGGTGCTTCGCCGAAACAGCCACGCCTTGGCGTGCAGGCGTGTGGTGCGGGTCTCGTAGCTGATCTTCACCGTCGCACCCAGCTCGGCCAGCTTGTCGATGGCCTTCCGCTCGGTGGCGCCGACGTACGTGGTGGTGATGACCCGGAGGGAGCGACCCCGCCGGAGGTGCTCGGCAATGGCGTCGGTGAGGAGCCGCAGCCCTTGCCACTTGATGAAGGCACACAAGAGGTCAACCGTGTCGGCCGAGGCGATCTCGGCAGCCAGTTCCTCGTGGAGGGCCGGCTCTCCCCGAGCGTTGATCAAGAGGTCGGCACGGCGCAGCGGAGTGCGAGGTCGTGGTGTGTCGGGTCCGACACTGAGCAACGTTCTTGGGCCATCGGCGACGATGTCTGTGGCGTCGATCCGGCTGGATTCTTCGACAAGGCGGTTGAGGAGCCCGTTGGTGACGGCGAGCCGCCGGTCAAATGGGAGGGAGTTGAGTACTCGCGTGGCGACCCTCTCAAGGTGGGCAGCAAGGAACTCAGTCGCCTCCGCCGGATCGACGAGTTCCGACCGAACAGCATCAGTGGCCTGGCGGAGGAGCGCGTCGAGGCCGTCGGTGATCAGCTCGTCGTAAACGCCGCTGGGCACCCCCTCCATCACCGAGACTCTATTGTCCGGCGTTATCTGCCGGGAGGCGCAGGAGTTCCAGCGGCCGGCGAGGTGTAGGCACGTCGGCTCGCGGCTTGACCTTGACCTTGGGGGAAGCTGCAGACTTGTCCGGCAAGTGTCGTGTCGACGAGGAGCGAGCACGTGGAGCAGATGAGCATCGGAGAGTTCGCCAGGCGTTCGCGGCTATCGGCCAAGGCGCTGCGGCTCTACGACGAGCTGGGGCTGCTGTTGCCGGCACGGGTGGACGAGGACTCTGGCTACCGCTTCTACGAGGCCGGCCAGCTTGAACAGGCACGCCTGATCGGGTCGCTGCGCCAGCTGCAGGTCCCCCTGGCCGAGATCGAGGGGATCCTGCCGCTCGCGCCGGTCGAGGCGGCCGAGCGTGTCCGGGAGGTTTGGGCCGCAACCGAGGCCGAGCACACCTCTCGCCGTGCGCTTGCTACATACCTGATCGACGAGCTGAGAGGAAGAAGGGCCGTTGTGTACGAGGTCTCAACGAGGGAGATTCCCGGGCGCAGCCTGCTGTGCGTGAAGCGCAATGTCGCCGGGCAGGATGAGGCATGGGCGTTCGGCAAGGAGTTCATCGGCCTGCTCCGGCGTTACCAGCTGCCGGACATACCGGGGCGCGCCGGCGCGTTCTTCTGCATCTACTGGGGTGAGGTCAGCCAGGACAGCGACGGCCCAGTGGAGTGGTGCCGTCCCGTTCCATCAGACGAGGCGGAAGCACTCGCCGCCCGCTGCCCGGAGTTGACCCTGCGTGCCGAAGCCGCCCACCAGGAGGCGTTCGTGAACATCGGCAATGGGCAGAGCGACGGCGCCGAGTGGCACCTGGTCTCACAGTCGCTGGACGCTTGGAGCGATAACCACTCGCTCGACGTCGACGTACGCGTGGCCAGTCTGGGTTTGCGGATCACGTTTCTGCCGAGCGAAGTAGGGCAGGGTACCTACCAAGACTTTGCTGTGCCGTTTACCGATCGGTCAGGCGGGTGACGGCGGTCGTCGAAGCTGAGTCCTTGACCAAGCGCTTCGGTGAGGTCTCAGCGGTCACGGACCTCTCATTCGCGTTGGAGGCTGGGACGATCACGGGCTTTCTTGGCCCGAACGGCGCGGGCAAGACGACGACGCTGCGGATGATCCTGGGTCTGGCGGCGCCGACGAGTGGACGAGCACTGGTGTTCGATCATCGGTACCAGGAGCTGCCGCGTGCGCCGCTGCGGATCGGTGCCGTGCTCGAGGCGACGGACTTCCATCCCGGCCGGACCGGGCGCGATCACCTGCGCATGCTCGGGCAGGCTGTCGGTGTCCCTGACTCACGTGCGGACGAGGTGTTGCACCTGGTGGAGCTAGGTGACGCCGCCCTGCGGCGCGTGAAGGGGTATTCGCTTGGCATGCGTCAGCGGCTCGGGCTCGCGGCGGCGCTGCTTGGCGACCCGGAGCTGCTGATTCTCGACGAGCCGGCCAACGGGCTTGACCCGGAGGGCGTTCGCTGGCTGCGGGGCTTCCTGCGCAACCTGGCATCAGAGGGCCGCACGGTGCTCATCTCAAGCCATGTTCTCGCCGAGGTCGCGCAGACCGTCGACAGGGTGCTCATCATCAATCGCGGCCGGCTCGTGCTCTCGTCGTCACTTGCAGAACTGACAGCCCGTGCCGGCGGCGCGGTTCGTGTCCGCAGCGGTGACCCGCAGCGGCTCACCAGGGCTCTGCGTGATCAGGCGCTGCAAGTGACCACGGGTACCGACCATGCGCTGCTCGTCCAGGGAGCATCGAGCGAGCGGGTCGGCGAGATTGCCTTCGCCGCCGGCGTCCCGGTTCACGAGCTTGTCAACGACGCAGGCGTGCTGGAGGACACCTTCCTCGAACTCACTTCGGAAGCACCGGCATGACCGCGCAGATCAAGGCAGAGCTGCTGAAGATTCGCTCCACCCGGACCACGATCGGGCTGATCCTCGGGATGATCGCCCTGATCCTGCTCTTTACGCTGCTCACCGGAGTGCTCACCCACCCAAGCGGGCTTGCCAGCAGGGAGGACCAGCGTGAGCTACTGAGCCTGAGCAGTTTTACGGCCGTGTTCTCCGCCCTTGCCGGGGTGTTGCTTGTGACCAGCGAGTACCGCTTCGGCACGATCCGTCCGACGATCCTGTTCAACCCCGAGCGCTCGCACCTGCTGGCCGCCAAGGTCGTGGCAGGTGCGTTGGCCGGAATCGCGTTCGGGGTCCTCGGCGAGGCAATCGGATGGGCACTCGGATACGCGATCCTCGACGGGCGTGGGATCACCGTCGTGCTCGACAGCGGCGACATTCTGCTGCTCACGCTCGGCGGGCTCGCCGGCGCGGCCCTGTGGGGCGCGATCGGTGCCGGCCTCGGCGCGATTATTCATAACCAAGTCGGCGCAATCATCGTGCTTCTTGCCTGGGGCCTCGTCGTCGACAACCTCCTGTTCGGCCTCGTCCCCTCGGTAGGGCGGTTCATGCCAACGCGTGCTGCGGACGCGCTCATTGGCCTGCGAGTCCAACACCTGGTCTCGCCGGGCGCCGGCGCGATCACCCTGGTCGTCTGGGCCGGCCTGCTGGCGGTCGTCGGTATCGCCTTGTCGACTCGGCAGGACATCAACTGACTCCCTGGGTGATCGGCATGGAGTCACGGCACCTACAGCGCTCCTAGTTGGCGGAGTCGTGGACGCTCAACGCGCGGTCAGGACGATCCTCGCGTCGGTGAGCACGAGCTGTGACTGGGTGACGCGAGCGACGAGTCGGTCGTGCTCATCGACGAGATCAGTCTCGACGACTATGACGGTACGCCCGATATGAAGCGGCCGAGAGATGGCGTCGACGTGTCCGGCGGTGACGGCGCGCAGGAAGTTGGTTTTCGACTCGATGGTGACGGTGCCGGTGGCAGCATCAGGGAGGTTGAGGTGGGCGGAAAGGGCCCCGGTCGAGTCGGCCAGGGCCATGAGTGTTCCGCCGTGGAGAGCGTTCCCCGCGGTGCAGAGTTGTTTGCTCCACAGGAGGCGGGCGCGGACTCTCCCTCGGAACCTCCCGGTCAGCCCTAAGGCTACCGCCAGGCATCGAGGTCTACGCCCATCGCACCTTGGTCAACTGTGTGCCGCGAACGTGAGGTCCGGGCGCACGGACAGAGTGGGAAGAACGAAGATCCGGCTGCCGGATCGTGCGGAGCGCCACGAGGTCGACGGGCATGATGACAGGGTGATCCGGATAGCTGCGCGACGCCGAGTCAACCCCGGGGTGCGCCATGGCGCGCCAACACGATGACCGACACTGCCGGCTGGCGGCCTGAGGCGGGTCGCCGTCTCGAGTGGGTCCTCGCCGGAGCGGGACTCGTTGGGCTGATCGTCGCGTTCGCCACTGGGCCAGCGGAGGCGAGATCGGCAGCCGCCCAGGACTGGTCACCGTTCGTCCTCGTCACAGGGTTGCTGCTCGTCGGGCTGGTGGCTGCTGACGACGGGCTGTTCGAAGCCGCCGGCTACCAGCTGGCTCGACTGGCCCGCGACGGGCGTGCCGTCTTCGTCGGGGCCACGGTCCTGATCGGAGTGGTGACGGCCGTATTGAACCTCGACACCTCGGTGGCGTTCCTCACTCCGGTGCTCGTCGCCACCGCTCGGAGCCGACGCAGTGGCGAGGGCCCGCTCCTGTTTGGCTGTCTCCTGTTGTCCAACGCCGGTTCACTGTTCCTTCCGGGCTCGAACCTGACGAACCTGATCGTCTTCGGGAACCGTCACCTCAGCGGTGCCGAGTTCTTGTCCCGCATGTGGGCACCGGCCCTAGCCGCCCTCGTCGTGACCGCGGCCGTGATCGCCGCCGTCGAACATCGAGAGCTCCGGCGTCGCTCCGAAGGATTGACTGCCCCGGCGCAGGCAACGCGCGGCCTCGGTCTGGGAGCAGTCGGAGTCGTCGTCGTGCTCGTACTGGCCCTCAGCGCTCCCGCGCTTCCTGTTGCCGCGGTAGGCGTGGCGGTCGTCGGGATTCGCCTGGCCGCCCGCAGGCAGCGACCTCGCCACGTCGCTGAGGTGCTCGGCGTCCCCGTGCTCGCCGGGCTGTTCGGGGTCGCCGTCGCTCTCGGCACCATCGGTCGGGCCTGGTCGGGGCCCTCCATCGTGCTGTCTCATCTCGACGTGTGGGGAACCGCCGCCTTCGCCGCCGCATGCTCGGTGCTGGTCAACAACCTGCCCGCAGCCTCGCTGCTGGCTTCCCGGCTGCCCGATCGTCCGTTCGCGTTGCTGATCGGGCTCAACCTCGGACCTAACCTCTTCGTCACCGGATCGCTGGCCTGGGTCTTGTGGCTGCGAGTGGCACGCACTGCAGGGGCTCGGCCTTCGATCGCAAAGGCCAGCCGGCTCGGAGCGGTCGCGGTGCCCCTCTCGATGGCAGCCGCGCTCGGCGCCTTGGCCCTCTCCGGTACCCGATGAGCACTCTCTCTCCCGGTCGTGCGGACCGCCCTGTTCTGCACGCAGCACCAGGGCAGGTGGCGTGCTGTACGGACCTGGCGCGGTGCCGTCAGTCGTTGCGAGCGACTTCTGGCCCAGTCATCCGGTTGAGGAGCGGGAACGTCGAGGCGATGATCGCGAGCGACGCCGCGAGGCCGCCAACTACCGTCGCCCAGAACGCCATCCCGGGGAACCGGAACGCGATGTCGACCTGGGAGTGGAGGTAGAGAGCGGCCGACAGGAGCCCGACCACGATGGACACTGTGGCGACAAGAAGGAGCGGGAGAGCACTCTCCAACGCGACCACGCGATGCAGGAGCTTGGTGGGGGCACCGGTGAGCCTGAGCAGGCTGAACGGGCGCCTACGTTCGCCCAAGCCGGCAACGATGTTCACCGCGAGGCTGCAGGCAGCGATGATGAGGGTCGCAACGATGATGATGTCAGTCACGTCCTGGATCATCGTAAGCAGGCGGGCGTTCGACGGGTCGAGGGACTCGACTCCCTGGGGCTGTCCCTGGAAGGGAAACGCCCGTTCGAGCGTGGTCCGCACCCGTTCGAGCGTTCTCGGTGACCCGTCGGTGGCGACCACAACCGCGTTAACTGGAAGACGCGATGCCGTCGCCGCCGACAGGCGCGCGGACGGCCAGGCCGTCGACGAGGCGTGCGAGTTGTGCCCTAAGACGTTCGAGAGGAAGTAGCCGACACTCGCCACCGTCGCTCCTGGCGCGCACGAGCCGATCGCCGGCGTCTTCGCCAGTTGGGCGCACGCGACGACCCCAGCCGGGCCCCCCCAGTTCACCTGCTGACGAGGCGGAACTTGGTGGACCACCGCCACGCCACGCACGCCCGGGGTCGAGCGGAGCTCGGCAAGCACCTGAGCTGGAACTGAAAGTACTGTGGCGGAAGCCGGACAGTTCGGCGTCGAGAAGCTGCAGAACGCTTCGGCAAGGGTGTCCTTCCCGGCGCTTCCCCCTTCAGCGCTGCTGACGACGGCGATGGAGCTGAGCGCCCCGATCAGAGCGCTGGCAACGAAGAGTGCTATCACGAGCCCGCTGATGAACCGGAAGGCCGCTTTGGGATTGTCGAGGAGTCGGCGCCCGGCGATGAGCGTGGCGGGGCGAGTGGCCCGCTGTGCCATGAGCCGGGAACCAGCAGTCGTGAACCATGGTCCAGCGAGAACCAGTCCCACGACAAGTAGCACGAATCCAACGAGCATCTCGAGAATCTGGCCACCATTGCTACCCGGTTTGCCGTGCGCGTCGAAGTACGCGAGGACCGCGATGCCGGCGAGGAGCGGGATGATCCTTACGGCCCGCGGTGGGCGTGACGACGCTCGTCGGTTCACGCTGAGCGGCGATATCTGGACTCGGCGGAGAGCGACCAGCGCGGACACGACAGCGGCGACCGGAACACCGATCACGGCCAACACAATGTCGATCCAGCTCAGTGAGAGGTCTCCTGGCGCGAAGGGCGCTCCGGTGAACGGCACGTGGTAGAGCAGCGGCCGAAAGACGAAGAAGAGCGCGAAGCCGGCAGCGACGCCCGCGAAGGCGGCGACCACCGCCTCGACCGCGGCGACCACAGAAATCTGACGCGGCGTAGCGCCGACGAGTCGCATCGCGGCGAAGCGTTGTTCGCGCCGAGCCGCCGACAGCCGGCTCGCCGTCGCGATCAAGATGAGCACCGGCAGCAAGAGGAAGATGGCTCCGCCAGCCAGGATCCACTGCAGATCGGGTCCACTCCCGACGGGGTTCTGGCAGGCGTAGCAGTTGGCGGGCGTGCGCTGGATGGCTCCCACCTCGACCGCACCAGGTGCTTGCGAGAGCTGGCGCGGGGTGTGGCCGATGACGACGATCAGCGAGTTCGGGGACGGAAGCGCCGCCGCGCCGATGGTCCCAATTTGATGCCCTGGAAACCGGTCACGAAGCTCATTGGGCGGCTCGGACGCCATGAGCGTGGTGAGGGCCGGCGAGGCGTAGTACTCGCCCGGTCCCGGCAAGTGGGCAATCCCCGGCGGCACCGGAGCGTTCGGTCCGGCGGCGGCAACGTCGACGCGGTCGATCGCCTGGCTGCCGAACTGATCAAGGCTCGATAGCCACCACAGCCCGTCCGATGTCGACGTCGGTCGTGACGCCTGTGCCGCCGAGTCGAGCCACGCACCGCGGTCGGTCTGAGCATTCAGGCCGTTGCCACCGGCCAGGGCAGCCAGCAGCAGTCCGACGCCGAGGGCAACGGCGGTCGCCACGACGAGTACACGCAACGCGGCCTCCCTGCCGCCACCGAGGTTGAGCCGCAGCCCGAGGCGGATCATCGGGCGGCACGGTCGAGCGAGCTGACCAGACCATCTCGGACAATGACCTCGCGGTCGGCGTAGGCGGCCACCCGCGGCTCGTGGGTGACCAGGACGACGGTCGTGCCCTGTTGGCGCGCCGCCGCCGTCAAGAGCTCCATGACGAGTTCTCCGGTGAGCGAGTCGAGCGACCCCGTCGGCTCGTCAGCGAAGAGCACCTCGGGCTGGGCGACGAGGCCACGAGCCAGCGCGACTCGCTGGGCTTGGCCGCCCGACATCACTCCAGATCGGTGGCGCTCCATGCCATCGAGTCCGAGGCGCTCGAACCACGACCGGGCCTCGGCGAGGGCATGATTGCGACGCATCCCGCCCAAGAGCAAAGGAAGCGCGACGTTCTCCTCGGCGCGTAGCTCAGGAACCAGCTGGCCAAACTGGAAGACGAAACCGAACCGATCTCGGCGCAGGGCGCTGCGCTCTTGCTCCCGCAGAGTGTCGATCCGCGTGCCGGAGAGCCGGACTTCACCCGAGTCGGGGACGAGGATGCCGGCCAGACAGTGGAGCAGGGTGGACTTGCCCGAACCGCTCGGGCCCATCACGGCAAGTATCTCGCCCCGCTCAATCGCAATGTTGGCGCCGCGCAGCGCTGGCGTTTCTCCAAAGGACAGCACGGCGTCTCTCGCCTCGAGGATGGGGCCGTCGCCGGTTGCCGCCCGCGGGAGGTAGTTCATGCTCACGACCGCACCTCCTCAGCCAGGATGCCCAGCCGAGCGACCGTGAGGTCGATCCAGCGGAGGTCCGCTTCGAGGTGGAACAGGCCATGGTCTGCCAGGAGGGCATCGACCACGGCGCCGTTTCGTTTGATCTCGGTCAGCGCTCGCATGCGCTGGAGGTGGGCGCTGCGCTGGGTGTCCAGGTAGAGCTCGGCCGAGCGCCCGAGCATCAACGAGAGCACCACCTTGGTGAACAGCTCGGTCTGGAAGTGAGGCTCGGGTTCGATCGGCTGGGTGAGCCACGCTTCGACATCGTGCTTGCCCACCTCGGTGATGGAGTAGCGCTTGCGCTCGGGACCAGCCCCTTGCTCTACCGCTCCGGCTTCCACCTTCCCGTCACGGGCCAGCCGAGCGAGGGTGGCATACACCTGGCTGAACTGCAGCGGCCTGTGTCGGCCGAAGAAGCTGTCGTAGTCCCGCTTTAGGTCGTAGCCGTGGCTGGGCTCTCGATCGAGCAGGCCAAGGAGGGTCAGAGGAACGCTCATCACCGAACTATAGCATTGTATCCATAGTTGTAGTCAATAGACGCAGACAGTACCCGACCCGAGGAAGGAGTTGAGCAGCGCTAGTGCCTGGCCGGTAAGATCGACGGCGATGATCGCGTCTCAGTCTGGCGCTGTGCGATGAGCTCTGAGCCGTTCGAGCGGCCTGGTGCGCGCCAGTACACGGTTCGTCCTTACAACCAGCGCATGGCCAGACGGGTGGCCCGCAGGGCCAATGTCAACGGCGAAGGTGCTGTGGCGGTGGCGTTCACCTTCAGCAACCTCGCGACCATGATCATCTTCGGTGTGGTCAGGGACGCCGTGAAGTTCGTTCCGGTCATTGGTCCTTTGGTCGACCTCGCGTTCAGCATCCTTGGTTTCTACTTCCATCGGATCGTGCTGGTCACGGACCAGAACGTCTATGTGTTCCGCGACTGGCCGCTCCATTATCCAGGCAAGTTGCTAATGAAGCATGAGCGCAGACCGGGCGTCGTGCAGCTCGGGGCACCGGCCCACTCCTCGTTCATGCGATTCATTCGGCGCGGCCAGCTGACCTTCCAAGACGGAACGATCGTGTACCACACCATCTTCTTCATCCGCCGGGCGCGCTACATCGCCCAAGAAGCGAACCTGCCCGAGGGCCAGTAGCGCCTGGCGCCGACTGAGCTAAGGGCTCGCCAGACAATAACTCCGGCAAGTTAGTTACACCGCTGTAGTTCGCCCGGCCCGCCGAACGGTGTAGTTCCATTCCCCGTGGAACGCGTCGGGCTTTATCTGCCGGCCGACTACGGCCATCTCCGCATCGCTGACCTTGATCTTGCGGGGGTAGATGTTCGTGTCTGCTCCGGCGTGGACGGTCAACCCGGCTCGTGTGGTCGTCGCCGCGATCAGCTCGACCACGACTTCGTAACTCGACAGCGGGCGGCCCCGCCAGTTCATCGCGATGTGCGCGAACAGCCGGTGCTCGATCCGGTTCCACTTGCTGGTGCCTGGCGGGAAATGGCACACCGTGATCGCCAGCGCGGCCTCGGTGGCCAGCAGCGCGAGCTCGCGCTTCCAAAGCCACAGCCGGTACCCGTTGGAGCCGCCCGCGTCGGCACAGACGAGCAAGCGCGTGGACTTCGGGTAGCGCCCCCTACCGACGCCCCACCACCAGCGGCGCAGCGTCTCCACCG
>JBOGHW010000040.1:0-58844 GCA_050744865.1 Acidimicrobiales bacterium | reverse complement strand
CCCCGGTCAGGTCGCCGAAGGCGAACGCGTTCGCGGAACGCTGGGTGAGGACTGTGCGAGAGGAGTGCCTCGACCACCTGCTCGTGTGCTCTCGAGGCCACCTCGAATCCGTGCTCGCCGAGTACGTCGATCACTACAACCGGGCGGGCCCTCACCGAGGACTTCAGCTCGCCATCCCCAAGCCGCGTCGTGAGTCCGACACCGGTGAGATCCATCGGCGCGACGTCCTCGGCGGGATCATCCACGAGTACGACCGAGCCGCTTGAGCCATACCCCGGGGAACCGCACATGTCGGCTGGTACGGCACCGCCCTGCCTCGGACACCCGCGGGTTGATCACCGGCGACAGCCTGCCCGAGAGCCGATCCTCCTCGACCCGCCAGCGCTCACGGGGGATGTCTCACTCCCCGATCCGTCCCCACCAGACCGGACACATCCAGTATTTGGACCCTTCACGGTCCTCCGGGTTCCGACAGGTTTCTACTCGATCTCGGCGAGGTCGTGATCACGCGAGTCGGCACGCCCGCAGACCACTTGGTCATCGAGGCATGGCACTCTGGTCGGGGTCTCGACCGTGTCGAGCGGCGCTGATCCGCTCGCGTGGGAGACCCCGAACCCCGACCTGGCTCTACATCAACGTCTTGGTCGAACCCGCACTGATCGTGCACACCGATCGTCCCGAGCCCGCCGCAATGTTCGGTGCGGTGGCCCATGCGGGCGGGGTCGGGAACGCATCGACCGAGATCGCCGCATCGGGAGCGAGGCTGGGTCCCGATGCGGCCGTCGTTCTGTGCGTCCTTCGTTCGGTGACAGGTACTCCTCCCAAAGCTAAACTGTGTTGGACGCCCCGAACTTGTGGGTCCCGAGTACCAGCTACGAGAAGTCGCTCATAAGACGTGCGACATAGGGGTCCTCGAGTGCCGATAGCTCAAAGTCGTCGAGGTTGATCTCCATAGCACCGAGCGCATCGTGGATGTGCCGATCCGTGGTCGCCCCGAGGATGGGTGCTGCAACGCCGCGCTTGGAGAGCAACCATGCGAGTGCAATGGATGCCTCAGGGTGGCCAAGTCGCTTCGCAACGGCGCGCACGGCGTCCTGCACATCGAAGTCCTCTGGGCGGTCGGTGCTCGCCACCGCGGTAGAGCGTTGGGTGTGGCTAAGACCGCTCCTCTCTCTCGTTCCGGCGAGCAACCCTCTCGCAAGCGGGCTGTAAGGGAGCAGCCCGACACCCATGTCAGCACACATAGGGATCAGTTCGCGCTCGTCTTCCCGGTTGACGAGGTTGTAGCGGTTCTGCATCGAGACGAGCGGCGTCAGCGCTCCAGTGATGGCGCAGTGCTGCAGCTTGGCGAACTGCCAGGCGAACATGGCAGACGCACCGAGGTAGCGGACCTTGCCGGCACGCACGATCTCGTGAAGGGCTTGCATCGTTTCTTCGACCGGCGTGTCTGGGTCGAAGCGATGCACCTGGTAGAGGTCGACGTAGTCGGTGCCGAGGCGCCGAAGTGACGCATCGATGGCAGAGAGAATGTGCTTGCGGGAGAGTCCATGGTCGTTGGGACCAGGTCCGGTCGGATAGTAGACCTTGGTAGCCACGACGAAGTCGTCGCGACGGGAGAAGAGCTTCGTAAGCAGCCGTCCGCTGATCTCTTCGCTGGCACCTTCTGAGTACATGTCGGCCGTATCGAAGAAGGTGATGCCCGCCTCGGCGGCGCACCGGACGATCGGCTCGGCGAGGGGTTCAGGGAGCGCCCAGGACTGGATGGCCGGGTCGCCGTAGCTCATCATCCCGAGCCCGATCCGTGACACCCTCAGGCCGGACGATCCGAGCCGGACGTACTCCATCGTTCCTCCCAGTGTTCATGACCCTCGATGATCGAGACAGGCTCCGTTCCATCCCCGTCAGGCGCCGTCCACTTGGGGCACCTGATGGACGAGGAGACCCGCGATGACAAGGGTGATGCCTGCGAGGTCCTCCCACGTCGGAACCTGGTGTAGCACGACTGCGCCGATGACGGTGGCGCACGCCGGGAGCAACGCGAGCATGAGCGCGAAGGTGGCCCTCGGGAGACGGGCCATGGCGAGCTGGTCGGTGACGTAGGGGATCACCGACGAGCACACCCCGACGGCCACGCCCCAGAGGAGCCAGCTCGGCCGCCCAAACGCGGGGAGGGCAGCTCCGATGCCGATCGGCGTGGCAACAAGGGCAGCGATGATCATCGAGGCGCCGAGCTGGTCGATGCCGGTCATCAGGTTGGACCGGCGGTCGGGAGCAGACACCTGCACGTTGGCGATCCGGTGACCGAGCACCACGTAGCCCATGAAGCACGCACAGTTGCCGAAGGCGAACACGAAGCCCAGCGGATCGGAGGCCACCTTGAAGGCGGTCAGCATGACCGCGCCGACGACGGTGATCACCAAGGCCCCCAGATTCCGCAAGGTGCGAACCCCGAGGGTCGCAAGCGCGATCGTCCCCAAGAACTCGATGGCACCGACGGTGGCCAGTGGCAACCTGGCGACCGCCAGGTAGAAGAGCGAATTCATGGCGGCCAACAACACGCCGAGGCCCAGAAGGACGCCGCGATCTCTGCCACCCAGGCGAGCGAGGATCCGCCATGGGCGCCGCCACGCGGCGAAGATGAGGGCGGCCGTTACGACACGCAGCCACATCACGCCGAGCGCTGCCACGTGCGCGAACAGCAGGACGGCGAGGGCGGGGCCGAAGTAGTGGAACAGCGCCGAGGTCAAGAAGAACGACGTCGGTGGCAGTCGCCCCACCAGGGAAGCTCGCGCAAGAGCGGCTGCAGCTCGCTGGCCTGCGACTGTTGCCATGATGACATGGTCACAGGTATGGTCGCCTAACTGAATACCTACTGTTAGGTGAGGAGGGCCTCCTGGCTACGAACCATCGGTCACCAAGGCTACCTACCTTCAACTCGTCGAACGACGTGTTCGACGACGTCAACGTGCAGCTCCTCCATGAGCTCCAGGCGAACCCGCGACTCGCCACCTCCGAGCTGGCGAGACGGGTCGGCATGTCCGCCCCTGCGGTGAGAGAGTGCGTTCAGCGCCTCGAGTCGCTCGGGGTGATCGCCGGGTATCGGCTGGACATCGATCCCGGCAGCGTCGGGCTCCCGGTCACTGCCTTCACCCGCATCCGACCGATGCCGGGTGCACTGCCCAAGATCGCCGAACTCGCGGCGGAGACCCCCGAGGTGACCGAGTGCTATCGGATCACCGGGGAGGACTGTTTCCTCATCAAGCTCCACTCACCTGCACTCGACAAGCTCGAGGGCATCCTCGACCGCTTTCTTGCTTTTGGTACGACGACCACGTCGATCGTCGTCTCGACCCCGGTTCCCAGCCGACCGCCACCGCTTCCCGCCCCGCCCGAACGCGCCTGACCAGCAGTGCGACCGGAGGACTGGCCACGGGCGAGGGTGACGGTCGCGAGCAGAACATGCGCTCCGAACGACGCCGACACGAACACCTCCAGGTACGCATCGACGGCTCTCGGGTGCTCGTCAGCAGTCCACCAGAGCGTTTGCTAGCGCTGATCATGCGCCCAGAACGTTGATGTGTGCCGCGTCGACGACGGAAGCCGCTCGTCTCACCGCCGTGTGGAGCGCGAGGTGCGGCAGCCCGACGAGAAAGCCGTTGATCAGAGCATCTGCATAGGGCTGCACGGGGCATGCCCTATGCAGCGCTGCATCGACTGCAACCTCGATCGCGGAGCCGCAGCTCAACGGCCGCGTGCGCGGCGCCCACCTGCATAGGGCAACGTACGCAAAGGGTGAGTAGGTCCCGAGAAAAAGCCCCGAGAAACACCAACTTCGACCACTCGACCAAACGCGAAGTCGCTGGTCAGGGCATCGTGCATACGCAGAAGTGCGCGAAGAACTGAATTCCTTGGTGGCGGGGGTAGGATTTGAACCTACGACCTTCGGGTTATGAGCCCGACGAGCTACCTGACTGCTCCACCCCGCGGCGGAGTGACCACTATATAGCGCTCGCCGCCCGGCAGCGTCACTGCCACGGGGCGACGGTGTCAGGCGAGCTGAGGGTGGATCGGCCCTGGACGGTCCCGAAGGGAGAGGATCGGCGCCTGGGAGCGCAGCGAGATTATCTCGGCGCAGATGGCAACGGCGGTCTCCTCGGGCGTGCGAGCCCCGATGTCGATACCTATGGGTGCCATGACGCG
This sequence comes from Acidimicrobiales bacterium, assembly GCA_050744865.1. Classification (GTDB taxonomy): domain Bacteria; phylum Actinomycetota; class Acidimicrobiia; order Acidimicrobiales; family Bog-793; genus JAKACA01. The sequence goes on along the minus strand of JBOGHW010000040.1, from coordinate 54,644 downwards.
GGCCAGCTTCTCGTCGTCCACTCCGGCGGCTCGAAGGAGCTCTAGGCGCTCGGCGTGGGTTCGCCGCGCCCCCATGGCGCCCAGGTACCCGACGTTGCTCTGCAGGGCGGCGATGATCGCCGGGACGTCGAACTTGTGGTCGTGGGTGAGCACGCAGACGGCGTCACGGGGGCCGAGCTCGTCTGCGACAGTCGCCAGGTATCGCTGTGGCCAGTCGACGACAATCTCGTCGGCGCCCGGGAGGCGGGCCGCCGTCGCGAAGACGGACCTGGCGTCGCAGACGGTGACCTTGTATCCGAGGACTTTGGCGACTTTGACGAGGGCGGACGTGAAGTCGACAGCGCCGAAGATGATCATCCTGCGCGGGGGGGCGAACACGTCGAAGAAGACGGTCACTTCGTGCCGGCGCGCCTCGCCCTCAGGGCCGTAGTGGCGAACCGAGCTCACTCCGGCCTCGACAGCGCCGAGAGCATCCAGCGCGACGGCGCGGTCCAGGCCGGTGTTGCCGAGGCTGCCTACTGCTCCCGGCCCTCGGTCAGGCGCGCCAACCGCTTCACTGCTCGCACCGCTCGGTTTGAGGACAAGCTTGGCGCCAAGGCTGGGTAGTTCGACGGCGCCTCCTCCAGGTGAGCGATAGTCCTCCGGTACCGCCTCGAGCTCGACGACCGTGGCGAGGACGACCGGCTCCTCGGCGCGGATCGCGTCCCGCGTGACGGCGAAGGCGCTCGGCGAAGACGTCACTCGAAGGGCTCGACGAAAATGCGGATCGTGCCGCCGCACGTGAGCCCGACCGAGAAAGCCTCGTCATCGGAATAGCCAAAGGTGCACAGGCGTGGTTGACCGGAAGCGATGACCTCCAGAGCCTCGCTGACAACCGCTCCCTCGACGCAACCGCCAGACACCGAGCCGGCGACCTCGCCCGCGTCGTTGACGGCCATGGCTGCGCCAGCATCCCGCGGGCCAGATCCGAGGACGGCCACTACGCGCGCCATCGCCACGCGGCGGCCACTTGCCTGCCACCTTTCGATGTCGTCGAGCACATCTCTCATGGCCCGCGGAGCATACCCACCGATCGCCGCGACTCCTGCCCACCTAAGCGAAGCCTTAAATTGCTGGAGGAGCAATCTGCGCCTGACCCTGTGCCTTTTCGGCAGCCATACCGCCCGCATACATAACGCCTGAAGTGCTGGGACACCTCATCGGGATCGTCCCGAGCGCGGCGTTTCGTCACCTCGATCGACCGGGGCTGGGGTGAGTCTCGCGTGGAGACCTAAGGAAACACTTATCGGCCGATTGACACGCCGCCGCAGCCGTGTCAGACCTTGAATACTGCACGACTCTTCGGAAAGGGGGTACGCATGCAAGTCCCGGCACCTTTCGAGTACGAGCGAGCCACGAGCGTCGATCACGCCATTGGGCTTCTCGAGCGTCTTGGGAGTTCCGCGCGGCTGGTGGCGGGGGGCCACAGCCTGCTTCCGATGATGAAGTTGCGCCTGGCGAACCTCGAGTACTTGATCGACATCAACGACCTGCACGGTGAGCTCGGTTACGTCCGTTTGGAAGATGGCGAGTGGCGGATCGGAGCGCTCACTCGGCATCGCGAGCTGCTCGAGTCCGACCGGTTGGCCGAGGCGCTCCCGATCTTTCGCGACGCTGAGCAGGTCATCGCAGATCCCGTAGTGCGCAACCGTGGGACGATCGGCGGTTCGCTCTGCCAGGCCGATCCCTCGGAAGACCTCTCAGCTGTCTGCACGACACTCGACGCGAGCTGCGTCATCCGCGGGTCGAGCGGCAGCCGGACCGTGTCCATGGCCGACTTCTACCGAGGTCCCTACGAGACTGCCGTCGGCGAAGGCGAGATCCTCGTCGAGATCCGCGTCCCCGTCCGACCGAACGGATCGAGCGCTTACGAGAAGGTCGAGCGACGAGCCGGTGACTGGGCAGTCGTGTCAAGTGGGGCGGCTGTGTGGCTCGATGGGCGCTTCATCGCCGATGCCCGCGTCGGGCTGGCCGCTGTCGGCCCCAACACAACGGGTATCCCGGCTATCTCCGACGCCTTGCGCGGCAAGGAGCCGTCCGAAGCTGCCTACGCCGAGGCGGGAGCGATCGCGGCCGAGAGCTGCAACCCTGTCACCGACCAGCGGGGGAGTACTGAGTACAAGCGGCACCTGGCCGACGAACTGACACGACGTGCATTGCGAAGGGCTGTTGCCAGGATAAGCAGAGACGAGGTGTAGCCATGCAGGTATCGATGACGGTTAACGGGACCGAGGTGTCCGAGGAGATCGAAGGACGGATGCTCCTCGTCCATTTCCTGCGCGACCAACTCGGGCTGACCGGCACCCACTGGGGGTGCGACACCAGCAACTGCGGTACATGCGTCGTGTGGCTCGACGGGGAGCCAGTCAAGTCGTGCACCGTGCTGGCCGCCATGGCCGGTGGCCACGACGTCAGCACCGTAGAAAGTCTCGAGACGGACGGAGTTCTCGATCCGGTTCAGCAGGGTTTCATGAACTGCCACGGTCTGCAGTGCGGGTTCTGCACGCCGGGGATGCTGATGACTGCTCGGGCTCTGCTCGACAGGAACCCGAACCCGTCCGAGTCTGAGATCCGTGAGGCCATATCGGGTCAGATATGCCGATGCACGGGTTACGCCACCATCGTCCGCTCGATCCAATGGGCAGCGTCCTACGAGGCAGAAGCCGCCCGGGCAACTGTAGGGAGCGCATCATGACGACACTGGAGACCCGGCCGCTTGACAGCTACGACGACAACGACCAGAAGCCTGTTGGTCACGGGCGCATGCTCCGCAAGGAGGATCCGCGTTTTATTCGAGGATTGGGGCACTACTGCGACGACATTCAGCTGCCCGGGATGCTCCATCTGGCGATCCTCCGGTCGCCCGTCGCCCATGCCCGCATCGTCAGTGTCGATACGAGCGCCGCTCTGGCGCACCCGAAGGTGAAGGCGGTCGTGACAGGCGCCGACCTGGCCGAGAAGGGCCTCGCCTGGATGCCTACGCTGTCCAACGACGTACAGGCCGTGCTGGCCACCGACAAAGTGCGTTTCCAGGGCCAAGAGGTGGCATTCGTGGTCGCCGAGGACCGCTACTCCGCACGCGACGCCCTCGAGCTGATCGATGTCCAGTACGACATCCTCCAGCCTGTCGTGGACGCCCGTAAGGCGCTCGACCCGTCGGCACCCGTCATCAGGGATGACTTGGAGGGGAAGGCGGACAACCATTGTTTCGACTGGGAGACAGGCGACGCCGAGGCGACCGAGGCCGTGTTCGCCAAGGCAGACGTCGTCGTGAACCAAGACCTCGTCTACCCGCGCGTCCACCCGGCACCGATGGAGACCTGTGGCTGTGTTGCGGACTTCGACCGCGTCAATGGCAAGCTGACGCTCTGGACGACCTCGCAGGCACCGCATGCGCACCGAACCGTGTACGCCCTGGTATCTGGCATTCCCGAGCACAAGATAAGGGTGATCTCGCCCGACATCGGCGGAGGCTTTGGCAACAAGGTGCCGATTTACCCGGGCTATGTCTGTGCCATCGTCGCTTCCCTCGTGCTCAACTCACCGGTCAAGTGGATGGAGGACAGGTCCGAGAACCTGATCTCGACGGGTTTCGCCCGCGACTACATCATGAGGGGCGAGATCGCCGCCACGCGCCAAGGCAAGATCCTCGCTATCCGGACCAACGTCTTGGCCGACCACGGTGCCTTCAACGGGACAGCTGCGCCTGTCAAGTACCCGGCCGGCTTCTTCGGAGTGTTCACGGGCAGCTACGACTTGGAGGCGGCCTACTGCAAGATGACAGCCGTCTACACGAACAAGGCGCCGGGCGGCGTCGCCTACGCCTGCTCGTTTCGCATCACCGAGGCTGTGTACCTGGTGGAGCGCGTGGTCGACTGCCTTGCATACGAGCTCGACATGGATCCGGCCGAGCTGCGTCTGAAGAACTTCATCCGACCGAACCAGTTTCCCTACACGACCAAGACGGGATGGGTCTACGACTCTGGCGAGTACGAGCGGGCGATGCGCCTGTCCATGGAGATGGCAGGTTACGAAGAGTTGCGCCGCGAGCAGGCCGAGAAGCGTGAGCGAGGCGAGCTGATGGGAGTCGGCGTTGCCTTCTTCACCGAGGCGGTCGGTGCCGGGCCGCGCAAGGACATGGACATACTCGGCCTCGGCATGGCCGACGGCTGTGAGCTGCGCGTGCACCCGACCGGGAAGGCCGTGGTGCGGCTCTCGGTCCAGTCGCAGGGCCAGGGCCACGAGACCACCTACGCCCAGATCGTCGCCGAGGAGATCGGCATCCCGCCGTCGGACATCGACGTCGTGCACGGAGACACGGACAACACGCCTTTCGGGCTCGGTACTTATGGCAGTCGTTCGACACCTGTGTCCGGCGCGGCCGCCGCCCTGGTGGCCCGTAAAGTCCGGGACAAGGCACAGATCATCGCCTCAGGCATGCTCGAGGTGTCAGTAGCCGACCTCGAGTGGGAAAAGGGCTCGTTCCACGTTAGAGGGGACCCGACCAAGTCCGTGACGATCCAGGAGATCGCCATGCGCGCCCACGGTGCAGGAGACCTGCCCGAAGGAGTCGAAGGCGGACTCGAGGCGCAGATTTGCTACAACCCCTCGAATCTTACGTACCCGTTCGGGGCATACATCTGCGTGGTCGACATCGATCCCGGCACGGCCGTGGTGAAGGTCCGGCGATTCGTTGCGGTGGACGACTGCGGCACCCGCATCAACCCGATGATCATCGAGGGGCAGGTCCAAGGGGGTCTCACGGAAGGCGTGGGAATGGCATTGATGCAGATCATTGCTTTCGACGAGGATGGGAACTGCCTTGGCGCCTCTCTCATGGACTACCTCATACCGACGGCCCTCGAAGTGCCCGAGTGGGAGAACGGGCACACCGTGACACCGTCGCCCCACCATCCGATCGGCGCCAAGGGTGTCGGCGAGTCGGCCACGGTCGGGTCACCCCCGGCTATCGTCAACGCTATCGTGGACGCGCTTAAGCCCTTCGGCATCCGACATGCCGACATGCCGCTCACGCCCTCCCGGGTCTGGGACGCCATGCGGGGCCATCCGACGCCTCCGGTGTGAGTCTTCGTGCCACCGCGAGTGTCCAACCGGATGGCCGAGCTCCTGGCAGAGCGGGTGCCCTTCGTCCATGCCGTAGTAGTGCGGGCCCAGCCTCCGACGTCGGTGCGACCGGGCGACGATGCGGTGGTATTGCAAAGCGGTGCGATCGAAGGGTTCGTCGGCGGCCAGTGCACAGCCGAGTCTGTACAGGTGGCGGCCCTCGGGGTGTTGGAGACGGGTGCCCCGGTGCTGCTGCGCATCTTGCCTGAGGCGGCGGCAACCTTCCCCGAGTCCCCGGGGGCCACCGTGGTCGTCAACCCGTGCCTGTCGGGTGGGGCCATTGAGATCTTTCTCGAACCGAGGTTGCCGTCACCGAAGATCTCCGTTGTCGGGGACACCCCTATCGCCGACGCCCTTGCCGTCATGGCCGGGCCGCTCGGGTTCGCCTTCAGCTCTGTACCGACGCCGCCGGGAGACGCTCCGGACGACGCCCTGGCTGTGATCATCTGCAGCCACGGGCGCGACGAGCCGGAGTCCATACGGTGGGCGATCGGTGGCGGAGTGGGCTACGTAGGCTTGGTCGCCAGCCGCAAGAGAGGCAAGGCCGTCATCGACGCCATGGGCCTTACGGCCGAGGAACGGTCCCGGCTCCACAGCCCAGCTGGCCTGGACATCGGTGCTCGGACGCCGGACGAGATCGCGCTGTCGATCATGTCCGAGATCGTCCGGGAGATGCGGGTAGGGAGCCTGGCACCAGCTTGGCGCCGGATGACGGCCGAGCCGGTGCAATCAGTCGACCCAGTGTGTGGCATGACTGTGGTAGTCGGCCCGGACACCCCACATCGGCTGGTCGGGGGTGCGGAAGTCTGGTTCTGCAGTCCTGGGTGTCGTGATCGTTACGCAGCCTGAGCCTGACTTTGCTCGTCCGGAGGCTGCCTTGAGCGTGGCCGTAATCGAGCCGAGCGAGGTGCGCCGGAGGCTCGATGCAGTCAATTATTTGGCCGACGAAGGCCTGGCGACGTCGCTGGCTCTAGCTATGGCGCTCGGGCAGCCGCTCCTGCTCGAAGGAGAGCCCGGCGTCGGGAAGACCACCGCTGCCAAGGCTCTCGCATCTGCTTTTGGCGCCCCTCTGATTCGCCTGCAGTGCTACGAAGGACTGACGGCCAGCGAGGCGTTGTACGAGTGGAATTACCAGCGGCAGCTCTTGGCCATCAGGCTTGGCGAAGCCCACCAGGACAAGCTTGAGGCCGCAGACTTGTTCACCGAGCAGTTCCTGCAGGAACGGCCGATATTGAAGGCGGTGCGTCATGTCGGTCCGGTGCCACCTGTCCTGCTGATCGACGAGATCGACAGGGCAGATGATGAGTTCGAGGCGTTGCTGCTCGAGTTCCTCGGCGAAGCATCCGTCACCGTCCCCGAGCTTGGCACGTTCGTCGCCGCCCGGAGGCCGACGGCCATACTCACCTCGAACCGGAGCCGTGAGCTTCATGACGCCCTCCGTAGGCGGTGCCTTTACCACTGGATCGAGTTCCCAGGCCCGCGCCGCGTCGCCGAGATTCTCCGGCGGTCCGTGCCCGGCGCCAACGAGGTGCTGCTTGGGGCGACAGCTCGCTTCGTAGGCAAGGTTCGTGCCCTCGAGCTCGACAAGGCGCCCGGTCTCGCCGAGTCGATTGACTGGCTCTCGGCACTGGCTGCGCTCGGGGTGTCCGAGCTCTCACGCGGGGACGTGGTCATGACCCTCGGGGCGATCCTGAAGACGCCCGACGACATCGACTGCGTCGTTGCGGCGCTGGGCGAGCTGGGTTACGAGGACGGGGGCGCCCGCTGAGGGGAGTCGACACGGCGGCGGTGGCGGCTGTACTTGCCGACCAGCTACGGCAAGCCGGCATAGCTGTCGGAGTGTCGAACGTCTCTTCGTTTGTCGGCGCCATCGGCGCGTGCCGACCGGAAAGGCTCTCGTCGCTCTACTGGCTGGCAAGAGTTACCCTGATCCAGGACCCTGCTTGCATCCCGACTTTCGACGCAGTGTTCGCCGCTCTGTTCACCGCGGCAGGCTTGTCGCTCAACCCACAGGCACCCTGGCCATCCACAGAACAGGCCGGCGACATGGAGGACGAATTGCCGGCGTTGCCGGCTGCGGCGGGGAAAGCGGCGGAGGGAGCAGGCCTGCCGTGGGCGACATTGGTGAGTGCGATCGACGCCTCATCGGCCCACGAGTCACTGCATCGCCTGCCCGAGAGGCTGCCGAGCAGCCTCGAGTCGATCGCCGGCACGCCCTTGGGCGAACTCGACCAGGCGGGGACGGCGCTGCTCGACGAGTGGCTGGCCGCCGCCATGGCACGCTGGCCGACTCGCCCCTCGCGCCGTGCCAGGCGCTACCACGGCGGGCAGCGGGTCGCACTGCGACCGACGATCGCTGCGGCCAGAACGACCGGTTACGAAGTGATCCAGCTAGTGAGAGAGCGGTCCGTGGCGCGGCCCCGGCGGCTCGTGATGATTTGCGACGTGAGCCAGTCGATGGAGCATTACGCCGCGTCGTATTTCCATCTGGCGCGGGCTGCTGTGCTTTCCACCGACGCCGAGGTGTTCGCCTTTGCCACTCGCTTGACGCGTCTGACGGTTTGCCTCAAGCACTCGTCGCCCGCTGAGGCGATGGAGAGGGGGAGTGCGAAGGCGGAGGATCGCCACGGTGGGACGCGTATAGCCACCAATCTGAGGGCGCTCCTGGCCTCAAGGCACGGCAACTCCTGCCGCGGAGCGATCGTGCTGGTTGCCTCCGACGGTTGGGACAGCGACCCCCCTGAGGAGCTGGCCAGGGTGATGGCCAGGCTGAGGCGGCGGGCGTACCGCCTTGTCTGGGTCAATCCGCGGGCGTCGGCGCCCGGCTACGCCCCCAAGGTCGGAGCCATGGCGGCCGCCTTGCCCTTTTGCGACGACTTCCTGCCGGCGGACACCGTGGGCAGCTTGGCACTGGTGGTCGAGGCCATCGTCTCGACTGCAAACCGGCGCCTCAGCTCCACAGCGTCACGTGCACCGACGGTCTGAACCTTCCGATCTTGATACCCGAGCCGCGCAGCATTGCCTGCGTTGCTCTCGGAGTGGTGATGAACCGCATCAGCTCGGCAGCTGCCGGTACGACGCTGTGCTCGGGCAGCGTCATGGCGTTCCAGACACCGTCGGCCTGGACTCCCGGCCCGGCGATTCGCACAAGCCGCCCGTGGCCGAGATCGTCGGCTACCGCGAACGAGAGGGCAAGCGACAGGCCCTCGTTGTGGCGGGTCTCTTCCAGTGCAGCGGCGTGGTTCTGGAAAATGCGCTGGTGCGCCTCAGGCACGTCGAAGCGCCGTAGCAACGTCCTGACCGCGGCGTCGTCCCCGGCGGCTGAGGGGCCGAGCAGCCACGTCTGCTCGCGGAGCTGCGCCGGCCGGGCGTGCACGCTGGCAAGCGGATGGGCCGGTCCGGCCACCATGACGACCTGGTAGTTGAGAAACGGCACCCGCACGACGTCCTCGCCGAGCCTCTGCGGTCTGGGACCGATCGCGACGTCGACAGACCGCGATGCCAGCAGTGCATCCATGTCTTGAGGGAAGTGGACGGCGAGCTCTACCTCGAGGTCGTTCGCCCGGCTTGCGAACAGCTCTATCAGTCCGGCAGCAGCATGCTCGGCGAACAGGCTCGACGTTGCCAACCGCAGCAGCCGCTTGCCCTTGCCTGCTTGGCTCACCTCGCGAACAGTCCGGTACTGCAAGCCCAAGAGCTCGTTGGCGCGGCTAGCCAGTCTGAGGCCGCCGGGCGTGAAGGCCAGGGCCCCGCTCCTGCGGACGAACAGCTGGTCGCCTAACTCCTTGCGCAGCTGGCCGACGTGGATGGACACGGCTGCCTCAGTGATGCCCAGCTCGGCGGCGGCGCCCTTCACCGAGCCCAGCCGGACGACAGCCGAGAAGGCGCGGAGCTGGGTTGGGGTCACTCCGAGTGAACGATAACGTCCTTTGCGACTCGGCTATCTCACAGAATTCCCTATGACAACTGCCAGCCTCTCCGCCTAAAGTTTGCGACCAAATCGATCTAGGAGGCGCACAGACGGTGGCCGATGACGAACTTAACCGGCGGGACTTCCTGACAAGGGGCATTGTTGCCGGCGGCGGTCTCGTCGCAGCCGCAGGGGTTGCCTACGCCGGCTACGAGTGGCCACACTCCCACCCGCTGGAGAAGCCAGAGGCTCCCGAGCACCTGCCCGCTGCGACACCAGCTGCGGAGCCCGCCACCCCAATCGTCGGCGTGTCGAGCTTCGTGTCTCGTCCAGACTTGACGCCACCTCTCCTGTCGCTGGCCCATAGGCCTTCCTCGTCGCATGGGTCGGGTACTCCCAGGTACTTCTTCGTCTCTCCAAAGGGCTACCAGACCCCCGGGCCTGGTCAAGCAGGGCTGATGATCTTCGACCGGGATGGCCATCTCGTATGGTTCCTGCCTCGGGACTCCAAGTCGACCGAGCCGTTCGACTTGCAAGTCCAGACTTACAAAGGTGCACCAGTTCTCACATGGTGGCAAGGAACTGTCACTGATGGTTACGGGCAGGGGACTGGTTACCTCTTCGATGGCTCGTACAGCCAGATCGCCACGATCAAAGCCGTCAATGGCCTGCACGCCGATCTTCACGAGCTCAACCTCACGACCGCGGGAACCGCTCTTGTCACCACGTACCGGACGGCAACGACTGACCTGTCCGCAATCGGTGGGTCGCCAGCCGGGCAGGTACTTGCATGCCAGGTCCAAGAGATCGACGTGGCAACCGGAGAGCTCAAGTTCTCCTGGGACTCGCTCGACCACGTGCCGGTCACCGAGTCCCAGGTCGCGCTCCCTAAGGGCAAGCAGACAGAGCCCCTCGACTACTTCCACATGAACTCGATTGCCGTCGCAAGTGACGGCGACCTCCTGATCTCTGCACGTAATACGTGGACCGTGTACAAAGTTGCGCGGCCCGGTGGGGAAATCGTCTGGAGATTGAACGGCAAGAAGTCCGACTTCGCGATGGGCGAAGGTGCGCAGTTCTACTGGCAGCATCATGTCCGTCCGCAGAGCGGGACCAGGATAAGCATCTTCGACGATGGCGCCTCTCCTCCGGAGGAGGCGCGGTCGCGGGGCATCCTCCTCGACGTCGACACCAACAGCATGCGGGCGGAGTTGGTCAGCGCATTCGAGCACCCGGCCCGCCTGCTGGCCGCCAACCAGGGCAGTGTCCAGTACCTCTCGGATGGGAAGGTGGTCGTCGGCTGGGGCGACCAGCCCTACTGCTCGGAGTTCGACGCCGACGGGACAATGGCTCTGGACGTGCGCTTCCCTGACAACATGGAGTCCTACCGTGCCTTTAGTTACGGCTGGGTGGCCGCTCCGGCCGGTACTCCGGTCGTGGCAGTTAAGCCCAGCGCGACAGGCGGCACGAACCTTCACGTCAGCTGGAACGGTGCCACCGAGGTGGACAGCTGGCAGGTGCTGGCCGGCAAGGCGGCCGAAGACATGGCAACTGTGGCGACGGCGTACAGGACCGGCTTTGAGACGGCGATCACGGTGAACGACGGAGGCCCGTACTTCGCCGTGACGGCCAAGGACGTCAACGGGGAGAGCCTGGGGCGTTCGGCAACTGTCCACAGCGCGTGAGGCTGCGGCGCCGAAGCCGGGGACCCCACGTAGAGCCTGCCGCTCGATTGGCCGCGTCACCCGCCGCCATCACCCGGCGGGACATCCTGCGAGCAGCCGGAGGTTTGGCCGGCCTGAGCCTGGTGGCAGCAGTGGAGGGCTGCGACGCCGTCGACTCGTCCCAGCCGCAGCTGAAGGGCGACGCGAGCACGGCGTACAAGTCTCTTGTGGACTTCCGTCCACCACCAATAGCCGTCGACGCTCGCCGATCGGGCGCCCTGTCGGGGGTGGTGCTCACGGACTGCCATGGGGGAACCGGCCAACAAGGCCCGATGATCATCGGTTCGGACGGTTCCCTCGTATGGTTCAACCCGATCTCTGACGGCGGCACGCCAACCCGGCGGGCCTTCAATCTCCGGGTGCAGCAATATCGTGGGCAACCCGTGCTGACGTGGTTCGAAGGTGCGGTGGTGGACGGACACGGAGCCGGCCATTACAACATCACCGACACCTCATACAGGCAACTGGCGACTGTGGAAGCGGCCAACGGGCTGCAGGGGGACCTCCACGAGTTCTTCCTCACCGACGCCGGCACGGCCGTGTTCTCGGCTTACGGGACCGCTCAAAGTGACCTCTCCGCCTTCGGAGGCGCTCGGAAGGGGCTCTACTTTTACTGCGAGATACAGGAAGTGGATGTCGAGACAGGCAAACTCGTCTTCTCTTGGCGCAGTGACGAGCACATTGGCTTCGACGAGTCCTTCGTGCCCGCGCCGACCTCTCGCCTGTCCGCCTGGGACTACATGCACCTCAACTCCATCAACATCGACCCGAGCGACGGGAACCTCGTGGTGTCGGGACGCAACTGTTTTGCGTTCTACAAGGTGAACCGCCGGACTGGCGCGCTCATGTGGCGCCTCGGTGGAAAGCGCAACGACTTCGCGACCACGGCTGCGGATCACTTCGCCTATCAGCACCATGTCACCCCACACCTCGGAGGGATCTACACACTGTTCGACAACGAGGGTGCGCCGTGGGTCGACCCGCCCTCGCGCGGCCTGGCCCTCCAAGTGGACGAGACGCATCGCACCGCCTCGCTGGTTGACCAGTATCACCACACGCCAAGCGTCAAGAGCGGATCTCTCGGTAGCGTGCAACAGCTGGAGGCGGGCCACACCTTCGTCGGGTGGGGCACGTCCACTTTCTTCACCGAGTACGGGACGTCGGGAGAAGTCTTGTTCGACGGGCGACTTGTCGGCGGCCTACTGTCCTACCGCGCTTTCAAGCAGGCCTGGTCGGGACAGCCGGCCGAACCACCGGCCCTGGTTGTCGAGTCGTCGGGCGGCACAGCGCGCGCCTACGCGAGCTGGAACGGTGCTACCGAAACGGCAGCATGGCGCCTCCTCGGTAGCAGGTCGATAGGCTCGCTGCTGAAGATAGGTACGGTGCCGCGTGCCGGCTTCGAGACCCGATTGACTCTCCCTTCGGGCATCACCGCGGCAGCAGTCGAGGCGCTCGGGTCGTCCGGTGCCGTGCTCGGCCGCTCGCCGACGCGGCATGCACCCGCCGCGGGTGTCGAGAGCTCCTGGATCTAGAACCTCTCGGTCAACTGCGCGGATGACGCGATCGCGGAACCGTGCTGAGGCCGGCGAGGGCTACCGTCTGAGTCATGCGCCGCATCACCGTCATCTCAGACGCGAGCTCCTATGTCGGGCCGGACCTGGCAAAGGTGCTCGCCGGGCGGGAGCACGACCTTGTCCTCGGCGACCCACCTCAAGATCTGGTAGACGAGCTGCGCGGACTTGGGGCGTCGGTGGAAGCGGTCCAGGGCGTCCGCGACCTCGCGCACAGCGAGTCGGCAGAGCGGCTCGTGGCGACGGCGGTCGATCGCTACGGACGCATCGACAGCGCGGTGGCATTTACTGGGCGGGTCGTGACCGGCCGCTTCCTGCGTTCGACAGTCGACGACCTTCGCGCCGTGGTCAAGGGTTGCCTGGAGAGCCCCTACAACTTCTTGCGGGCTGTCGTGCCCGTCATGGTCCAGCAGGCCGGCGGACAGGTGTTGATCTTCACCAGTGCAGCTGCCGCCCGGCCAACGCCTGGTGCCCCGCTTTACTCCTCCGCCCGAGCAGGCGCCAACATGCTCGTCCGCAACGTCGCGGACGAAGTGGCCGCCAAGGGTGTGCAAGTCAACGCCATCGGCACGAACTTCATCGACTTCCCCGAGTTCCTACGGGCGAGCGGTGCGCAAGATGCCGAGGGGCGGGCACGGGTCGTGACACAAGTCCCCATGGGCCGCCTGGGCACGCTCGACGAGTTGGCGCACTTCGCCTGTGCCTTCGTCGACGGCACGAGCCGTTTTGCGACCGGCCAGTTCGTCGCCTTCGCCGGCGGCTGGGCTTAGAGGGCCGGATCTGCGTCTGCAACCCGCCAGTGCCATATCGCTTGGGGACATAACCACCGGCCCGACCCGCCACATTGCCTGCAAGCGGCCGCCGAGCGGCGCCGAGCGGGGGACTCAAGCGTCGAGGTGAAGGGGCAACCCGAAGTGGGTGAACAGCCGCTCGGGCTCCAGGAAGGCAAGGAAGAAACTCATCTCTGCGATCCGCCCGCCGGCTATCTCGAGCACTTGGATCGCCCAAGGCGCATAGCCGCCGTTCGGATCTGGCCGGTACTGGCCGAATCCCGGGCAGCCATTGGCTCTGAGCGGGAGCAGGCGGGAGCCTCTGCAATCGCTCGGGCCGGGCTGGACCATCCACCGCGCGATGTCGGCAGAGCCACGGAGCCACATTGCGAACGGCGGCATCGACTGGACGGCATCGCTGTGGAGCAGGGTCACCAACGACTCGATGTCGTAGCTCTCGAATGCCCTCACGTACTTGTCGAGCAGAGCGGTGTCGACAGCGTCGAGGGTGATAGGTGAGGTGCCGTCGGGCAGCGACTTGAGCGTCGCTCGAGCCCGCTGGAGGGCGCTGTTGACGGCAGTCACTGTCGTACCAAGTAGCTCGGCCACTTGCGCGACCTGCCAGCTCAACACCTCGCAGAGGATGAGAGCCGCCCGTTGGCGGGGTGGGAGATGCTGGAGGGCTGTGATGAAGGCGAGGCGGATCGACTCCCTGCTCGTGACGACGTCAGCCGGATCTGTGCTGCCGGAGGCGATGGATGCGTCCGCGATAGGCGTCACCCAGGTGACTTCGGGTAGCGGAGGCCCTAGAAGGCTCTCGTCGGGCGGGCTGGCCGGGCCTATCTCCATCGGCCGGGCCCGGCGCTGCACTTGTCTGTGCATGTCGATGCAGACATTGGTGGCGATGCGGTACAACCAGGAGCGGACGCTCGACCGGCCTTCGAAACGCTCGGCTCCGCGCCAAGCCCGCACCATCGCCTCCTGGACGGCGTCCTCGGCCTCGCTGCCAGACCCGAGCATCCGGTAGCAGTAGCCGGTCAGCTCGCGACGGAATGGCTCGATGTCCGACTCTAAGAGGAGCGCGCCGTTGACCGCCACGCCTTCAGCCTACCGGGGACATGGGCAACGAGAAGGTCTAGCTATCCGCGTCGAGCTGTCTGATCAGTGACTTCGGTGCTACGGCTCTGTATGCGTCCTCGCATATGGTCTCGATCTCACCCCAGTCGACGGGACAGTCAAGCCTCACACCCACCCAACCGCGACCACCCACGTAAGGCGGACGGAAGTAGACGCTCGGATCGGCCGAGACGAGGTCTTCTTGCGCCCCTGGGGGAGCGGCGCACCACATATGGACGAAGTCGTGCTCGTGATGACCTTTTGTCCAGAGCGCGACGAACTGGGCCTTGGCAAAGAAAGCGGGCGAACCGTGACTTAGCTTCTCGGTCACGCCGGGCAGTGCCATGCAGATAGCACGTACTCGAGCTGGTGCATCCCGTCCACTCATAAGAGCACACCGTAGTCTTGCCCGGCAGGATGCCTACTGGCGGTCGGCAGACCAGAACGGCGCCGGCGCAGGGACGCGCTCCAGCGGAGAGTCGAAAGGGGCGAAGCGTTCAGACTCGCCCGTCCAGTCGCTATAGGCACGCGCCATCTCCGCTTGATCACGGGCGACGAAGTTCCACCACATCAGCAGTGGTTCCAGGAAGGGCGCCCCGCCTATCAGCAAGGCTCTCGTCGGCTCGGACGTCCGCAGCAGTAGCTCGTCGCGGCCCAGTCCCAGGTAGCCGAGGGTTCCTGGCACGAGGAGGCGGCGGCCGACTGTGACTGCGCCCGACAGCACCATCAAGGCGTGCTCGAAGTCCTTTCTCAGTGGGATCGTGGACTCGCCGCGCCCTGCGGCCAGGTCCGCGCCGACGATGGGGGAGTCGTGGCGGGCATCGCTGCGCGTCCCGTTCAATTCGCCGACCAGCACTGTCACTTCTGCGACGCCGAGCACGAAGCGAGGAAGGCCTGAGTGATGCTCGAAGGCAGCTGGCCCGTGTCGCGTCGCCTCGGGTTGCGCGACCCACAGCTGGACGCCGTGCAACCTGGCCGTGTGGCCGTCGATCGACGCTTCAGAGTGTGCCACGCCGGCGCCGGCGGTCATGAGACTGAGCTCTCCGGGCAAGAGCATCTGCTCGGAGCCGAGGCCGTCACGGTGAAGCGTCGAGCCCTCGAGCAGCCAGGTGACTGTCTGCAGTCCGATGTGGGGATGCGGGCCCATCTCGAGACGACTTTGCTCGCCAGCACCAGCCGGCCCGATGTGATCCGCAAAGCACCAGGGACCTACTGTTCGCCGACCGCGCCTCGGCAGGGCTCGCCGAACCGTCATCCGCCCGACAATTGCCTTCTGGTCCGCCGAGACCTCGACGCACGCGGTTGAGGGCCTGGCCACTTCGGCGGTGGGGTGGGCGTCGCCAAGGAGAACCGGACCGCTCATGCTCCGAGTCTGCCTCCCACCGGCGACAAATGGAAGTCCGAGCTTGTCGCCGCGGCGCCGCCGGCAGCACGGCCGGTCGTAGCATTGTGCGGTGCGAAGGCGGGATCGGTGGCTCTTACTCGTTACGGCGATGCTCGCCTGCCTGCTCACCGCCTGCAGCACGGCCGGCCGGTCGGCCACGGCGTCCCGGCCGTCCGTGGCCTCTCGACCGTCCAGCTCGGGAGCCACCAGCACGACAACCTCCCAAATACCGACCACGCCGACGTCGACTTCAGAGCCATCGCCGTCTACCGCAGCGTGCGTCGACGTGAGCCAGTGGAGCGAGGCGCGGCTTGCGGCCACGACCGTCGGCGTCCCTGTCGAGGAGACGGATCCCGCAGCCGTAGGGGCAGAAGTAGCTGCCGGGGCGGGCGGCGTGATCCTGTTCGGGTCATCGGCACCGCAGGACTTGGCCTCGCAGATCGCGCAACTCGCCGACTCGGTTCCGGGACGGATCGGCCTGCTCGTCATGACAGACGAGGAGGGCGGAGAGATCCAGCGCATGTCGAACCTCGTCGGCGACCTTCCCTGGCCAGCGTACATGGGGGCCAACTGGAGCACCAGCTACATCACCTCGCAGCTGGCTGCCGTCGGTAAGAAGATGGCAGCAGCCGGGGTCAACATGGACCTGGCTCCTGTAGTCGACGTAGACGGGACGGCCGTGGTGCCAGATGCCGCGGATCCCGATGGGTATCGCTCGTTCAGTGGCACTACTTCGGTCGTGGCCGCAGACGGGGTTGCCTTCATGCAGGGCCTCGAGCAGGGAGGTGTCACCCCCGTCCTCAAGCACTTCCCGGGCCTAGGCGGAGCCAGCGGCAATACCGACGACGGGCCCGCCCATACGCTGCCGTGGTCGACGCTCCAGCAAGATGCCATCCCGCCGTACGCGCAGGCGATAGCCGCGGGCGCCCCGGCTGTCATGGTCTCCAACGCAACGGTGCCGGGGCTGAGCCCTGTCTTGCCTGCCAGTCTGTCCTCGGTCGTCATCGAGACAGAGCTGGTGGGCGCTCTCCATTTCCACGGGCTGGTGATCACCGACTCGCTTTCAGCAGGGGCGATCTCCGGCGCTGGCTTTTCGGTAAGTGCCGCCGCGGCCAAGGCAGTCGAGGCAGGCGCAGACATGATCATCTATGGGCTCTCGTCCACCGACCAGCAGACCGAGCAACAGTTCCAAGACATCGTGACCGCCGAGGTGGCAGCCGTAGCATCTGGTGCCCTGCCCCGCGGCCGTCTCCTCGAGGCAGCCACGGCCGTGCTCGCCGCCCGCCACGCCAACGTCTGCCGGTAAGGCGCCCCATCAGATCGGCACCTACCGTATGCATCGTGGGGCGATATCCTGGCCGGGTGGTTCGCGACAAGGTGGAGCTGTCCGACGAGGCCTACGCTCGGTTGCTCGCCCTGCGGACTGGTCTACGCCTGTTCGACCGCTGGAGTGCCGAGCGGGCCAAGCAGGCCGGTCTTACACCGGCGCAGCACCAACTCCTCCTCGCCATCCGAGGACACGGTGATCCCCGCGGACCGACGATCGGCGAAGTAGCCGACTACCTGTTGCTGCAGCACCACTCGACGGTGGGCCTGGCGGACAGGGCCGAGGGTGCTGGCCTCGTGCTGCGGACGAGCGACGAGACCGATCGCAGGATCGTCCGGCTGCAGCTAACTCCCGCAGGAGCCGAGCGGCTGGAGAAGCTGACCGCGCTTCACGTCCAAGAGCTCGATCGCCTGGCACTCGAGTTGCCGGCGGCTTGGGAAGGCCTAGCTGCCGGGCGGCGTCGGCACGGCTTTGCCGGTCCGCCATCGGACGCGGATGACTTTCACCAACTTGTAACAAACGTCGAGATCGGCAGGATCTATGACGAACCAAAGGGCGACGGGGCGCGCCGAGTCCTGGTCGACAGGCTCTGGCCGCGGGGAATAGCTAAAGATTCTGCGCAATTTGACGATTGGTTAGGACGTGTGGCACCAAGCAGCGAGCTGCGACGCTGGTACGGGCACGACCCTGCACGACAGGACGAGTTCTCGCGCCGGTACAGGATCGAGCTGGGTCATGGTCCTGCCAACGAGGCTCTCCGGGAGTTGCGCGCCTACGCCAAAGTGGGACAAGTGCGACTCGTGACTGCAACGAGGGATCTCGAGCGGTCGGCTGCCGCCGTCCTCTTGGACGTCCTGGCGGGCCGGTAGCCGGGACACGCAAATGACTTTCCCCTGGCGGAGTACCCCTCCGACGTTGTACCTTGCGGTGGATGCAGAGACGAGGGCTGCATTCGGGGGCAAGCTTTCGGCAGCAGTGCTGCGTCGTACCCCGACCCTCGGTGAGCAGCCGTTGACGGATAGCCAGCGACCGTACGGAGACGTGCACTGTTATGACGGTGATGTCAGATGACGATGACCGACGTTCTTGACCAAGGCCTGAGCCTAAAGGAGTCTGGGCATCTGCAGGATGCCGAGATTCTCTTCCGCCAAGCTGCCGAGAAGCTGGACGGGGAGCAGCTCTGGAACATCCAGTTTGAGCTGGCGCTCATGCTCCACGACCAACACCGTGTGCCTGAAGCCGCTCAGATGTACGAGCTGGTCATCAAATCTGAGCACGAGGATCTGGCGCCACTGTCGTGTTTCAACCTGGCCTTGATGCTGCAAGAGGCCGGCCGCCTGGACGAGTCGGAGTACTTCTACAGGCAGGCCATCGATTCCGGCCATGCCGAGGCCGCCAACGCCGCTCTCAATTTGGCGAGGCTCTATGTGAGGCAGGGCCGTTTCGAGGAGGCCGAGGGCCTTCAGCGCAAAGGCGCAAGATCCAACAACCCTGGGGATCGGGCGCGGTCACTCGTGGCGCTTGGGTCTTTGCTGAGCGGTCTGCAGCGCTTCGCCGAAGCGGCCACGGTGCTCGAGGATGCCATTGCGATCGACGAGCCTCACTCGAGTGCGAGCGCTGCCATCGCCCTCGGGATCCTCAACGAACGACAAGGCAACTTGGAAGAGGCGGAGGCTGCGTTCAGAACCGCCAGCCAATCCCAGGACGAAGAGATGGAGTCTTGGGCTTACGTCCATCTCGGGCTGTTCCTCGGTGGGCAGGGCCGGACTTCTGAAGCCGAGACCGCTTACAAGAAGGTGCTGGATCTGGGCGACCACCAGCATGTGCCGTACGCCCTGTTCTGCTTGGGAACGCTCATGGCGAACGAGGGCGAGGTCAAGCACGCCGAGGACTACTTCCGGAGGACGATCAGTACGGCTCACCACAAGCACGCCCCGGCGGCAATGGTGAACCTTGGCGACCTGTTGTTCCGCGAGGAGCAGTTCGAAAGCGCCGAGGCTCTCTGGCGCCAGGCCGTCGCCACGGGTCACCCGGACTACGGCCCGATGGCCAGGCGCAACCTGCAGGTCTTACAACGCAGGGGCAAGCACCGCAGATAAGCATCTACCGCCCTGGCTGACGGCCGCTACCCTCGAAGGGTGCGTGCGACCGATGCCGAGCCTCTCGAACGGCCGGGCGCACCGAGCGAGGCGGATGACCGCTACAAGTGGGTGGCGCTGTCCAACACGACGCTCGGCAGTTTCATGGCGATCCTTGACGGCTCGATCGTCATCATCTCCCTGCCGGCCATATTTCGGGGCATCGGTCTCAATCCGTTAGCACCGGCCAACATCAGCTACCTGCTCTGGATGCTGATGGGCTACATCTTGGTTACTGCGGTGCTCGTCGTCACCCTCGGCCGCCTCGGCGACATGGTCGGGAGAGTCAAGATCTACAACCTCGGCTTCGTGGTTTTCACCGCCTCGTCCCTGGCGCTCTCCTTGGACCCGCTGAGAGGTGTCCACGGAGCCATCTGGCTGATCGGCTGGCGGGTGGTGCAAGCAGTAGGCGGATCGATGCTCATGGCCAACGCCGCGGCCATACTCACAGATGCCTTCCCGGCCCAACAGCGAGGCATGGCGCTCGGCGTCAACCAGATCGCCGGCCTGTCCGGCCAGTTCATCGGTCTCGTGCTGGGCGGCGTGCTGGCTGCTTGGGACTGGCGAGCAGTCTTCTGGGTGAACGTCCCCTTCGGCATATTCGGCACGATCTGGGCATACCGCAAGCTGCGCGAGCTTGCCAACAGGCAACCGGCCAAGATCGACTGGTGGGGCAACGCGACCTTTGCCGTCGGGCTCGGGCTGATCCTTGTCTCGATCACCTACGGCATCCAGCCTTACGGCGGGCACACGATGGGGTGGGGGAGCCCCAAGGTCTTGGCGGGCTTGATCGCCGGCGTCGTGATGCTGGGTGTCTTCGCGTCGATAGAGCTGAGCGTGGCGCAGCCAATGTTTCGCCTTGGGCTGTTCAAGATCAGGGCGTTCGCCGCCGGCACGCTGACCGCCCTGCTCGCCTCTGTAGCCCGGGGCGGCATGCAATTCATGCTCATCATCTGGCTGCAGGGCATCTGGCTCCCGTTGCACGGCTACTCGTTCTCGGACACGCCGCTGTGGGCAGGCGTGTTCCTGCTGCCGCTGACGGGAGGCTTCTTGGTCAGTGGTCCGCTCAGCGGATGGCTCTCGGACCGCTACGGGGCACGGCCGTTGGCGACCACGGGGATGTCCCTGTTCGCGGCCAGCTTCATCGGGCTCCTGCTCCTTCCGATCGACTTCTCCTATTGGGAGTTCGCGTTGCTGGTCGCCCTGAATGGCATCGGTTCGGGGATGTTCGCCGCTCCGAACACGTCGGCGATAATGAGCAGTGTGCCCGCCACCCATAGGGGATCGGCGTCAGGCATGAGATCGACGTTCCAGAACTCGGGCAACTCGCTCTCGATCGGCATCTTCTTCTCGCTGCTGGTAACAGGGCTTCACGAGTCGCTGCCGGCAGCGCTCTCGCGCGGCTTGAGGATGCAAGGGGTGCCGGCGGCGGTGGCTGCTCACGCGGCCTCGCTGCCTCCCGTCTCGTCAGTGTTTGCTGCCTTCCTCGGCTACAACCCGATCGGTCACCTGCTCGGCCCGAGTGGCGTTCTGAAGACCCTCCCGCGGCCGAGCGTCGCCGTGCTGACGGGCAGGCACTTCTTCCCGTCGCTCATATCGCCTCCGTTCCACCACGGTCTCACTATCGTCTTTGCCACGGCAGCGACCATGGGGGTGCTGGCCGCTGCCGTCTCGGCGCTGCGCGGCCAGCAGTACTACCACGGTGACGGACCGGCTGGCGGCGCAGAACAGGAGCTGGTGGACGCCGAAGATTAATGGGTGTGGCTCAGGTCCTGACCGGGGTCAATGGCCGGGCCGGCAGTCGACCGTGGCCGGCGCTCGCCGAGGTGCTTCAGCCCCAGTCCAGCCTCGTGCGTGGCATCAGAGCCGCTCCGTTCGCCATGGTCTTGACACCGAGGATCTGATGGATGGAGAGCGGCCCGTCCTCGAAGTTGTTGGCCGACGCCGCCATATAGAGCCTCCATACGCGAGCGCGCCCTTCGCTGGTGAGCGCAACGGCTTCGTCCCAGTTGTCTTCCAGGTTGACAACCCAGTGCTTCAGTGTCTGGGCGTAGTGCTCGCGCAGCGACTCGACGTCGCGAACTTCGTATCCCTCGGCCTCCATCCCGCGAACGACGTCAGCGACGTCGACCAGTTCGCCGTCGGGAAAGACGTAGCGGGCGATGAAAGTCCGTCCCGTGAGCTTGGAGCCGCCGGGACGAGAAATGGCATGGTTGAGGAGTCGGCCGCCTGGCGCCAGAACATCGAAAAGCGTTCGGAAGTAGACGCTCATCCGCTCGGAGCCGACATGCTCGAACATGCCGACGGAGCTGATGGCGTCGAACTGCTCGCCCTTGAGGTCGCGATAGTCCTGCAGCCGGATCTCGATCCGGTCGGCCAGACCTGCTTCGGCTATTCGCTTGTTGGCGAGCTCTACCTGGGAAGGGCTGAGAGTTATCCCGACCACCCTCGCCTCGTAGGCCTCGGCGGCGTGCATTGCCATCGAGCCCCAGCCGCAGCCGACGTCTAGCAGCCGGGCACCGCGGTGCTCGTGGAGGCCAAGCTTGCGGGCGATGAGGTCGTGCTTGGCGCGTTGCGCATCTTCGAGCGAAGTGTCAGCGGTGACGAAGCGAGCACATGAATACGTCAAGGCAGGGCCGAGCACGAGCTTGTAGAAGTCGTTGCCGACGTCGTAGTGATGGGTTACCGCCCGGGCGTCGCGTGTCTTGGAGTGGGCAGTGCCTCTGAGGTGGACCTCCTCGGGTGGCGGGCGCAGGGGCCGGCCGATGGCGCCCACCTTGACCGCAGTGCCGATCGCAGCGACGAAAGCCCGCGCCGAAAGGTTCCGCACCCCCCGCAACTCGTCACTCAGCTGCCGCAACAGGGTAAACAGGTCACCTTCCAGGTCAGCATCACCAGCCACGTAGGCGCGGGCGAGACCGAGCTCGCCGGGCGCCCAGATGAGACGCCGCAAGGCGTCCCGACTACGAAATGCCAACTCCCCGTCGCCCCGGTCCGGTCCCAGCGCACTCCCGTCCCAGAACCTGAAGCGCAGGGGTGGCTCGCCTCCGAATACGTGGTGCAGGATCGGGCGGAAGCGTGCGGCCACCGTCCCAGTCGAGCTAGCCGGCGTCGCGTGATCGGTGCTGGCGCTCTTGGCCCCTTTGGTCTCGAGAGTCATCGGCGTTCTCCGTGTCGTTGCTGGTCTGTCGCCTTCCGTTATACCCCAATCCCGCCGGTCGCCATGCCGGATCTGCAGGTGCCTTCAGCTCCACTCCTGGCGCCTGTTTACCCAGGGAAACGGCGCGTCTGGCACGGCCAGACCGAGAGCGGCACAGAGCGGCTCCCAACCTTGTGCGGCGTTCCACTTCACCAGTCGATCAGGTTCGGCGTCGGCTCGCACTCCCGCCTCACACCTGCCGTACGCATCGAGCAGAGTGTTTGCATCGTCCCAGCTGTCGGTGCCGGTGAACAGTGAGAACAGCGAGACGAGATCCCTGCCTTGGGTCCAGTCCCCAGCAGCGGACTGACGGGCGTAGGGAAGGATCGTCGCCTCCAGGCTGGCGAGCCAAGCCGCTGCCGGACGAGTTCCGAGGACGATGACCGCCTGCGGGTAGTCGCTGCTCAGCTGCCGCCAGAACAACGAGGCCGGCCAGTCGACCGCAGCCGCGCAGCCCGGGGTCATCTCAGCCCAGGGCGGGCCGCCACCGGCAATGGCCGGGCGCCAGTCCGGTCCGAGGTCGAACGGGTGGCCCGTGATCGCCGACATGTGGAAGCAGGGCTCGCCGAGTAGCGCCTCGAGGGCGAGCTTGAGCGATGCCGTTCCCGTCCGCGAGAGTCCCGCCCCGACTACGCGCAGCGGCATACGACTCTCTGACCGGACACCAGCGGTCATGTCACGCGGTACACCACCAGCGGTAGCGACTCCGGGTGCACGTGAGCGGATTTGCCGAGGTATACCTGGCGCGCCGCCACCGCCTTTCCGTCTATCTCGAGGGTGAAGGTGATCTGCGAGGCGATGTCCGGCGTCGTGAACTGGAGGCCGTCGATGTCACCGTAATCACTGAAGTGGAACGTGATCGTCCCTCCCTTGACGGTGAACCCGTCGCTCTTCTCGAGGGACACTCCTGCGACGTGGCTGAATTGGCCGGCGTTCACCGTGATCGTGCCGGTGTAGAGGTTCTTCGTCTTGGCCGACTGAGTCACTTCGATCCGCCACTTCTCGCCGGCCTCGCCCACGTAGTAACCCTCGGACGACCCAATGGCCGGGCTCGGCAGGCCGCTCTTCACCGCCCCGGCCCACGGCGTGGGGTACTCGAAGAGCTCGGCTGACCTGTCGTTAGCGAAGCTGACGACGCCCGAGCCTTTGCGCAGCAAGAGGCGCGACCCATCGGCTACGAGGACGTCGCCGTCAGGTAGCAAAGCCGCCGCCCCACCGACGCTGGCTTGGCTCAACGACCCGGCGCTGTGCCAGACGGCTCTCGTGGGGTCATAGAGCTCGGCCATGGCGGTAGTGCCCTTCTCACTGTCGCCGCCCACTGCCAGCACGTCGCCGCTGGCCAGCTTCACGAGGCTCTCGAAGGCAAAGGGTGCTGACGTGCCCCCCGTCTGTGCCCAGAGGTTCGTCGTTGCGTCGTAGAGCAGGGCATTGTTGTCGTCACCGACGACGAGCACGCGCGAGTCGTCCAGCGTGACTGCCGAGATACCCGTCCGGGCCTCGGGCATTGCAGCGGCTTGTGACCACTTACCGGACTTCGGGTTGAAGATCTCCGCGCTCGACAGCACGGTGCTCCCGTCGGAGCCCCCGGCAACGAGGACGTCGCCGTCGGGCAGCAGGGAACTGGCCGCGAACGAACGCGCCTGGCCCATGCCGGCGACCGCTGACCACTTGCCCGTCGCCGCGTCGTAGACGGCGGCGCTGGCCAAGGCATTGTGCTTGGCGTTGACGCCTCCGGCCACCAGCACGTCGCCGTTGCCGAGAACCACCGTAGACGGGTAGGACGCGACGAACGGGAGGGAGCCTGTGGAGGACCACTTGCCCGTCGCCGGGTCGTAGATCACGGCCGAGGACAGCACGCTATTGCCGCTGCCCACGCCTCCGGCCACCAGCACGTCGCCGTTGGACAGGACTGCCACTGCCGCCCCGGCACGGGCTTGCGGCATGGAGGCGATGCTCTTCCAGGTGCCGGTGGCTGTGTCGTAGACCTCGGCTGAGGCGATCGGCGCCCGCGCCGAACCGATGCCACCGGCCACGAGGACGTCGCCGCCGGGCAGGGTGGCGACGGCCGCAAACGATTGCGCTTGCAGCGGCTGGCGTGCGCCGAGCCACTTCCCGACGCTCGGGCCGGCGCTCGTGCTAACGGCGCAGGCGGCTGCCTGGGCATCACCTGGCTGGCTGCAGGCTTGCTTCTCGAGCTCGCGGCGCATCGTGCCGCTTGTCGTGATCGAGACGCTGCCGCTGTAGTCGAACGTCAGCGCATAACCGTCGCCGTACAGAGTGATCCCACTGCCGGTCACCGACACCCCGGTCTTGCCGATGGTGATGCTGAACCCGCTCGAGTCCCAGTACCAGTCGCAGGGGTACGGGAAGACGATGTACTCCCAGCAGGTGGCATGAGAGGCGTAGTTCTGCACGCTGACGCTCAGCGACCCCCAGATGATTGCAGTGAAGCCACTCGTGGAGACGCCGATGTCGGCGTTGGCGCTGAGCCCGCCGCCGACCTGGAGAAGGCCGGGGATGATGGTCGCCGAGCCCGGGCCGAGCGTGAATCCTCCTGTGAAGCTGAACGAGAACGAGAGCGGGCTCGTAGAAGCTTGCAGGGCGATGGCGACAGGTCCGATCGTCAGGCCGCCGGCGGTGAACTTGGCGATGTTCAGTTGGAAGTTGATCGAGGGCGGTACGAACCCGATGTCGGCCAGCACGCTGATCGACGTGCCCTTGATCGACCCTTGGAAGTTGAGTCCCACTCCCGCCGGGTAGGTGACGCCGCCAACCGTCGCCCCAGTTGGCGAGATGTACAGGCTGGCGTAGTTCACCTCGATGAGGGTTCCCTGGCCGAAAGCTTCGAGAGGCTCAAGTGCGATGGTCGAAGAGTTCTCGGTCCCGATGGAGAGCGAGAGCAGGAACGGGTCGAGACTGAAGGCGAACGAGATGGGAGGACCAGGGCTGGCCCCGCTCGGGTCGTACCCGATCGCCGAAGCGACGTTCGACGGCAGGCTGGTGATCGTCCCAGAGAGGCTCACGTTGATGCCGGGCGGCTCGAAGGCGATACCACCGCCCAGACTTGCGCAAAGGACCGTGAGGCCCTGATCGCCGAAGGCGTTCGTCCATGCATCGTCGGCGTCGTTGCAGTTGCCGACGTCGAGGCTGACGTTGATCCCTGCTGTCCCGACGGTTAGCTGGCCGGTCAGGGCAACAGTCGAGGCGGCGCCGCCCGAACCGGGCGACGGGATGTGCAGCTCGGCGTTCAGCTGCACGCCGAAGCTGACGCCCGTCGGGCTCAGCTGCACGAATATGTCGCCGCTCGTGAGGTCGAGCGTCGTGCCGTTGCTGGAGAACAGCTGTATGCCCGACCCGAGATTGACGGCTATCTCAAGCCTGTATGTACTGGTCGAGAAGTCAAGGGTGGCAGTCGCCACGAGGCTGGCGCTCGAGAGGTCGAGACCAAGCATGCTGTTGAGGTCGCTGACAGCCGTTGACGACAGCTGGATGTTGAGAGCGAAGTTGATCCCAGCCGTGAGGCTGATATTCCCGAGGCTCGGGTCGCCCGTGTCGAAGCCTGTGACGCTGCCGCTCGAGTAGTAGACGTAGGCAGTAGCGGCGCTCGAGCCGAGCCAGTTGGACAGGTCCATCTCGGCGCCCACGACGAAGCCGTCGCTCGGCTCTTGCGTGTAGCTGACCGTGGTCGAGAGCAACGAGCCCGTGGGCATCTTGACCGCCAGCGTCAGCGTGACGTCGCCGCTCAGCTTGCCGCCCGACTCGGTGAGCGTGATCGTCGGTGCGCTGATCATGATGTCCCCGCCCGCGGCCGAGATGGCCAGGGAGGGAATCGTGGCGCTGAGATCGGCGCTCTGCTTGGTTATGTCGAAGCAACCCTGCAGGCTGACTGAGGCGTCGGTCGAGCCGAGTTGCACCGACACTGAGGCACCAGAGATGGCAAGGAACAGGTCACCGGCGGCACCGACTGTGCAAGCGCTCGGGACGTCGGAGTTGCCGAGGTCGATGCCGTCCACCGACACGGTGACGCCGCCAGCCGAGAAGCTGAACAGCGGGGAGCCAGACGCCGTCAGCTCGAACGTGACGGTGCCGTTGTTGTCGGTGACCGAGCCGGTCAGGTCCGCATTGATCGAGAGCCCGGGCGTCGGGCTCCACGAGGTCACGTCTAGTGAGAGCGTTGCCGTCCAGTCCGAGAGCGACTGCAAGGAGCCCGATAGCGAGATGTCGACCAGTCCTGCGATCGAGGCGTCGCCTGAGACCTGCAGGCCCGCCGTCCCGATCGAGATCGAGATGTCGGAGAGCTGCAGCGCCGGCAAGCTCGGGAACGGGGCGAAAGAGCCGGTGATCTCGCCCGTGATCGTCCCGGCGAAGCCGGAGGCCTTGCTCCAAGTGAACGAGCCGGTGAAGTTGGTGATCGCCTGGCCGAAGACCGTGAGTCCTGTCACGGTGGCGTTGCCGGAGATCGCTCCTGTCGAGGTGTCAACCGTCAGGGTCAGGCTGACTGCTGCAGCTGACTCGTTGGGTACCGGGAAACTGCCCGAGACCGTGATGGACAACGAGTCGGCGGCGTAGCTGAGGGTTGCTCCTGTAATGCCGCCGCCGCCCGGCAGGCTCAAGAAGGGGAAGCCCGTCGGGGCCGACAGCGTCGCCGTCATCGTCGGCGAGGAGCCCGGTGCCCAGTTGGCCTGGAACTCGATAGTGGCGCCCGGGCTGAAGCCGACGGCGTCGAGGGCGCTCGTCACCGCCGAGGACGGCGTATAGATGACGAAGGCGTTGAAGCCGGTGCCGAGAGCGACCGTGCCGAATGTCGGGTCCCCGGTGGCGTAGCTGGCGACAGGTGCCGAGGCGTAGGCGAAGAAGCCCGTCAGCGGTACGCCGATCTTCGCCAGGCTCACACCGGACACGGCAATGACGAGGGGGCCACCGACGTTGGTGACGGTGGCCGTGACAGTCTCGTCAAGGGCAGATATGTCAGCCGAAGCCGAGCCGTCCACCGTGATGGTCCCACCCAGCTCCCCGCTGACGCTGAGCGAGTCCAACGTCAGTGTGAGCCCGTTGGCGACGGTGATCGTCGGGTTGCTGAAGCTCGAGTCGAGCTGCAAATCGATGTTGCCGCTGCTCAAGTCGAAGGACCCGTCGATTCCGACGGTCAGGTTGTTGGAGGTTGGCCCGACTGTGACCGAACCGATCACCGAGAGCGTGGGATCAGCTGGCGTCGTGTCGGCCGACCCGTTGCAGGTGGGCGTCATGCCGTAACTGAGCGCCAGGCAGTAGATGTCGGCAGACAGGCCGGAGATCGGGTCCCAGGCCACTATCGGCGTCGGAGTGCTCCCCGAGACGGGCGGCGTGCCGGCCTCCACGTCGAACGTCACTGCTCCCGCCGTCGTGATGGTGACCGACCCGCTGAACGAGGCGTCCACGGTGAGCGAGCTGAAGGGTGTCCACTCGACGGCGGTGGAGGTGATCGAGAGCGTGAAGGTTCCCGAGGAGTAGCCGCCGGAGATGTCGAGCGAGACCGGCTCGCTGCTGGCACCGAACGTGGCCGTACCGGAGAAGCTGAGGCCGCCCGCGCTCGACAGCGTCACCGTGATCCCGGAGACAGACAGTCCCGGCACGGGAGAATACGGCCCGGGAATGGTCCCGGTGATGGAGCCGGTGATGGACCCGCTCTCGCCGGCGGACACCTCGAAAGTGGCATTGAGCCGCCCGAAAGGCAGGTTGTACACTGTCAGGCTGCCCGTCGCCGTCACCGTCTCGCCCGAGAGGCTGACCGTCACAGTGGCGTCAAGATAAGGAGAGCTCGCCGGTACCGCCATCGGTGTGATGCTCGCGGTCAAAGATGGCGTCGTCGAGCCGGTGATCTCCAGAGTGAGCTGGTACTCGACGCTCGTGTCGGGGCTGCCGAAGGGGACTGAGATATCCGGGATCACGAGTGACCCGCTCACGGGCAGGCCGACCGTGAATGCACCCGAGTCGTCGGTGATCGACAGGCAGATCTCGACGGCGTCGCTGAGCTGGATCGGGGTGATTCCCCAACCTGTCGGCAGCGACGGTGAGCCGGAGTCGAAGCAGAGCTGGGGCGTACCGCTGGCGCTGTCGACGACGGCGCCCGAGAGACTGCTGCCAGAAAGCGTCCCCCCGAACAGCGACAGCGAAGCGCCGCTGAAGGGCAGGCTGACGTCGGCGTCACAGGAGGACGACTCGGCGCCGGCCACCACGCTGATGGAATCCGAGGTCGTGCCGAGCGAGCCGACTCCGAAGTCAATGGTGGTGCCGGCGTCCTGCCAGAGGGCGGCGTACGTCGTGCTGCAAGCTGCGCCCAGCGTGAAGATGGCTTCGTCGGACGTCGAGCTCGAGAACTCTGCTGTTGGCGTGAAGGTGGCTATGTAAGACGTCGTGCCGCCGGGCTCGACCACGTCACAGCTGGCCGTCTGGCCGCCGAGGGTGGTCGCCAGAGCGACGGCGGTGCAGCCGGCGATGGCACTGCCGCCGACTACCGAGAACGACACCGTCCCAACCGGCACCGCCGTGGAGTCCGCCGAGGCGTTGGCCACCGTCGCCGTGAGGGCGATGTCGGCGGCGTCGCCTGCGTCCGGGCCGACGGCGAGCGCCGTCGAAGTGCTGGCCGGCCCGATCGTCCAGCTGTTGTCGGTCGTCGGGCTGGCACTGCTGGCGTACTTAGCGCTGCTCGAGGCGAAGGCGGCTGTCAGGTCGTAGGTGCCAAGAGCCAGGCCGGAGACTGTGCAAGACGCCGTCGAGCCGGAGAAGGCCACCGTCTGGCACACCGTCTCGCCACCGGCCATGATCGGGTCACCGCCCGCTTCGAAGGTCACGGTCCCCGACGTCACTGCCGTCGACCCTGCCGCCACCGAGGCCGTGAGGGTGACTGGCACTCCGTAAGGGATCGTCGAGCCCTCGGCAACGCCACCGGCCGGCGTGGACACCGCGAGCGACGTGATCGTGGGCGTGGCGGACACGCCGATCACGACGGAGTTGGATTTGCTGGCCGCCGTGAGCGAACCGGTGCCGACGTCGTAGTTGGCAACGACGGTGTCGTCCTGGCCCGCAGTCGGTGTGTAGTCACACGTGGCCACGCCGGCTGTCAGTCCCAGGGCGGTACAGCCGGAGATGTCCACACTGTTCTCCGTGAAGTCGACGGTGCCCGTTGCTTTGGCGTCGCCCGCCTGGTCGCTGACCGTGGCGCTGAGCGCGACAGACTGGCCGCCTGTGGCTCCAGCAGGTGCCGCCAGCGAGACCTGAGTCGGGTCGGCGCCTGGCGTGTAGCTGGTCGTCGACGTCGAGGAGGTCCAGTTCTCGCAGGTGCCGGTCGTCGCGACGGGGCAGTACGTCGCGCCGAAGGAGAGAGCGTCCAGCGTGGAGGGAGTTGGGGCGCTCGTGCACTGGAAGGTTGCCGTGGCGCCGCTCGTAGAGGACGAGGTGACCTCGGTGCAACCGCTCAGAGGGCTGCCCCCCTCCGTGAAGGCGACATCGCCGTCGGGGGCGAGTGAAGAGGTCATGTTCGTGATGGTGGCTATGACCGTGATCGGGACGGTGACGTAGGTGTCGCCGCTCGTGGCGGGCTCGACGCTGAGGGCTGTGCTCGAGGATGCCGGCTCGGTCAGCACGGGGATGGCGGTCGACTCGCTGGTGGTCGTGTCGGTATCACCGCTGTAGGTGGCCTCGAACTGGTCAGTGAGGTTGCTGGCGTCGCCTTCCACGGCGGCGTGGACGTCGCAGGTAGCCTGCCCCTCGGCGTCGACCGCCGCCGGGTTCGTCCCGCCGATGCAGTCGACGTCGGTGGGAGTGGTGTCGTTGCCCTCGTCGACCGTGTAGGTCGTGAACTCGACAGTCCCGGGTGGCGAGTCCACCGCAGGGATGCCCGTGACGGTCGCTGTGAGCTGGTCAATGGCTCCGTAGGGCTCAGTCGGCTGCGCGGCTTGCAATTGCGTGCTTGTACTGGCGGGACCGGCACTGAAAGAGACCGGCGCGCTGGTGCTGGAAGCCGCGTTGACGAGGTCGCCGACGTACTCGACCTCGAACTCGTAGCTGTCGCCGGACGTCACGTCGTAGTCGCAGGACACTGCCGCGCTCTGTCCCGCCGTGGCGCCGCTCACTTGTGGTTCGCAGACGCTGGCGTAGGCGGGGTAAGTGCCGTCCGGCAACTCCATCGATGCCAGGAAGTCGACCTCGCCGTCCAGAGGCTCGGGCGAGTAGGTGGCTGGGTACACGGTCGTGCTCAGTTCCACCTCGCTGAGGCTCTCGAACGTCACGGCGACGGGATCCACAGTGGTCGGGTCTTGGCCCACCTCGAGCGTGGCGGTACCGCTCGTCGAACCGCTTGCGCCCTCGTCGCCTTCGTAAATCGCGTCCAGGGTGATGTCGGCGGCTGTGTCGGGCGTGTACGAGCAAGATGCGTCGTCGTCAGAACTAGTGCCCGAGAGGCTGGTGGAGCAAAGGACGCTCGAGTCGGCAGTGTTCTCGAACTCGACCGTGCCGGTCGGGACGTAGCTACCCGTGTAGGTAACACTTGCCTGCAGCGTGGCTGCCACACCGGCGTCGACCGAGGAGGGGTTGGTCGAGGCCAAGGTCGTGGTCGTGCTTTCGAGAGTCCAGCTGAGCACGGCCGTCCCGTCACCGTTCTCTCCACCGCTGATGGTGGTTGCGTTCGTCAGCCCGGGGAAGGCGTTGGAGCCGCCGCCACCCGCACCGCCGCCGCCGGTGAAGCCGGCACCGGCTCCGCCGCCGCCGCCGGTGTCGCCGCCACCACCGCCACCACCGCCACCACCGCCGGTGCCGGCCGCACCGCCGTTGCCACCGCTGCCGCTGGCACCGTTACTGGCCGTCCCGCCAGGGTCGCCGTCTGAGCCGCCGTCGCAGATCCCAGCGGTGCGGCTGCCACCCGCGCCGCCGTTGACACCCGAAGACCCACCGTCGCCGTTGCAAGCGCCAAAGTCGCCGCTGGCCCCGCCGCCGCTGGCGCCACCCGCCCCTCCCTGGACGTCCGAACCGAGGTCAGCGTTGCCACCACAGCCGCCCCCGCCCCCGGCGATCGCCAGCAGAGTGGATCCGTCCGAGAGGGCTGTAGAGCCGCCACCGCCGCAGCCGTCTCCCGTGCCCGGAGAACTCAGGGCGGCGCCAGTTCCGCCGTCAGGCCAACCGGCGGTCTCGTCGCCGCCTGCGGTGCCGACGTTGATCGTGAGCTGGTCGCCGTTGCTGGCCCATAGCCCGCTGACTTCTCCGCCGTTGCCTCCGTAGTCCGAGCCGCCACCGCCGGCGGCGCCTTCGAGAGTGACGGTCACGTCGATCCCGCTCGGGATGGTGAGGGCTTCAGGCTGGCCTGTGGGCACGGTGCACGTCTCGGTTCCAGCCGACAGTGTGCAGAAGTCCGGCAGCGCCGCCGGCCTGACGAGCGGCTTGATCACTGCGCCGTCCGGGGCGAACTTCCTGGTGACCATGAAGTGCTTCACCTGCGGTGCCGCAGGAGATGCCTTGGGAGTGCTCGCGGCCGCGGCCGGCTGGCTGCCGTCTCTTGGCGACGTTGCCGCCGTGGCTGGCGCCGCTCCTATGCCCACCGCTGCCATCGACGCGACAAGCGTGCCGGCTACCGCACTGCCGATGATCCGTTGCCGCAACCCTCGCTTCGACACCGAACGACTCCCTCCTGGCGAGCCACCACGCCTGCCTCACCCCAGTTGCTCGACCATAGGGCTTTCGTGACGTCCGTGCAACGAAAAACGTCCGCCGCTGCCAGCAAGGGCAAAAAGGCGCCAAATTGGCGGCCTTCCTCCCCGCGACGTGACACGGACAGTCGGTGAACCGCTATAGTGGCCGCCGACGACGTGTTCTAAGCCCTAGGGAGGTGATCCAGTTGAAGAAAAGCAATATTTGCCAGATGTTCGACTCGGTCGGCCTCGGGCTCACGTCGTGACGACGTTCCTTTAAAGCGCATTCTTGCGGTGAGCTCCGAGTAGCTCCCGCTCGCCGGCGGTTGCCGTCGGCGTGTCGCTTCTGACACGTTCACCTGTTTCTTGGCAGCCTGGCGCAACCGCGCGGGCTGCTCGAACCGCCATGGCGCTGGCAATGCGCGCCCCGACCCACCGAAGGGAGGTACACCATGATCAACCACGCTCTCATTCGAGCCCTAGCCCGTGAGCGCATCCTCGACGAGGTAGCGCCTCGTCCGAGGTCATCGGAGCGATATGACAACTCGAGCCGGTTCGTGATCGGACGGTCTCGCCAGTCGCGATGAACTCCGTCCAGCTCACGCCTACCGCCCCGGGCCCCCGGGCCCGGGGCGGGCAACAACCCGAACCCCTTGCCGATCAGGGGCCGTTCACCGCCGAGGCGGCCGCCCGCAACGCCCTGTAGATCACCATCGAGTCTCCTAGTCGCCGCCGCAGCTCACGTTCGAGGGCGCCGATGGGGTAGAGATTCTGCGGCGCCCTCGAGTCCTTGTGCGGCTCGGAGGCAAACCTTGGCAGCGTCGCCGACGCCAGGTCGGCCATGGCGCCGGCCGCGCTCGGCGCCAGCGCCTCGGAGCACTCGCAGCGGACGACACCACTCCACGGGGACGTGACCTCGCGTCCCAGGCGCAGGTACCAGCTGTACCGCGTCCAGCTCGTCCCGAGCAGGAACAAAGGAGTGCGCTGACCGGGCTGTAACCGGCCGACGAGCCCATGTTGCTCAACCGGCAGGTAGGCGACGTGATGGGTCTTCACGAACCCGATGGCCCCCTCCAGATGGGCACGCCCGCGCAGTGGGCCGTCGATCACGATAAGGTCCGCCGGCTCGGTGCGCGAAGATCGCTCGGCTGCCACCTGCTCGAGCTTGCCCATCGATTGCTGAACGGCCAGCGACAGGTGCGGTGGCTGCGGGCTCTTGGCCCTGGTGGCCGAGAACAATCCGGCTGCAGTAGCCAAGTCCACAGCGTCCGGCGAGGCGCTGAACAGGCCACGCCCGACGGCCGCCTCGACGACCTTGGCCGACCCGTTGCAACGGACGGCACCGGCTGCGAACGAGGCGCAGATCCCACTCTGCGTCTGGGCTTCGCCTTCTATCCAGACGTATGCCTCGATCCGGCGCACACCGTCCACGAACAGCACAGAGCCGGCCCGTCCCGGCACCGGAGCGATCGGTGCCCACTTAGCGGCGGGCACCTCGATGTCGAGGACCACGCTCCCGTCGGACTGCTCGAGATCGTCGATCTCCACCGAGACGCCGTATGCCGGGTCCCACGGGTCGATCGTGAGGCGAGGCGAGGTCATGCCAACCGTGTGCTCACCGTCGACGTGCGGGAGTTCTTCGACACCTCGTAGCGGACGGGCACCCTGTCCGCCAGCTCCCGTACGTGCGTGACGATCCCGACCATCCTCTCGTCCGACCCGAGCGCCTCTATCGTGTCAGCCACCATCGCCAGAGCGTCAGGGTCGAGCGTGCCGAATCCCTCGTCCAGGAAGATCGACTCGATCCTGGCCGTCCCCGTCGTTGTCATCCCCGGCAGCTGCTCGGCGAGAGCCAGCGCCAAGGCGAGCGACGCCTGGAAGGTCTCTCCGCCCGACAGAGTACGGGCCACTCGCTGCTCGTCGGCGTTGCCGTGGTCGACGACCATGAACTCGTTCTTGCCGTCATGGCCAAGCGAGTACTGGCCGCCAGATAGTCGCCGCAGCGTCTCCGAAGCCGCCGTCACCAGCGTGTCGAGCGCTTCGGCGACGAGCCAGCGCTCGAACCCAGTCGAGCGCAAGTGGCTCGCCAGCATCTCGGCCACCAGTGCGCTCTCGGAGAGCTCGACCACCCGCTCCCGCAAGGCGTCCGCCTTTGCCAGGTCTGCGGCGATCGAGCGGCATTGGCCGGCGGCAGCTTCGAGAGCGCCGGCCACCCGCGTACCGATGTCCGGCAAGCCGGAGGATCCTTCGACATCGACCCCGGAAGAGAGGCACTTTGCCACGATGCCCGCCAAGTCTTCGTCACGCTCCGCTGCGGCTAAAGCGCCCGCTTTAGTTGCCGACGTGGCGAGCGCCTTCTGGGCCGGTAGCTCCGCCCGCGCCCATTCCACAAGGCTCGTCCAGTCCAAAGCGACGTCGGCCCGTCCAGGTATTGGCGGGCCGAGCGACACGACAGGGTCGCGCTGGGCGTCGAAGCCGGCCCAGGCTGCCGCAAGCTCTACCCGCGCTGCGTCGGCTTTGCGCAAGCATCTCGTGTGCTCGGCGCGGGCGTCGTCCTCGACTTTGCGGGCTTCGGCCAAGCCACCAGCCGCCTGTCTGATCTCGATGATCGCCCGCTCTACGGCTGCCTGGTCGGGGTGGTCTCGCACCAGCTCGGCCTCCCTCCAGCGCAGGGTGAGGAGGCTTTCGTGGCTCGCCTCGGCGGTGGCGAGTGCCTTGGCTCTCGAGGTCACGCTCGACCGGGCCGCCGACAGCTGGCCGTCGGCGGCAAGAGCAGCTTGCTCGGCCTGCTCTATGGCGCCCAACTGCTCGTGCCGGGGGAGCGTGGCGACAGGTTGCCGGCACACCGGGCAGGGTTCGCCGGGGACGAGGGAAGCCGCCAGGTGGGCGGCGCTGTGCTGGCGCCGGACTGCCTCGACAGCCGCTGCGGCATCTTGTTGGGCCTGCGCGGCCAGCTGCAGCGCAGCGTCGGAAACCTGCTGGTCGCGCTCGGCATCAGTCACCCGTGTGGCGGCTAGTTCGATGTCGGCCACCAGGGCGGCGACAGCGGCATGGGCGCGGCCGGCCGCTTCGAGAGGGCCAAGCGCAGGCAACGCCTCAGCCGCGGCCTCCAGCTCCTGGCGAGCCGCCCCGGCCAGGCCGAGGCGATCCTCTGCTGCACCGGCGGCGGCTTCCAGCTCCCGTTGCTTCCCGGAGGCGACCTCGATGGCGACGGGCACGCCGATGGCGCCGAGACGCTCGGCCATCTCCTGTGCTGCCACGGCGGCCGCGGCGTAGTCCTCGATCTGCCGCTGCAAGAGGGCGAGGTGGCCCTCGGCCTCCCGGAGGCCAGCCGAGAGCCGGCGGAGCGCCTCGGCTCGGGCCTCGGCAGCCTCCAGCGCCTCGGGCGTGGCTGGCGCCAGCTCGACCAGCTGCTGGGTGTAGAGGGCGGCTGCGCCCTTGTCGCCGGCCGCCTGTTCGCGCGCCCTTTGGCCGATCCTTGTGTAGATGTCGATGCCGAGCAGGCTGCGCAGGAGGGCCTGGCGGTCCGAGGGCTTGTCGTGCAAGAAGCGGGCGAACTCGCCTTGTGGCAGCACCACGCAACGAGTGAAGTGCTCGAAGGTGAGCCCGAGGAGCTGCTCGACGGCGGCCGACACCTCGTCGGCGGTGCCGGCGAGCACGTCGGTCGTCTCGCCTTGCAGTCGCTCCAGGCGGGCTTCCTTGGTCGTAGCGCCGCCTTTGGGTTGGCGCCGCACGACGCGTGTAGCCAGATAGCTGTCGGTGCCGACGGAGAACTCGAGCGACACCTTGGCCTCGAGGGAGCCGGTAGTGATGGCGGGAGCGACGGCGTTACGGTTCTCGTAGCGAGGCACGCACCCATACAGAGCAAAACACACCGCGTCGATGACACTCGACTTCCCCGACCCGGTCGGCCCGACGAGCGCGAAGAAGTCGGCGTCGGTGAAGTCGAGCTCCGCCAGGTCCCGGAAGGCCGTGAAACCCTCGACGATGAGCCGTACCGGCCGCACTCAGACCGCCTTGTCCTGTGTCGACGTCTCCTCGTCGAGCAGCGAGGCGAAGAGGCGCTCGACCCGTTCGTCGGCGATGCCCTGGGTGTCGAGGTAGGTACTGAACAGCTCTCGGGGGGAGCGCGAGCGGGAGTCTCGCGACGGCGCTGCAGCGGTTTCGTCGGATCGATCGATGAAGACGTCGACGGCGTTGGGGACGAGCCGGCGCACCTCGTCTGCCAACCCTGCACGAGCCTTCTCCTTCAGGAAGACGCGCAGCAGGTCGCCGGACATCTCCCCGGCGACTTGAGTCAGTTCGGAGAAGGTGCCACGGAAAGTGCGGAGCCGCTGCGGCGTCTCGAGTCGTACCTTGCGCGGGCCGGTGATCGGGACGCCAGGCAACGCTTCCACGACAAGCACGTGCTTGTCGTCGCCTTCCTCGCCGAAATCGACCTGGATGGGGGAGCCGGAGTACCAGATTGGGCAACCTCCGGCGATCTGCTGGGTCAGGTGGAGGTGGCCGAGGGCGACGTAGTGCGGCCTGGTACCGAACGACGTGGCGTCGACCCAGTAGTCCTCGATGGACTGGGCGTCCCGCTCGCCCCCGCCCAGCCGGCCGCCCCGGACGAAGGCGTGGGCCGCCACGACGTTGACGCTGTCGTCGGTGAACGACTCCGTCAGCGCCGCGATGATCGCCGCCAGGCGGTCGGCGTAGCCAGAGGCATTGGCGGCTGAGTCCTGCGCCAGCAGCTCGGCGGAGCGAACGATCCCACGCCGGGAGCAGAACGGGAGAAGGGCGATGGCTACCGCCGTGCCGCCGCAATCGAGCCGGACGACGCCGCCGGCCGAGGCGGGAGCTGGCCGGCCGAGAAGGATGATGCCGGCGGCTGCCAGTACCGGCCGGAGTGCTTCGAAGACCTGGGCGTTGTCGTGGTTGCCGGCGACGACGATCACTTCGGCGCCTGCCTGGCGAAGGTCGAGCAGCGTGCGCCAGGCGAGTCGCTGGGCCTCAGGCGTAGGCGCCGCTGTTTCGAAGATGTCGCCGACCACGAGCACGACGTCGGCTCGCTCGGCTGTGGCCACACCGACGATCTCGGCCATGACGCGCTCTTGCTCATCGAGCCGGCTGAGGCCGCGGAGGGTCTTGCCGATGTGCCAGTCAGAGGTGTGGAGGAGCTTCATAGCCCCTCGAACGGGTCACCGGTGAGGGGCTGCTGAGGCACTTTCTCGGACGGCCTGGTCGCCCAAGCCGGGAAGGGGAACTCGACCACGAGCGGCACTGGCAGCTCGGGCTGGGAGACGAACATAGTGCCGGGCTTGGCGATAGTCGCCCGCGCCCGGTGGCCGCTCGGCAGGAAGCCGTACTCCGGCCGGCCGGCCTCGGCCGGGTCGAGCCGCCCGGCGACGCGGATGGACGAGTTGGCGATGATACGGCGCTCGACCTCGCTGGCGGTTTGCTGGCAGCCGACGAGGATGACCCCGAGGGAGCGACCCCGCTCGGCGACGTCGAGCAGGATCTCCTTGATCGGCGAGGATCCTTCGCGGGGCGCGTACTTGTTGAGCTCGTCAAGCACGAGAAACATCAACGGCCGCGCCATCCCCGTGCTCTCCTTCCTCTCGAACTCGCGCCGGATCGTGACCCCAACCACGAAGCGCTTGGCTCGGTCGGGCAGGTTGTGGAGGTCCACGACGGTCACCCGGGCTTCCGAGGTCGAGATCGTGTGCCTGTCCCGCAGTGGGACGTCGGCGCGGACCATCGGCTCGATCGCCTTCACCGAGCCAAGGAGCCGGCGGACGAAAGCGTTGACAGTGCCGATGCCTATTGCAGGTCCGGCCCACTCGTAGCGGGTGGCGTCGTCGCTCACGCGTTCGACGACCAGGTCGACCAACTCCCTGTATGTCCTCAACACCTTGCCGTCGACGCGCCAGGCGCCGTCCTCCCCAACCTTTGCCCCGTCGCGCCTGAGGACGGAAGTCACCTGGTGGACGACAAGCGAGTACTGGTTCCTGTCGTCCTCGGCGTCGGCGAAGACGAAGCTCAGCAGCTCCTGCTCGCAGAACTCGGCCAGCGTCCAGTAGTAGGCGTTCACGCCCGTGAGGCGCGTGGCGGTGTCCGGTCCGGCGTTCGGGTCTGACCGCCGCGGCGGCGCATAGATGGCGACAGAGTCGAACGGCTTGCACGGCAAGCCGAGGGCGGCGTAGCGATCTCGGCTGGCGTCGTCGAGCTCGTTGTTGGCGTGGTCTAAGAAGAGCAGGTCCTCCCCCTTGACGTTGAAGATCAGCGCCTTGCTGTTGAGGGCGTCCCCGCCGAGCACGTCGGAGCCGAAGAGGCTGTAGAGGAGAAAGGTGGCATACGTCGTCTTGGTCGCCACGCCCGAGATGCCCGAGATGTTGACGTGGGCGCCTCTCGTGCCGTCGAGGAACTCCAGGTTCACGAAGACCGGCTCACCGTCCCGTCCGGTACCTACTGGGAGCTTTGTCCTCATCTCGTCGAAGAACAGGGCATGCTCGCGCTCGGCGGCAACTGCCTTGCGCACGGCCGAGCCCGGCAGAGGCGGCACGAATACCTCGGGCTCCACCCGGGTCGTGAGCACCTCGGCGACCTCGATGAGTTGCGCAGGCAGGACTCCGTCGTTGATCAAGAAGACATCCGAGTCGAACCTGGCGCCCTCCTGGCGGGCAGCCACTCCCGTCACGATGCCGGACAGCTTCACCTGCTTGCCGTCGGGCAGCGTGCGGTCGGTGACGACGACGTCGTCGAGCTGGAGGTACTTGCCCGCTGCGATGCCCAGATGGAACGTGAGAGGCGTGGCATCCTCGGTCCCGATGACGCGGCCGACGAGGTCTTGCTCAGCGGCGCCGACGTCGATCTCGCTCATGGGAGCCGAGCGTACGCTGACGGCCCCCGGCGCGGCGGGATGCCAGCGCAGGCCCCGAGCCGTCGGGACTCGGCGCCGTCAGGACTCGACGACAGCTTTGATCCGCGCCAGAGTCGTCTCCATGCCGGTGCGGTTCGTGCGCCCCCGCGCCCAGCCCAGCATCGCCCAGTAAAGGCGCACTGGAAGGACGTCGGCCAGCTGGAACGACTCGGTCACGTCCGTGCCCTCTCCGTTCCTCTCGAGCTGGTAGCGCCAAGTGTTGATGGCCTTTGACCCGCTACCGCCGACGCCGAAGGCGAATTCCCGCCCAGGCTCGCAGGCGGTGATCGTGCATGTGGTCCAATAGACAGGGCCACGGCCGTTGCGCTTGACGTGGCCGCGGAACCGAGTACCCACGGCGGGTCCTGTTGCCCCGTCGAGCCACTCTGCCTCGAACGTCTCGGGGCTGAATTTCCCGACCTGGGTGACGTCGCTTACCAGGTCGAATATCCGCTCGGGCGGTGCGTCCATATGTACTGTCACGGCGTCATGCACGAGCCCAAGACTACGGGCTGGATCAGCCGAGGCCCGCCGGGACCTCCGGCCTGTCCGCTGTGGGCAGCAGGGGAACCGGCTCGGCCCGCCAGGACAGGCCTCCGTTGCTCGTGACTGCCAGGACGTTCGGTTGCACCTCGTTGCCGGCAATGTCGTGGGCCAGCAACACGCAGTACTGAGCGTTCTCACAAGCAATGGCACTGGTGTTGCCCGCGCCCGTTGCGCCCGATAGGAGCACGCCTGGCGCTACGCCGGCGGGCATCGGCGAGACATTCCAGGCTATGCCTCCATCCGAAGTCCGCCATAACACTGGGATGCCGTCTTCCTGCACTGCGAAACAGATCTCGGTCGAAAGGCAGGTCAGGTCTGCATGCGTCACGCCGACAGGCACGGTGACGGACTTGAACGTGGCTCCGCCATCAGAGGTGATCCAGAGTCGGTGGTCGTCCGGACTCGAGAGAATGCAATACCTCGCACCGGCGCACGTGAAGGATCCAAGAACACCAGCACTAGCAGAACAGGCGGAACAGAGGGAACGGTCGAGGACTGTCACTTGGTGCTTGGTCCACTTGGCTCCGCCGTCGGTCGTGGACAGCATCCAATCCTGCGAAGCCTCGAATCCGCCGGCGACTGCAGTGACTAGTACAACCGTCCGGCACGTGCCGGTGCTGTCGCAGGCGAGCCCGGCCGGGTCGTCTGTCACCGTGGGTGATGTTCCGTGGTGGGGGGGTACCGGCAGCGTGTCGAAAGGGATCACCTTCCGCCAACTGCGACCGCCGTCCGCCGTGACTGCCAGCCCTGCGTTCGTCTCGAGGATGCACGTTGTGACTTGGGTGCAGGCGACCACCGGCTGAAAGGCATAGGAGAGTCCGCTGCGCAAGGGGAGGCTATCCACTTGCCAAGTACGGCCAGCGTCGGACGTCCGGAGGAAGAAGACTCCACCACCGCTACTTCTGGCCGGCTCGAGCATCCCGAGGCAAGTCCTGGGGGGTGCGCAGGCGAGACCTGCGCCGCCAAACTCAGGCAGCAAGGGCGGATCGGGTTGCTGGAACGGCGTCAGCTGCCACCCGTCCCCGTCGTCGCTCGTCAGGAAGGCGCTGTGATAGGGGAGGTCGAGCGTGTCTGCCAAGAATGTCGCTGAATAGACAGAGCATTGTGTGGCATCGCATGCCACGGCTTGGGGAACCGTGGCTCCCGTGGCGGCATCGTCGAGGCTCGTGAAACCGGTGAGGAGGTTCGCGCCCAGCCCGAAATTGGTGATTGCGGGCGCCCAGGCCAAGTGCGCCTCCGAGCTGTCAAAGCCCCCTCCGGCGACGAGGAAGAGCGCTGCCGCCATCACGACGCCTGCCACCGTCCGCACCGCAGACGCCACGCCGGTGCGGGCCTCCGCGCAAGCCAGGGACCTGCGCATCATGACGACGACGGCGAGGCCGATCGCCAAGCCCGCGATCATGACTCCGAACGCGGTGTTGCCGCGCAGCGTCGATCCGTACGGCACGTCGTCGGAAGCCACTGCGACTGCCGCTCCGGCTGCCAAGAGGATGAACGGTTGCGAGAGGAGGCAAGCCACATCCAGGCTTGACCATGCGGAGAGCTGCGCCAGGTCGATCGCCGGGCCTTCGTCGGGCTTGCCGCCGAACCCTCTGGTGACCACGCCAATACCGAGCCGCCGCCAGGTTCTCGTGGCGGCCGCGCCTAGCCCGAGGGCGAGAGCTCCCGACAAGGCGAAGTATGCGACTAGCGGCAACCAATGGTGCTGGAAACCGACGACCCGGAAGGTCAGGCCGTCGTAGAACGCGGTCGGCAGATTGCGACTGCCGTAGCTCGACCAGTAGACGGCCGCACGATCGGTGCCGAAGCCGATCAGGAAGAGGGCGAAGAGACTCTCGAGCGTGAGGAGGCAGGCGTAGGCCGTTGCGAAGGAGTCGGAGGCGGCGTGCCGCAGGCGCCGCTTGAGTCCGGACGACACCAGAGACCTGCACTCGGAGAGATGGGCGTGCTGATCGTTCGGGTAAGCCGCTTCCAACGAAGCGGCGAGATCGTCGCCGAAAGCCAGTCTGTAGGAAACGGGATACGCCCGCATGCACAGGCGGTACGCCCAAGCAAGCCTGTGATGCCCACCAGCCCTCGTCGGCGGCTCGAGGCTCGGTCCTGACTTCGTCACAGACGCGCCGTCACAAAACCGGGTCGACAGCAAGCGACCACCGAACGAGCCCTGGCCTTAGGGTCGGCATGCCTGGAGCGGCCGCCGGCCGACGTAACGGCCGCGTCGGCCGCCTTTGGCGCTGTTTGGCGCTGGCGGATCGGATGGCGTCTTCGACGGCGGCTGCGGCTTGGGAGAGTCGCTCCGCCTCGAACTGGACGGCACCTGAGCCCTTGTCCGTGATCTCGAAGTACTGCCGGGCGCGTCCGTTCACGATCTCGCTGCCAGCACGATGGATCATCTCTTGGTCTACAAGGCGGTCGAGGGTGCCGTACAACGTTCCAGTCGTGAGATTGACTCGCCCGCCCGTGAGGCCGCGAATCTTCTCGAGCATGGCGTAGCCGTGGCCAGGTCCGTCGAGCAGTGCGGCGAGGACGTAATAGGAGGCTTCTCTCATCGGTGCCATCCAACTCACAATACTCTGAGCGTGGGAGTATGACAACAACGGGGTTATCTTCAGGTCACTGGCGGGTACGATTCGGCGTCCGACGACCACCACTTGCTGGCGTTCCGGCCACTGCTATGTGCCCGGCCC
This sequence comes from Acidimicrobiales bacterium, assembly GCA_050744865.1. Lineage (GTDB taxonomy): Bacteria > Actinomycetota > Acidimicrobiia > Acidimicrobiales > Bog-793 > JAKACA01. The sequence goes on along the minus strand of JBOGHW010000040.1, from coordinate 12,546 downwards.
GAGTGACTGGTCATGCGATACTGCTCGCATGGTCGAGTCGTCGGCAAAGCCTTATGTTCTGGCCGTAGACGACGAGGCCAACATCACCGAGCTGCTGCAGATGGCCTTGAATTACGCCGGTTTCGAAGTCGACAGGATCGGCTCGGGCCGGGCGGCTCTCGAGGCGATCGACCGACGGCGTCCCGATGTAATGGTGCTCGACGTCATGCTGCCGGACCTCGATGGCTTCGAAGTCGTCCGCAGGCTCCGCAAGAAGGAGGGGGCAGGGACGCGTGTGCCCATCTTGTTCCTGACAGCCAAGGACACGACTGCTGACAAGATTGCAGGGCTCCGGCTGGGCGTCGACGACTACGTCACCAAACCGTTCTCCATCGAAGAGCTCATCGAGCGCGTCAAGGCCGTTCTGCGCCGTTCCGTAGGTACCGGTGCAGGACAGAGCCGGCTGTCGTACGCCGACCTGGAGCTCGACGAGGACACACGAGAGGTGTGGCGGTCCGGGCAGCCGATCGAGCTGACGCCGACGGAATACCGGTTGTTGCACTTCCTGCTGTCGAACGCCCGCAAGGTGCTGACGCGCCAGCAGATCATGGAGCGAGTGTGGGACTACACCTTCGAGGGCAACTCCAGCGTGCTCGAGACCTACGTGAGTTACTTGCGCCAGAAAGTGGACGCCTTCGATCCGCCCCTCATCCAGACGGTGAGGGCAGTCGGTTACACGTTGCGCCTGCCCGCTGGCCCGGGGAAATGACGCTTCGCCTCAGGCTGGTAGCCGCCATCGTCCTGTTGGCCACGGCCGGTCTCGTGCTGTTCGCGGTCGTCACCTACTCGCTGTACTCGAACTCGGAATACCAGGGTCTCGACCGCCAGCTGCTGTCCTCGGTGGGCGTGATCGGGAACGCGCTTGCTCCTGCCGGGCCGGGGGTGCTGCCCGGCGGTGGAGCGCGCCCTGGTGTCGGTGCTGGTGGCGGCGCCTCGGGAACAGGGCAGCCACCGCCGATCGTGGTGCCCTATGGCGCCCTCTATACCAGCTCCGGCAAACTGGTCGCCGCACTGCCCGTCGAGTCGAAGACCGCCGGCAGCCCGCGTCTGCCGAAGGGCGCGCTGTCGGGCGCCAATGTCAACCGGCTCCTCACCACAGGCTCGGTCAGCGGCGGGACGACCTGGCGGGTGCTCATCACGACGTTCCGCGGCACAGGGGACTACCTCGTCTTGGCCTCGCCGACGACCAGCGTCACGACAGCGCTCCACGACCTGGTCCTGATCGAGACCTCGGCGGCTGCCGGCCTCCTCGTGCTGCTGTCGCTCGGCGCCGCTGTCATCCTCGGCCGCGGCCTGCGCCCGCTCGAGCAGATAGCCGCAACGGCCCGGTTGATATCTGGCGGTGACCTGTCACAACGCGTGAGGGTGGCAAGCGACCAAGGCGAAATCGGGCAGCTCGGCAACGCCTTCAACGCGATGCTGGAGGACATAGCCGCAGCGTTCGCGACCCGTGACATGACCGAGGAGCGGCTCCGCCAGTTCCTTGCCGACGCATCCCACGAGCTGAGGACCCCACTCACATCTATCAAGGGTTATGCCGAGCTGGCCCGCCTCGGGCAAGGCACCACCTCGCCCGAGGCAACTACGGGTGGCAGCTCCCCAGAGAAAGGCTCCCTCGACGCGGCCTCCTCCGCCGCTGCCGGTCACGGCCTAGCCGCCCCAAACGCATCCCTTCCAGATCCACAGCCGGGCGAAGCCGCCGGACATGGTAGGACTGATGCTGTAGCGGTTGACCCGCTGACGGCGCTCGACCGGATCGAGGACCAGGCGGGCCGGATGAGCCTGTTGGTGGAAGACCTGCTCCTTTTGGCGCGCCTCGACGAGCGCCGGCATGCCCGGCGCGCGCCTGTCGACCTGACCGTCGTGACCGCGGACGCCTGTAGCGAAGCGGTCGCCGTGGCACCGGGCCGGCACGTCACGTTCCAGGGTCCGCAACCGGTGGTCGTGCTCGGCGACGAGTCGCACCTGCGCCAGGCGATCTCGAACATCGTGAGCAACGCCGTCCGCCACACCGAGGCATCCGTGGCCATCGAGGTCCGCTGCGTGGAGGACGAAGGCCGGGCGCTCGTGTCAGTGCGCGACCACGGCCGCGGCCTTACCGACGAGGAACTGGGCCACCTGTTCGACAGGTTCTGGCGGGGAGACAAAGCACGCACGGCCAAGGGCTCCGGGCTCGGCCTGTCGATCGTGCAGGCGATTGCCGCCGAGCACGGGGGACGAGCCGAGGCGACCAACTGCGACGATGGGGGAGCCCTTGTCACCCTTGTGCTGCCGGTGGGGCAGGACCCAGCAAAGTCGGCGGGAGTTCCGTCGGATCTCTGAGGATTCGCTAAGGGTGCTCACGCAGAGTGCCCTGTATGCAAACCGCCACCTTTCCTGTGGCTGGCCCTGGGACAATTGCCGCCGCCACCGTCGAGATCGTCGTGCCCGTCTACAACGAAGCCGGCGAGGTCGAGGTGAGCATCCGGCGCCTGCACGCCTATTTGGCGACGAGCTTTCCGTTGCGGTCGCTGATCACGATTGCGGACAACGCCAGCACGGACGGCACCATGCAGATCGCCGCCATGCTCTCGGACGAGCTTGACAACGTCATCGCGACTCACCTCGACGAGAAGGGCCGAGGGCGGGCACTCAAGGCGGCCTGGCTCGAAGGTCGACGTGATTAGGACCGCGATGGCCGATCTCAAAGGCATCTGGCGAGTCATTCGCTCCTTTGCCGCAGGCGGCGGGCAGGTCGAGCAGCCCGGCCTCGGTGTGGGCGGGCTGGACGGCTCCGGTCCCGACGGCTCCGCGCAGGAGGGCAGAAGGCTGGGCGGTCCCGCGCTGCACTCGGCCGCCTTTAGTGGCGACTTCGCTCGCTTCGCCGGGGTCGGCTTGCTCAGCACAGTCGGCTGGTTGCTGCTGCTGCTGGCTCTGTTACCTGTGACGAGTCTCTTGACCGCCAATGCCGTGTCCGGTTGCCTTTGCGCAGTTGCGAACCTGGCTGTGCATCGATACTTGAACCTGCGGGCACCTCGCCGACCGGACCGTGACCTCTGGTACGTCGCCGGGGGGAGCTTCCTGGCGTTTCTCGGGCCACGACCGGGGCACTGCTTGCGTGCGCGGCGCTCACCTCGCTTGTCGCGGTGCAACTTGTCGCGGCCGTTGCGGCGGGAGGGCTTGTGAGCTTGGGACGCTTCGTGGCCATGCGGGCTTTGCTCGTGTCCCGGGCACGCCCCCCGGCGACGAGCGTGCCGGTCGCGACGGCCGAGTGGGCTTGGCCCATCTGGAAAGGATCGGAGTCACAATGACGTCTGCCATCTTGTCGCCCGAGATCGTTCACCCTCTCGAGGGCGGCAACGACCTCGATGACGCCGTGACGCTCTGTCCCGCTGCTGGCGTCGGGTGCCGGGATCCACGGTGGGCCAAGGCCGCTCTGGCGGGCCTGCTCGTGGCGACAGCCCTCTTGTACATCTGGGGGCTCGGGGCGTCCGGCTGGGCCAACTCCTTCTACTCGGCCGCCGTCGAAGCGAGTACGAAGAGCTGGAAAGCCTTCTTCTTCGGGTCTTTCGACTCGTCGAGCTTCATCACCGTCGACAAGCCGCCCGCCTCGCTGTGGGTGATGGATCTGTCAGCGCGCCTGTTCGGGCTCAGCGCGTGGAGCATTCTCGTGCCCGAAGCACTCGAAGGCGTGGCTGCGGTTGCCTTGCTGTACGCGACAGTCAAGAGGTGGTTTGGCTTCAGGGCCGGGCTCGTGGCCGGGTCGGTGCTCGCGCTCACGCCAGTGGCGACGCTGATGTTCCGGTTCGACAATCCAGACTCCTTGCTCGTGCTGCTGCTGGTTGGCGGAGCCTGGGCGACGACGCGGGCGGTGGAGACGGGCAGGACGCGGTGGTTGCTGTTGATGGCCGTGTTGGTCGGGACTGGCTTCTTGACCAAGATGATGCAGGCGTTCGTCGTCGTGCCGGCCTTCGGCAGCGCCTACCTGCTGGCCGGGCCACCACGGTTCTGGCAGCGGCTTCGTCAACTCCTGGCTGCCGGGGTGGCCGTGGCGGTTGCCTCCGGGTGGTGGGTGGCAGCAGTCCAGCTGACGCCGGCCCGAGACCGGCCCTACGTCGGTGGTTCGACTGACAACAGCGAGCTCAACCTGATCTTCGGCTACAACGGCTTCGGGCGGCTCGATGGCAACGAGACTGGGAGTGTTCACGGGGCCGGGGCTATCGGGTCGATCTGGGGCCCTACCGGCTGGGACCGGATGTTCACGTCTTCGTTCGGGGGCCAGATCTCCTGGCTGATCCCCGCGGCATTGCTCCTGTTGGCCGGCGGTTTGTGGCTGACACGCCGGGCACCGCGCACGGACAGGACGCGGGCCGCTCTGCTGCTGTGGGGGCTCTGGCTGCTCGTGACCGACGCCGTGTTCAGCTTCGGCCAGGGGATCATCCACCCGTACTACTCGGTGGCGCTCGCGCCGGCCATCGGTGCCATGATGGGGATCGGCGCCGTCGTGATGTGGCGCCATCGCCAGCAAGCCGGACGCTGGGTCATGGCGCTGGCGACTGCCACCTCTGCGGTGTGGGCGTACGCCTTGCTCGACCGCACCCCCGAGTGGCTTCCGTGGCTCAGGGCGGCCATTCTTGGCGCCGGCTTGCTGTCGGCAGCGGCCATCCTGGTCGAGCGCTCGCTGGTCTCGGCTATGCTGCCGCTCGAGGCGGGCAATCCCGAGCGAAGCGTGTCTCCCCTACTGGGAGCCGCGGCGGGGCTGGCCCTCGCAGTGGCCCTTACAGGTCCTGCGGCTTATTCCCTCGACACGGCGGCGACGGCGCACTCGGGCAGCCTTCCCTCGGCTGGGCCTGGGGGAGACGGTTCGGGTCGCCCAGGCGCTCCTCTCGGCCAAGCTGGGGCTCTCGGCTTGCGGGGCGGTCCTCCCGGCCTGTCCGGTAGGGGAGCTGGCAAGTTGCCCGGCAGGGGCCCGGCAGGCGCCGGTGGCCTCAGCGGCCCCTTCGGCGGTCATCCCCTCCAGGGTTCGGGCTTGCCATCGGGCGCCAGGCCGGGGGGTCTCGGCGGGGTAGGCGGCGCTGGTCTGCCCGGCGGCGGAGGCGGTCCCGGCCGAGGTGGCACCGGGTCGGTCGGCGGCCTACTGACGGCCAGCACGCCTGGAAAGGCGCTCGTGGAGCTTCTAGAAGCCGCTGCCGGACGCTACACATGGGTTGCCGCCGTCGTTGGGGCGAACTCGGCGGCCGGCTACGAACTGGGGACCGACGACCCCGTCATGGCGATCGGCGGCTTCAACGGCACGGACCCCGCACCTTCGGTGGCTACCTTCGAGGCGTACACGCACGAGCACAAGATCCACTACTACATAGCAGGCGGAGGCCCGACTGGCCCCGGGCCGGCAGCCTCCAGCACGAGCGACGCCTCGGAGATCGGGACTTGGGTCGAGGCACACTTCAAGTCTCAGACGGTCGACGGCACGACGATCTACAACCTGGCCGGCTGAACGGCTCTTGTCAGCGCAAGTTGGGCGGCTACCTCGACAGGGCGAGGTCACCGACCACGATGCGGGCGGCACCGCTTGGGTCGTACGGTTGGGAATGGCCGAGCACCCACGACCGAACGAGCACCCACGACCGAACGAGCCACCACGACCGAACGAGCAACCACGACCGAGCGGGCACGCTCGAGCGAAGGAGCAAGCCAATCGGGCCGCCGAGAGAGCCGGGGTCGTCGTCGAGCCGTTGTCCTCGATGGAGCGTCTCGAGATGGCCGCGACGCTCTTCGCGGCAGTGTGGCACACGGACTGGCCGCCTGTGCCCGCTCATCTGCTCAAGGCCCTGGAGCTGTCAGGCAATTACGTCTGCGGGGCTTTCGGGACGGCTGGTGAGATGGTAGGAGCGTCGGCTGCCTTCGCCGGTGTGGGGGAGCGACGGGAGCTCCACTCCCACATCACTGGTGTCTTGAGGGGGCAGGCCGGCTCGGGCGTCGGCTACGCCCTGAAGCTTCACCAGCGGGCGTGGGCCCTCGAGCGCGGCATCGAGGACATCACCTGGACCTTCGACCCTTTGGTGCGGAGAAACGCTGTCTTCAACCTGGCCAAGCTAGCCGCCTCCCCGACGGCGTACTTGGAGAACGTCTATGGCGCCATGGATGACGTGCTCAATGCCAGCCAGGAGAGCGATCGTCTCTGGGTCAGCTGGAAGCTGGCGTCACCTGAGGTCGTTGACGCCGCTGACGGCCGAAGTGCTGTCTCCGACCCGACAGGATTGCCGGTGCTCGTGGAAGTCAGCGCCGACGGCGGGCCATTAGTGCTGGCAGATGACGGCGCGGCGGGGGGCATAGTTCGCCTGCCGCCGGACATCGAGGCGCTTAGGCTGCACTCGCCTGAGACCGCTCGCCAGTGGCGCCTGGCGGTGCGCAAGGCGTTGGGCGGGCCGCTCCGGGCTGGCTCCGTGCGAATTGCGGTGACCGAGGAGCACGATCTCGTGCTTCGCTAGCGACACCTCTTTCTGCGGCGGTACTTCTGTCCGCGCGAGGACGACCAGCTAGCCGGAGAAGGCAGCCCTGGCCCGTTTGCCGCCGGCGCCCGAAGCCGCGAACCAGTCCGCCGTCTGGTGTTCCAGCCAGGCCTTCGCCGCCTCCATGACGGCGCCGTAAGCCGCAAAGGCGAACGAGCCGCCGACCGACACCCGGGCCACGCCGACGGCGGCCAGTTCGGCGACAGTTGGCCCGCTCGGCCGCAGAAGCACGTTCACAGGCAAGCCCACTTCGACGGTGCGACGGATGTCGTCGAGATCTGTCATGCCGGGGACGAACAGCACGTCGGCGCCGGCGTCCTTGAAGGACTGGATGCGCCTGAGTGCTTCGTCCAAGTCTGCCTGGTCGTGCAAGTAGATCTCGGTACGCGCCGTGACGACGAAGTGGACCGGGCCTGCGTGCGCGACGGCCACCGCGGCCGCCACCCGCTCGGCAGCCAGTGCCGCTTCGTAGATTGGGGCGGCCCCGTCACCTGTGTAGTCCTCTATCGACGCCCCGGCCAGGCCCGTGGCCATCGCCAGCTCGAAGTTGGCGGCCACCGCCGCGGGCTCGTCGGCAAAGCCGTTCTCGAAGTCCGCCGAGACGGGCAGCTGCGTGGCCGTCACGAGGTGCCCGGCGTGGGCCAGCGCCTCGTCCCGGCTGACGGACCCGTCGAGCCGGCCGAGGGTGGCGGCAAAGCCGCTGCTCGTCGTCGCCAGAGCCTTGTAACCGAGCGACTCCAGCAGGCGGGCCGAACCGGCGTCCCACGCGTTTGCGAGCAGTAAGGGCGCGCCCGGGTCGTGAAGCTGCAATAGACGCCGTGCCTTCTCGATCTGGTTCACGAGTGTCTAGGCTAGGCCCTTGAAACGCGGCTCTAGGCACAGTAGAGTCAACGCCCCTAGGCACAGTAGAGTCAACGCCCCTAGGCACGACCGAGAGCGAGGTGACGAGCGTGACAACGACTAAGAGCAACACGAGGAAGAACGTTCGGCTCGCCCTGTTGCCTAATTCCGCCGGCTGCTTCCCTGGTTGGGGTGGTCGCGGGACCGGGGTATATCCCCGACCTCGGCAGGGCTGACCTAGCGCTCTGCAGAATGGTCCCCGCGGCAACAGCCGGGCGAGGACCCGCTTCCTGAGGGCACCGCCCTCCCCGCCACACCCTTCGGCTCCAGTAGCCGGCACCCCTGTTGACGCAGTCATCGACCATCAGCATCGCCGGCTCCGGACTGTCCGGGTGTCGGCCTCCCAGCTTCAACTCCTCAGCTTCCAACACTGCAACGACGCACACAACGGAGCATCAAATGGGTAAAGACACCCTCTTTCCGTCAGCATCGACCAAAGAGACGCTTTCGTTCTGCTGGAGCCAGGTCGGCTCGCAGAAGCGCGCGCTCACCCTCGCCTGGGTGCTCGTGTTCTTCGGCGTGGCGATGCAGTCCGTGGCCGGTCCCGTGGTGTTCGCCGCTCTGCTCACTCGGGTCGCCGACCTGCCGAGAGGGGCGACGTTCGGGCGAACGTTTCTTCCCTGGGTCATCGCCTATGCCGTCGTGCTCATCCTGTCGACGGTGCTGTGGCGTCTGGCCGGCTGGGTCGAGTGGGGCGCCACCTTGCGCGCTTTCGGCCAGGGTCTCACCAACGGCTACGAGCACCTCATCTCGTTGAGCCACCGCTGGCACTCCGACAGGCCGGCCGGCGAAGTCATCTCGACACTGGAGACGTTCTCCTGGGCTTTCATCGACCTGCTGGACACAGCGACGTGGGGCTTCCTGCCGATCACGGTAACAGTGCTCGGTGCCGTTGCCGTGTTGGCTGTCTTCGCCTGGCCTGTGGCCATCGTCATGGGCGTGCTGGTCTTCGTGTTCGCCGCCGTTCTCAGCTTGCGGATGAGCAAGGTCGTTGCCGCCGCCAAGGAGTTCTCCGAGGCGCACACCAAGTCGACAGGCGTCGTGGCGGACACGATCTCGAACCTGACCACGATCCGGACCCAGTCGGCCGAGGAGCTGGAGAGCGAACACGTCGCTGCCCTCGTCGGCGACTCCATCAACGCCGACCTGCGGGCGCGCAAAGTGTTTGCCATCACGCGGCTGCAGATGCAGTCGTCGCTGGCGAGCTTCTCGTGGTTGGCCGTCATCGTCGGGGTGTTCATGGCGCTTCGTCACTCGGCCTCAGCCGCCGCCGTCTACCTGGTGTTGTTCTATGCCACAGCGGTGGTGACGAACCTCGAGGAGTCCTTCGAGCACATCCGCTCGGCGTCGCGGGGTCTCGGCCGATGCGCCAAGTTCGCCGGCATCGCCGCCACCGCGCCCGAGATACAGGACGTACCGGGTGCAAATGAGCTGGAAGTAGGCGGCGGCGGCGTCGAGTTCTCAAACGTGACGTTCGCCTACAAGGGGCGCCCGCCGCTCTTCGAGGACTTGGCTCTCCAGATCCAGCCCGGTGAGCACGTGGGCCTCGTCGGGTCGTCCGGGTCGGGCAAGACGACGATCACCAAGCTGATGCTGCGTTTCATGGACGTCGACGCCGGCCAGATCTGGATCGACGGGCAGGACATCTCGCTCGTGACCCAGGAGTCGTTGCGGCGGCACATCTCCTTCGTGCCGCAAGACCCGCAGATGCTGCACAGGACTGTGGCCGAGAACATCTGCTACGGCATCGACGGCCTCCAGACCCCGGACATGGACCTCGTGCGCAAGGTTGGCAAAGCAGCCCACGTCGAGGAGTTCGTGGCCAGGCTCCCCGAGGGCTACGACACCACTGTCGGCGAGCGAGGTCTCAAGCTGTCCGGCGGCCAGCGTCAGCGAGTCGCCATCGCCCAGGCGATGGCCAAGGCCGCACCCATCCTCATCCTCGACGAGGCGACCTCTGCGCTCGACTCGGAGTCCGAGGTGTTGGTGCAAGAGGCGCTGTGGAGGCTGATGCAAGGGGCGACGGCGCTGGTCGTCGCCCACCGCCTGGCGACCATCGCCCGGCTCGACCGGATCGTGGTGATCGAGCAAGGCGAGATCGTCGAGCAGGGGTCTCACCGCGAGCTGCTCGGACGAGGTGAGACGGGGGTCTACGGGCGGCTGTGGCGGCACCAGTCCGGGGGTTTCTTGGCCGCCTGAACCGCTGGCTGTGCAGCCGTCGTCGGGGCATGGGATGTCACATGCTCATGGTGCGGCGGCTCACAGCACGCGGAACTTCGACCGCTCGTCGTCCTTGTCGGTCGCCAGCCGGGCGGTCGACCTTCCGCTTTCCAACTGTCGCTCCAGCAGCTCGTATAGGGCTTCGGCGCTGACCGGGGGAGCCAGGTGGTAACCCTGCACGAGCGGGCAGCCCATCGCCTTCAGGCGCTCGAGCTGGTCCGATGTCTCGACGCCCTCCGCGACTGCCAGCATGCCGACCGCCCTCGCCAGCGTGACCACGGAGGCCACGACGGCCGTGTCGACCTGCGAGATGTCCAGCTCCTGAACGAAGCTGCGATCCAGCTTCACGATGTCGACAGGGAGGCGCTTGAGATAGTTGAGAGATGAGTAACCGGTTCCGAAGTCGTCGATTGCCAGCCGGACGCCGAGCGACTTGAGGTCGACGAGAACGCGGATCGCCCGGTCGACGTCGGACATTGCCAGGCTCTCGGTTATCTCCAGACAAAGCTGTCCGGGCGCTATGCCGGCTTGAGCGATGACAGATCGGATCTCTTCCACGAGATCCTGTTGCTCGAACTGGCGAGTGGAGAGGTTCACGGCGATGCTGAGTGGTGCACCGTAATCGGCGAACACTCGGGCCTGGTGGCAGGCGACCTCCAGCACCTTGCGGCCGAGGGGCAGGATGAGCCCGGTGTCCTCGGCGAGCCCGATGAAGTCTGATGGCGAGAGAACGCCGCGCTCCGGATGCCTCCAGCGCACGAGCGCTTCTGCGCTCACGATGCGGCCGGACTGAGCGGCGATCACCGGCTGGTAGAGGAGAAAGAGCTCGTCCTGCTCGATCCCGCGCCGCAGACTCGCTTCCAGATCGAGCCAATAAGCCGAGCGCTTGCCCATCGCAACGGGGTCGAACGTCTGGAACAGGCCTGTGCCCTGGCTCTTGGCCAGGTACATGGCGACGTCGGCATCGTGGAGGACGTCGTCCGGAGAGGCCCCCGCCGTCGCCATGGCGATACCTATGCTGAGGCTCGAGAGGATGACCCTTCCATCGGAGAGGGTGAGGGGCGTGCGGGCCGCATCTAGGACGCGGACTGCCATGCGCTCGGCCGCCTCCAGGTTGCCGATGTCCTCCAGCAGCAGAGTGAACTCGTCGCCTCCGATGCGAGCCAGCGTGTCGCCGGAGCGAACTACCGTGCGCAGCGTGTCGGAGATAAGGACCAGCAGCTCGTCCCCCGCTTTGTGGCCCAAGCTGTCGTTGGTCATCTTGAACCTGTCGACGTCGGCGAACAGTACGGCGTGAACCTCGCCGCTGCGCGGTGTCCTGTCGAGTGCGTGCTGCAGCCTGTCGAGGAGGATGCGGCGATTCGGCAGGCCCGTGAGCGCGTCGTGGAAGGCGTGGAACTCCAGTTGCTCCTCGGCCGCGATCCGCTCCGAGATGTCGCGGAACACAAGCACGGCCCCGGCGACCTCGCCGCCGGTCCGAATCGGGGAGCACGTCAGTTCCACCGGGAACTCCTCGCCACCCTGGCGGCGGAAGATGGCGCGTTGGTTGAGGATCGTGTCGTTGCCATGGACGCAGCGCCGAGCGACCGCAGCCAGGAGAAACAAGTCCGGATCCGTCGTCGCCATCCTCGCCAGCTCTCCCTCGGAGCATCCCAGCATGGACTCGGCAACGGGGTTGGCGAAGGTGATTTGCGAGTCGGCATCGAAAGCGCAGACGCCTTCTCCGAGGTTTGACGTGATGGCGACCAGCCGCTCCCGCTCTCGGACGCGCTCCTCGTAGAGGGAGGAGTTCTCGAGCGCAACCGTCCCGACAGACGCCAGAGCCTCGAGAAGCGCCCTGTCGGCGCCGTCGAATGGCTCGGTGCGTATGCGGCCGCTCACGGTCAGCCAACGTTGTTCTCCGTTGACGGTCATCTCGGCAGCGATCCCGCCCTCTTCGCGGGGCGGGCGTTCGGAGACCACGTTGGCGGACGTCCCGCGCAACAACTCGGCAGCAGAATCGGAGAGTCCTGACATAACCTCGTCCCCACGGATGCTGCGGTTTACTCGCAGCGTCGTGTCGAACAGGCCGAGCAGCCTGCTGCGGTCGTGCCTGGCCCTATAGTGGCCGCTCAACGCCTGGCGGAAGGCGATGAACGGCACGACGACGACTAACAGGACAGCTGGGTCGGCGTTGAGGCTCATAGCCGTCACGAGCCCTAGCGACAACGAGGCAGCCAATAGGAGCGCTCGTATCTCGATGCCGTCGAAGACCGCCGGCCGGAAGCGTTCGGCGCCCGTCGCGGCGAGAACGCCGGCCAGCGCCAAGGAGTTGACCGAGAAGTAGACACAAGCGCCCAGTGCCGCAGCGCCAAGCTCGGCCAGGCCGAGGTGGTGGGTCGGCGGTGCAACGAGGCGAGCTGTCATGAGGCCCGCCGTCACCGAGACGCTCAGCTGGGCAACGTTGAAGACGGCTTTGACGATTGGTCGCCGCCGCACGACCTGGGCGCAAATCGTTGCCGCGAAGAACGCCAGGAGAACCCCAACCGGCGGCAGTATCAAGGCCATGACGACGAAGAACCCTTCGTCCATGTGGTGAGCCTGCGACGACCCCTTCGAGTACATCACGATCGGGTAGACCCAGCTCGCGACGACCAGGATCGTCAGGACTACGAGGATGGCGACTGATCCGACTCCTCGATGTCTATAGGCGAGGATGATCCCTGCAGCCGCGCCTGCAGCCGCGACGGTTACGGTCGCGATGTACAGGCGTGCGGCTGTCGGCAGTCCGCCATGGCCGTTGCGGTCGGGCACTGGTTAGCTCCAGCTATCACCGTTCCACTCGGCACCGTTCCACTCGGCACCGTTCCACTCGGCACCGTTCCACTCGGCACCGTTCCACTCGGCACCGTTCCAC
>JBOGHW010000039.1:0-69053 GCA_050744865.1 Acidimicrobiales bacterium | reverse complement strand
GCCCAGCGGCGGGGGCGGGGCGCCACGCCAGAGCGCCCCAGGCGGTAGCGTCGCCGGGTCATCATGAGAATCACGTGCACCGGCCACGCCGGGCTCTTCGTCGAGACGGCCGCAGGCTCCATCTTGTGCGACCCCTGGCGGACGCCTGCCTACTTCGCCTCCTGGTTCGTCTTCCCCGACAACAGCGGGATCGACTTCGGTGCCCTCCACCCGGACTACCTGTACGTGTCGCACCTCCACCGAGATCACTACGACGCCGCCCTCCTCGCCCGCTCCGTGCCGCGCTCCACGACGATCCTGCTCCCGGACTACCCGACCGACGACCTGAGGACGGCGCTCGAAGGCCTCGGCTTCCACTCGTTCGTCCAGACCGTCGACGGTGAGCCGATCGAGCTCGACGGTCTGAGAGTCATGATCACCTCGATGGCCTCGCCCGCCGACGGCCCGCTCGGCGACTCTGCGCTGGCCATCGACGACGGCAGCTTCCGGCTTCTCAACCAGAACGACGCCCGCCCTCGGGACTTCGACGCCATCGGAACCTTCGGCCACTTCGACGCCCACTTCCTGCAGTACTCCGGCGCCATTTGGTGGCCGGTCGTCTACGACCTGGCCGAAGCAACCAAGCAGGCGCTCGGCGTGCGCAAGCGGGAGAACGGCATGGCGCGGGCGGCGCGTTTCGTCGAGACAGTCGGCGCCTCGTACGTGTTCCCGAACAGCGGGCCGGCGGCCTTCCTCGACGCCGATCTTTTCGGCTACAACGACGTCGCCCGCAGCCCCGAGAACCCGTTCCCGGACCAGGCCGTGTTCGTCGACTACCTGGCCCAGAGGGGTCACGAGAACGCCAGACTCCTCATCCCCGGCAGCACCGCCGAGCTCCGACCAGGACAGCCGCCGGCGATCGAGCACCCGATCCCCGACGTCGACGTCGCAAGGATCTTCACCGACAAGAAGGCCTACCTGGAGGCTTACGCGGAACGGCAGCGCCCGACGATCGAAGCGATGCGACAGGCCTGGCCGCGCTACGACGGCGACCTGGCGGAGGCCCTTGCCGACTGGTTCGACCCGTTGCTCGCCCTCGCCGATCGCATCGGTCCGGGCGTCGGGGGTCCGGTCCTGCTGGAGATAGGCGAGGAGTCGATCGTCGTCGACTTCGCCACACGGCAGGTGAGGAGGCTCGCCGGGGAGGAGTGCCGCTACCGGTTCGCCGTCGACAGGCGGCTGGTGGAGGCGCTCATCGCCGAGCACCAGATCGACTGGGTCAACAGCTTGTTCCTCTCGCTGCGGTTCCGTGCCTCGAGACGGGGCCAGTACAACGAGTTCATCTACACGTTCTTCAAGTGCCTGGCCCCCGAACGGCTCTCATACGCCGAGGGCTGGTACGCCGAGCAGGAAGCACCCGACGACCTGATCCGGATCGGCGACTACATGGTGCAGCGACGGTGCCCGCACCTGAAGGCGGACCTGGAGCGCTTCGGCGAACTGCACCCCGATGGGGTGTTGCAGTGCGGGATGCACGGGTGGCGTTTCGATCTGGCAACCGGGCAGTGCCTGACGTCTGACGCGCACCGCATCGTGTGCTTCCCGGTCGAGGGCTGAGGGACCTGCCAGCCGCCTAAGGCCGCAACACCTCGCGCCGGCTCGTCAGCTCCTGCAGGGCAGCCGTGTCGACCTCGACCCCGAGCCCGGGCCCGTCCGGCAGGCCGATGCTGCCGTTCTCGAGCACGAACGGTGCGGTGATGTCGGCCTTGTAATACCTGTCGGTCGCCGATATGTCACCCGGCAAGGTCATCCCCGGCAGCGCACCTAGGGCGAGGTTCGCCGCCCGGCCGAGCCCTGTCTCGAGCATGCCGCCGCACCAAACGGGCACAGACCGCCCCTTGCAGGTATCGTGAACCTTGAGCGCCTCCAGGTACCCCCCGACGCGGCCAGCCTTGATGTTGATGATCGAGCAAGCGCCGAGCTCGATGGCCTGGGCCGCAAGCGCCGCCGAAGTGATCGTCTCGTCCAGGCAGACCGGCGTCTTGATCCTGCGGGCCAGCTCGCAGTGGCTCAGCAGATCCTCCTCGTCGAAGGGCTGCTCCAAAAGCAACAGCCCGTAACGATCGAGCTCTTGCAACTGCGGCAAGTCCTCCAGGCAGTACGCGGTATTGGCATCTACCTGCAACATGAGCTCGTCGCCGTAGCGCTCCCGCACGGCCGCTACCGCCTCCACGTCCCAGCCGGGCTCGATCTTGAGCTTGATCCTGGTGTAACCCTCCTCCAGGTGTGCACCGACGATGTCGAGCAGCTCGGCGAGCGATCCGGGGATCCCGACCGAGACGCCTGGCGTGACACGCGTGGCGACGGCGCCGAGGCGCGACGCCAGCGACTGGCCCGCCGCCCGCAGCTCGGCGTCCAGCACGGCCATCTCGAGGGCAGCCTTGGCCATGCGGTGGCCCTTGATCTCGCCCAGCACCGAAGCAACCGACTCGGCGTCGAGCTCGCCGGCCCTGAACAACCGCGGCACCAGGCAGGCGCGCATGGTCAGCCAGGACGAGTCGAGGAACTCCGAGGAGTAGAGCGGTTCTGAACCAGAAACGCACTCCCCGTATCCCTCGCCGGCGCTCGTCTCGACACGAACGATGAGAGCCTGGCGAAGGGTCTCGGTCCCGAACGACGTCCTGAACGGCCTCACGAGCGGGAGGTCGACTTGGAGCAGTTCGACGGCGTCTATGTGCATGCTGCTTGCTTAGCTGATACCGCGCAGCACGTCGAGGGTGGCGAGCGACGGGTCGGAGGCGTAGGCAATTCGGACACCGTCGTCGCGCGCCTCCAGGAGGGCTGCGACTGCCTCGGCCGTGACACGCTCCCCCGGGGCCAGCACCGGCACGCCCGGCGGGTAAGGCGCCACCAGCTCCGCACTTACGTGCCCTGTCGCCTGGCCGATCGGCAAGCGCTCGGTCTCGCCGAAGAAGGCGTCACGAGGGGCGACGACCATCTCGGGCTCCACGACCCAGGTGGCCGCCCCTGCCAGCGTTCGCGGCTCGCCGCGGTGCCGCTCGACCGAGGCGACGAGGGCCTCGACGTACTTCGCGACGTGGGGCGCCTCGTCGGCCATCGTGACGAGGGCGACGATCGTGTCGCGATCGGCCATCTCTACGGGCACGCCGGCGTCGATCAAGTCGGCCTCGACCGCGACGCCGTGAGCGCCGGTGCCGGCCAGGGCAACCGAGAGCTTCGTCGGGTCGACCCGCGGGCCTTGCAGGGGCAGGAGGCCCGGCACGCCCGAGAGCTGGCGGCGAGCGTCGGCCACGATGTCGATCGTCCGTCCGAGCAGCGCCTCGCCGTGGTGCTCGAGCAGGGCGCGGGCGGCGTCGATGCTCGCCAGGATCGCCCCGGCAGGGCTGGTCGTGTGCGTGGCCTCGAAGGCCCGTTCCAACCGCACCGGGTCGATCCGGTCGGTGTTGGCCAGTACCACGGCAGCTTGGGTGTAGGAGGGCAGGGCCTTGTGGAAGCTCGTGACCATGGCATCGGCCCCGGCGGCAACGGCGTGCGGTGCCAGGTCGGGGTGGAAGCCGAAGTGAGCGGCCCAGGCGGCGTCCACGATGAGAGGCACGCCGGCGTCGTGAGCCAAGCGGGCGTGCTCTGTCAGGTCCGAGAACGTGCCTACGTAGGAGGGCTCGACGAGGAACACGCCGGCCACGCCGGGGTGGGCGTGAAGAGCCGCTTCGAGACGGGCGGGCGCGATCCCAGTCGGCAGGCCCGTGACGGCATCCACCTCCGGTCGCAACCAGACGGGGCGCAGGCCGGCGAGCACCAAGCCGAGAAGGAGCGACCGGTGGAGCGTCCGCGAGACGATCACCTCGTCGCCGGGCTTGCCGACGGCGAGCGCCAGGGTCTGGTTGCCGTGGGTCGACCCTCCCGCCGAGAAACGGCACACCTCCACCCCGAACAACCCCGCCGCCCTCCGCTCAGCCTCGGCCAGGTAGCCGTGCTTGAACTTGACGGTGTCGAGGCCGCCGGACACAGGGAAGTCGCCGCGGACGACGACCCCCGTCAGCGTCTCGCGGCCTTTGTGACCGGGCGTTGTGTAGGCGCACTCGCCAGCCGCTCGCCTGTCGAGGGCCGCCAGGTAGGACCTGAAGAGCGGGGCGTCGGTTGCCAGGCCGAGCGGGTCGCGAGGATCCGCCGGAGCGTGGGGAGGGGAGCGGGGGGGGATCTCGATGGGTGTTTCTTAGTCGGCGTGCGAAGCCCGGCTCAACCCGACAGCCGGAGATGGCTACTGTCGGCTCCGAATACACAGCGCGCCAGAGCTGAGGGGGTTCCCGCATGGCACACAGCATTGGACGACGTCGGCTTCGAGGCGGCCCGGCTCTAGCAGTCGTACTCGCGGCCGCAGCCGTCGCCGGCATAGCGCTGTCGGCCTGCGGGCCGTCGCCCAGCAAGGCGGCGAAGCCAAAGGCCAACCCGGACGTGCTGCTCGTGGGCACCTACCAGGGAGACAAGGGCGGCTTCTCGACCATCCAAGGTGCCGTGAACCACGCCAAGCCGGGCGACTGGATACTCATCGCCCCCGGGGACTACCACGAGGACGACGACCATCTCCACCCGCCCACCGCTGCGGAGGCCGGCGTCGGCGACATGGGTGGCGTCCTCATAACAACGCCGAACATCCACCTGCGAGGGATGAACCGCAGCACCGTCATAGTCGACGGCACCAAGGCCGGGGCGCCCAAGCCGTGTGACAGCAGCGCCGCCTGGCAGGACTACGGCGCGACCGGGGCCGATGGCAAGGCGTACGGGCGCGACGGCATCCTGATCTGGAAAGCCGACAACGTCAGCGTCGACAACCTGACGATATGCAACTTCTTGTCCGGCACGGGCGCCTCGGGCAACGAGGTCTGGTGGAACGGCGGCGACGGATCCGCCAAGATCGGCCTCAAGGGCTACTGGGGCTACTACCTGACGGCGACCGACTCCTTCTACCAGAACGAGACCACAGCGCCGGCCTACGGCATCTTCTCCTCGAACTCGGCCGGCCCCGGCAACTGGAACTACCTGTATGCCAACAACTTCAACGACTCCGGCATGTACGTAGGCGCGTGCCAGCAGGCCTGCGACATGACTATCGACCACGCCTGGATGGAGAACGACGCGCTCGGATACTCGGGCACGAACTCCGGGGGCCAGATCATCATCGAGAACTCGCAGTTCGACGACAACGAGGACGGGCTCGACACCAACACCCAGATCAACGGCGACCCGCCCGCGCCCCAGAACGGAGACTGCCCCACAACTACGCCCAGCAACATCACCCAGACGCACTCGTGCTGGGTCTTCGTGGACAACTACGTGCACAACAACAACAACGACTCGACCCCCAAAGCCGGCTCGGCGGCGGCCGGCCCGACCGGAACCGGCATGACGATCTCAGGGGGCACAAATGACACCGTCATGAACAACAAGTTCGAGAACAACGGCGCCTGGGGCATCCTGTTCGTCCCCTACCCGGACATGAGCCCGCCCCAGGACCACCAGACGTGTTCGGGCACGGGCGGCGTCGAAGAGGCGATCTTCGGCTGTGTCTACGACCCGAAGGACGACGCTCTCATCGACAACACTTTCGTGCACGACGGCTACTTCGGGAACCCCTCCAATTCCGACTTCGGCCAGATCACGTTGTTCGGAGGGCAGCCCGGTAACTGTTACTCCGGGAACGTGGCACCACAGGGAAGCTCGCCGGCCGACCTAGAGAAGGCCCAGCCGAAGTGCGGGGTCACGACCCAGACGTCGAACACGGGCGGCCCGCTCTTCAACCAGGTCCTGTGCGACACCGGGTTCGGGGCGTGCCCGGCCGGCGCCAAGTACCCCATGTCCAAAAAGGTCGTCCTCACCTCGGTCCCGAAGAACCTCCCGACGATGCCCAACCCGTGCTCAGGCGTACCCACGAACCCCTGGTGCCCGGGCAAGGGATCCGGCTACTCGATGCCGGCGCGCTCTCCGCAAGCACCTGTCAGGACGCGCGGCACGACCTCGGCTGCTTGGCGCAGGGTCGCGGTGTGAGCGGCGGGTCTCAGCAGATGAACCCGAGGAGCTGACCGACCGCCTACCGGTCGACACTCTCCTCGGGTTCGCCCGCCGCCGGTGGCAGCCGCCAGTGGCGGCGGGGAGGCGGGCTTCCGCTGCGCGGCCGGATACGCGAGACTGCCTGAAGGCAGGACACTTGGAGGACAGATGCTCGATCAACTGGAACGCTATTCGAACAGCCTGGCACCATATACCGAGCTCAGGTTGCACGCCAACTACGAGTCAGTCGTCACCATGGTGGGCGGCACGGTCGTCGTCAACCGGGCGACCACCACGAGCGGGGTGTCGGCGCGGAGCTACCAGGACGGCGCCTTCGGCTTCGCATCGCTGCCGACGCTGAGCGACGACGCCATCCCGGCCGTGCTCAGCCGGGCGGCGGACAATGCCGACATAGTCACCCGGAGAGCTCCTCGTAACGAAGAGCAGCTTCCAGAAGCCGGTGCCGGGCGCGGTTCGTACGACCATCGGAGCGGCCGGCCGGCCATGGCGGCAGTCGACCAGCTCGACGTCGTGCGAGCCATCGACGCCTACCTCCGCCAGGCCTACCCCGAGCTCGTCAACATCGAAGTCAGCCTGAACGCCCTCAGCATCGAGAAGGGGCTGGCGAACTCCGCCGGCGCCTCCACCTACTCGTACGTGCCCCGCCTGGTCCTGGCCGTGCGCCTGTCCGCCAAGGCCAGCGACGGCGTGGTCGAGGTCTACGACACCTTCGGCGGCTTCGGGGAGGCACAGGACCACCTGACCGACGTCGAGGCTCTCTACCCGGCCCTCGACGCCCTGCACGGCGAAGTGCGCGACAAGGCCGCCGGCATCTTCTGCCAGCCCGGCGAGCACGACGTGATCCTCGACTCGGCGCTGGCCGGCATCCTGGCGCACGAGGCAATCGGTCACACCTGCGAGGCGGACCTCGTCCTGGCGGGGTCGATCGCCGGCGACAAGGTCGGCCAGCAGATCGCCTCCGAGAAGGTGACGATGGTCGACTTCGCGAAGCGAGGCCCGGACGGGCGGGGCAGCATCGCCATCGACGTGGACGACGAGGGCACGCCGTGCCAGGACGTGACGCTCATCAAGGACGGTGTCCTGCAGGGGTTCCTCCACAACAAGGAGACGGCGCGGGTCATGGGGGCGAGGCCGACGGGGAATGCACGGGCGTACCGTTTCGACGACGAGCCACTCGTGCGCATGCGCAACACGGCCATCCTGCCCGGGACTGACAGCCTGGCCGACATGATCGCTTCGGTGGACCGCGGCTACTACTTCAAGCGGGCCACGAACGGGCAAGCCGACACCACGAGCGAGTTCATGTTCGGTGTCGGGTGCGGTTACGAGATCGTCGGCGGCAAGCTCGGCCGCGGCCTACGGGACACGACCATCGCCGGCGTCGCCTTCGACATGCTGAAGACGATCACCGATGTGAGCCAGGATATGACCTGGTCCAAGGGTGGTATGTGCGGCAAGAAGCAATGGATCCCCGTCGGCATGGGTGGTCCCGCCATCAAGTGCCGTATCGGCGTGGCGGGACGATAGATGGCAATTGCACTCGAACCGGACGTCGGCGTGGCCATAGCCGAGGATGCCGTCCAGCGGGCCCTGCAGGCGGGCGCCACAGCTTCCAAGGCTTCCCACTGCTACAGGGAGCGCTACGAGGTCAACTTCGACACCGACGGGGTCAGCCTGGTGCGCTCGACCGTGAACGACTCGCTCTCGGTCACGGCGTACTCCGGCGACCGCAAGGGGTCTTCCGAGATGACGGGCCGCGACCACGACGGCGTTGACACGACGGTCTCTCAGGCGCTCGAGGCCGCCCGCGCCAGCGAGCCGGATCCGGCCAACGTCCTGCCCGATGCCGGCTCAGCGCCGGCCACGAACGGCGGTGACCAGGAGCCGGACTCCGAGGCGATGGTCGACGCCGTGGCCAGCTTCGTCGAGTCGCTGCGCCGCCAGCACCCGAGCATCCTTAGCCGGTCCTCCAGTTACAGCTTCGTCAACGTCTGGGACTCGTACGCCAACTCGCGGGGCCGCACCCAGCATGCCCGCAGGAGCCACTACCAAGTCAGCTTCGTCCTGGCCGGCCGCAACGAGAAGGCCTCGACGTCGTTCCAGTACTGCACGGTGGCGTCCGGTTCACCCGTCGCCGACTTCTCGGACATGGACGGGATACGCCAGTCCATCGCCGAGACCGAGGAGTCGTTCGGCGCCAGCCCGGTGCCCGAGACGTTCGTGGGCGACGTCATCCTCACGCCCCAGGCTTGTGCAGCGCTCATCTCCAGCGTCGTGACTTCCCTCAGCGGGCTGGCGCTGATGAAGAAGACGACGCCGTTCCTAGACCGCCTGGGCGACCGTATCGCCTCGCCTAAGTTCACCCTTGCTCACCGCCCGAGCACACTGGCGGGCGCCGCCGCCTTCGACAACGAGGGTTTCCCGAACGTCGACCTCGGCGTCGTAACCGCCGGGGTGCTGGAGAGCTTCATCGTCGACTGGTACATGAGCCACAAGCTCAACCGGCCGATGACCACGGGCGAGACTGACATCGAAGTCAGCCCGGGTGACACCGACTTTGACGACATCGTCGCCGCCACCGAACGCGGCATCGTCATGGGCCGCTACTCCGGGGGCACCCCCAACCAGAGCCTGGACTTCTCGGGCGTTGCCAAGAACTCCTTCTACGTCGAGGACGGCAAGGTGGTGCACCCGATCAACGAGACGATGGTCGCCGGCAACCTCGCCTCCCTGCTCACGAACATCAACGCGGTGTCCCGGCAGCAGATCGACTACGGCTCCTTCCGCATGCCCTGGGTGTCCGCCGGCGGAGTGACGATCTCCACGAAGTGACGATGCCCGTTGCTCGGGCCCGAAGTAGGACGCACCCAGCAACTTCTCCATCTCCAAGCCGAACAAAGGTGCGAGCCAAGTCACGACTGCGGGCGTCAGGTGGTCCTGGTCCCGGTAGATCAGGATGTTCCCGACGATCACGGGGCAGGCTTGCGGTGTGCATAGCCATTGCGTCGGGACTATCACCTGGGCGCCGTAGGACTCGGCGATCTGGATCTCTTGGGCTTGCAGCGGTGGATGGAAGTCGGCGTCAATCGTCGGTCGCGTGCACGCCTCGGCGTCGGTCATGTGAGCCGCCAAGCAGTCCGGTACCGGCTGGGCCATCAAGGGCGAGTCGGACATGAAGATGATCTTCGTCCCGATCGACTGGAGCATGTTGAACGTGGCCGCTATGCCGTTCAGCCATGGCGTGCTGTACGTCGTGGGCGGAGCAGGCATGCCGGCGATGGGCGGTGGGGTCTGAGCCACGTGCGAGAGCGTGCGGTCCCACGAGACGAGGACGACAGCAGGACGTAGCTTGGCCAGGTCCTTCCAGGCCCAGGCGCGCCAGACATCGCAGCTCGTGTAGGGCTGCCCCCCGGACTCTGGGCTCGGCACGAGGACGTCGGCGGGCGGGCAGCCCTGCTTGGTAAGGACCACCAGACGCCAGTGCTGTTCGGTGCTGGCTGCGTTGAGGGCAGGAAACCACTGTGCGGCATGCGAGTCTCCGAGCAAGACGATCGTGTGGGACGCACTGCTACTGCCGAACACGCATGGCGGCGAGGTAGTGGGTGCGTAGTCCACGAGGCAGCCGCTCGTGGCCACCTGCCCGCCGGAGGCCCAAGCCGTGGACAGAGAGGGCGTGAGATTGCTGGGCACGTCCGAGATGGCAAGGCCTGCACGCAGACTGGATTGGACCTCCGCGGTCACCTCGCTGATCTGGGTGCTGATGGACTGAGGAGAGGGAACAGTCGTGGAGGTGACAGGTACCGTCGTCGTGGTTGTGCTCGGTGAGCTGCTCCCAGGCGTCGTCGGGTGAGTCGAGGTGACCGTCGACGTGGTGGGACGAGTAGTCGTCGTGCTGCCGGCAGGTGTGGAAGAGGGGGTGGACGTAGGGCTGGCCAGCGTCGAGGCGGGTGTCGAGGGTGTCGAGGGTGTCGAGGGTGTCGAGCCGAGAGCAGGCGGTGCCGCGGCCGCGGCTCCCGTCCCGACCAGAGAGGGCAGCGCCAGCGGGACCAGGAGTGACACGGCGGCGGCCGTGCACATGGCCGACAACCCCAGGCGAAGACCGCGCCGAGGTAAGGCGACGAGGGACCGCGCCTGGCGAATGGGCTGCTCGATCAGCTCGTAGCACGCACAGGCCAGGCCAACCGACAACGCCACGAGGCCCAGGCGGCCCAGCCCCGGGACGGTTCCGCCGACCGCTGCGGCGCCCAGCACCAGCACGGGATAGTGCCACAGGTAAATCGAGTACGACCGCTCGCCTATTGCCTCGAACGGGCGAGTCCCCAGCAACAGCGAAGCGCCCCGGGACTGGTCGCCGACGCTGCCACACCCGATGACGAAAATGGCGCCTCCAACCGGTATGAGCGTCGCCCAGCCGGGAAAGGGAGTCGCATCCGACAGGAGCCAGGCCGAGGCGCAGATCGCCCCCAGCCCTGCCCACGTGAGAGCGCGCGAGGCGACATGGCCGAGACGGGCGAAGATATCGGGATTGAGGGCCAGCAGCCCACCGGCGGCCAGTTCCCACGCCCTCGTGAGCAGCGAGTAGTAGTCCCAGGACGAACCCGACCCCGACTGGGCGATCGAGATGGACAACGACACAAGGGCGATCAAGCCGAGGACGAGCGACACCGACAGCTTCGAAGCCTTGTGGCCCTTTCGCCACCAGACCAACGACGTCGCCCAGAGCAGGGCCGGCCACAGTGCGTAGAACTGCTCCTCCACCGACAGCGACCAGTAATGCAGGAGCGGCGAAGACGACACGGCGGCGCTCATGTAGTTCGTACCCTCGGCTGCCACCCGGTAGTTGAAGACGAAGAACGAGGCAAACAGGCCGTCGGTGGCCACAGACCTCGCCCGCAGCCCGTCGAGGATTATGGCGGCGGCTACCACGGTGACGACTATGACTACCGTTGCCGCAGGGAGGATGCGCCTGGCGCGGCGAGCGTAGAACCGGCCTATCGAAAGGCTGCCGGTGCCGGACAGCTCCTTGACCAGCTGGCCCGTGATGAGGTAGCCGCTGATGACGAAGAAGACGTCGACCCCGATGTAGCCCCCTGGAACCGCCCAGTTGAAGGCGTGGTAGGCGACGACGAGGGCAACCGAGACGGCGCGCAACCCTTGAATGTCTCGCCGCCAGCCCCGATCCGGCACGGCTTGGAATCATAACCCTGGGGCGCGGTGGCGGTTGGCTGGCGGGGAGACAGCCAAGCAGCGTGGCGGCCCGCCCCCGTCCCGGCGGCCGATCGAGCCACCCGCGGACTATTTCACCTCCTACGGCTGTGCTGTGGTCCGCGAGTTCGGCGGGACGCGCCGCGCCGGCGGGACGGCTTGTTGCCTCCCACCGAGCAGGCGACGATCGGCCTTCCTGCTCCAGCTGCCCGAGTCGATCGGGGCGGCGACCTCAGGATTGGGTGCGTGTCGATCGGCGTTTCCCAGCCCGACGGTTGCCGTGGCCTTGTTGGACGTTAGGGCTCGATCACATACGGAGTCGGCTGTCGCCCGTCGATGTCGGTGAACTCGTAGATCCTCGCGAGATCGCCAACAGCCAGCGTCTGACCGGAGCGCCGTGACACGGCCGGATCACATGCCAGCTCTACGACTGCACGGCCGATGTAGGCCACCGACTCCATCTCGGCTCTCTGCCGTTCGGACAGCCCCGTCATTCGCTCGACAGCCATCCAGCCGGGCGACACCCCGACAATTGCGAGATCGCTTTCCATCGTCTCCTCGGCCAGCGACGAGACCAGCCGGCAGACGGCGTTCTTGGCAACGTCGTAGAATACGTTGCCAAGGTACCGGCGTCCTCTGGTGAACGTGGTGAGCACGGCCAGTCCATAGCCTGCCTCCTCCAGCAACGGAAGCCCGAAGAGACACGTGGACAAATGACTGCGTAGCCCAGCAGTGAACATCCCGTCCCAGCGCGCCATCGACTGCTCAGTAAACGGCTTGGCAAACCACTCGTTGTGTTCCGGATATGGCATGTAGCCGCCCCAGGCGTTGGCTACCAGCACGTCGAGGTGGCCGTGCTCGGATCGGATGCGGTCGAAAAGGGAGCGCACGTCATCGTCGTCGGTGTGATCGCAGACCACCGCAAGGCCACGGCCTCCTGCGGCAGTGACCTCGTCCGCGGTGTCCTCCACCGCGTGAGGGAACTCTGCAACTGCTGGCTTGACTCGACTGCTGCGTCCCGTTACATACACGGTGCTGCCTTCGGCGCCGA
The DNA here is from genome assembly GCA_050744865.1 of Acidimicrobiales bacterium. Classification (GTDB taxonomy): domain Bacteria; phylum Actinomycetota; class Acidimicrobiia; order Acidimicrobiales; family Bog-793; genus JAKACA01. The sequence continues at coordinate 56,731 of JBOGHW010000039.1, read as the reverse complement.
GCGCGGTCGCAATCCCGCGGCCAGCGCCTCTGCTCGCGCCGGTCACCAGGGCCACCCTCCCACTGAGCCGTGCCATGGTGAACAGCATGCCCGACACCGGGCGAGTCGTCACGGCGTTGCGCAGCGCCGAAGCCGCTGGCCTGCGCCTCGACGACATCGACTGGCGCGCGGGGGAGATCGTGGTGCGCGGCAAGGGCGACGTCGAAGAGCGCCTGCCGCTGCCCCCCGACGTCGGGGAGGCGATCGCCGGCTACCTGAAGAGAGGACGACCCCGTCGTCCAGAGCGCGAGGTTTTCCTGCGGGCGGTGGCTCCCGTCCGGGGGCTCAGCGCTGACGGAGTCGCCGATGTGGTGAGAGCTGCCAGCAAGCGGGCTGGAGTCGGGAGCTTCGGTCCTCACCGCCTGCGGCACACGGCAGCGGCCGAGATCTTGCGCGCCGGTGGGTCGCTCGCCGAGGTGGCCCAGATACTCCGACACCGAAGCGTCGCAGTGACCGCTGGCTACGCCAAGGTCGACCATCTGGCGTTGCGCGAGCTCGCCATGCCGTGGCCAGGAGGCGGACGATGACGACCGACTTCTCCCTCGCCGCCGACGACTACCTCGTCACCAGGAGGGCCATGGAATACAAGCTCGAGATCCAGGGTCGGCTCCTGCATCAGTTCGTGGACTACCTGCAGTCGAAGGGCGCCAAGCACCTGACCTTGGACCATGCCGCGTCCTGGGCCAGGCAACCGTCCGGCGGGGCCGCGACCTACCTTGCATACCGGCTCGGCGTCGTCCGGCCGTTCGCCCGCTACCTGAGCACTCTGGACCCCGCGACCGAGGTGCCCCCGGCGGGCCTCTTTCCCGAGCCGAGCCACCGGATCGTGCCGACGCTGGATCTGGCTTGCGACGAGGAGCCGAGCAGAGGACACCGAGTCTCGAGAACGCCCTTTGCGCGACCGATGTCCTTCGCGCACGCAGCGCGCACGGCGCTCCCAACTCGGTGGAGCGGCCTCGAAGCAAGTGGCGCTCGACCAGGGACTTATCGGTGGGGCTAGCTGGAATCGAACCAGCGACCTCAGCATTATCAGTGCTGCGCTCTAACCGACTGAGCTATAGCCCCTCGACCCTTGCAGGAACTGAGGGAATGACGATACACCGCCCTCGCCAGCCGCAGAAGCGCTCCCGGGGCGGAACCGGTGCCACCCACCGACAGGTGGGCCGCCCCACGCGCCGAAACGCGGCTAAGTCTGTACGTCCGGCGGCCCACCTCGATACCGGGTGGGCAACCAGAACGGTCGGCTGGTGGTCAAGATGCCAGGTAAGGCCCCGAACGGTGCGGCGGCAAGCGTGCCGCCCTACGAAGCGAAATTGCCAAGGAAACGTAAGCCCGGCCCTACATCTCCCTCCTCAGCAGCACCGTCCCATTCGACGGGCAGGGGAGACGGCTCTTCACCCCTGCCAGGCAGGCCCCCACGCGGCCGGGCAGCCAGCGCCGGGCTACTCCTCCGCCCCGGCGGTCACCGGCGCCACGGCTGCCACGGTCTGGCCGTCGTCCAGGTTCATGACCCGCACCCCGGTGGCATCACGTCCCTGGGCCGCGATCTCCCGGACGGCTGTGCGGATCACGACCCCACCTGACGCCACGATCAGCAGCTCGTCATCGAGCGACACCATGATCGCGGCCACTACAGCACCTCGCCGCTGGGTCAGCCTGATACCTCGCACGCCCTGGCCACCGCGGGCTTGGGAGTTGAAGTGCTCGAGCTTGGTGCGCTTGCCGTAGCCGGCGTCGGTCACGATCAGGATGTCGACGCCCTCCCTGGCGACGTCGCACGACACGAGCTCGTCGCCGGCCTTGAGCCTCATGCCGCGTACGCCGGCCGCGCTGCGGCCCATCGACCGAACCTCGGCCTCGGCAAAGCGGATCGCCATCCCGCCCTTGCTCACGCACAGAAGTTCGTCCGAGCCGGACGTGCGGATGACGCGGACCAGCTCGTCGCCGGCGTTCAGGTTGATGGCGATGAACCCCTCCCGCCGCGACTTGTCGTACTCGCTGATAGCCGTCTTCTTGACCTGGCCCGCCTTGGTGGCGAACAACAAGTAGCCGTCATCCTCGAACGAGCCGGCCACGATGATGGCCTGGATCGACTCGTTCGGCTCGAGCGGCATCAGGTTCACGGCCGGGGTTCCCTTGGCGTTGCGTTCCTTGATCGGTATCTCGTGGGCACGCAGCCGGTACACCTTGCCGCGGTTGGAGAAGAAGAGCAGGTGGTTGTGCGCCGTGGCGTGAACGACCTCGCGTACGAGGTCCTCTTCCTTGAGGCGTGCACCGGCGACACCTCGGCCACCCCGGCCCTGGGTCCGGAACGCATCGGCCGACACGGCCTTCACGTAGCCCGCCCTGGTGACCGTGACCACCATCTCCTCGTCCTCGATCAGGTCCTCGATGTTCAGGTCGCCCGGGTCGTGGACGATCTGCGAGCGCCGCTCGTCGGCGAACTTCTCGCGGATGGCGCCCATCTCCGAGGCAATGACTTCGCGAAGGCGGGCCGGGTCGCCGAGGATGGCCTCGAGCTCGCCTATCGTCACGAGGAGTACCTGCATCTCTTCCTCGAGCTCGGATCTGCCGAGGCGGGTCAGCCGCCCGAGCGTCATGTCGAGGATGTGGTTCGCCTGTATCTCGGAGAAGTCAAAGGGCGTAGCCATAAGTGCGGCGCGAGCGGCGCCGCGGTCCTCTGACCCGCGGATTGTGGCGATGACGGCATCCAGCATGTCGAGAGCCCGCAGGAGTCCCTCGACGATGTGTGCCCGCGCCCGTGCCTTGGCCAAGCGGAACTCGGACCGGCGCCGGACGACTTCGATCTGGTGGTTGACGTAGGCCTTGACGGCCTGCGCGAGGTTCAGCAGCCTGGGCACCCCGTCATCCAGCGCCAGCATGTTGACGCCGAAGCTCGTCTGGAGCGGAGTGTGCTTGTAAAGGTTGTTCAGCACGACGTTGGCATTGGCGTCGCGTTTCAGGGTGATGACGAGTCGGGTCGACTCGCCAGCCGACAGGTTCTCGATCCCGTCGATGCCGGCGACGTCGCCTGAGGTGACGGCCTCGGCAATGCGCTGCGAGATGACGTCGACGGAGGTCTGGTACGGGATCTCGGTAACGACGATCTGTGCCTTCCCCGCCCGGCCCTCCTCGATCTCGGCGACGGCTCGCATCTTGATGGAACCTCGGCCTGTGCGGTAGGCGTCGAGAATCCCGGACCGACCCAGGATCTGTCCTCCTGTCGGGAAGTCGGGGCCCTTCACGAAGCGCATCAGTTCGTCCGGCCCGGCATCCGGGTTCTCCAGGACGTAAAGGCAAGCGTCGATGGCTTCGCCGAGGTTGTGCGGAGGGATGTTGGTCGCCATGCCGACCGCGATCCCCTGCGACCCGTTCACAAGAAGGTTGGGAAAGCGGGACGGGAGCACCACGGGCTGAGTCGTCGAACCGTCGTAGTTCGGCATGACGTCAACGGTGTCCTCGTCGATGCCGTCCAGCAGGTGCATTGCCAGCGGAGCAAGGCGGCACTCGGTGTAGCGGGCGGCCGCTGGGCCCATGTTCGGGCCGGGTGCCCCGAAGTCACCGTGGCCGGCGACGAGCGGGTAGCGCAAGCTGAAGTCCTGCACCATGCGGGCAAGTGCGTCGTAGATCCCGACGTCGCCGTGCGGGTGGTAGGTCTTCATGACCTCACCGACCACGGCCGCGCTCTTCACGAAGGGCCTGTCCGGTCGCAGGTTCTCTTCGTTCATGGCGTAGAGGATCCTGCGGTGGACGGGCTTCAGCCCGTCGCGGACATCGGGCAGTGCTCTCTGGACGATGACCGACATCGAGTACTCGAGAAACGAGCGCTCCATCTCAGCCTGGATCTCCACAGGGACGATCCCGACCGCGCTACGATCGTCGCCCTCACCGGGCCCCCTGCTGGTTCCGTTTCCGTCTGGTCCGGCCATCGTGTTAGGTGCCTCCGTGTATCAGTGTCTTGCCCGAAGACTGGCGGTCTTCGGAGGATCAGCGAGCGCTCGTGCGTTGGCGTGCCGGCACGGGGGTGCTCGCCGCTCAGGGCGTCAAATGTCGAGGAAGCGGATGTCCTTGGCGTTGCGCTGGATGAAGTGGCGGCGCTGCTCGACGTCCTCGCCCATGAGGACCGAGCAGACGTCGTCCGCCGTGGCGGCGTCCTCCATCGAGACCTGCAGCAGCGACCGCTTGGTGGTGTCGATCGTGGTCTCCTTCAACTCCTGCCAGTTCATCTCGCCGAGGCCCTTCAACCGCTGGAACTCCTTGGAGTAGTTCGGGTGCTCCTCCAGGAACCGTGCTCGTGCGGCGTCGTCTTTCAGGTACGTCTTTGCCGTCCCGACCTCAGCCGAGTACAGGGGCGGTTGGGCGGCGTAGACGTGCCCAGCCTCGACCAGTGGCTTCATCTGGCGCAGGAAGAACGTCAACAGGAGTGTTCGGATGTGAGACCCGTCAACGTCGGCGTCGGCCAGCACTATGACCTTGTTGTAACGGATTTTGGCGAGGTCGAACTCGTCGGACAGGCCGGCACCGATAGCCATGATCAGAGCCTGAATCTCGGCGTTCTTGAGCATCTTGTCAATCCGTGCCCGCTCGACGTTCAGGATCTTGCCTCTGATCGGCAGGATGGCCTGCGTTCTCGGGTCACGAGCCTTCACCGCCGAGCCCGCGGCGGAATTCCCCTCGACGATGAACAGCTCCGACTCGCGGGGGTCGCGCGACGAGCAGTCGTAGAGCTTCCCGGGCAGACCGGCACCGTCGAGAGCACTCTTGCGCCTGGTGAGATCCCGGGCCTGGTTGGCAGCCAGGCGAGCTCGCTGGGCGAGAAGTGCCTTCTGGACGACCTGGCGGCCCTCCTTGGGGTTCTCGTCGAACCACTCGCTCAGCTTGGCGTTCGTAGCCCGCTCGACGAGCGAGCGCATCGAGGTGTTGCCGAGCTTGCCCTTGGTCTGCCCCTCGAACTGCGGGTTCATCAACCGGACAGAGACGATGGCCGTGAGGCCTTCGCGAATGTCCCGGCCGTCAAGGGTCTCGGCGCCTTCTCTCACCATGTTCCAGAGCCGTGCGTACTTGTTGACCACGTTCGTGAGCGCCTTTCGGAGACCCTCTTCGTGCATGCCGCCTTCGACGGTGGCAATGCCGTTCGCGAACGAATAGATGCTCTCGTAGAAGCCCGTGTTCCACTGCAGAGCCACTTCTACCTCTTGCTCTTCCTCGGAGTGAAAGTAATAGCCGACCTTGCGGAAGAGCGACTCCTTGGCAGCGTTCAGGTGCTTGACGTAGTCCACGATGCCGCCGCTGTAACAGAACGTCTCCTCGTACTGCCGACCCTCTCGCTCGTCCCTGAACCGGATCTCGAGTGACCTGTTGAGGAAGGCGTAGACCTGCAGGCGCTCCAGGATCGTCTGGGCGCGGAACTCGACCTCTTCGAAAACTGAGTCGTCCGGCCAGAACGTCACCCTGGTGCCTGTGTGACCCTCGGGCGCTTCGCCGGTGACGTGGATGGCCCCGTCCGGTGTGCCACCGTCCTTGAAGTCGATGCGGTACACCTTCCCGTCGCGGTCCACCTCGAGCTCGAGCCGGCTTGACAGGGCATTCACGACCGAGACGCCGACTCCGTGCAACCCGCCGGAGACCTTGTAGCCGCTGCCGCCGAACTTACCGCCGGCGTGAAGGGTCGTGAGGACGACTTCAGCGGCCGACTTGCCTTTGTACTGGGGGTGGTCGTCGACGGGGATGCCTCTGCCATTGTCGGCACACCGGCACCCACCGTCAGCCAGCAGGGTGAGTCTGATCCGGTCGCAGTAACCGCCCATGGCTTCGTCCACCGCGTTGTCCACCACCTCCCAGATGAGATGGTGCAGGCCGCTCGGGCCGGTCGACCCGATGTACATGCCGGGCCGCAGGCGCACGGGCTCCAGTCCTTCGAGCACCGTGATGTCCGAGGCTTCGTAGGAGTCCGTCACCGACTTGACCCTCCTGATCTCTGATTCCAATACCACGGGCGCGACCTTCCAACTGTGGTGATGCTGACTGGCCCTGTCCCGGCCGCGACGAGGGAAGCCGGGCGGTGGGCGATGCATCTCATTGTACCCGTTCTGGGCGGGCTACCTGACGCATCGAGAGGCCATCTCCGGCATCTCAGCGCCCACTTTCCACGACTCTCACCAGAGGGGCACCCGGGCGGCCCCCAGTCACCGCGACTGCTGGTCCGCGCCCTGTTCGGAACCCCGTGGCCCGCCTCCCGGGCGCCGCACACGCACGGTTATCTCCGCTGGTCCGGCCTCACCAAGCCGCTCTGCGAGGCGCCCGAGGATGGCAACCGAGTGGAACTGCAACTCGATCACCCATGCCGGCTCGGCGACCTCTACGACGAGCGCCGACGAGCGCATGGCGACGGGGCGTGCCTGAGCTGCGATCACGTGACCAACCGCCTCGTCCCACACCGCCATGACGTCCGCCAGGCGCACGGTCGCGGTCAGGCCACGAGCTCGCAGGTAGCTCCTCGCAGCCTGGCCGATCGGTACGCCCGGCCCCGCAGGCTCGTCCGGACGCCAGTTGCCTCGGTTCACCTGAGCCTCCCGTCCTCGAGCACCACGACGAGCGCCGGTTGTGCCCCGGGCGGCAGCGCACCTGCCGTGGTGAGGATCGCCTGGCCCTTCGGGAGCTCTTGAACGAGGGCACGAGACGTGGCGTCGTCGAGCTCGGAGAAGGCGTCGTCCAAAAGCAATACGGGTGTCACGCCGGTGACCCGGGCAACATAGCGGTGGGTGGCCAGCTTGAGGGCAAGGGCGACACAGCGTTGCCGGCCCTGCGACAGGCGGGTTCGGGCCTCCAGCCCGCCGGCGCGCAGCTCCAAGTCGTCTCGTTGCGGGCCGACGGTGGTGACTTGCCGGCGCACGTCGTCTTGACGTGCCTTGGCGAGCGCCTCGGCCAGGTTGCCTTCGAACGAGCGGGCATAACGGAGCTTGAGGGGGCCGTCGCCCGGAGCCAGCGTGGCGAATGCCTCGGTGGCCAGTGGTCCGAGGTCTCCAGCCAGCTCCTCTCGAGCACTGGCTACCCGCTCACCCGTCTCGGCAAGCCGCTCGTCCCATACGTCCAGCGTATGGCCGGTTTGGCCGGATAATCGGCCACTCATCTGGCGGAGAAGGGCGTTGCGCTGTCGAAGAATCCGATCGAGGTTGGCCCGATCAGCGGCAAGCCGTGGGCGCGTGGCTTGAATGACATCGTCGAGCACGTCTCGCCGCAGCTCAGGTCCGCCCTTGGTGATGTCGAGGTCATCTGGCGTGAACAATGTCGTGCGCAGCACGTCGAGCAAGTCCTTGACGCCGTCCACGCGCTGCTTGTTGCGAAGCGCCTTGTCACGGCGACCAACTTCGAGCGAAACCTCGATCTCGACGCGGCGGGTGCCGTGGAGCAGCTCTGTTCGCACGCTGGCGCTCGATTGGCCGAGCCTGATGAGAGCGTCGCGAGGCACGGATCGAAACGACTTCAGCTTCGAGCAGTATGACAGCGCTTCTAGCAAGCTGGTCTTGCCGACTCCGTTGTCGCCACGTACGACGGTAAGACCCGGCGCAGGTAGCAACTTGGCCGTGGAGAAGTTACGAAAGTTCTCGACCTCAAGTGAGCCGACCGTCGTCTGCTCGGCGGCTGACGTGGTGTCGCCCGGAATCCCCGCGGTGCGCGCCGCCGCGGTGCCCGGAGCCGTGCCGAGAGTGCTCAGGACACCTTCACCGGCATGAGTAGGTACTTGTAGTCGTCTTCGCCCTCCCCGCTGACGAGAGCCGGCTTGCCGGGATCTGTGATCTTGAGCTGCATCGTGTCAGCTTTGAGGGCCTCCACGCCGTCAAGCAGGTATGTCGGGTTGAAGGCAACCATCACCTCCCCCCCGGAATAGTCCCCTTTCAGCGTCTCCACGGCCCGGCCGCTCTCGGGAGTGAGGACCGCCAGTTCGACGCTCCCCTCGCGCAACGAGAGGCGTACAGGCGTCGTTATGTCCTTGCTGTCGCGAACCAGCAGGCGCACGCGCCGGAGAGCGGCACCGAACTCTTCGCGACGAACGCTGAGGACGTGCTCAAACGAGGGCGGGACAAGGCGTTGGACGTCGGGGAAAGGACCCCTCAACAGGCGGGTGGTGATCCGCACGGCCGGGAGGTCGAAGACGGCGTCCAGATCGCTGTAACGGAAGGTCAGCTCGGCGTCAGCGTCGTCCTTGACGCCGCTGACAAGGCGTCCGACTTCGACGAGCGCCTTGGCGGGAACAAGCACATGACTTTCCGGCTCCAGCACGCTCATACCTGCGAAGTCCCTGAAGGCAAGCCTGTATGAATCCGTCGCCGTCAGTCGCAAGCCGTGCTCGGTAGCCTCCATCAGCACGCCTGTCAGCTGCGGTGCCCGTGAGTCGTCGCTCAAAGCCGCCCGGACGACCTGCCTGAGCCCGTCGCCGAAGTCACCGGCGGGGATCTTGATGCCTTCGGACTCGGGGACGCCGAGCCTCGTGATCTCAGCGCCGATCGCAACGCGCACGTTGAACTCCGCATGCCCCGAAGAGAAACGCACCTCGTCTTCGCCCCCCGCTACATTCACGACACCCGACTCGAACGACCTGACGATGTCGGACACAAGCCTGCTTGGGACGAGGGCGCTGCCGTCGGAATCCCCTGACACGGCGCACCTGGCTTCGATAACCAAGTCGGGGTCCGATCCGACGACTTCCAGTTTGTCCCCGCGAACAGACAGCTGAAGCCCAGCCACACCCGTCGACAAACCCGATCTGGCCGTAGCAGCCCGGCTCGCAGTTGTGACAGCTTCGAGAAGACTGTCCCGATCAGCGCGGAACCTCACGGTAGGCAACTCCTTCGTTTCTAGAGATCTAAAGAATGTGGTGACAGTAGTAGGGGTTGTGGATTGTGGACGAACCCCGATTCTTCCTGCTCCGACCGTGTCCGGTAACGCCGGCGTTTTCCACGGCCCCCACAGCTGTCACCGTGCCGCTCGGTGGTGCTGGGGATAAATCGCGTGTTGCCCATGGGTTGTCAACCGAACACCCGGCGGCTGTCCAGCTGCGGTCCACACTTCATCCACTGTTCTTCAGCCGCACGATTAGCTCGGTGACCGTGTCGTAGACGAGCCGCCGCTCTTTCATCAGGTTCCCGATCTTGTCGACCGCGTGGATCACCGTGGTGTGGTCGCGCCCTCCAAACTCCCGCCCGATAGCCGGGTAGCTGTAGTCCGTGAGGTCCCTGAACAGGTACATCGCTATCTGGCGAGCGATGACCAACGGTCGACGCCGGCTCGGTCCGCAAAGGTCCTCCAGGGAGAACCCGAAGTGCGCAGCACTCGTCTCGAGGATCTGAACTGCAGTTATCTGGCGTGGCTGGCTGGCCGCGACCATGTCGGCGAGGACGACCTCGGCCGTCTCGCGAGTCAAAGGCTGGCGGTTCAGGCTCGCAAAGGCCGTTACACGGATAAGAGCACCCTCGAGCTCCCGGATGTTGTCCCGCACGTTCGAAGCGATGAAATCAAGAACCTCGTCGCTTACAACAGCTCCCTCGTGCTCGGCCTTGGTGCGCAAGATCGCAATGCGCGTCTCCAGCTCGGGTGGTTGGATGTCTGTCGTCAGCCCCGACAGGAGCCGGCTCCTCAACCTATCCTCCAGTGTGGCGATGGCTTTCGGAGCCCTGTCAGAAGTGAGCACAATCTGCTTCGAGGCTCCGTAGAGAGAGTTGAAGGTGTGGAACAGCTCTTCTTGGAGCGACTCCTTGCGGTCCATGAACTGCACGTCATCGATGAGCAGAACGTCACACTCCCTGTAACGGCGGCGGAAGGCGCCCATGTCATCCTTGGCCCGCAACGTCTCGACGAACTCGTTCATGAATGTCTCTGTCGATACATAGCGGACCCGCAACCTCGGGAAGTTCTCTCTCACGTAGTTGCCGATCGCTTGTAGCAAGTGGGTCTTGCCGAGACCAGCCCCGCCGTAGACGAACAGAGGGTTGTACGAGCGAGCAGGCGCCTCCGCCACCGAGAGCGCGGCCGCGTGGGCAAACCTGTTGGACGGCCCGATGACGAATGCGTCAAACGTGTATCGAGCGTTGAAGGGGGCATCGGGGGTCCGCGTGCCTTGCTCCCGCGACGGAGTCACCGTCATGGCGTCGTCAGGCCGGGCTCCGTCACCAGTCCGCCGCGTCACCACGCCGAGTGGTGACCTGGTTTCGAGGTCTTGGCCGAAGCCGTCGACTCGGCTGAGGACGGGGGCGCCGGCGTCAGTGCCGAGGCCGTCAACTTCGACGTCGAACCTGACGGGGTAGTCCTTACCGGAAGAGTCGTGGAGAACGTCCTGCAAGAGCCCAAGAAAACGCCCTTCGAGCCGATCCCTCACCACAGCGCTCGGCACGGACAGGACAAGTATCCCGTTGACAACGGCCGTCGGTTGGATAGCAGAGAACCAGGTTCGCCAAGTCGCTTCCGACACCTGCGACCGCAGGGCGTCTGAGCACTCGTTCCACAGTTGTTGAGCTTCTGTCACCAGCTCCAAGCTCTCCAGTCGAGATGTTCTCCACACCCGTTCCACAGGTGTGGACGGTGCCAGGACCGCCCAAACTCGGCATAGTACCCCCAGCCTCGGCGGCGCGCCGAAGAGCGACCGCGCCTGTGGCTCCGTGTCGTATCGCAGTTCAGGCACCATTTCCAACGGTCGTAACTGGCCGCGCGAAAACTACCCGTCGCGCGTCCTGCCTGCTCACAGGCGTGGCCTCGGTCTTTGTTGCATTCATGGGTGAAGCAGTTTGAATTTTCACCCCGCTCCTCTGTAGGCTGTCGATGTCCTTCGTGACGCCTGGTTTGGCGCGTCTCACCGCTGTCTGGGCCGGAGCTCTCCGACGAGTCGCTTCGCGTCCGCCGTCGGGTGAGCAGGCCGGCGTCGCGCCATAGAAATCGAGACAGAGAGCAAAATGAAGCGCACGTTCCAGCCCAACACACGGAAGCGTGCCCGCAGGCATGGGTTTCGCCACAGAATGTCGACCCGGGCCGGCCAGGCCATCGTGAAGGCACGCCGCCGCCGCGGCCGGGCGCGGCTCTCTGCCTGACGACGGCGCAGAATCTCCCCGAAGTTGCAATGTCGCGGAGTCCGAGGGCTCTGGCGGTGACGCCTTGCGTCCCGCCATCGGGCCGATCCGTTCTCGTCGAGCCTTCGGATTGCTCCGCAGCTCGAAGCTGCGTTCCAGATCCGGACCTGTGGCGGTACAATACGCCCCTGCGTTGCTTGCTGACGAGTCTGTCAGGGTGGCCTACTCGGTGCCCAGGCGTGTCGGCAAAGCGGTCGAGCGCAATCGCCACCGGCGTCGCTTACGGGCGATTGTCCAAGAGGCGTCGTCGTTTCTGCCGCCAGGCGCCTATCTCATCGGGCTCGAGCCCGGTGTTCGGAACATCTCGTTCCAGGAACTGAGGACACGGGTGGTCGAAGCAATGCTCAGAGCAAGCTCGGTGGGCGAGCAATGAGCCCTGCCGCGCGCCTCGCCCTGCTGTCCATACGTGCCTATCAAGGCGCCAGGGCCGGGCACTTGTCGCCCTGCCGCTTCGTGCCTTCTTGCTCTGAGTACGCGGCTGACGCGATTGCCGAATACGGAGCCCTGCACGGCGGCGGGCTAGCGCTCCGCCGTCTTCTCCGCTGCCGGCCGCTCGGTGGTCGTGGCGTCGACCCGGTCCCTTCCAAGTGAGCATGCAATGATCCTCGCCAGCATCATCACGACAGTCGTCACTCCGTTCGCGACGATCTTCGGCTACGTACTCGCAGCTTTCTTCAGCGTGACGCATAGCTACGGGTTGTCGATCATGTTGCTGACACTGACGACGATGATCGTGGCCTTCCCGCTCACCCAGAAGGGCACGCGCGGGATGATCGAGATGCAACTGATCCAACCGGAGCTGCTTGCCCTGCGCAACAGGTACAAGAAGCGACTGGCTGGGACGACCGGTCAAGAGAAGGCGGAGATCAACCGCGAGCAGCAGGCCGAGATGATGGCGCTCTACAAGGAGCGTGGCGCCAGCCCGACAGGGGGTTGCCTACCCCTGTTCCTTCAGTTCCCGATTTTCATCGTGCTCTACGACGTGATCCGGGGTATGACCCACACGATCACAGTCGGCACGGGCAAGGCTGCGCACCAGCTGTCGCAGCCGCTTTATGTGAAGAGCAACACGGCGATCGCCCGCAGCCTCGTCGCTCACGGCGGGCGGGCCGATTTCCTCGGCTTCAACCTGACCGGCTCGCTTCACTCACACCCTGGGGCGAGCGGGTGGGGCGTTGCCCCGTACGTGATCGTGCTGCTCGTAGCCGTCGGACTCCAGTACTTGTCCATCTGGCAGATCACGGCACGCAACAGCGGATCCGGCGCCGCCATCAACCCACAGATGCAGACCGTGCAGAAGTTCATGCCGTTGATGTTCTTGGTGTTCTACTACGCCTTTCCTGCCGGAGTCGGCATCTATTTTATCGTCTCCAGTGGATTCCGCATCGGGCAGCAGGCTTGGATGTACAAGTACGACCCTGTCATCGTCGGTTCGATGAACCGGCTGAAAGAGCAGCGCAAGAATGCTCCGCCAGCACCGCCAAGCGGAGGTAAGCAGACCTTCCGAGAGCGGCTTGCCGCTGCATCGGGACAGTCCCTCGCGCCCGCTGCCGAGCCTTCCCCGCCGGCAGGTCGCCGCCCGACCAAGGCGTCCGGCGCGAGGACGCCCGGTGCCAACAGGCGCCCGAATGCCGGTCCTGGGCGCGCGACCGGGCCTAAGCCGCCAATGGTGAAGCCCGCAGCTTCGGCCGATACAAAGAAGCCCTCTCCTGGAGGAGCCAGGAAGGCTACAGGCGGCGCCGTCAAGAGGCCCGCCGGCAACGGCCAGTCCGCCAACGGTTCAGGAGTGCGGCGTAACCCGCCTGGCACTGCGGCACGCTCGGCCGGCAGCACCGGTGGCGGCCGCCCTCTCCCGAAGGCGGGCTCTACCGCTGGTGGAGTAGTACGCAAGCAGGGTACGCGGCCACCGGTCAAGCCAAGACGACCTGATGCGCCACGCAACGGCAACGGCAAACCTCAAGGCAACATGCGTCCGCGCCGCCCGGTCGGCGGTCTCTCAGGGGCGGACCCGAAGCCTGCCCAGCCCACACAGCCGGCCGCAACAGGGCTGCGGCGCCTACTGAGGCCGCGCTGACCGTGGAATGGGTCGAGACAACAGGAAGAACATACGAAGAAGCGCTTGAGGACGCCCTTGACCGGCTAGGCGTAGTCGAGGCAGATGCCGAGGTCGTCGTCCTTGAGCAGCCGAAGACGAAGGTGTTCGGCCTCCGCAGAACAGACGCCAGGATCAGAGCGCGCGTACGGCCTGCGCAGGCCCGCGCCAAGCGGCCGTCCCGTCGTCCCCATGGAAAAGAGAGCCACTCCAGGTCGTCCGGCTCGGCGTCTCGCGGGACAAGTGGCAGATCCCATGACGGGCAGCCGAAGTCGGGTAACAGCGCCGACAGGGAACTAGCAGGTGGCACATCCAAGACGTCCAGCCGATCCGGCAAGCGCAAAGCGCAGGGCGTCGCCGACACCTCAAACGGGAAAGGGGTTGGCGGCAGACGCTCCAGCAGTTCATCCGGCGTCGCCGATAGCAGCGCATCCAACACCCCCGACTCGACTGGTGACGCGCCGGCCCGGAACGAAGGTGATCGCTCGGCCCGCACCGGCGGGCAGAGAACCAAGAATCGCAGGTCTCCAGGCCAAGAGGGCCAGCCATCGCGAGACACGAGTGGTGCCGAGAGGCCGCCTAAGGAGGAAGAGATGAGTGTCGAAGCTCAAGCAGAGGTAGCCGGGGCATTCGTGGGCGGAATCGTCCGATGCTTCGGTCTCGAAGCTGAGGTTGCGAGCACGGTCGTCGACGATGCAATCGAGGTGAGGGTTGACGGGCAGGGCCTCGGCCGCCTGGTTGGCCCACGAGGCGTGACTATCGAGGCCATCCAAGAACTGACGAGAACGGTGACGCAGCGCCGCAGCGACGAGCACACCGGGCGGATCCACGTGGATGTCGGCGGATATAGGGCACGCAGAGCAGATGCGCTGCAAGCATTCGCGCGACGTGTGGCTGCCCAAGTACTCGAGACAGGACAAGCGAACGCGCTCGAACCTATGAGCGCCGCCGACCGCAAGGTCGTCCATGACGCCGTTGCCGAACTAGCCGGCGTCCTCACGAGCTCCGAGGGGGAGGATCCCCGTCGCTACGTGGTCATCCGGCCCGTGGAAGCCAGCACGGACGGTGACGCCGCCGAGTCCGCCAGCAGTGAAGAGCTGGTGAGCGAGCCTCCTAACGAAGGCGACGACTGACGGTCCTTCGACGGGACCGGCATTCGACCGGACGGCAGTACGTGGCTGTCAGTGCGTCGCTACTCGCAGTTCTCGAGAAGGCCAGGGATCGTGGCTTCCTCGGTCCTCAGCCGATAGAGCAACAGGTCGAGCATGCGCTCGGTTTTGCCGACGTCGTCGTGCGCGAGCTTGCCGCTTGCCCAGCAGGCAGCCAGGTAAGAGTGGTCGATGTCGGCTCTGGTGCTGGGTTACCAGGGCTCGTCATGGTGGAAGTGCCTGAACTGTTGCGCCGTGTGAGCGAAGTGGTGCTCCTCGATGGATCGGCCAGGCGGGCGGATTGGCTCCGTGAGGCGGTAGGCGGGCTCAACCTCGGCGACAGGGTGGGCGTGCGTGGCGAACGCGCCGAGGTCGCCGGTCGCGAATTGGCCGTCCGCGGCACCTTCTCGGTAGCAGTGGCGAGATCCTTCGGGAGGCCGGCGGTAGTCGCCGAGTGTGCGGCACCCCTCCTCTGCGCGGGTGGCTTCCTGGTTGTCTCAGAACCACCGGAGAGCGAGCCGAGGAACTCGGAGCGCTGGCCAACGCAAGGACTTGGGATGCTTGGATTCGCGCCCGCCGTACCGTGTAGGGCCCGCGGGTTCGGCTTCGTGACGATGTCGCTCGAGAGATTGTGTGACCAGAAGTACCCACGTCGCAACGGGCTGCCTAACAAGCGCCCCCTCTTCTGACTAGAGTCGTCAGGCGGGCGGCGGCGAGTTTCTGGCATGTTTCACGTGGCACAATTTGCCGATCGGTGCCCGCCCCGACCGTTCGTTTCCTTGGAGTAGAGGTGCTTGCTTTAGTGTGGCGGAGCGGTCAGATTGTTCCACGTGGCACATCCGGCACCCAGCCATCGACCGGGATCAGCTCGTTCACAGCGGGCGCTCGTTGGCACCGACCATGCCGTTTATGCGTTACGTTACCGATGTGATGCGATGAGGCTCGGCCGACTTATAGGGCACCACTCCGATAGCGCGGTTGACCCGTCGTCCACGAGGAGAGTCGTGAATTCCACAACATTGTCCGGGAGTGAGCCAACCTTGGAGGGGGACCTCGTGTCCGCACCATCGGCCAACTTGGATGGCCAGGACTCAGCAGCCGTCGAGGCACGCCCTCCGGAGACGACTCGGGACGGCTTGACGAACGATCCGTCCGAGATGGGTGAGCGGTCGACCAAGGACCCAACCGGCCAGGCCCGGGTATTCGCCATAGCGAACCAAAAAGGCGGTGTCGGGAAGACGACCACGGCTGTAAATCTCGGCGCGGCCCTGGCAGATCTCGGGTTCCGAGTCCTCATCATCGATCTCGATCCGCAGAGCAATGCGAGCACCGGGCTAGGTATCGACCCGCGTAACTTTGACACCTCGATGTACGACGTTCTCCTTCACGAAGTGCCGCTGGAGGACTGCATAGAGCCGACGAGTATCAAGAACCTGTTCCTCGCACCGTCGACGCTCGATCTGGCAGGCGCCGAGATCGAGCTCGTTCCCGTGCTGAGTCGCGAACACCGCCTGCGCCGAGCAGTTGGCCCGATCCGGGAAGACTTCGCGTTCGTGTTCATCGACTGCCCACCGTCACTGGGACTCATCACGTTGAACGCCCTCACGGCGGCCTCAGAGGTACTCGTGCCCATCCAGTGCGAGTACTACGCCTTAGAGGGCGTGTCCCAGCTGACGCGCAACGTCGAGCTAGTCCGCTCACAACTGAACCCGACCCTGGCGGTCTCGACCATCGTGCTCACGATGTATGACGCCAGGACCAAGTTGTCGGACTCCGTCGTGGAGGAAGTCCGTGCTCACTTCGGAGCTCGGGTCTGTAGGAACGTCATTCCCCGCACGGTGCGAATAGCTGAAGCGCCTTCCTTTGGTGAACCGATAACCGTTCACGACCCGACTTCAAGAGGCGCCATCGCCTATCGTGAGCTCGCTAAGGAGCTTGCCGGTGTCCCGGCGTAGCGGTTTGGGCCGCGGTCTCGGCGCGCTCATCCCCCAGGCTGGGTCTGCTCCGACAGGGTCTGATCTCGTCCAGCTCCCGCTCGGCCAAGTGAGGGCTAACAGGCTGCAGCCCCGCAAGCAGTTCGACGAAGAGGCGCTTGCCGCCCTCGTCGACTCCATCAAGGCGGTCGGCCTGCTGCAGCCCGTGCTCGTTCGTGAGCTGGCGCCGGGCGATTACGAGCTCATCGCAGGTGAACGGAGGCTCCGGGCCGCCAGGCGAGCGGGTCTTACCTCCATCCCAGCCGTGATTCGCGCCGTCGACGACGTATCCAGTCTGGAGCAGGCTCTTGTCGAGAATCTCCAGAGAGAGGATCTGAACGTTCTCGACGAGGCGGCGGCTTACCAGCAGCTGATCGAGGACTTCGAGTTGACCCATGACGAGGTGGCCCGCCGCGTCGGGAAGAGCAGGACCTCGGTGACCAACGCCTTGCGCTTGTTCCAGCTGCCGCCAGTAGTGCAACGCCACGTTCGCGATGGCCTGCTTACTGCCGGCCACGCCCGAGCGGTGCTCGGCTCTCCAGATCGAGCACTGCAGGAGTCCGTCGCCAACGACGCCATCCGCCAAGGGCTCTCGGTGAGAGCCGTCGAGGAGATCATCCGCGCCGCTGTCAGAGCCGACCAGGCCGACCAGGCCGACTCAGCCGACCAGGCCGCGCAAGCCGACCAGACGGCCACCACGACAGGTGATGAGGAGCTGTCCGAGATACAACCGGCCGAACCCGGTGCCGCAGCTGCCGGCCCGGGTCGTCGGCTCCCTGACGTACGGCGGGCAGAAGCCCCGAGCCCAGGTGCCGGTCCCACCGGAGCGCCGATCACGCGCCTGCGCCCGCCTGGAGTTCTCGACCTTGAAGAGCTCTTGGGTAACTACCTCAACACGCGGGTGGCCGTCGACATGGGTGGGAAACGAGGACGTCTGGTCGTCGAATTCGCCACGTTGGACGACCTGGAGCGCATCTACCGACTCATCACGGGTGACGATCGGCCGCAGGACTGACCTCGGCCGCTGTCAGGGTCCATCGACGTCAGGTCGAGGAGTACCCGCCCTATCTCGACTGCTGGTAGACCTTGATCCACAACCTGTGCATCAGGTTGTGGACGATGTGTCCCGTCCCCAGTCGACCTTGAGCCATCGCTCGAGGGACGATACGAGAGATTGAGCCAACTCGGTCACTCTCATCGTAACGATTTGGGGTGGTCCGACCTCAACCAGCACAGCTGCCATCCGCGTTTCTCGCAGGATTGGCAGGGCCATTCCTTCAGCGGAGAGATCGTCCAGCCCGAGCTTCTCAGCCGCAGCGCTAGCCATCAGAACAGCCAACCTCTTGGAGGTCTCGGACTCGTAGCGGTAGCCGCGGTAGTACATAGTCCGCACGCCGCGCGTGCTCGGCTCGAGGCGGAGCCCGACATAACAGTCGGCCAGGGCGTTGTTGGCCGCGGCGGCCAGTTCAGAACCGTCCGGGTGGTGAAGCGACAACGAAGTAGTGCCGCGAGCTGACAGGGCGCGGCACAGTGCACTCACCCCGGTGGCGAATCCTCCTTGTTCACCTACGGCGACTCGCCGACCGGCGAGAGTCGCTGGTCCAGCTGCAGCCATTAGACGCTCACGCACCGAGCTGACGAGGTCATGGCCTCCCGCGCGCACGGCCAGGCGCTGCAACTCGGCAATCGTGCTCGGTCCGCATATCCCATCGGTGCCGAGCCCTACGTTGCGCTGAAAGTCCCACAGCCCCTCAGCAGTCCTGTCACCGAAGATGCCGTCGACGCCCCCGGGGTCGAAGCCGAGAGAGCTCAAACGACGCTGTAGGTCGGCGATGTCGTCACCGTGCATCATCGGGGTGCGTCTGTAAAGGATGCGGTCGCCGAGCTCGAAGCCCGCACCGACTATCGCCTTCCAGGTCTCTCGTCCGCACATCCCGTCGGCTCTGAGCCCCCGGACGCGCTGGAAACCTGCCACGGCGAGGCGTGTCGAGTGCCCAAAGTGCCCGGTCGCGTCATCGATTCCCAGATTCAGCCTGACCAGCCGCAGTTGCAGGTCGGTGACAGCCTCGCCTTCGGAACCCAGCTGAAGCGGGAGTGCTCCGAACTCTGTGTCGTCCGCACCAATCCAGCTCGAGTCAAGCGCTGACGCGTGGAGATTAACCGGGGGGC
Organism: Acidimicrobiales bacterium; assembly: GCA_050744865.1. GTDB lineage: Bacteria > Actinomycetota > Acidimicrobiia > Acidimicrobiales > Bog-793 > JAKACA01. The sequence goes on along the minus strand of JBOGHW010000039.1, from coordinate 38,193 downwards.
ACATCAGGTTGTCTATCGTACGGGCTGGCGGGTGCCGGAGAGGAGCACCACCAAGTTGTAGAAGGGATTTCTCACCGCGAGGCGACGGCGAGAACGCCTATGAGGTCAAGCGGGGTGCGGCTCCAGGTGGGGTTGCAGCTCCGCCAGGATCTGGCGCTTGGGTTTGGCGCCGATCATGCGGCTCTGGGGCTCTCCGTTCTTGAACAGCATCAGGGTCGGGATCGACATGATTTGGAAACGCTGGGCGACGCGCGGGTTGTCATCCACGTTCACCTTGGCGACCTTGAGCCCATCGGTGTTGGCCTCGGCGATCTCTTCGAGAACGGGAGCGACCAGCTTGCACGGCCCGCACCACTCGGCCCAGAAGTCGACCAGGATCGGCACCGTGGCGGCAGCGACCTCCTCGTCGAAGTTCGCATCCGTGAGGGTGATGATGTTGTTACCGGCCATGGCAGTTCTCCTATCGTGAAACCTGGTCGAGCGAGGCTAGGTATCGCTCGGTGTCGATTGCGGCCATACAGCCCGAGCCGGCGGCCGTCACGGCTTGCCTGTACTCGTGGTCCTGTACGTCACCACATGCAAAAACACCGGCGGCATCAGTTTTCGTCCCGTCGTGGGTGACCAGGTATCCGGCGGCGTCCATGGCGAGCTGGCCCTTGTAGAGATCCGTGTTGGGCGCGTGACCGATTGCGACGAACAGGCCGTCTGCCGGGAGGTCGCGTTCCTCAGTGGTCTCGAGGTCGCGGAGGCGCACGGCCTGGAGCCTGTCTGCCCCGAGCACGTCGACGACCGCGGAGTTCCACAGGAAGTCGATCTTCTCGTTGCGAAACGCTCGGTCCTGCATGATCTTGGAGGCACGAAGCTCCTTGCGCCGGTGCACGACCGTGACGGACTGACCGAACTTGGTCAGGAAGAGGGCCTCTTCGAGGGCCGAGTCGCCACCACCGACGACGACGATCCGCTTGTCCCGGAAGAAGAAGCCGTCGCAGGTAGCACACGTGGAGACTCCGTAGCCGAGTAGCCGAGCCTCGTTGGGCAGTCCGAGCATCAACGATCGTGCGCCACCGGCGATTATCAGTGCTCTGGTCCGGACAGCCGGCTCGACGGCCTCGGCGTCGGTCCATATCTCGACGGGTGACTTCGAGACGTCAACCCTGGTCACCTTTTCGGTGACGATCTCCGCCCCGAACCGCTCGGCCTGTGCCCGCATCGCCGTCATGAGCTCAGGCCCCAAGACGCCGTCGGTGAAGCCGGGGAAGTTCTCGACCTCGGTCGTCAGCATCAACTGACCGCCAGGCTGGTCGCTGGTCGAGGACGGCTCTCCTTCGAACACGAGCGGTCGTAAGTCGGCCCGAGCGCTGTAGATGGCGGCCGTCAGCCCGGCCGGGCCCGACCCGATGATGACGACGTCGCGCTCTGTCGTGGAGCTCATGATCCTCCTGGATGTTCTACGACTGTTACCTGCGGTCCGATCTCGCGCTCAGGAGCGCGGGTGGCGCAGCCACACGCACAACATCCCGAGGACCGCGAAGATTCCGGCGATGACGAAGTAGCTAGCCCAGACGTCGCGATGGAAGACCTCGTCATCGAATACCCTGAGCAGGCCGATCGTGAAGACCACGACGAGCATTGCCCCGATGGTCAACGCAATCAAGGCGAAGATGGCGAAGTGCACGGCGGTGCTGATCCTCGAGATCGCCTTGTCACGGATGATGGAGACGACCCACTCGATCTTGCCGGTCACGAACGACGCCCACGCTCCCGCTGCTGCAGAACCTGAGCCGCCGGCACCGCCGAGGCGGCCGGGAGCGCTTACGCCGCTGTCGGGAGGCATGCCGGTGACACTAGTGCCCGCCCCATGGCCGGGCGCTGCAATCTCGGTTCACTTGACTATGTAGCACAGGCCGATCGTGCGAGGGCCGCAGTGAGTTCCGATGACAGGCCCCACGTAACTCACGAGAATCTTGTCACGGTCGAAGTCCCGCGCGATGAGGTTCACGAGTGTGCCGACATCGGGTGCTTCGGCATGCACCACGGCCACGCGTTCCAGCTCGCCGGCGTTGTTGAGCTTGGACGCAAGGTACTCGAGAGAACGAGAACGCGTCCGTTGCTTCGACTCAGGCTCCACCTTGCCGTCCTGCACCACTACCACGGGCTTGATCGACAGCAAGGAGCCCACGAACGCCTGGGCGCCGCCAATCCGTCCGCCCTTCTTCAAGTTGTCGAGCGTGTCGAGCGTGCCGTAGACGTGCACTCGGCCCTTCAGAGCGTCTAAGGCAGCAGAGACAGTGTCGAGGTCGGCACCCGAAGCGGCCAGCTGAGCGGCTTCGAGCACCGTCAACCCTTCTCCCATGGTGACCGAGAGGGAGTCGACCACCCTGACCGGGATGCGGTCGGCTACCTCGGCGGCACCGGCACACGCCGATTGGTACGTGGCCGACAGCACCGAGGAGAGCGTGATGCACACCACCCCGTCGGCTCCGTCGTCTGCGGCCCGCCCGAACGCCTCGGCGAAGGCGCCGGGAGATGGGGCGGACGTCTCGGGCAGCGAGGGTGAGCTCGCACAGTTCTGCCAGAACTCCTCGGGGGACCACGTCCTGGTCACGTCCGGCCCGATGTCCCCCAGCCTGACGTCCAAGCCGACGATATCGACACCTTGGTCCCTGGCGACGGAGGCGTCGAGATCCGAAGCACTGTCAGTCACCACCCGGATCGCGCCCATTGCTCTCCCTCCCGGCGACGGCCTGTCGCCTCCTGGCAGTCTGCCAGCCGGCGAACGTGCCAGCTAGCCCTGCCGCCAGCCCGTAGGCAACCGCCCCGGCCACGACGCCACCTACTACCCGCACGTAGAGCCCGGATCCGGTGGGCGAGCCGAGGGAGACAGTGGCCACGGCGACCACGACCGCCATCACGCCGCTCAGGAGGAGCGAGCGCCCTACGTAGTGCGCCACGGCTGGCCCGCCCAGACCGCCCATTCGTGATCGCACGACCCACATGGCGACGATCGCCGACAATGAGTACGCCAAGGAAAAGGATAGGGACAGCCCACCGATACCTCCTATATGAGCGAGAATAAATGCAAGTATTATGTTCAAGCCGTTCTCGAGGAGGTAGAGAAAAAAGGCGGTTCGGGTGTCACGCATCGCCTGGAAGGTTGCGATGCAGAGCAGGTAGATGCAGAATCCCGGCAGCCCTACTGCGAGGAAGGCCAGCGACACGGCGGTGCGGCGTGCGCCTGCGGGGTTGAAGGAGCCATGCTCGAGCAGCAGCGCGACAAGTGGGCCCGCCAGGAGCAGGTAACCCACGGTAGAAGGCAGGATGCCGGCCATCATGCGGCGCAAGCCGAGGCCGAACTGGTGGGACATCTCAGTCAGGTCGCCGATCTTGTACCGGAGAGCCAGCTCCGGCACCACGGCGCTCATGACGGACACAGCCACAATTCCATAGGGGAGTTGGAAGAACTGGAAAGCGTAGCTGTAGTCGGTCACTCTGCCCGTCCCCAGGTGCAGAGCAATAGCCAGGACTACGAACACAGCGACCTGGTTGGCGATCACGAAGCCGAGAGTCCAGCCGGACAGCGAGAGAATTTCCCGAATGGCCGGGTCTCTCGGGCGCCACACGAGACGGAGGCGGAGCTCGCTTCGAACCATCGCCGGCACTAGGGCGGCCGCTTGGGCGACGACCCCCGCCGTCGTGCCGAGACCGAGCCACAGGAGCATGGCGTGGTCGTGCTGGACGCTGGCCAGGCTCGGTTGGTGATGGACGACGGACCGGAACTCAAGCAGGACGGCGATAGCGACCGCATTGTTGATGATGGGCACGAACATGACCAGGACAAACCGTCGTATGACATTCAGGACACTTGACATGAGGCTGATGGCGCCATAGGCGAAGAGCTGGAAAGCAAAGAGGCGGAGGAGGTCGGTGGCGACGGCCCGCTCGGCTAGGACGGCCGGCCCGCTCTGGCCGTACGAGTAGAGGTCTATGACGTAGGGAGCCAGGAACAGGAAAGCCACAGTGGCGGCGAACAGCAGGACAGCAGATGCACTTATGACCGCCGATATCGAGTCGATGGCCTCGTCGCGGGACTTGCTCGCGAGGCGTGAAACGAACTGCGGGATGAACGTGGCGGACAGGACCCCGCCGAGGACCAGGTCGTGCACGATGTTCGGCGTGTTATTGGCGAGGTTGAAAGCGTCGGAGAGGGAGTTGCTACCGAGCGCGTCGGCTGCGACCAGCAGGCGGATGAGCCCGGTGAGCCGGGACGCCAGGGTGCCGATGGCCATGTAGGCGGTCGGGCGACCGAGGCCCTTTCCGGTGTTCAGCAGGTCTTGGCCTGTGTTCGGCTGGCCGAGGCTCGGCTGGCCGGCGCCGTCGGGAGGCGTCACTCGTCAGGGGCGTCAGCGGCGACAGCCACGCCGGACGCCGTGGGGTCCTCCGGCATTGCTCCGGCTGCGAGGGCGGCCCCGCGGTCTCTATGGCGCTTCCTTCGCCGCTGGATGATCGATCGCAGCCACCAGACGAGCAGGAACAAGCCGGCCGCCGCCGAGAGGCCGACGGCGACGCCGGAAATGGCGGTGGACTGGATCGTGACATCCCCGCTCTGCATGACGTAGCCGGTCTTGGAGGACAACGTGAGGACGAGCGAGAACGTGCCGGCAGTTCGGGCGCTGACGGCGATCTTCACGATGTTCGTCCGGGGGGCGATCGTGATGTCCCAAGATCGTCCTTTGGGAAAGCCCAGGTCGAGCGCGCTCACACTGAGCCGTGCGACTATCGGGACAGGGGAGGTGGAAAGGATGGAGATGGGGATCGTCGCCCGCAGCGAGGTGACGGTGATGACCCGCCCGAAGGGCAGGCTCAGGTACTTGCCGACGGCCTCGGCCTTGCCGTCGAGATAGTTCAGGTAAGCCGAGCGAGCGGCCCCGGTCAATGTTGATCCCTCCGCCATGAGGACGAGGTCCGAGAGGGGCGGGGTCTTCCGGCTCTGGGGGTGGCTCGGCAGCATCGACTGGTACGCCTGCAGGGAGCCGGCGGCGGTGCTTATCGCCGCCGCCGGAAGTACCGCCGCCGCCGGCGGCTTGCTCAGGCCCCTCGACCCCGGGGAGGTGTCGCTCGAGCCGGCGGCCACCGACTTGAACGCTTCCGGCAGGCTGACGGCCCTCACGATGGGACTGGTTACAAGAGCGTGGATGACATCGGCGAGGAACTCCCCGTCCAGCTGCATCCCCAGCGGTGTGTCGAGGGCGAGCACCTGGTTGGCCTGGGTGTCCTCGAAATACACGACGGACAGGTCGGCCAGCATCCGCTGCGCCTTCAAGGCGGGGTCGAGGGTGCTCTTGAGGTCGTCCTCCAGGCCCGGGTCAGAGGCGATTCCGCTCACGCCCGCGTGCGGGATCAGGAACGGCGTGGTCGGCGTGTAACCCGAGAAGTAAGAGGATAAGGGCGCCGCCCCGCTTGCCGGCATCAGGAGCTGGGTGACACCCTGCTCGCTGAGCTCGTCGAGCGCAGAGGCCGAGATCGGCGCGTTGGCCACGTACTCGGTGGAGTCGAAAGGCAGGAGGGGGCCGAGCACTTCTCGGGCCCTCGTGATCTGGGCGGCCAGAGCGCCACCGAGCAAGGAGTCGGTCAGCGAGTCAAGGTCCGTCGGCGTGAAGGTTCCCGGGACTATGGCCACCCGGCCGTTTGCCGCCAGGGTTTGCAGTTCCCTCAGCGCCTCTTGGTCGGCGGCGTCCGGTCGGTCGCCGATCGACTCGACGAACTGGGGGAACAGGTCGAGCGTCAGGGCTGCGCCGGTTGCTCCCGCCAGGACGCTGTTGAGCGAGTTCAGCTGGCTGATGTCGTTGCTGTCGAGGACCGGGGCACCCGACGCCGAGAGGGCCGGCGTCTCGCCCAAAGGAACGGTCCAGGCGAGCTTGAGCGGCTTGGTGCCAGCAGTCTCCGAGGGTGGCGTCACGATCACGTAGGTGGTGAACGACTGGAGCGGCACGCCGCGCGACAGGTTGAACACCGCCACCTGGAGGGGGTAGACGCCGCCACAGTACGGGGGTTCGCAGGAGAGCGAGAAGGACGTGCCGCCGGTGCCGGCACCGCCCCCGCCTGCCGCCAGATCCGGCGCCGAGATGGGCAAGTGAAGGGTGACGGTCTTCCCGGAGGACCAGTGGAGGCTCTTTGAGCTGAGCGGTATGGAGGCTTGTTGCAAGGGCGTCAGGTTGCTCAAGTCGCCGCTCAAAGCTTGGTTCAGCGTCGACCGGTACGGGGTTCTCGAGTAGAGCGTCAAGTCGAGTGCCAGGCGCGAGACCGGCAGCGTCGACTCGACCTTGACTCCGAGGCTGACCGGGGCCTGGCTCGTGACGAAGGCAGGGCTCTGCGACACCAGCTCGATTGAGCTTGCGGCCGAAGCCAACGACATCCTCGGCACCGTCGCAGGCGCCGCCCGCCTCGTAACGACGGTGCGCCCCAGCATGAGGACCGGCCCGGCAGTGATCAGGGTGATCGCCCCTAGCGTGCCGACGCGTCGTAGGACACCCAGGATCGGCGCGCGCACGACGGTTCAGCCTACCGGCCCGGCGCCGGCCCGACGGTGCGCTGCGGGGGCCGCCGCCCGGCTACGGTCGATCGGCATGACGGTCTTGCTGGCTCGCCATGATGCTTTCGCCGGCCACTTCGCCGGCCGCTCCCACCCGGAACGGGCGGACCGCCTGGCCGCGGTCATGCAAGGCATTGCCGGATCGGGTGTGGGAGACGAGATAGCCGAGTTCGAGCCGCGCAGGGCTACGGTCGACGAGCTGGGGCTGGTGCACGACGGCGGCTACATCGGCGAACTGGGGCGCTTCTGCGAACAAGGCGGAGGCCGGCTCGACGCCGACACTTCGGTGGTGCCTGCTTCGTACGATGCCGCACTGCGTGCCGCCGGCGCCGGGCCCGAAGCCGTCGGGCGCCTCGAGAGCGGTCAGGCCGATGCGGCCTTCCTGGCCGTCCGCCCTCCTGGGCACCATGCGTTGAGCGGACGCGCCATGGGTTTCTGCCTGTTCAACAATGTTGCCGTGACGGCGGCCCTGCTTGCCACCAGGGGTGAGCGCGTCGTCGTCGTCGATTGGGACGCCCACCACGGCAACGGGACGCAGGCGGTGTTCTACGACCGGGCAGACGTGCTCTACGTCTCGTTGCACCAGTTTCCCTTCTATCCCGGCACCGGGTCGCTCGACGAGACTGGCTCGGGTGCAGGCACAGGAACGACCGTCAATGTGCCCCTCCCTGCCGGGACAGGAGGCGACGTCTACAGGGCAGCCTTCGAGACGCTCATCGAGCCGGTAGTCGAGAGCTACGCCCCGAGCTGGGTGTTGATCTCGGCCGGCTTCGACGCTCATCGCGACGACCCGCTGTGCGACCTGCTGCTCACAGCCGGCGACTACGCCGACCTCACAGCCAGGAGCCTCCGCCTGGCACCGCCCGGCAAGCGGATCGTGTTCTTGGAAGGGGGTTATGACCTCGGCGCCTTGCGGACGTCGACGGCCGCCTGTGTGGCTGCGCTTGCAGGGCTCGAGCTCCGCCCGGAGCCCTCGTCAGGCGGCGGCCCGGCGGGCGAACGGGCCTTGGCCGGGTTGGCGGCTGCACGGGATCTGCATTTGCCTGCAGCGTGACGCCCGCCTCGGGGCGCCAGCCCGGCACCGATGGGCAAGAGCGAGCCGGCGGTCGGGTACCCTCGCCGGTCGTGGTTCCCGAACGCCTGCATGCGGTGATCGAGGCGACGGCTCCGTTGGCGGAGCGTTTCGCCGGGGCTGGCAAGCAGCTGTACCTGGTCGGTGGCACGATCCGGGACTCCTTGGCGGGCCGCCCAGGGGGCTTGCCGCCCGGGGACGACGTCGACATCGACGTCACCACCGATGCGAGGCCCGACGAGATCGAGCGGCTTGTCAGTCACGGCGCGGACGCCGTCTGGACCCAGGGCAAGCGGTTCGGGACGATCGGTGCCAGCTTCGGCGGGAGGCGCATCGAGGTCACGACCCACCGAGCCGAGGCCTACGACCCGGACTCTCGCAAACCTGCAGTCGTGTTCGGCGACGACATCGAGACCGACCTTTCGAGGCGGGACTTCACAGTCAACTCGATGGCGTTGCGGCTGCCCGATCTCCAGATGTTCGACCCCTTCGACGGACTCGGAGACCTTGCCGCCAAGCGGCTCCGCACCCCGCTGTCTCCCGAGGTCTCGTTCTCCGACGATCCGCTGAGGATGCTGCGGGCGGCGCGGTTCGTCTCCGGCTACCAGCTGGTGCCGGACGAGGCCCTCACGAACGCCGCCGTGGCGATGTCCGAGCGGCTGTCCATAGTCTCGGCCGAGAGGATCCGAGACGAGCTCGACAAGCTGATCGTCCTGCCTGAGCCAGGTAGAGGGCTGTGGTTCCTGGTGCGCACGGGGCTGGCCGAGCACTTCCTGCCGGAACTGCCGGCCCTGGCGCTCGAGCAGGATCCGATCCATCGCCACAAGGACGTCCTCGCCCACACGATCGCCGTCGTCGAGAAGACTTCGGCCGGCCGGGTGCCGGCCGACAGGATCCTGCGGCTGGCGGCTCTGTTTCACGATGTCGGAAAGCCGAGGACTCGCTCGGTGGGCCCCGACGGAGTGTCCTTTCACCACCACGACGTCGTCGGGGCGCGCATGACGCGCACGCGCATGCAGACGCTGCGCTACCCGACGGCCGAGATCGACCAGGTGTCCCGGCTGGTGGAGCTGCATCTTCGCTTCCACACCTACAAGATGGGCTGGACCGACAGCGCCCTGCGCCGTTACGCCCGCGACGCCGGGGACCTTCTCGATCGCCTCAACGAGCTGACGCGCTGTGACTGCACGACCCGCAACCAAGCCCGCGCACAGGCGCTCAGCCGACGGATGGACGAGCTGGAAGTGCGCCTGGACGAGCTTCGCCAGCGCGAGGAGCTCGCAGCCATCAGGCCGGAGCTGGACGGCGTCGAGGTGATGGCGGCTCTCGGCCTGTCTCCGAGCCGGGCAGTCGGCCAAGCCCTCGACTTCCTCTTGGAGCTTCGCCTCGAGGAAGGACTGGTCGGGCGGGACGAAGCCTTGAAGCGGCTTCACAGGTGGTGGGGCGAGAAGTCCCCCGCTGCCGGGGATGGAGCCGACTGAGCCTATTTCCTCAGCGAGCGTCGCCGCGGGCGAACGCCTCGACCATCTCGCGGGCCTCGTCGTCGTGGTACTGCACCGGGGGCGACTTCATGAAGTAGGCCGAGGGTGCGACGAGGGGACCGCCGAGGCCACGGTCGAGGCCGAGGCGGGCGCAGCGGATGGCGTCGATTATGACTCCTGCCGAGTTGGGGGAGTCCCAGACTTCCAGCTTGAGCTCCAAGTTGAGAGGAACGTCACCGAAGTTGCGGCCTTCCATCCGGATGTAGGCCCACTTGCGGTCCTCCAGCCACGGCACGTGGTCGGACGGACCGATATGGACGTCGTCCTCGGGCAGCATGCGGTCCAGCTGGCTCGTCACCGCCCGCGTCTTGGAGATCTTCTTCGACTCGAGGCGCTCCCGCTCCAGCATGTTGCGAAAGTCCATATTCCCACCGACGTTCAGCTGGTAGGTGTGGTCGAGGACCATCCCGCGGTCCTCGAACAGCCGGGTGAGCACGCGGTGCACGATTGTCGAGCCCACCTGGCTCTTGATGTCGTCGCCGATGATGGGCACCTTGGCGTCGGTAAAGCGCTTGGCCCACTCCGGGTCGCTGGCGATGAACACCGGGATGGCGTTGACGAATGCCACGCCGGCTTCGAGGGCCGCTTCTGCATAGTGCTTCTGGGCGGCGTCTGAGCCAACCGGCAGGTAAGCGACCAGGACCTCGGCCCCCGTCGAGCGAAGAACTTCCGCCACATCGACGGGCGCGACTGGCGACTCTTCCAAGATCTGGCGGTAGTACTTGCCAAGGCCGTCAAGCGTCGGTCCCCGGTCCACCAAGACGCCGAGGGTGGGGACATCTGCGAAACGGATGGTGTTGTTGCGACCTGCGAACACCGCCTTGCTCACGTCGAGGCCGACCTTGGCAGCGTCGACGTCGAAGGCGGCGACGATCTGGGTGTCGCCGACGTGGTAGCCACCGAGTGACACGTGCATGAGGCCAGGCACGGGCTCGGCCGGGTCGGCGTTGCGGTAGTACTCGATTCCCTGCAACAAGGAGCTGGCGCAGTTGCCTACTCCAGCGATTGCGACTTTGATCGTGTTCGAGCTCATGGTGTAGTTCCTTTGCTTGTCTTCTCGTTGCCGCTGCGATTAAGAGGCTTCGGTCTCGGCTGCCGCTTTGGCCAGCGAGTTGCTTGTGCTCTGCAGCGCCCGCTCGGTCTCGATGAGGTGATCGATCCAGTCGAGATCCAATTGGGCGACTTGGTTGGAATGCTCCAACAGCGAGCGCTCGAACCGGTCGGGAGATCGCGTGGATGCTGCTGCGGCCCGCTTGGCTGCCGACAGGCGGTCCTCGAGCTGGCGCCGGCGCCGGCCGAGAAGCCGAAGCCGTGCCTCCGGGCTCAAGTACTTGGCGAATGCCCAGCGCAGGGTAAAGGTCCTGCCGTCCTCACGCCGGCTCTCGTCACCTAGTAGCTGGCCGAAGAGCGCCTCTCCACGAGGTGTGACCTCGTAGATCTTGCGGCCCCGCGTTCCTGCGCCGCCTGGCCGCGGCGATTGCGCCGACCTTGCCGCGCTCCTGGCCGCGAGCCGCGCCAAGAATGCGGCCCGCTCCCCACCGAGGGACCCGGTCGGAATGACGGCCTCGACCGGCACCGTGTGCTGCGCGCCAGCTTGCTCCTGCAGGGCGCCGTCGGCTTCGAGACGGTTGAGCGCTGGGTACAGCGAGCCGAACGAGAGGCTGGACAACAGCCCGAAGTCGGTGCGCAGCCGCTTGCGCAGGTCGTAGCCGTGCATCGGCTGTTCCTTCAGCAGCCCCAGGATTGCAATCTCGAGCACAGCCATACCTTAGCACATCCGACATATCGTGTCGATATGTCGGCGGTTACGTTTCTTGGTAGAGCTACCACGCGCAAGCTGAAGACGTGGAGCAAGCTCGTAGCCTGTGGTGCCGTGACGGCCGCCGACCAACCGCCGGGGGGTGGGGGTAGCGCCAATCCCGGCTGGTACCCGGACCCATGGGGACGATCAGCTTGGAGGTGGTGGGACGGCTGGCGCTGGAGCGGCTGGATCTCGCCTCCCGAGTCGGTCAACCCGGCGATCATGCGCCAGATCCGCGAGCCACCAGCACCGCAGTCTCCAGCACCGCCCGAGGCGCCGTTCAGGGAGCGGCTGCCGGGCGGCGAACCGGCCGGTGTGAGCGAGCCACTCCAACTCCGCAGCACCTACCAAGGTCCGGACACCGGCTACGTCCAGCCGGTCACCGGCCTGCAACCGCCGACGCATCCGATTACGCGCCCTGCCAGGCCTGTCGAGCGACCGATGCGAAGACGGCTGCTGCTGGAGCTGTTGGTCGTAATGGCGGTCTTCCCTTTGCCCTCGACAGTGGCTGCCCTGCAAGCCCTCGTCGGCGCCGTCCTCGGCGAAGGCGCCGGGAGCCGTCTCCCGAACCTGTTCCCCGGCCACGTCGGAGCTGGCTTCGCCGTGCTGCTCGTCGAGGTTGCGCTCCCGCTGGCCGGCGCAGGTCTCGTCCTTTACCTCGTCACGAACCCGGCCGGGCCCGACCGCGGCATGGCCTCCATCGGCTTGAGCCGCGGCCTTGTCAAGGCCGACCTGGCGCTTGTCCTGCCGGTCTTCGTGCTGGCATTCGTGATCCCGCAGTACGGCGTGTCCCTGGTGCTGCTGAACGCCGGTGTGAAGTCGATATCGCCGGGAGTGGGCCACTTTCCCGCCTATTACGCCGTCGCCGAGGTGCTCCTCGGCCTGGTGTCGGCGGTCGTCGAGGAGATTGTCGTGCTCGGCTACCTGGTTCGCCGGCTGGAGCAACTCGGCCTTCCGCCGGCGCTCGTCGTGCTCCTGGCCGTCGCCGTGCGAGGGTCGTACCACCTGTATTACGGCTGGGGTGTCTTGCCGATCCTGGCCTGGGCTGCCGTCTCGGTAGTGCTCTACAGGCGGTGGAGGCGGCTGGCACCCTTCATAATCGTGCACGCTCTCTGGGACACAGGGGTGATATTGGCGGACTGGTTCGGGTCAAAGGTGCTGGGCTACGAGCTGTTGATCCTGGCCCTTCCGACCCTCGCCTTCTTCTTTGCCTGGAGGGGCCTGGTGCCTCGACCGCTCGCAAGTCGCCGCCCGGTGCCGGGCAGGACTGGGTGATCAGCGCACCTGTGGCCGGTGGCCGGTAGCCTTTGAGGTTGTGGGATACACCGGCGGCGACTCGCGTGGCTACTGGGGGGCAGCTGGCCCCCCCAGGCCCGGCCGGATCGAGTACCGGCTCATGCGCGAGTCCACCGTCCGGGAGTACCGGAAGGGCCGCCTGGGCAAGCCCGAGGTGTGCGACGCACAGTCCGAACTGCTGAGGGTCGCCCGCAACCTCGGTCGGGAGACGACCACCGAGTGCCCCATATGCAAGGACTCGATACTGGTGCACGTGTCGTTCGCCTTCGGTCCCGGCTTACCCGCCAGCGGGCGGGCTCTGGGGCCGGGCGACCTTGCCACGGTGACCCGCCGGAGCGGCGACTACGAGTGCTACGTCGTCGAGGTGTGCGCCGCATGCGGATGGAACCACCTGCTTCGGATGTTCCCGGTGGGCACCTCGGTGGCCAAGGGGCGTGCCCGGGCCTGATGCACCTGCTGGGCTGACAGGGCGACAGCCTCCCTGCTGCACCTGGCACAATGGCCCAAAACCCGCCAAGCCGCCGGCAGCCCGAGTGCGCCGGACGGAAGGGAGAGCAGCATGGAAGAAGAGCACATCACGGTCCCGTACGTCCGGTCTCACAAGCGGCGGGACGGCCACGACCCGCTCGTGATGATCACTGCCTACGACGAGCCCTGGGGCCGTCTCGTCGACGCTGCCGGGGTCGACCTGATACTGGTCGGGGACACCCTCGCCGAGATCGTCCTCGGGTACGAGGACACCCTTCACGTCGGCATGGACGACATGGTGCACCACGTCGCGGCCGTGGCCCGGGCCCGCCCGCGGGCGCTCGTTATCGGCGACATGCCTTGGATGAGCTACCACACCGAGCCGGCCGAAGCAGTCCGCAACGCCGCCCGGCTGATCCGCGCCGGCGCCGGCGCCGTGAAGCTCGAGGGTGGCCGGAACCGCCTTGGCGCCGTTGCCGCCATCCTCGACGCCGAGATCCCTGTCATGGGCCACCTCGGCCTTACGCCGCAGTCCTTGCACGCCATGGGTGGCTACAGGGTGCAGGGGCGGCAGGTCGACGCTGCCGAGAGCCTCCTGGCCGACGCCAGGGCGCTGGCCGAGGCTGGGTGCTTTGCCGCGGTGCTGGAGGGCGTGCCCGACGTGCTGGCGGCGCGGGTCACCGGCGAGATCGACGTGCCGACCGTCGGCATCGGAGCCGGCCCGAGCTGCGACGGGCAGGTGCTGGTTCTGCATGATCTGCTCGGCATGTCCCGCCGCCAGGCGCCCAAGTTCGTCCGCCGGTACGCCGAAGTCGGCGAGATTGTGACCAAGGCTGTGTCGGAGTATGCGGCCGACGTCCGAACTTGTGCATTTCCCGGCGACCATGAGAGCTACCACGGGTCAGCCGCCCTGCGGGAGGCAATGGGCTCGGGGGCATAGCCCGCAGTTCGGGCCGCCCCGGCCAGTACTGCGGCTTCCCGTACAACCATTATCAGTGTTACACCCCCTTGCCATACTCGGGCCATGCGAAAGGGCACCCGGTCCTCGGCCTCGGGCAGAGCGGCTACCATGACGAGGTCCTGTCCGCCCCTGCCCCGGTCGTTCCGGGGCCCCGAGCGAGTGAGCTTCGGGTCCAGAGGAGGTGAGAGCCGCGATGCGGCCTTATGAACTCATGGTGATTTTCGACCTCGACCTCGAGGAGAGCGACATCCGTGAACGGGTCGAGCGTGTCGTCGGCTTGGTCAAGGCAGACGGCGGGAGTACCGGCCGGGTCGACTACTGGGGCCGCCGAGCCTTCGCTTACGAGATGAAGCACCGCAGCGAGGGTTACTACGTCCTGGTCGAGTTGCTTGCCGAGCCGGCGACCGTTGCCGAGGTAGATCGCCTGCTGACACTGGAGGACGCCGTCCTCCGCCACAAGATCATGCGCGTGCCAGAGCACGCAGCCGGACGGCAGCGGGCGAACCACCGCCGCCAGCCCGTTGCCGAAGCCTCCAAGGGCGCGCCTCGCGCCGACGGCAACGGCACCAAGGCCGCGGCGCAAGCCGCCGAGATCGCCGCTCCCGCACCGGAACCCGGTGTGGCGGAGCCGGCCGCTAACTGAGCGACTTAGGAAAGCACTGGAGAACTGAGATGGCAAACGAGAACACGGTCACTCTTGTCGGCAACGTGACACGAGACCCGGAAATGCGCTTCACCCCCAACGGGCAGCCGATAGCGACGTTCGGCCTTGCTGTGAACCGCCGGTGGCAGAACCGGCAGACTCAGGAGTGGCAAGAGTCCGCCTCGTTCTTCGACGTGGTGTGCTGGGGCGGACTGGGGGAGAACGTGACCGATTCGCTGAAGCGGGGCGCTCGCGCTCTCGTCACGGGCCGGTTGGAGCAGCGCAGCTGGGAGACGCCACAGGGCGAGAAGCGATCCAAGGTCGAGATCGTGGCCGACGAGGTCGGGCCGAGCTTGCGGTGGGCCAGCGCCGTGGTCACCAAGACCGAGCGTAAGGCACCCGAAGGCGGCGGAGGGCGCCCTGTGGGCGACGAGCCGTCACCGCGTAACGAGCCCGAGCCGGCCTACGCCGCGTATGACGAGGAGCCGTTCTGATGGCGCGCAACAACGATCGCGACCGCGGCACCCGCCGGGCGCCCAAAGAGACCGCCCGACGCGGGAAGAAGAAGGTGTGCATCTTCTGCAAGGAGCACATCAGCTGGGTCGACTACAAGGAGACAGGCTTGTTGCGCAAGTTCATGTCCGACCGCGGCAAGATCCGGGCGCGTCGCGTCTCGGGCAACTGCGCGCAGCACCAGCGCGACGTGGCGCTTGCGATCAAGACCGCCCGCGAGCTGGCGCTGCTGCCCTACTCGCAGCGGACGACGAGCGACAAGCCCGGAGGGCCTCGCAGCGGCGGCCGCGGCCAGGGTGGCGATCGCCGTTCTCAGGCCGGGATCGTCGAGGACGACTCCGAGGACATGCCCAGTCTTGACGACATCGAGGTTGGGAAGCTGGACGAGCCGGAGGCCAAGGGCGAGGAGGGCGGCGAAGAAGGGATGGCTTTGGCGAGCGCCGGCGAGGACGAGTCATGAAGCTCGTCCTTCGCTCGGACGTGAGCGGCCTCGGCAAGCGCGGTGACATCGTGGACGTGGCGGACGGCTTCGCTCGCAATCAGCTGATTCCCGCCGGGCGAGCCATCGCGGCCAGCGCCGGCATCGAGGCTCAGGCCAACTCCATGCGCCGGTCTCGCGACCTGAAGGACGCCAAGGACCGCGAAGGCGCCGAGGCGGTGGCTCGCAAGCTCGTGCCGCTCGTCATCAAGATCCCCGCGCGTGCCGGCGCAGAGGGTCGCCTGTTCGGCTCAGTTACGTCGCAGGACGTAGTGCACGCCGTCGAGGAGCAGGCGGGCGTCACGCTCGACCGACGTCGGCTGGCAGCCGACGAGACGATCCGCTCAGTCGGCGTTCACGAGATCGGCGTTCGCCTCCATCCCGAGGTCGAGTTCCGCATCACTGTCGAGGTCGTCCCGGCAGGCTAGGCATGGTCTCGAGCACGGATGCCACCCCTGCTCGAGCAACAAGGCAGGCTCGAATCCGGTATCGCTGTGGTCAGTCCGCGCCCGCGCTGCCGAGGCGACGACTCCTTCCACAGGCTGAGACACAGCGAATTCCACCGGTTGTACCTATAGCTACCAACAAGGCTGAAAGCGCATCCTGAGGTCCGACATGGCTTCCCTCCCTCCACCCTCGAACGTCCCGGCGCGCAACGGGCGCCGGCGGGCAAGCGGTCCGTCTGTGCTCGACGGGGACGGCGGACTTGTCTCGGGCACCGGCCATGGCTCGATCGCCAGGATTCCTCCCCACAACTTTGACGCCGAGGAGTCGCTGCTGGGGGCCATGCTCCTGTCTCGGGACGCAATCGCCGTGGCGGCAGAGGAGGTCGCCGTCGGCGATTTCTACAAGCCGTCGCATTCCCACGTCTTCTCGGCGGTGTCGGCGCTGTACGCCAGGGGCGATCCCGCTGATGCGGTCACCGTGGCGGAGGAGATGCGGCGCCAGGGCACGCTGGAGGCCTCCGGAGGAGCTTCTGCGCTCATCTCGCTTCAGGCCAACACGCCGGCGGTGTCGAGCGTCACGAGGTACGCCCGCATAGTCCAGGAGCACGCCGTGCTGCGGCGGTTGATCGGCGTGGCCTACGAGATCGCAGAGCTCGGCTACGAGCTCCCGTCCGACGTCGGGGCAGCACTCGACCGGGCCGAGTCGATGGTCTTCGACGTCGCGCAGCGGCGGACGAACGACTCGACACGCTCCCTGAAGGATCTGTTGACCGAGAGCCTCGACCACTTGGAGTATCTCGTCAACCGCGGCGAGGAAATAACGGGAGTGCCGACTGGGTTCACCGACCTCGACACGCACCTGTACGGGCTACAGCCGTCGAACCTCGTCGTGGTCGGGGCACGGCCCTCCATGGGCAAGACGGCCTTCGCCCTTGGCCTGGCGGCCAACGCGGCACGCGTCGGGATACCAGTGCTGTTCTTCTCCCTCGAGATGAGCCACCTCGAGCTGGCCCAGCGTGTCCTGTGCGCAGAGTCCCGTGTCGACGCCGGCCGTATCCGCAACGGGAAGGTCTTCGAGAACGACTGGTCCAAGATTGCCAATGCCATCGGCCGGATCGGGGAGGCCCCACTGTTCATCGACGACAACCCGAGCGTGACAGTGATGGACATCCGTTCTAAAGCCAGGCGCATGAAGAGCGCGGACGGAGGCCTTGGCCTCGTCGTGGTCGACTACCTCCAGCTGATGACAGGGCGGTCGACTTCGGAGAGTCGCCAAGTCGAGATATCGGAGATGTCCAGGGGACTGAAGCTGTTGGCAAGGGAGTTGCAGATCCCTGTGGTTGCGTGCAGCCAGCTGTCGAGGACCCTGGAGAGCCGAGCCGACAAGCGGCCGATGCTGGCCGACCTGCGAGAGAGCGGTGCCATCGAGCAGGACGCCGACGTTGTCATGTTTCTCTACCGCGACGAGGTCTACAACCAGGATTCGAGCGAGCGGGGCACGGCCGAGGTGTTGATAGCCAAGCACCGCAACGGGCCGACGGGGGTGGCGAGGCTGAGCTTCATCAACAACATCGCTCGTTTTGGGGACCTCGCCAAGATGTGAGCCCGGGCAGGGTGGCCCGCAGTCCAGGACCAGTCAGCCGGACAGTCCGTTTGCGATGGTGTCCATCGCCCGCGCCAGCTCGAAATCCCGTTCGGTGAGCCCGCCGGCGTCGTGGGACCAGAGCGTGACGTCAACCCGGGAGTAGACGTTGGACCACTCCGGATGGTGGTTCATCCGCTCCGCCTTGAGGGCCGCGCCGGCCATGAAGGCGAAGGCACGGGCAAAGTCGGCGAACATGTAGCGCTTGGCGATCTTGGTCGAGCCTGCCTCCAGGGTCCAGCCCTCCAGCTCGCCGGCGAGTCGGGCCGCTGTCTCGGCGTCAAAGTGCTCCACTGCCGGCGACTCTATAGCTCGCCGGCGGGTACCGCACCGGCGTGGCTCAAGCGCCGATGGTCTCGACCGCCTCTGCGAGCAAGCGCCGGCGAGCCTGTGCCATTCCGTCACCAATCCCGCCCTGGGCTGCCGACGCTCGTGCGACCAAGCTCTCTAGGTAGGACGCCATGATCGACAGATTGAGGATCGGGTCCTTGCTCCGCATCGGCACGGGTTCCCTGCCGGCGTCAAACCCGGCGAGGGCGACCAGAGCCCGGCCGAGTGCCCTCATGGCACCCATGATCTCGGCTCGTTCGACCGCATTGGCTCGCATCCAGGAACCGAGGGCGACTACCCGCCTGTCGAGGTACGTAAGGGCGGGAGGCGCCTCGAGGTCCCCGGCGGCAAGAGCGACGGCCCGAGCGAAGTCGAGGCCCTGGCTCTCCTCGGCTGCCCGACTCCTCTTTGTGCTCGCTGGCTCAGCCACGTCTCTCATCTCTCTTGGCCGGCATGACCACTGTCTTGCTCATAGTCTGACGAAGTGGTGTAACAAGCTGGTGGATGATCCCCTCAGCTGGCACCTCGACGTAAGGCCCGCCCTGGTCAAAGGCTCGGCCGCGTGCTTGACTGGATGGGGTTGACTGGACGGGGTCGATCGAGGAAAGGACGTGTCGGGCGTGGCTAGGGCGATCTGGACAGGCGCGCTGAGCTTCGGGCTGGTGAACGTGCCGGTCGGGCTCTATGCGGCTACTGAGGACAAGACCATCCACTTCAACCAGATTGAGCGCGGTACGGCCGATCGGGTGCGCCAGAAGCGGGTCAACGAGCGAACCGGCGAGGAAGTCGCTTTCGACGCCATCGCCAAGGGGTACGACCTGGGCGGCGGCCGCTACGTCGTGATCGAGTCGGAGGAGCTCGAAGCGGTGGAGCCTGGGCGCTCCCGGAACATCGAGATCACGGATTTTGTCAATCTGGAAGACATCGACGTTGCCAGTTACAAGACGACGTACTACCTGGCCCCGCAGGGCAAGGACGCCCAACGCGCCTACGCCCTGTTGCGTCAGGCGATGGGCGAGACAGGCAAGGTCGCCATCGCGACACTCATCATGCGCGGCAAGCAGCACCTCGTCGCCATCCGGCCGACCAACCGTGTACTGGCACTGGAGACTATGTACTTCCCCGACGAGGTGCGCGACCCTGCAGCTGCACTCGACAGCCTGCCTGACGAGGACGTTGTGTTCGAGGGCCGAGAGCTCGAGACCGCCAAGCTGCTCGTCGACTCGATGACCAACAAGTGGAGCCCTGGGATCTACAAGGACACCTACCGTGAGGCCGTCGAAGCGCTGATAGAACGCAAGAGCCGTGGTGAGCTCGTCATCGTTGACGAGCCGACCGCCGAACCGGCTCCGGTCGTCGACCTGATGGAGGCGCTGCGGGCCAGCGTGGAAGCCGCTCGGGCGAAGCGTGCGGAGGAGGCCGGAGGAGCCGGAGAGCGTCCCGAGGTGCCGGCCAGTGACCCGAAGGAGAGGGCGGCGGAGGCTGACGAGACGTCGGCTGTGGCTTCCTGAGGCCGCCTCGGCCCCTTCATGGCCCCGCTGTCGCCTTGGTCCCGCTGCTGCTTGCGCCTGGCCGCCTCAGGTCTCAACCAGTGACCGGCTTCACCTTGGCCAGTCGCTCCAAGGCGGTGTCGATGACCTCGAAACGCTTGCAGAATGCGAAGCGGATCAAAGGACGTCCTGCGGTCTTGTCGTCGAAGAAGACCTCGGCTGGCACCGCGGCCACGCCCGCACTCGTGGCGAGCGAACGGCAGAACTCCCAACCGTCCTCCTCGGCGAACTGTCGGATGTCCACGGTGGCGAAGTATGTGGCTTGAGGCCGGTTGACACTCCAGCCGAGCTGCTTCAGTCCGTCGCAGAAACGGTCCCTCCGCGCCCTCAACGCCGCCGCCGCCGCCTCGAAGTATGCGTCGTCGAGGCCGAGCCCGGCCGCGATCGCGTGCTGGAACGGCGTGCCGCTCGCATAGGTGAGGAACTGCTTCACAGACTTGACCGCCTCGACGAGGTGGGCAGGCCCGAGCACCCATCCGATCTTCCAACCCGTTGCAGAGAACGTCTTGCCGGCGCTCGATATCTTGAGGGTCCGCTCCCTCATGCCCGGCATGTTGCCGAGCAGCTGGTGATCTCCGTCGAAGACGAGATGTTCGTAGACCTCGTCGGTGACGGCCACGAGGTCGTGCTCGATGCAGGCGGCGGCGACAGTCGCCAGCTCGTCGGTAGAGAACACGTGCCCTGTCGGGTTGTGTGGCGTGTTCAGGAGCAGGAGCCGGGTTGCCGGCGTGATGGCGGCCTCGAGCTCGGCAGGATCGAACGACCAGTCGGGCGGGTGAAGGGCGACGACCCGCCGCACGGCGCCGGCGAGCTCGATCGTGGCCGCGTAGGAGTCGTAGAACGGCTCGAATGTCACGACCTCGTCCCCGGCCTCGCAGAGCCCGAGCACCGTGGCGGCGATGCCTTCGGTGGCACCAGCGGTCACGAGGATCTCGCAGTCGGGGTCCACGGCCGAACCCCACCAGCGCTCTTCGTGGGCGGCAACGGCGTCGAGCAGCTCGGGCACGCCGCGGCCAGGCGGGTACTGGTTTGCGCCCGCGCCGATGGCCGCGGCCGCTGCCGCCAGCACTGCCTGCGGACCGTCCTCGTCAGGAAAGCCCTGCCCGAGGTTGATGGCTCCGGTCGCTGCAGCCAGGGCCGACATCTCGGCGAAGACCGTGGTGCCGAAAGCTGCCAGCCTGCCGGGCCGCTCAAGTCGCGAAGCTCCGGCTGCTTGTATCGTCACGAACAGGCAGGATAGGTCAGTGCACGAATGGACGGAAGCAACCGATGCTTTGGCCGTAGACGTCATCGCCTACGCCCAGGACCGTTTGAGGCTCGACCCTGTGCCTCTCGACCGTCCGCGCTCGCCTGAAGAGCTGCTCGCGGCAGTGGGCAACACCATCACGACCGACGGGATCGGCGGCAAGGAGGCGCTACGACTCTTCGCCGACGTGCTCGCGCAGGCCTGCATCTCGATCGACCACCCGCGCTACTTCTCGTTCATCCCCTGTGCTCCGACGCCGGCGAGCTCGCTGTTCGACCTCGTGGTGAGTGCCTCGTCGCTTTACGGCGGCAGCTGGATGGAAGGCGCCGGCGCCGTCTTCGCCGAGAACCAGGCGCTGCGATGGCTGGCGGACTTGGCTGGCTTTCCCGATGGCGCCGGCGGCGTCTTCGTGCAAGGGGGAACGCTGGCCAACGTGTCGGCCCTCATTGCGGCTCGTCACGAGGCTCGCGCCCTGCGCAGGGCGGCGGGAGACGGCTCTGAGCCTCGACGTTGGGCCGTAGCTGCCAGCGCGGAGGCTCACTCGTCGATCCACAGCGCGGCGGCCGCCATGGACGTCGACTTGATAGCGATCGAGCCCGGGCACGACGGCCGCTTGGCGGGCCCGGCATTGGCGGCTGCGTTGCGCGCCGATCGTGAAGGACAGACCGGCAGAGAGCCATTTGCAGTCGTGGCGACGGCGGGCACGACGAACCTCGGCGTAGTCGACGAGCTCGCCAGCCTTGCTGGCGTCGCCCGAGCCGAGGGCCTCTGGCTGCACGTAGACGCCGCCTACGGCGGGGCGGGGCTGGCGGCGCCGAGTGTCCGTCACCTCTACGAGGGCATCGAGCGTGCAGACTCGTTCGTCGTCGACCCCCACAAGTGGCTGTTCGCGCCTTTCGACTGCGCGGCACTCGTGTACCGCGAGCCGGACAAGGCCAAGGCCGCCCACTCCCAGCACGCCTCGTACTTGGAGCCTCTCCACGCCGGCCACGACTGGAGCCCGTCCGACTACGCCCTTCACCTGACGCGCCGGGCGCGCGGCCTGCCGTTCTGGTTCTCGCTGGCCTCCTATGGCACCAAGGCCTATTCCGACGCCGTCGAGCGCACCCTGGAAGTCGCCCGCTACGCCGCTGCGGCGATCGAGCAGCGCAACGAGCTGGAGCTGGTGGCAGAGCAGGTGCTGTCAGTGGTGGCGTTTCGCCGTTTGGGATGGGACGAGGAGCACTATTACAGCTGGTCAAAGACGTTGCTCGACGCCGGGGAGGCGTTCGTCGTGCCGACGAGCCACAAGGGAGAGGTGGCGACACGCCTGGCGATCGTCAACCCGCTCTCCACCGAAGCCGACGTGGACTTCGTGCTCGACTCGATGCGGGATTGACGCTGCCGGGCAGGAGAGCCTCTCAGGTGCGGACGAGCCGGTCGTCGATGCCGGGATCCACGCAGCCGAAGGCTCAGCCGACTTTGGTGGTGGCCGAGGCGGCGGCGCAGGCCAAGCTGGTCGTCGGCCCCAACCGGCACGGCCAGACGAACTCCTCCGGCTCCAGTCCCGGGAGCTCCTGGTCGCGCAGCCAGGTGTCCTGGCCGACCGCCCACTCTCTGTGCCAGTAAGCCTGGCGGGTGGTCAGCTCGGCCGGTTCGAGATCCCCAAGCTCGCCGAAGTACTTCCCTATCTGGCGGGCGACGCCCACGGCGGCCGCAGCGTCGGCGACGGCGTCATGGGCGTTCTCGATCACGATCCCGTAGTAGTCGCAGAGAGCTTCGAGGTGGCGCTTGCCCGATCGCTCCGGGACTACCCGACGGTCCATGACGAGCGGGTCGATCAGCACTTCCCATGCGAGAGGAGGCAGCTCACAAAGCCGAAACAGCTCCTCGGCGATCGTCACGTCGAAGCTCGCGTTCATCGCCACGACGGGAACACCCTCGGCGGAGGCCCTCCCGACTGCGGCATGGATGCGGGCCGCCGCCTCGTCAAGGCAGCAGCCCTCCGCCCGGGCGCGGGCCGTCGTGATGCCGTGGACGGCGATTGCCTCGTCGGGGATGACGCACGCCGGGTCGACTAAGAAGGCGTCGGCAGTGACCACTTCGCCCGGCATCGTCCAGACGAGGCCGACTTGGACAGGTAGATCTTCATGGACGCCGAGGCCCGTCGTCTCGAGGTCGAAGCCGAGAAGGGGTCCGTCGCGCCAGCCCATGGGTTGCAGGGTACGCGAAGGGTGTGACACAGATGGGGGATACGAAGTCCGACCAGGCCAGTTGCCAGTTTGTCAGCCAAGATGGCAGACGTCGTTGAATCCCCGCAGATGCCAGCGGTTGCCGGCCACCACGATGGTGGAGATGCTGCCGTTGTCGACGGCGACGAAGGCGAACGGGCGGGCCCCGGTCGCCACGGACAGCACCATGCCGATGGCACCGCCGTGCGACACGACCACGACCCTCCCGCCTGCATGGGCGGCGGCGATCCGCCCGATGGCGCCCGTCACCCGGTCGGCGAGGGTCTCGTTGGACTCGGCGCCAGGCACGACGTCCCAGCGCTCGGTCTCGAGCATCTCGATGGCGACCGGGTCGCCCGACAGCACCTTTTGCCTGTAGAGCCCGCCCTCCCACTCACCTAGGTGGATCTCGCGCAGGTCGGGCTCCACCATGGGGACGAGACCTGTGAGAGCCGCCAGCGGGGCGGCCGTCTCGCCGGTGCGCCGCAGCGTCGTCACGTAGATGCCGTCGATCCTCGTCAGCGCCAGACGCTGTGCCACACGCTCGGCTTGCTCGACACCCTCTGGCGCCAGCTCGGGATCGCCATGACCGTCGAGCAGAGGGAAGGGCCGCCGCGGATCCGCCGGGATCGTCTCGCCGTGGCGAACAAGCACTATCTCTGTCGCGAGCGGCGGAGCAGCGAAACGGACCTGCCGGTACTCGCCAGCGTGTTCTCCAACGGGTTCGGTCATCCGGCGATCCTATGAGCAGTCCGGTTGACTTGGGCCCAAACACGCCTGATGCCCGAAGACCCTTGACGGAAGTAGCGTTCCCTCATGTCCACAGGATCAAGCGCCGTGAGCGCCGGGCCGCCTGAGGATCGGGTCGCGGGCGTCGTCTGATGGCTCGAGCCGAGGGGCGACCCCTCGCCCTCGGGGCGGTGGCCGGCGCCGCTGCCCATCACAGCTTCGAGTTGGCAAGTGGGGTCGGCCTCGTGCTCCAGCCTGAGCTTGGGCTCGGGCGGTCAGCCGCAGTCTGGGTCGGCCAGTTCGGCGGCTGGGCATTGTTGACCCGTCGCCGCGGCCGCCTTGCCGACGCTGTCCTGGCTGTCTTGGCCGGGGCCTCGCTGAGCGGCGTGGGTGTCCACTTCGTCCTCTGGTCGTGGCGCAAAGGCCCCGGGGGTCTCCCGCTCCTGACAGAGGCCGAAGGACTGACGCCCGGACAGCTTCCCGCCTACAACGCCATCTTGTGGTTCTGGGCGACGACGGCCGCCGGCTCGCTCGCCTTGGAGACCCCACGCCGGTCCCGGCGCTGGGCGTTGCTCGGCCTGGTGACGCTGCCGGTCTTCGTCGTGTCTGCCCGCCACCACTTCGACTGGGTCAAGGAGCAAGCTGTCGGCAACCCGGCCTGGTGGAACCGCGGGCTCCGGCCGGTGTCGCCGAGCGATCAGGGGCGAGCCGCCGGCACGAACGAGCGCTCTTCGGCGTCGTGATCGGCGACGTAGCCGATGCTCTGGTAGATGGCGTTCGAGGTCGGGTTCGACAGGTCCGTGTAGAGGATGACCTTGCGCGCGCCCTCGTCCAGGGCGGCCTGGCTGGCGGCGGCTGTGACGGCTGAGGCGTAGCCCTGGCGACGGTGCTCCGGCGGCGTGTAGACGGGACCGACTCTCGACACGCCGGCGACTGGTTGGCCCCGGCGCGCCATCGAGACCGCACGGCCCTCGACCGTCCAGAGGTGCAGACCCTCTGCGACGAGGCGCTCGGCGTCGGCCCGCGGGTCCGACGGTGGGTGGTTGGCCGTCGCCTCGGCATGGAACGCTTGCGACCACTCGGCGACCAGGCTCGTGTCCTGGTCGATGGCGAGCCTGGCCCGGCCTTGCACCCCCGAGGGCGGGACAAGCTGGTCGAGGTAGTAAAGCCTCATCGCGGTGTCCACTACTGATTGAACGCCCTTGCGCTCGGCCCAGACGCCGGCGAATGCGCCGACGGCTTCTGTGACGCCGTTCACCCCGTCCACCGGGCGCTCCTCGTCGAGGAGCAAACCGGCCAGGTGGGCGGCCGCTCCGACTGGCATCCGAGCCAGAAACAGGTGAAACGGCGGTGTATGCATCGCCGCCCCCACCATCCGGCCACCATCGGTGATCGTGACCCAGATGTCCTGGTCGCCGTGGGGCCGTGCACCTGCGACGACACCTGTGGCCCACACGCCGATCACGCTCGAGCTGAACGACTCTCGCTCGATGTACGAGGCGGCAGTTCTGAGAAACTCAGCCGGATCTGTGAATATCTGTGCCTCCATCCGGAGATTCTATTACCGACGCCGTCGAGGTGCCCGCCCCGCTTTGCTGCCTGCTGTCTAGGCAAGTGCCTGGCAAACTCTCACGAGACTCCCAGGTTCGTGCGTCATGCTGAGGTGTAGACACCGCGAGCCTGGAGGAGAGCGGCCGGTTATGAGTTATTACGAGCCACCTACGCAAGAGCCGGGTGGGACAGGTTGGGACGACGACGATCCCCGATCCGACGCGCCTCCCCCGCCCCCCGACGCCGCGGTCGACCCGACACCATCGACGGCGTTCCCGGGCCAGCCGGTCCCTCCGCCAGCGGGTTACCCAGGCGGTACACCCGGTTGGCAAGGTTACGGGTCGCCTTGGGATCAGCGGCCGCCCGGTGGTGCTCCTCCCGGTTGGCAGGGCTATGGGTCGCCTTGGGATCAGCGGCCGCCGCCCCCTCCTCCCGGTTGGCAGGGTCACGATCAGGCTTGGGGTCAGCGTTACCCAGGGCAGCCGACGACTGGGGCTCTGCCGCCACCAGCAGGTGCTCCCCCTTATGGACTGCAGGCAGGGTACGAATCGAGCACAGCTGGGCTGCCACACCGTGTCCGCAGTGGTCTCCTGGCTCTCTTGGTGATCTTGGTGGTGCTGGCCGGCGGCATCGTGGCCGGCCGCCTCTCCGCCGATCAGCGGCCCACCAGCACGCCGGCTGCTGGTACATCTCCGGGTGGCAACGGCGGCACGGTTAACGGCGGCACAGGTAACGGTGGCACCTACCCGGGTGGGGGCGGTGGGTTCCCACTTGTGCCAGGCGGTGGCTCTGGCAACGGTGGCTCTGGCAAGGGCGGCTCCTCGGTTGGTGCCGGAGGCGGTTCGCTCAACGCCTCGGCCATCGCCGCCAAGGTCGACCCGGCCCTCGTCGACATCGACTCAGTGGTGGACAACGGCCAGGGAGGTGAGGAAGCCGGTACGGGCATCGTGCTCACGCCAGGTGGCGAGATCCTCACGAACAACCACGTCATCCGAGGAGCCACGAAGATCGAAGTGACTGATATCGGCAACGGCCGGTCATACGACGCCACGATCGTGGGAACAGATGTGACAGCCGACATCGCCGTGATCCAGCTGACCGGCGCCTCCGGTCTTCACACGGCCAACCTTGGCAATAGCTCTAGCCTGAAGGTCGGCGAGCCCGTGCTGGCTCTCGGCAACGCCGGGGGCGTCGGTGGCACACCAAGCACTGCGGCCGGCTCGGTCGTCGCACTCGACAAGAAGATCACCGCGACTGATGCCAGCTCCGATACCTCGGAGCGCCTGAGCGGCCTCGTAGAGTCAACCGCCCCGATCCAGCCGGGCGACTCCGGTGGCGCACTGGTGAATGCCAGCGGGCAGGTTTTGGCTATCGACACGGCAGGCAACGGAGGCCCAGGACTCGACTCCACGTCGACGCAGGCCTACTCGATCCCGATCGACACCGCTGTTGGCATCGCCCAGCAGATCGAGGCCGGGGACGCTTCGAGCACGGTCCACATCGGCGAAGCTGCCATCCTCGGCGTCGAGTACACCGCCCAAAGCGGCAACACGATTGCCGCGGTTGAAGCCGGCTTGCCGGCCGCCAAGGCGGGGATCGTGGCCGGGGACGAGATCGTGTCACTCAACGGCAAGAGCATCTCGTCTCTCGTCGCCCTCTCGAACGCCATGTACCCGTTCCACCCAGGGGACCAGGTGACAGTTGGCTTCGACACGTCGTCGGGCGCCCACGAGACGGTCACCCTCACGCTTGTAGCAGGTCCTCCGCAGTAGCCGCCGCCGGGCGTCCGTGATGTGCTGAGATCGGGAGATCTCGGAACCGACAGAGCGACACGTGGCTGAAGCCGCTGATGGACTGGATCTCGACGCCCTTGGGGGCGAGCCTTTCGGCAGCTTGCTGGCGGATCCGCCCTGGCGTTTCTTGAACCGCACCGGGAAGATCGCTCCGGAGCACCGCCGGCTGGCTCGCTACGACACCATGACCACTGCCGAGATCGCCGGGTTGCCGGTGAGCGGCGTTATGGCAGCAAAGTCCCACTGCTATCTCTGGGTTCCCAACGCGCTCGTCGGCGAGGGGTTGCAAGTGCTCGGAGCCTGGGGCTTCACATACAAGACCATGCTCGTCTGGCACAAGGTGAGAAAGGACGGTGGCAGTGACGGACGAGGAGTGGGGTTCTACTTCCGAAACGTCACAGAACCCGTGCTGGTCGGTACCAGAGGAAAGCTCCGTACTCTGGCGCCCGGACGCCGGCAGGTCAACTTGATTGCCAGCAGGAAGCGGGAGCACAGCAGGAAGCCTGACGAGATTTACGAGATCATCGAGTCCTGCTCGCCTGGCCCTCGGCTCGAGCTGTTCGCCCGCTACCCCCAGCCCGGCTGGTCCGTGTGGGGGAACGAGGCAGACGAAGCGACGGTGCCCCGAGGCCGGCAGTATCCCACCTACGGAGGAGGCAGCCCACAACCGCACTTGCCTTGATCCGGTCGCTCTACTTGCCCCGAAATGCCCTCTTGTTACAATCCGCACCCAGATGTAACATGGGAGCCAAGCAACACCGAGGGGGGATGAGCAACACCGAGGGGGGACTGGCGCACGTGGCTTCGAGGTTGGGTCAATCGAAGCGACGGCACCACGCACAGGGGGGAAGGCTGTTCGGCGGCCAGTCAGCTGTGCTCGTGGCCATATTGGCGATGAGCCCGCTACTGGCCGCCTGCCAGTCTCGTTCTCCCCTCGCCAGCTTCAAGGCCGCTGGGTCCATAGACCAGGCGTACGTCCTCGGCGCCAGGCCAGGCGCCCGCCTCACCCTGATGTCCCCCGCCGGCAAGCAGGTGGCCACCGGAACCGCCGACCGTCTCGGTAGTTACATCTTCCAGCAGGTGACGCCGGGATCCGGCTACGAGGTCTCGAGTGGCGGACGGCAGACCCCTCGGTTCCGCGTGCTGTCGACAAGCTTCAAGCCGCCGGAGTCGCTGTACGCGAGCCAGAAGATGCACGCCGGCGTGAATTACATCCGGATGCGCGACGGCATCTACCTGGCGGCGACCCTCCGCCTACCGCCCGGCGAGACACTGGCCGACGGCCCCTTCCCCACGGTCATCGAGTACTCCGGCTACCAGATCGCCGCCCCCGGCAACCTCCTCGACGGACTGTTGAAGCCCCCCACGAGCGCCACTGCCAAAGCTCTGCTGCCCGACACGGCAACGGCCGTGGGGTCGATCATCGCACCGGAGCTCGGCTTTGCAACCGTGAGCCTGCAGATGCGGGGCACCGGGTGCTCGGGCGGCGCCTTCGACCTCTTCGGGCTGGACACGACATACGACGGCTACGACGCCGTCGAGATCGTCGCCCACCAGTCGTGGGTGCTGCACCACAAGGTCGGTTTGGTCGGCATCTCGTTCTCGGGTATCTCGCAGCTGTTCGTCGCCGGCACGGACCCGCCGGGCCTGGCAGCCATCGCCCCCATGAGCGTCACAGACGACCTCTACTCGACGGGCTATCCGGGGGGTATCTACAACGACGGCTTTGCCGCTTCCTGGCTGGCCCAGCGCGTGCAGGCTGCCCAGCCGGCGCCAGGCGGCCTGCCTTACGCCGAAGTCCTCATCAAAGAGGGCGACAAGCAGTGCCTGGCCGACCAAGCGCTGCACCTCGAGACGCCGAACATCAAGCAGCTCTTGGTCCAAGGCACCTACCGCGACCCTGCCATCTACGACGTACGCAGCCCTGCAGCTTGGGCGGCACACATCAAAGTTCCCGTGTTCATCGCCGGGGCCTTCCAGGACGAAGAAACAGGCGGCCAGTGGTCCTCCTCCATCCTCCCCGCACTCGCCCACGACAAGAACGTCTGGGCGACACTCGTCAACGGCACCCACATCGACTCGTTGGGACCGGCGATCCTCAGCAGATGGCTGGAGTTCCTCGATGTCTTCGTTGCCCAGGAAGTGCCGAAAGAGCCGTCTGCCATCGGCCTTGCCAGTCTCTTGTACAAGGAGATCACGGGCGCGAGCGCCGAAGCGGTGCCCGCCGTCCGCTTCACCGGCGCTCCCAGCGTCGCCGCGGCCCGGGCCGACTTCATACGCGACGACCCTCGCGTCCGGGTGCTCATGGACAATGGCGGCGCCTCCGGGGACGTGGGTGGGATGCAGCCCGAGTGGGAGATGGACTTCTCAACCTGGCCCCCGTCGCAGGCAGTGGCGACGGCCTTCGACCTGGGAGCCGACGGGACCCTGAAGGCGGGGTCTGCCACGTTGCCGGGATCGACGGTCAGCTTCAACCCGAACCCGGCAGCCCGGCCGGCGACGGACCTGCCAACCGGCAACGCCTGGGCGGCCCTCCCGCCGTATGACTGGACACCCGTGACGGGGCGCAACGGGCTCGGCTTCATCAGCCCGCCGCTGGCCCACGATGTCACCGTGGCCGGCCCGGCGGCGCTCTACCTGCAGGTCGAGTCGACCGCAGCCGACACGGACCTGCAGGCCACTATCTCGGAAGTGCGGCCCGACGGCGAGGAGATGTTCATGACCACCGGTGAGTTGCGGGCAGGCGACAGGTTCCTCGACAAGTCTGAGTCGACCCTCCTGCATCCTGTGCCCACGTACCTGAAGCAGGACGCGAGCCCTCTGCCGACAGCCCGCTACTCGACGGTGGCCATCCCTCTCAATCCCTTCGCTTATACGTTCCGAGCAGGTTCGCGCATCCGCATCACGATCTCGACTCCCGGCGGGGATCGCCCCGCCTGGGCCTTCGCCACCTTCAAGACCGGCGGCAAAGTCGTCGACACCGTCAGGCTCGGCGGCGCCTCTCCCTCCGTCCTCGAACTGCCTGTCATCTCCGGCGTCGTCCCGCCCGACGCGCAGCCCGCCTGCCCATCGCTACGGGGACAACCGTGCCGCAAGTACGTCCCGGCCGGCAATGGAGGCTGAAGCCGGCCCCACCGCTAGCGGTGGGAGCGTCGCAATCGACGACGGCCGAGGCTCGGTTGCCGTCGAGCGATCAGATACCCGCCGGCGGCTCATAGCGGCTGCGGCCGATGTGTTTGCCACACGAGGGCTGTCGGCACCCATGGAAGAGGTTGCCGCTCGTGCCGGCGTGACGCGGATGACGCTGTACCGCCACCTCGGCAGTCGCCAGGAACTGCTGGTTGCCCTTCTTCAGTACAAGGCGGAAGAAGCCGCCGGCGAGGTGACGGCCATCTTGTTCAACGTCGAGAGGGCCTTTCCCGATCGGGTCATCGACTTCATCCTCTACGTCGTGGCATCTGTCCGCCATGATCCGTTCTTGTCGTTCATGGCAGCCGACGTGACGCCAGCGCAGGTCAACAGGGTCGACCCGCAGCGCCAGTTCGTCGAGAGCATCTGGACGGTCCTGCTGCCGATCTTCGAGCTTCCCGAGCACAGGGCACAGCTCGGCCACGAACCTGCCCGCTGCCTTGACTGGACGCTTCGCCAGGTCCTGCTTCAGCTGATGGTGGAAGCTCGGCTCTACGAGTCTGACGACGACAGGCGTGCTGAGCTCGAGGACTTCCTCCTGCCGGCGCTGCGGGCGTGAAGGGCGGGTAGGCGACGTGGGAGGCTGGCGAGCATGAATGAAGTGCTGTTGGAGCTGTACCGCCACAAGACCTGGGCAACGACCCGGCTGATACGTGCTTGCCTCGGGCTCACCGAGGAGGACCTGAGCGCCACGGTCGCGGGTACGTACGGGGGCATTCACGAGACGCTGCAACACTTGGTCTCTTCCGACGAGAGCTATTTCGCCACCGCCAGCGGGCAAGACCTGGAAGATCAACTGGGTGACGAGCTCGTACCTCTCGGAGAGCTCGCCGAGCGCATGCTTCGGACCGCAGTCCGCTGGGAACAGCTGGCTGGAGACGATGCCGCCGCGACACGGGAGATCACCACGTCGGACGGTTGGACCATGCCGGCTGCGGTACCCATGGCGCAGGCCATCCACCACGCCGACGACCACCGGAGCCATGTCCTCACGATCCTCGGCGCTCGGGGCATCGAGCTGCCGGCCCTGGACATCGGCGAGGACTTGGACGTGTGGCACCACGCGATAGACAGCGGCCAGATGACCCAGCGAGGATGACCTCCACCCGTGTCGGTCGCCAGCGGCCGACCTTAGGGAATCACGACGGGCTTGGGGAGGTCTTGCGGTGGCAGCTTGGGAAAGGGAGTCTCGGACCAGCTTCTACCACCGTCGTCGGTCGTAACGATCACTGGCGAGTTGGCAGCTGTCAGTCCCGCGGTTACGCATTCGAGCGCTGTCGGGCAGCTGAATTGGCGGACGTATTTGATCGCAGGAACGGTGGCGGTCTTCTGCCATGTCTCGGCACCGTCGCTGCTGCGGAGCAAGGCATTGCCGAGGTTCGACTCCGACCAGCAGACCGCTGCGCTCACGCAATCGATCATGCCGGTCGCCCTCGAAGAAGTCTTCGTCCAGGTCCCGCCGCCGTTGCTCGTCAGGTACAGCCCGTGGCTGCTCGTCACCAAGCAACGATCCGGTGCGGGGCACGCGACGGCGGTTGGCCGGTATTCCGGAGGGATTAAGAGGGCGCGGCTCGTCCATGTCTTGCCTCCATCACGAGAGGTATAGAGCAGCCAGGATTGGTCGCCCGGCAGCGCGTCTCCAACGATGACGCAGTACGTCACCCCGGCGCAGGCGATGTCGGCGCCGCCGGGGAAGGATGCCGAGCCGGGGAACGTGAAGGTCTTGGTCCACAGTCGGCCGGCGTCGTCGGTTGTGACGACAGCGTCTGTACTAGGCGAAGCCGGTGAACCGGAGTACTGCCGAACAGCGATGCATGTCTGAGCAGTTGGGCACGCGAGGGTACCGAGCAACACATCAGAGAGGCTTGTGAACGTCCACTTCCGACCGCCGTCGAGCGATCGGGCGAGTCTCGTGACGTTCGGCCCACCGAGCGCCGACAAGAAGCACTCATCGACCGCCGGACACACCATCTCCGACAGCAGGCCACCGGCGGCGTTCCTGGTTGGCTCGATCTGCCAATGTGTCCCGTCGGTCGTCATGGCGACGCCGCTTACAGCCCACCCGACAACCTCGCCTGCCACCATCCAGCCCGCCTCGCTGAAGCCGGCGACATAGCAATGTCCCTGCGCTGGGCAGGCGACGCCGGAGGGTAGTAGCCGACCAGTGGGAGCGACCACCTGGCTCGTAAACCCCCAGTCTCCGAGCGGTATCCCACCCGGCCCGTGTCTCGAGATCACACCCGGGAGGACCAGACAGCATCCGAGAACTGCAGCCAGAAGAGCACTCAACACGCCCGACGGCACGGTGAAGCCGTGTCGAGTGCGCAGATTGCGCGCCACCAGGACGAGCCCCACGACACCGATGGCGAGAGTCACGAGCCGCCCGGCACCCCACCCGGAGTCGTCATCGCCGCTGGCAGCCAGACCGGCGACGAGGATGGGTTGTGCAAGCAGGCCGACCCGCACCATCAGGCCCGGCGACCACTCCGCCGTCCCACCGAGGAGAGCACGCGTGCCGCCACGGCTAATCCGTATGCCCAACCAGATGAGGGCGGCCGCGCCGACAAGGCAGGGAACTGCGAAGATGACGAACCAAGCCGTCCTGAACTGGATTTGGTCCCTGACCTGGAGGAGTGCCGTGTAGCTCAGAGTCTGATGTTGGGTGAGAGCGGTGTCAATCGTGCGGCCCAGGTAGAAGAGCAAAGCGAGCGCCTCCAGCCACAGCAGCCCCGGGAGCCAATACCTGTAGCGGTGGGTAAGGCGCCGGGCGAGGCCTGCCCTGAGGATCGATGCGCACTCGCGCATCGAAGCATCCTGCTCGCCGGCGTGAAGATCAGTCAGCAGCCAGACAAGGTCGTCGCCATTGTCTCGCCAGTACCACTTGGGGTACGCCCTCAGGCACCAACGGTAGGCGTTGGCCAGGTTCGGCCACGTTGCGTCGGTTCCCAGTACGCCCTGCCCCGCCTCGCCGGCGGGCGCCGACTCGTCGACCATCGACGCTTAGCGTTGCGCGCCAAACGGCGCAAACGAGATCCTTGGCACTCTTGGCCGGTTGCCTGCCCGCTCCGCAGAGCCGCCCTTGACAGTGGCGCGCACGACTGCGGCGTGCTCGGCGAACCTTTCGGCCTCAGCTTGCACCGCACCCGAACCGCGCTCGGTGATC
This sequence comes from Acidimicrobiales bacterium, assembly GCA_050744865.1. Taxonomy (GTDB): domain Bacteria; phylum Actinomycetota; class Acidimicrobiia; order Acidimicrobiales; family Bog-793; genus JAKACA01. Next base: position 4,982 of record JBOGHW010000039.1, on the reverse strand, counting down.
TCGAAGTACTGCCGAGCTCGGCCCCGGACGATCTCGGTGCCCGCCCGCTCGATCAAACCCTCGTCGACGAGTCTGTCGAGCGTGCCGTACAAAGTTCCGGCCGTCAGCTTCACCTTCCCGTGGGTGAGCTCCCGCACGCGCTCGAGGATTGCGTAGCCGTGCGTCCTGCCCTCCAGGAGAACCGCCAAGGTGTAGTACGTCGGTTCTCGCATGCCTGCCATGGGCACAATAATACTCTTGTATTCATAGTATGGCAAGAGACGAAGGAGCGGCGGCCTCTGCGGTGTTGCCAAGCCGGCGGCTCGACCCCTGCGGGGACGGCCTCCGCCCCAGGGGGCATGGAATACGGATCGCTATGGGGTCCTCAGCCTCATAGCCAGATGGGCCGAGTCGAACCAAAGGGTCCGAGCCGGCACTCACAAGTCTCGTCACATACTCGACATATTTCGTAGCTGACACCAACAGGCTTTGCTCCGCGTGGTCGGCCAACCGCCTGCCTGCGACCCGCGGGCCATCGTCACCCACTCGTGTCCCGGTGAAGTGAATAAAGGCGTCCGGCCACGACTGCCATGCCTGGGAGCCGGCAAAGATCTTCGTCCAGATGTACCCGTCGGCGTACTCGTCGAAGTGCTGCTGAGAGACTTCGATCCAGCTGTCCCCTGGCCCAACGGCCTCGACAATGGCCACGTGCCCGTCGGGGCCAACGCCAGGATCGTAAGCGCCCCACTCGGCGACGGAACCGACGCTCGGCGTACGGTTGACAAGCACACCGTCGGCAGCTGCCGCCTGAGGCCAGTCGACAGCGTTGCCGAGCACGTAGTCAGGCGAGCGGACGCCGTAGACGACCGACTCCACGTAAGCGACGTAATTCGTGCACTCGTCACCGGCATCCATGCCCCAGTACGAGTTCCACTCGGCATCGCCGTAGCCGTGGCTCGGGTACCCGACGTCGGTGCAGGCGGAGTAGCCCTGGCAGAGAACCTCTGAGGGTGCTGCTGCTGGTGAGGCGGTCGCGGGTGGGGTCACAAGGGTGACACCGGTGGCGACCAGGCAAAGTGCTCCGGCGGCGACTGCAGCCGAAGCAACACGCCTGCTTCGGCGGCGAGCTCCGGCACTGCACAGCCTGCCTTGAAGCAAGCTTCTTCCCATCTGTGGCGCCCTCCTGACGAAGGATCGCCGGCGGCACGCCAGAGGCGGTGCGCAGGCGATCCGTATAGGCACTGCCGCGACAATGCAGCAACGCTTATCGAGATTTGGCCCGCGCTCGCGGACAGGTCAATGTAGCAGGCTGACCGCCATTACCGCGCAATTGGCGTCCGGGCGTAGCTTCTTACGCGGGACACGGACCCTTGTGTGGCCGACCAAGTGGACGGTCACGACGGCTGCGTTGAGTCAAACTCGGAGACGTGACTCTCGGACCTCTGCCGGCAGTTCTCCGCAGCCCTATCGTCGTCGCGCCGATGGCAGGCGACCGAGCACACCGACGCTCGTGGTAGCTGCGGCCGAAGCCGGGGCCTTGGGGTGCCTTGCTGCCGGGTACAAGAAGGTCGAGGCGATGAAGGCCGAGATGGCACCGGTGCGTGCCTCCACGACAGAGGCCTTCGGCGTCAACGTCTTCGTGCCAGGAGAACCGACTGCGCAGGCGGCAGAGAGCAACAGTTATGTGGAGTCGCTCGCCGGCGAGGCGGCCGCTCTTGGGGTGACGCTGGGCGATCCGTCGTGGGACGACGATGGCTGGGCCGCCAAGATCACTGCTCTGCTCAACGACTCGCCGCCGGTCGTCAGCTTCACGTTCGGGTGCCCCCCGGCTGAGTTGGTCTCGGCGTTCCACGAGACCGGAACGCTCGTCGTCGTCACCGTGACAGCCGCTCACGAAGCGCTCATGGCCCGTTGCCGTCGGGGCGGACTGCTTGTGCGTGCAGGGCATCGAGGCCGGAGCGCATCGTGGCACGTTCGCCAACGACGACAGCGCGACCGAAGGTGACGAACTCATGTCGCTGATCGCACATGTGGCAGCGGTCATCGATCTTCCCCAGATAGCGCGGGATTACGACCCCCCAAGCAGTCGCTGCTGTTATCGCACGGGGAGCCGTGGCTGCGCAATGCGGGAGGGCCTTCCTCCGATGCCGGAGAGCGGTGCTCACCCGGTTCACAAAGTGTCGCTGGGCGACGAACTCGAGCAGATCGCGAGCCGGCGCCGAGAGATGCCGGCTGTCAGAGTCGAGAGGACTACGTCTTCGAGGGTCCCGACGGGAAGGCGAGCCTGCTGGATCTCTTCGAGGGGCGGACGCAGCTCGTCGTGCAGCACTTCATGTTCGACCCAGCCTGGGACGAGGGCTGTCCGGTTTGCTCCTACCAAGCCGACAGCAGCGGTCACCTGGGCCACCTGCATGCCCGTAATACGTCGTTGGCGGCGGTATCCCGGGCGCCGATCAGCAAGATCGAGCCATTCCGTCAGCGGATGGGCTGGACATTCCCCTGGTACTCGTCGTACGAGAGCGACTACGACTTCCAGGCGACTCTCGACGAGAGTGTCACGCCCCTCGAGTACAACTTCAGGACTGCGCAGGAGCTGGTCGACATGGGTGAGGGCTGGGCTGCCCAGCCCGGCGAGCATGGAGGCGTCAGCGTCTTCTTCCGGGACGGCGACTCCGTCTTGCGAACGTGGTCGGGCTACGGCTCAGTCACCGACCTGTTCTGCGGGACCGACATCCTCCTCGACATGACGCCGCTCGGCCGCCAGGACGCAGACGTCGAGTTGCGCCACCACGACAAGTACCCGGCGGACCGAGCCCTCGCGCAAGCCGGATCACCACCTGGGCACGCCGGGAGGTCTTGCGGTCACTCGTCCCTGACCCAGTACCAGACCTGCCCAAAAGCCCGTTCGCAGGTTCGCTCGATGTCTCGGCGTGCAGCTGGCGGAAACTCCTCGAGGCGGGCCACACGCCAGCCTGAGAGCCGGCGGCTGGCAGCTACGGCTTCGTCTTTCGTGCCCTCCTTGACGATCTTTCGCAGCAGCCCTCGGGCCGCCTCCGACGTCGGAGAACGGAGCAGCGCCGCCAGAGCTCTCTGCCGGTATCGGCCCGCTTGCAGGAGCAGCTCCAGCGCCTCGGTGCTCTGCCGCGTGGCCCGTATCCCGTAGGGAGAGCCGTAGAGCCCGCTCAGGATCTGGAAGGCAGGCCCGGCAGCGCCCCGATCGTCTTCCTCCACGGCGCGTTGCAGGCGCTCGAGGATGCGAGGGTCGCTTGTAAGACGACAGCTCGACTTGGCCGCCACGTTCCTCACCCGCCGGAACGGGTCGTCCAGGCCACGAAGGATCGTCTCTACTGCTGGCGGTCCGTCGGCGAATGCCACGACACGCAGCATGGCCACGCGGACGTTACGGTCCTCGCTCTGGAAGTGGGACGCAGCAGCCTCGGCCAGCTCGAGAGGGCTCGGGTTGCCAAGTTCGGCCAAGATGGCTTCCCGCTCGGCCGGCTCGCCGGCCACGTTGGCCCGAGCCAGCCGGCGGAGCTGATCGAGGCTCAACATGGCGACCACCACAGGGCGACGATCAGTGGGCGTCCTTTCTCATACCCGGCACATTGCAGACTCTTTGGCAATGAGTCCCTCCGCATGGAGGCAGCCTGCTCAGACTCGGAACGTTTCAGACTCTTTAGCAATGAATCCCCACCTTGATTGATCATCTCCCTAATACACACGCCTACACCCACTGCTGTGGATCCCAGCCTCTCTCCTCGCAGAGGGTGCGGAGGCGCTGGATCGCCCCGCCGACCCGCCGCCCCTTGCGCAGCACCCCGAACAGCTGGCGGCTGACGACCTGCTGGCTGATCCCCAGCTCGACGGCGATCTCTTGCTGGGTACGCCGCTCGTAGAAGTAGAGCTCGACCAGGCGGCGCTGCTTGGCCGTCAAGTGCGTCTGGACCAGCTCGCCGATGCCAGCCAGGACTTCCTGGCGTTGCCGGGCCAGGGCCGGGTCCTCGTCCGCAGGCGCGTCGAGGAGGTCACCGGGCAAAAGATCCATCTCGCCCGGATCAAACGGCAGTTCCCAGTAGCCGGGTTCCAATTTTGCCATCGTCTCCCAAAGAACACCGGCTTACACCCACTGCTGCGGCGCGAGCCTCGAAGACGATCCCGGCCATGGCGGTGATCCCGGGCTCGCCGGCGTACTCGCGTAACCGACTCGGAGCAAGGACGAGTGAGATGAGCGCCACACGTTACGGGCGTGGCTGACGGCCTACGCGGCGACCTCTCAGGCGACGGGAGTCCGTAAAGTCAAGTCAGCGCATGTCCATCCACAGGTGGGACAACGGGGAGGACGGCACGGCCACAGGCCGGCCTGGTCTGCCCGACGACTGGGCAGGGGTCGACATGGACGGCTGCAGCGCCAACACCGAGGGCGCGCCTGGGGTCGACGGGGTGTACTCGCCGTCCGACGCTGCGGATAGCTACACCGAGTACGTCACCATGAGCTGGGGAGTAGGAAGCAAGCTGGCGTCGTGCCGCATCCCCCTCGAGCAGTGGCGCCGATGCGCCCCGCCCCGGCTTACTCCAGATCGTCAGAAAGTTGTGCCCGAACCAGGTCTTGGAAGTGCTTGATGAGCTTTTCGGACTCAGGAAGAACCGTTGCTGCAGCGACTGCTCCTGATCGCAACCCCCGCTGCACCGTCTTTATGACAGCCTGGTCCTCGGCAAACACGCGGGCTGCGAACTCGCTTCTTGCCTGCATATTCTCAGCAGAGGCGCCAACACTAGAAAACGTGTCGAAGACACGAACGGTTCGACTCGGTCCGGCTGGTATGAGCCTTGAAACCGCCACGTTCCTCGGGCCTGGGGACTGTGAGATGGTAAAGTTCGGCCAAACGAACCCGAACTGCCCCAATTCAATCGGGTGTGGATCCCTTGGAGGGACGGTCAGGCTGCCATGTCGGCGACCGTGCCGGCATATCTCGCCTGGTGAACGCGTCGGTGCTCCTGGTCGA
>JBOGHW010000038.1:0-21383 GCA_050744865.1 Acidimicrobiales bacterium | reverse complement strand
TGCCGACACGGGCGTTCATCTCCACTCCAGAAGATGTCCCATAAGAAGACACGGCCGACACGAGCTCGAGTCCTGCCCGCACTGCTCGCTCGGCGTCGTCCTCTTGGGCCACAGGTGCTCCCCAGACGGCCATGACGGCGTCCCCGATGAACTTTTCGATCACGCCCCCATAACGAGCAACTATCCGGCGTGACAGATCGAAGTAGCCCGACAGGATCTGGCGCATCTCCTCGGGGTCGCGGTGCTCGGACATCGGCGTGAAGCCGACCAGGTCGCAGAACAGCACTGAGACTTGGCGGAGCTCAGGACTGGTTGTGCCAAGGAGACCAGGTGGTGCCGAGATCTCAGCTGCGAAAGCAGTCACCTGAGGGGCAAAGGCCACAACTGCGGCGCCACACTCGCCACAGAATCGTCTCCCCGCTTCCAGGCGTTGCCCACAAGAAGAACAGACGGCCTCGAGAGAAGCGCCGCAGTCGCCGCAGAACCGCTTCCCAGTGGTGTTCGCCGCACCGCACTTCACGCACTGGGCCATCGACTCGCATGCTACTGGCTCACCGGCTCCTGACACCGGCCGTGCAAGTAGGCCACGACAGACGGCGCTTGGGTCGCCGGCCGCAGCACCAGGCTGCCGGGATGCGGGCCTGGCGGATTACTCCTGAGGCCACCGGAGCCACGATCGGGGACACCAACATTCGCTTGTCTAACCACCGCCGAGACAACGACACCGTCCTCGCAACCGGCAGCGGCCTTCGTCAGCGACAGTGTCGACGTCTGTTTGCTTTCCTCCGAGACGATGCGGCGGGCTTCGCCTCGTTAGGCATAGACCTCTGCCGGGAAGAAGCGCCTGAGCGCGTCGGCCATCTCGGCGCGTACGGTCCCACCCGATATCACCAGGTCGACCATCGTCACCGAGGTGTGGATATGGCCTCTGCCCAGGAGATGTCTCACTGGGACTCCGGCGTCGCAGAGCGCCTCGGCGTAGGCCTCTGCCTCGTCCCGGAGCGGGTCGAACTCGGCACTTACGACGAACGCCGGCGGCAGGCCGGAGAGATCACCGAAGATGGGAGATGCTCTCGGGTCACCACGATCACCGGCATCGCAGTAATGGTCCCAGAACCAGCTCATGAGGGCCGCTGTGAGGATGTAGCCATCACGGTTCGCGTACATCGATGCCCTCGCGGTCACACCGTCGGTCGCCGGGCAAAGCAGGAGTTGGCCGGTGATGGCCGGACCGCCGGCATCTCTTGCAAGCTGGCACGTAACAGCTGCCAAATTGCCGCCGGAACTCCATCCCCCGACCGCAAGTTGCCCGGGTATGCCGCCTAGTTCTGCTGCGTGCTCGGCGATCCAGGCAACTGCGACAAGGGCGTCGTCTGTAGCAGCCGGGAACCTGTCTTCGGGCCCGTGACGGTAGTTGACCGACACGACAATGGTGTCGGAGCGAACGCAAAGGTCACGGCAGAGTGGATCGTCGGAGATGTGGCTCCCGAGCACCCAGCCGCCGCCGTGGAAGTAACAGAGGATCGGATGGGGCCCCGGCGAGGCCGGCCGGTTCAGGCGGTACTCGAGCTGTCCCGTAGGTCCGGGCAGAGTGCCGTCGATCGTCTCGCCTACTTCAGGTCCCGGCGGGCTCATGGTTGCCATGCCTTCCATGACCGCACGGGCGTCGGTTGCCGTCATCGACTCGAGGGGTGGGAGACCCAGGCTCGCCATCATGTCCAAGACGATGGCGACATCGGGCTGCAGGCGGCGAACGACGCCGTCGTTGCACCGCGAACCCGAGGGTCCCTCGAATGAGAAGCCCAAGTATCCCTTCTCCACTACCTCCTCGCAGGCTTTCCGGTAGGCGTCGACACCCCTGACGTAGGGGAGGAAGCGTCGGGGTTTGCCGGGCACGTTGGCCCCCATGTACCACGATTTGGCTGCCGGATAGAGAGTGATGTTGGCGCAGTCTTCAACGTGCTGACTCCAGGCCGCTTCCGCCAGCGGGGTCGGTTCGACCGTCGCGAATCCCTCCTTGCGGAGATGGTCCAGCGTGTCGGCCACGAAATCGACATGCTGCTCGATCGACACGACCATGTTGGAGAGCACCGACGGGCTACCGGGACCGGTGATCGTGAAGAGGTTCGGGAAGCCTTCGGTCATCAGGCCGAGGTACGTACACGGACCGTTTGCCCATTTCTCCCGGAGGGTCATTCCGTCGCGCCCGGTTATGTCGACTGCGATCACGGCGCCCGTCATGGCGTCAAAGCCTGTGGCGTAGACGACGGCATCGAAGTCAAAAGACTCGTCGGCCGTCTCAATACCAGTCTTCGTCACCGTGCGGATCGGGTCCCTGCGCAAGTCGACAAGCCGAACGTGGGGGAGATTGAACGTCTGGAAGTAGTTGGTGTCGAGGCAGGGACGTTTCGTGCCCAATGGGTGATCGGTGGGGCAGAGAGCCTCGGCTGTTGCCGGGTCGTCGACGATCGCGCGGATCTTCTCCCGCCACAACTCGGCTACGACTTGGTTGGAGGCGAGGTTGATCATCTGGTCGTTGAATACGCCAAGGATCGCGAACAGCTCGCCCTTGTCCCAAGCCCACTCGAAACGTTCCCGCCTCACCTCTTCCGACGCCGCCCGCCCGCTGACGTCAGTCAGGCGGTGGGAATGCCGCCTCTGGAGCGCCGGGCGGACTCGCGGTAACCCTCCCAGTCGGCCGCCAGCTCGGCCAGGCGGTCCGTCGGTGGTGGGCCGTTGTGGGCGGGGATGGAGAAGTTCGGAGTCCGCTGGAAGACTGTCAGGCTCGCCGCCTGCTGGGCAATCATCGGGATTGTCTGAATGCCTGAAGATCCAGTCCCGACAACCGCGACTCGCTTCCCGGTGAAGTCGACGCCCTCGTGCGGCCAGCGACTCGTGAGGTAGACGCCACCTTGGAAATTGTCAGCACCGGCGACGTCGAGCGTCTTCGGCATCGACAGGCAGCCACTGGCCATTACGTAGTATCGGCAGCTGACCTCGTCACCCTTATCGGTACGGACGAGCCACGTCTGGGTGCCGTCTTGCCACTCGGCTGAAGTGATGCCCGTGGAGAGAACTACGTCGCGCCTGAGGTCGTAACGGTCGGCGACGTGCTGGAGGTAGGAGAAGATCTCCGGCTGGGTGGCGTACTTCTCTGTCCAGGTCCACTCACTGTCGAGTTGCGGGTCGAAGCTGTACGAGTAGTCCGTGGTGGGGATGTCGCAACGCGCACCTGGGTAGCGATTCCAATACCAGGTGCCTCCGACATCGTCAGCGGAGTCGAAGACCTTGGCCGTGATCCCGCGTCCTCGCAGGCGGTGCAACAGGTAGAGCCCGGCAAAGCCTGCCCGACGACCACGACGTCCACGTCAGTCCCCGCGGTGGTCAGGCTCGCCGAAGAGTCGTCCAGATCGTTGTCTGCGACCCTCATCTCGGCGTCTCCCTTCTAACCTCGTTCGCGCGGACCGACATGTCGAGGCCTCCACCGATCAGTCTCGCTTGACTGGGTGACGTGAGCAAGCCTCGAGCCTGAAGCGGTTGAGCACTTCCTTTCACGGGCGGGGCGGGGAGCGGCTCGACAACGCTCAACCCCGCCCGCGGGGATATGGTCGGGCGCTGGGCCACTAGCATTCGGTCACCCGGCGGCAGTAGATGCGATCTGGAAGGAAGGCCATGTATCTGTTCACGCTCATGTACACCTCCAGCGAAGGGCACGAGCGCGAATTCAGCGAGCTCGCCGTGGAGATGGCACAGCTGGCCGAGGCGGCATCAGGCGTCCAAGTCGTCGCCTACCAACGCGTGTTCCCGGCGCCGGTAGGAGCCGCGACGCTGTATGGCAACGTGGATAGCTTTGCCGCTCTCGGTCAGGCTTTTGGCGCAATCCGGGCCGACCGGGGCTACCAAGAGCTCGCCGAAAGGCTGGGAAGGGTCTGCAAGGGGTCGGCGGAGTCCCACTTCTTGGAGATCCCGGCCGGGCCTGGTCCAGAGTTGCTCGCCCTTCTGACAGTTGACAGCGGGCTGGCCAAGCTTGCCCGGATGAACGACGCGATCGCCTTTGCCATGGAGATGGCGAGCATTATCTCCAACGATGCCAAGCAGCACACCGTGTTCGCTCTCGACATGTACGGGCCGCTTGGAGCGGCAGCATGGATCACTCCTGCCAAGGACTATGCAGAGCTCGACTCCCAAGGAGCTGCGATCATGGGCGACGAGCAGTACAAGAAGCTGATGTCGGAGTCGCCGGCCTTGTTCGATGCCCTCAAATTCAACAGGTTCCTCGAACAGCGCATCAGCTGAGGGCCACAGGCGGGCCGGGATGGAAGGGCACCCGTAGGACCCCACTCATCCAGCCGGTGAGAGTGTCGACGTCGAACCCTCCGACCCAGAAGTCGACAAACCAAGGCTGGCTTACGCCGATTTGGCCGCCCAGAGCCGGCCCTGCTTGGTTGGTGACTCGCGGTGTGCCCTGAATCAGGAACTGGTAGAAGCCGCAAAGGCCGAGGAACTGGTGTGACTCGAGGGCCAGACCCACGAGCCCTTCGTCGGCGCCCGAGTCCTTGTCCTTCTCCAGCATGCGTATGCGCATATCGAGGCCGGCGATCTCCTCGGCGTCTTTCACGGGCTCGAGGACGGCGCGGCGTGCGACCAGCTGTTCGAGACGTGCCAGGCGGTAGGCGACGTAATCGACGATCCCCGTCGTGGCGGCCACCAGTGCAGACTGCGGCTGCACGGTCACCGATCGTCGCTCGAGCAGTTCCGGATGGTTCGTAGCCACCTCGTTGACGTCCCACTCCGGATACTGCGGGTCCCAGAGGTCCTTCACGTACAGCTCCACGCCGCCGCCCTTTATCTGCAGGACGAATGGGTCAATCGGCATTTTCTGGTAGAGCACCACGAACCCGCGCTCGGCATAGGTGGGGCTCTCGAGGAGGTTCACTGCCGCCCCGATCAGCGGGTGGGCTCCGAGAGGGGTACGCAGGGCGGGATTCGTATCATCGACGACCGTCACACCGTTGACGAAGACTCCGTTTCCCCAGTCAAAGGGGTACCGCGGGCACACGTGATCTTGCAGGTACATGAACGTGTCGAAGTCCGGCTCGCCGGGAAGAGCCACCGTAGGCCCTGATACGCCACGAGGCTCGTCATTGGGGTCGGGATCAAGTGCCATCCGGAATTGCCACCGGCCGGCGAAGGAGATCTCCAGCATCTAGTTCCTCACTGCGACGGTGGTTGGGCGGACGGCGCCTGGGCGAACGGCAGGACCACGCCCGGTTGCATGAGCGGTTCGGGATAGGTCCCAGCCGCGATGTCCCGGAACTTGTTTCCCATGATCTCCAGGTTGATCCCGATGTAGCCGAGCCGGTGTACCCGGGCGTCTCCGGATGCCGCCGTTTGTTTGGCAGCGACCGACAGTTGCAAGAAGCGCTCGGTCAGATAGGCGAACATAGCGTCGCGGTGGGGAAGAACAGGGATGCTCCGATCGACTTGGAACCCGGGCGCAGCGCGCGTGGCATCGTCGTCGTCGAACGCCGGCAGACCGATGAGCACCTCCGAGATCGGGCGGAACACCTGGGTCATAAGAGGGAACAGCGTGTACTGCAGGGCGAGGATGTCTTGTTGCGCGCTGTCGTTGTAGGCATACAGACCCGCCAGGAGCAACAGGAGCAACTCGTACACACCGTCGCAAATACCCATCACCTCACGGGCCAACGGATTGGTGATGATCGTCACTCCGACGCTGTCGTCGGCCGGGAACAGCCCAGGGTTCTCCGCCAAAGCGTGTGCCGGCTCGAAGGCCGGGTCGCGCTCCAGCTGGTCGGTCAACTGGCGCTTGGTCTGCTGGAACCACTTGTAGTGGGTGAAATTGTGCTCGTCGGGAGTGCCCTCGCCTTGAGCGATGATCAGGTCGATGGCCTGATGAGCGGTCTTGCGATCGGTGATGTCGAAGAGGGTGGCGTCGAAGACGCCACCTAGGGCGCCCGGTCGAGGCCAGTCGATGTGCAACAGCGTGCCCGAGACTTGTCGCTTCGATCGGCACATGAACAAGTCCGGTTCGCTCATGTCGATGTTGTCGATGAGCCAGGCGATCTGCTCGTACAGCTGGCCGATCGTCTTGAACGGCACGGGCACGTAGGTTGGGAAGTCATCGGCAGCAGCGTCTGAAGGTTCGGGCTCCCAAGTTGCCGGTCGTTCGAAGGCAAGAAAGCGGTCGAGCGTCGCCATGCCGAACTTCTCGAGCGCCATCGGCACGGGGAAGTAGTGACGGTCCTGTGGGAAGTTGGCACGATCGAAGTACGGGCTGCCGCCCACAGACGTCAACAGGTTGCAGGCAAGGCCGAGATGTTCCATCTCCTGCCGGGCGATCAGCAGGATGAGCTGTGCCCAGTCATGGGTGTACCGCTGCTGCTCGTAGTCGAGGCCGTCCTCTGTCCGGTGCTTGAGCGACAGGGCCGCGAAGAGGTACTGGCAACAGAGCATGTGCTCGGTCTCGGCCGCATGCGTGAGCATATGGATGAGCTGCTCCCGCGTCCGCGGAATGGCGGGCACGTTGACGGCGGCGTCTTCGGTCCCGCGGCCCGCACTCGACGCCATCAAGCTTCGCTCGGCGGCCAGAACGGCAGATCCTCGATCGGCACGTAGGGGCCGCCGTAGCCGAGGGCGGCGATGCAGCCCATCCAAGCGTCGGTCACTGTCGTGGTGCGGTAGTCGAAGTTGGACGCAGGAGCGCCGATCAGGGCGATGCGCTGGCCGTCCTTTGTTGCCTGCGCCGGGATCTGCGGGTCGGCAAGAGAGAACGGGTGGCCGTCCTCGGTCAGATAGCACAGGAAGTCAGGCCCGAGCGCGATCGGCGCCGGACCGGTCGACGTCCAGGCGAAGATGTTCTCGTTCTGGGCGACGATCGTCACGGTGCCGCCGGAGTTCTTGAGATCCACAAAGCCGCTGTCGAACCCGGCGCCGCTCTGTTCCCGCTGCACGAGGGTGTCCGCCATGAAGAGCACTCGCCCGCCGAGGAAGGCGGCGACCGCCTCGACTGGGTCCCCATGGTTCGCCTTTGCTTGTCGCAGGGCGGCACCGAGATCGCGGGCACGGCTCATCGTCTTTGCCATGCCGTAGGTCTGCAAGAGTGAGCCGGTCATGGGGAACATGGCGACGCCGGCAATGTCACCATAACTGCCACCAGAGATGACGGCTCGTGCCGTCTGGTCGGCGACCGCCGAGCTCGGTACTCCGTTCTGGTCGGCGTCGTAGCAAACCTGTGTCGTGCCGTCGGTGATCATTACTGGGCTGGCGGCAACGTGCCCTTCGAAGCTGGTCATGTCGAACAGCGGCATCGCCCTCGGCGCACCTGAGGCATCGACGAGCGGGAGCCCTTTCTTGGCGGCGACGTACATAGGAACGAAGCTGTTGCCGGCTCCGACCTCGCCGGGGAGGACGCATTCGAACTTCGTCTTGAGATGGGTCGCGAGGGCATCGTAGGCAATTACAGCCACGTCGCCGATGTTCATGTGCCCCGGCAGCATGGCTGCGTCGGGCGAGCCAACGCCAGCAGACACCGCCAACTGTGCCGCCGGGTCGACGTCCGACGGGTCGATCAACTCCACGGGGCCGAGGCTGAGGATGGCTGCGACGAGCTTGCGCCCAAGCGTGTACGGCCCTCCGCCACCGCATGCCAAGATGCACGCACCGTCGAGAATGTCCTCGAGGTCCTGTTTCTCGAGTTGGCTCATCGCTCTCTGCTCCCATCGACTATCAACTGTGCCGCTTTGACATCCGGCGTTCCGCCACACCCAGACAGCCGTTGAAGGGTCTCCTGCATTGCCTCTAGGGGATCAGCGCCAGGCCCGGGCACTCCGAGCGCCCGACGAGTCATCTGGACGCGCAACAAATAAGAGGGCGAATCTATCTCTCGCGCCAGTGCCTCGGCTTGGTCGAGGAGAGCGTCGACGTCTGAAGTCGAGTCGGCCATCCTCATGAGCTCGGCGCGAAGCCGCATCTGCTCGCCCAGGTACAGGCGGTGCTGAGACGTATCCGTAGTTGCGAGGTAGTCGTCGAGGATCGACAGGCCTTCTCCGGGGCGGTCGTTGCGGACGCAGACATCGAGTGCCAGCGTGGTTATCAGCGGATCGAGGATGCGCACCCCGTCGCTCCGCATGCCCTCCCGTACTCCCAGCAGCATCCCGAGCCCCTGCTCCACCGAGCCCCGGGCTCCGGCGACCCATCCGAGGATGACAGTCGCCAGGGCAACGTAGACCGGATTCCCCATTTGCTCTGCTTCGGCAAGGAACTCAGCCCCCGTCGTGGCGGACCGGTCGACGTCACCAGTGTGGGCGTACAGGACGGGATGTACTTGCATGGCGATAGTGCGCATCCAGGGGTGGCCGAGTGCGTTCGCATGGTCGAGCGTGTCGTCGGCCAGCTGCAAGGCGGCGCTGGCGTCACCGAGCATCCAAGTGGCCCACACTGCGTCAGTCATGGCGGTGATACGAGGATTCTGCGAGTAGCGAGCGACATATCCTGCGGCCTCGGCCGGGTCATAGCGCTGCACGCACTCCCGGGCGTGCGCGACGGTGCCATGCAGGTCGCCCCTCCAATAGGTGGTGAGCGACACGGCGAGGTGCGACTGCATGATTGCCTCCTCCTGTCCGCTCATCTGTGCGCCGAACAAGAGAGCTTCGGCCAACTCGACGGCAGGTGCCAGATCGGCCGAGAAGAGGTAGTGGGTCCACAGCCCGAACATTGCTCGTGCCGTGTCCGGTCCAGGCGCCGCTTCTGCCGTCAGCTCATTAGCCCTGCGGTAGCAGACGGATGCGGCGGACGAGCGGTGTCCTTCCAACGGGATCAGGGCTGCGCCCAACCCGAGTTGCAATCTCAGCTCCATAGTGGCCCGTTCAGGACCAGCGGGCAGGTGCTCGATCAGCTCGAGACCACGCCTCATAAAGTCCCGGGCCGCCCCGAAGGCGCCGAGTTTAAGAGCCTGCTCGCCTGCGCTGCCGATGTGGCGCAGTTCGTCAACCGGCTGCTCCGCGTACCGGTAATGGTGCACGAGCAGCTCGACCTGTGGGCCGTCCAGGGTCTCGAGCCAATGGGCGATGCTCGCGTGGTAGTCGCGTCGCACCGCCAGTCCGAGGCTCTCGTAGATCGCCTCTCTGAGTGTCGCGTTGGCAAAGACGTAGGCGGGCGTGTCCGGCGGGACACGAACCTCGAGGATCTCCGCTCGGACGAGCCCGGCCACCGCTGCAGGAAAGTCTGGAGAGGTGACGAGCTGAGGTGCAATCCCGGCGAGCCAGTCGTGGGGGACGCGTTTGCCGACGGCCGAGCACAAGCGGAGGAGCTGACGTTCGAAGGCAGGCAGCCGGTCGAGGCGGTCGAGAACCACTCGCTGGACGCTTCCGGGCAAGGACAGGTTGTCAGCGGCGACATCGTCGCGCGGGTCGACACCACGTTCATGGAGGTCGCGTAACAGCTCCCCGCAGAAGAGCGGGTTGCCATCCGCCTGCTCGAGAATCTTGGCCCCAAGATGCTGTGGTCGGTCGCTGCTGATGCCAAAGAGGTGCGCCAGCTCGAGGTCGAACAGCTGGCTCATTTCGTCTCCGGCAAGCTGGTGGAGAGTCACGCTCTCGACAGGTCCTGCCAAGGCCATGGGCGGCACGCCGTTGGTGCGCTCGGTCAACACCAGGACCAGCGGCATCTGGCTCGCCGGGCCGGCCAGGGCGTCGAGAAGCTCCCGCGACAGCGAGTCGATCCACTGTGCGTCCTCGATCACGACGAGAATCGGCTGATCCGCACTGAGGTGACCGAGCAGTGCGGTCATCAAGCCCCGCAGTATCTCCTTGCGGGCAGCCGGGGGAATTAGGCCGGAGGTCTCGTTCTCATCGATGTCGATGCCGAGGAGCGGAGCGAAGAGAGGTGCCATCACCGCAGCCTGGGGAGCCGCCGACTCAAGGGCACGCACAAGTCGGGAGATGCGGCGAGAGGGCTCTTCGCCCAGACGCACGCCGAGCAGCATCCGCAGGGTGCGACGCCAGACGAAGTACGGCGTGGCAGTCTCGTACGAGTGCCCCTCCGAGCCGGCCGTACGGAAGCCTCGTGAGATAGCTGAGGAGACAATCTCATGGGTAAGCCGCGACTTGCCCAGGCCGGCGCCGCCGGTCACGTGGATCATCCCTCCGCTCCCGGCAAGAGCAGCGTCGAGGCGGGCCCGGGCGAGGGCGAGCTCGGCGCCCCGGGCGATCATGGGGAACGGGTGAGATCGCGGCTGTAGGCGGCCACTGGATTCGAGCTCAGGACCGACGAGCTCAAACGTGAGCGCTCCTGGATGTCCTTTGATGACCTTGGCCGGCATCGGCCACAGCTCGAAGCGCCCCTCGGCCGCCGTGAAGTCACCGGCCAGGAGCACTTCCCCTGGCTCGCTCAAGTCCATCAGCCGGGCTGAGACGTTCACCGAGTCTCCGATCACGGCATACGTGCATCGTTCCTGACTGCCGATCACACCGGTCCAGGTCTCTCCGGTGGCTAGTCCGATCCGTACTTCTTTCACCGAGGAGCCTTCTGGCGGTGCTCGGAGCGACTCGGCCGCGGCCAATGCGCGGATCGGATCGTCGCTGTGAACTTGCGGCACCCCGAAGGCTGCCAGTGCGTACGCTCCCTTGTCACCGAATGACACGTCAAGGAGAGTGCCGCCGTGTTCAGCAACTACCGCCTGCACATGAGTGACGTATTCGTCTAGTGACGACAGGCTCTCGGTTGACGCCAGATCGATACCTGAGAACGACAGGAACATCGTCACCGCCGGCCGATTCTCGCCCAGCTCGGCTTCGGTGCCGGCGACGAGGATCTCTCGAAGGCGGGCGTGCACCCAGGGGGTCAGCTCCGACGGCGCAAGTTTGGCCGGCAGGACGAGCCTCTCGGCTGGGTCGGGCTCGGGCAGGACCACAGTCCTCGCATCCAACACGGCATGCCGGCCCGCACTGCTCTCCCGCCATTCGCTCGGCGTCGACAGGTCGCTCAGCGCAGCCACGACGGCCTGATCGACGACCACGTCACCTGCCGTCGCGACCTTGTCCGCGGATCCGGCGCGGTCCACTGCTTCTCCATAAAACGCTTCCAACAACTGGGTGTTCGGGTCTCCTACGTGCATCCTCACGACAGGACCTACAGCCACCGAGACCTTGCCCTCGAGCCGCCGCTCGCCGGCACTCGACTTGACAGTTCCGGCGTTCAGCATGATCTGTTGACAGCGCAGCGCCGCAATACCGGCGCGACGACCGTCGTCCCCCCCGAACCAGCAACTCAAGGCGTCGCCGGCGAACGTCACCACGCTGCCGCCCCTCTCGGCGACCGCCTCGATCAGCGGGGTGAACAATGCACTCAGTATCCAGCCCAGCTCTTCGGCTGCGTTGCGCCCGGCTTTCTGCGCCAGAGCATTCGTGAGGGGCGTGAACCCCGAGATGTCGAGGAAGAGCACAGCGCCGAGTTGATCGGGTGGCGGGGTCTTTCCCTGCGCGATCCACCGCCTCCTGTCCGCCGCAAGAAATCGGTCAGGCATGCCCCGTTCCGTCCTCCCGCCAGCGGGCCGGATCCGTGGCGGCAAGATCATAGTGCACTGTTTTCGTCCCTTAGCCGGTGCATTCGCCGGTCGGTCGGACGGTCGGGAACGCTATCCTGCGCCGACCAGAGGCGATCAGGCCGCTAGTGAGAACGAAGGGGTGCCAACTCGAGCCGGTGGAAGCCAGGTTCAGAGTTGGTCGCGAATCTCTTTTCGCTCCCGTGCCTTCATGCGGATAGCCGTTGGCTCGAGCAGGAATACGCTGTCGAACATGCGCT
Source organism: Acidimicrobiales bacterium (assembly GCA_050744865.1). Taxonomy (GTDB): domain Bacteria; phylum Actinomycetota; class Acidimicrobiia; order Acidimicrobiales; family Bog-793; genus JAKACA01. The sequence goes on along the minus strand of JBOGHW010000038.1, from coordinate 9,560 downwards.
CAGCCGTGGCCTTGAGACCGTAGGTCAGCCCGGATGAGAAGTCGATGAACCTCCGCTTCAACATGACGTCGAGCCCTCGGAGATCCAATACGACGGGCTTGGATCCCATCAGAGCGTCGCCAACAAGTTGAGCGTCGGCGAAGGCCTTCGGTTGCACTACGGTCGCTCCTGCTATCTCGGTCACAACGGCTCCCTTCTGCGACAAGGATCGCGCCGCCATCCACCGCTCGATGTCTTGGCGTGCCCAGATCCGTCCGGCTGCTAGCTCGGCCTCGGGGGTTGGAAAGCTGGGATCACTGCGAACCAACTCGTTGATCCGCTGACGACTGATCCCTGCCATCTGCGCTATCTCGGCAGCGCCAACCAACTCGGCCACGAGAGTGAAGTTATCATCCGAGACGACGGTCGTCAACCCCTTACCTTGTCGATCGCGCAGCAGCGAGCTTGCGCTTCAAGATTGGAGGGATCGGGCGGACGATCTCGTCTCTGGCGAGAGAGGTGGCGTAGGCGATGGCTGCCTGGATCGCTTCTTGGGGGAACGTCGGGCACTGCTCGCGGGTGCCTGCTCGGCTAGTGAAGCACGTTCGGTCCCCTCGGGGCGATAAGCGACGTCACGGGTTGATCTCACTGGTGACGGCGAGGATCCGAGTCACCACCGCTTGTACGCCTCGTAGCTCGCCTCCCAGGAGCGACCGCAGGTGCCCCTCCGCGAAACGACGATTCTCTTCGTCATCGAGAGCCAGCTCAGCCATAACCTTCAAGAAGTTCACCCGGACTGAGATGGCACTCACGAAGTCACCGGCGTCGATCACTCTCGCCGAGCCGCCAGCGCGCCAATAACCCTCCAAGATCGCTTTGACAACACCCACATCAGGCTGCCTGCCGGACGTCGCCCAGCTCAGTAAGAACGAAGCGAGCTCGTACTCAGGCGCCAGCGGGCCGGAGTTCTCCCAGTCGAGCACGACGAGAGTGCCGCTCGCGGTCGGCAGGACGTTCGATCGGTCGAAGTCCCGGTGGCACACGATCGACGCCCTCGCCCGTGTGGACGGCGCGAGGTCCCGGAGCTCCCCGAGCAGCACCTGATGGCCGGCCAATGAGCTAGCCCAAGGGGCTGCGGCTCGCTCTGCTCTTTCCACGATCTCCTGCCAGGTCTCGGGCGGAGGCGTGGAGATGTACCACGGATCGACTCCCTGGTCCGTATGGACGTCGAGGAGGTGCAGGAGCGCCAACAAGCGGCCGGCCTCTCGTTCGAGCGACGGTGACCGTGTGGGCGGCGCTGCGCAGAGGGTAACCCACTCGTAGACGCGGACCCGCGTACCGCTGATCTCGACGACGGCGTCGCCGCGCTCGGTGGTGACAGGGCGAGGCAAGGGGATGCCGACGACAGCAGCTTTGGCTTGGAAAGCCAAGTCGGTAGGGACACTCGGCGCTTCGACCCAATCGAAGAGGCACTTGACCGCCCAGGAGCCAGCGCCGGCTTCGACCCTCCAGATCTCGCCCATGGCACCACGGGTCACAAGCTGTGGCGACGTCCGAAGCTCACCCAAGGCGAAGTGGGCGGCAACATCGGAAAAGAGCTCGTGGGTTGTCGCTCGGGAACCAAGCACGCTGAGAAACATAGGCCTGGTCCGCCATTGTCGAGTTTGACCCCAGCAAGACGTCTGTAGCGTGCTCATCGACGAACAGCTCGGTCACCGGGTCGGCGGCCGTCACTACTGGAGTTTGTGCCAAGTCTTCCCGTTGACCTTGCGCCGAACCTCCGTCATCGAGAGCGAGCTCGGCCACAACCGACGGCTCGCCGGTGACGCGGCGAGGACTACCGTGACTGGCATGGCCATCGCACGCTTCCCGAGCATCGTCCTGGACTGTCCCGACGCGCCGGCGCTGGCGACTTTCTACGGCGCCATGCTGGACTGGAAGCTGGAGGTCCGCCCCGACTGGGCTGAGATCCGGGCCGAATACGGCCAATGCATCACCTTCCAGCAGGTGGAGTCGTACAACCCGCCTGCGTGGCCGGGCCAGCAGGTGCCCCAGCAGATGCATCTCGACGTAATCGTCGATGACCTCGACGCCGCTGAGGCGGCAGTGCTCGAACTCGGGGCGACCAAGCACGAGCAGCAGCCTGGTACGACCTTTCGAGTGTTTCTCGACCCGGCGGGCCACCCCTTCTGCCTCTGCCTGACTTGACCCGGGCGACGCTCAGACGGCCGGGGCGCCTGCCGTCGCAGCACCATCGGTCCCGCCGCGCGGACAGTTGCGCCCGCTACCCAGGGGACAAATGTCCACGAGCCGGCCGGTACCATGCGTTCCAGCCTCCACCTGTCACCGGGGGCGGTCCTGTTCTCCCGGCAGGCCACTGCCGTCGGAGCGTGACGATGGACGACTGGCGCGAGCAGTAGATGGCCTCGTTGCGGGAACAGTTCCTTCTCGACCCCGAGATCGCCTACCTGAACCACGGCGGATTCGGCGCTGTCCCGATTCCGGTGCTCGAGGCGCGGGAGCAGCTGCAACGCAAGGCAGAGGCCAACCCGACGCGCACGTACCTTCGCGAGCTCGACACCGACCTCTTCGATGCCCTCTCCCACCTGGCTCCCGCCGTCGGAGCCACCGCCAAAGACCTGGCGTGGACGACGAACGTGACATTTGGCCTCAATCTCGTCGCCCGCTCGCTGGCAAGCCGGCTCGGCCCCGGAGACGAGGTCCTGCTGACAGACCTCGAGTACGGATCCCAGAAGATCCTCTGGGAGTGGGTATGTCGGCAGCAAGGTGCCATATGCCGCCAAGTACCCGTCAGGGGCACAGCGCCGGCGGACCTCTGGGAGGCTATCGAAGCTCACCTCACGCCGGCAGTGCGAGTCGTCCTGTTGTCCCACATCTCCTCGTCGACCGCTCTGCGGCTGCCTGTGGAGGTCGTCGGGCCACGGCTGCGCGAACGTGGGGTCGTGGTCGTCGTGGACGGCGCCCACGCGCCAGGCCACATCCCGCTCGACTTGTCGGCGATGGGCTGCGACTACTACGTGGGCAATCTTCACAAGTGGTTCGCCGCCCCGCGACCGGCAGGCTTCGTCTATGCCAGCACCGCCTCCCAGGCGCTGCTCGACCCGCTCGTCGTCAGCTGGGGCGGCGTCGACCGGAGCGACTCGCTGGCCACGCGAACTCATCTGCCGGGAACAGCCGACGCCAGCAACTGGCTCGCCGTGCCTGACGCCCTCGCCTTCCACCGCGCCCACCTCGCGCCGGCACGAGAAAGCGCACGGCAGCTACTTGCCGCCACTGCCGAAGAGCTGCAGCAGCTCGGCTACGAGCGCATCGGGCACCAGGAAGACGACCTCCTCATGTCCGGCTTCTGGATACCCGGCACCACCGATCCCTCGCGCTTGGCCAGCCAGCTGCTAGCCGACAAGGTCGAGGCCGTCGTCACCGAGCACGGGGGACGGCCGATACTGCGCATCGCGGTCGCCTGGTACACGACCGGCACAGAGACCGAACGGCTGACGGCGACATGCAAGGGCCTGGTCTGACCGGCTAGAAGCTGAAGGCGATTGCAGGCCACAGTGAAGAGTGGAGCCGCCACTGGCGCCTTCGTACTACCGTCCCCTTGGTGCCGCCCACACTGCACCCCCTCAACGAGAGCTTCGACTGGGTAGGGCCGACAGGACGCTGCCGCCTGCTTGGTGCCGCCGAGTTGGAGCGGTGGAACGCCGACGGCTATTTCGTCCTCGAAGATGCCCTCGACCGGCGGTCCGTCGAGGACCTGGCGGCCGCCATCGACCCCTTCGAGGACGAGATGTCGCAGTTGCTGCGCAGCCAGCCCGGCGGGCGCATCTTCATCGCCGACGCCGAGGCGATCACCTTCACCACCCACTTGGTGACCAAATCCCCCGTCGCCCGCCGCTTCGCGGCCCAGCGGCTGCTGGCCGAACTGGCCGGCGACCTACTCGGCGCCGACGTGCGGCTCTACTGGGACCAGGCCGTGTACAAGAAGCCGGAGTCGGCCAAGGAGTTTCCTTGGCACCAGGACAACGGCTACAACTTCGTCGAGCCCCAGCAGTACTTGACCTGCTGGATACCCCTCGTCGACGTCACGACCGCCAACGGCTGCCCGTGGGTCGTCCCGGGCCTGCACCGCCTGGGCACTCTGGAACATTGGTGGACAGACACCGGCTGGCAGTGCCTGGCCGAGGCCCCCGAAGCAGTCCCGGTCGAGACTCGCGCCGGCTCGGTCGTCGTCTTCTCCTCGCTCACCCCCCATCGCACCGGTCCGAACCTGACGTCCGGTGTGCGCAAGGCCTACATCGTCCAGTTCGCCCCCGACGGGGCAGAGTCTGTGCGGGTCGTGCCGGACGGCGAGCGCCTGCGGATGCCGCAAGACGCTCCCGACCGCCAGTTCAGCGTCGTGCGTGGCGGCGAGGTCCTGCCCCAGCCCTGAGACCGTGGTGCCGTGCGGTCGTGCTGCCTCCCAACCCGGCGCGTGGACAGTTGCCCCGCTATCCAGGGGACAAATGTCCGCGCTCGCTTCGCCGACGTGCCGCCGGCTTCCGCGGCAGTCAGCCGGCAGCATCCTCCAGGGCCGTGAAGGCGTCATGCAGGATGGCCAGGCCTTCGCGGGCTTCGTCGTCCGAGACCGTGCAGGGCGGCACGACATGCATCCGGTTGTAGTTCGTGAACGGCAAGAGGCCTCGCTGCTTGCAGGCGGCTACGAGCGAGTCCATCGCCGGGCTCGACCCTCCATAAGGAGCGAGAGGCTCCCTGGTCGCCCGGTCCTTGACGAGGTCGAGGGCGAAGAAGACTCCCATCCCCCGTACCTCGCCTATGCACTCGTGGCGCTCGGCGAGCTCCACCAGACCCGGTCGCAGCACTTCGTCGCCGATCCTGGCGGCGTTTTCGACGATCTTCTCGTCGCGCATGGCAGCGATCGTTGCCACGGCGGCTGCACAAGCCAGAGGATGGCCGGAGTAGGTCAGCCCGCCTGGGTAGGCGCGAGTGGCGAAGGAGGCCGCGATCGAGTCCCGGATGATCACGCCGCCGAGCGGGACGTACCCGGAGTTGACGCCCTTTGCGAACGTCACGAGGTCGGGCTCGACGCCCCAGTGCTCGAAGGCGAACCATCGGCCGCTCCGCCCGAAGCCCGCCATCACCTCGTCCGCGATGTAGACGATGCCGTGCCTGTCGCACAGCTCCCTGACTCCGGCCAGGTAGCCGGGAGGCGGAGGCATGACTCCGGCGGTGCCGGGAATCGTCTCGAGGACGATGGCGGCGATCGTCGACGGTCCTTCGAAGTTGACCACGGCTTCGAGATGCTCGAGGGCCCGCTCACACTCCTCCTGCTCGCTCGAGCTGTGGAATGGCGACCGATAGAGAAACGGCCCGAAGAACCTCACCACCCCAGCGCTCCCATAGTCGTTGGCCCAGCGGCGCGGATCCCCGGTCAGGTTGATCGACGTCGTCGTGGCCCCGTGGTAGGAGCGGTAAGCGGAGAGAAGCTTGATGCGGCCTGTGTGCAGCCGGGCCATCCGGGTCGCGTGCTCGATCGCCTCGGTCCCTGCGTTGGTGAACATCACCTTGTCGAGGCCGTCCGGCGCCAGCTCGCAGATGAGGCTGGCGGCTTGGCTGCGCACGTCGTTGGCGTGCTGCGGCGCCACCGTGCAGAGCCGGTCGGCCTGGGCCTTGATGGCGGCGACGACCGCTGGGTGCTGGTGGCCGATGTTGGTGTTGACGAGCTGAGACGAGAAGTCGAGGTACCGCTTGCCGTCGTAGTCCCAGACGTAGGAGCCCTCGGCGCCGGCGATCACCATCGGCCGGATCAGCTCCTGCGCCGACCAGGAGTGGAAGACGTGAGCTCGGTCCTCGGCGTAGACGCGAGCACCCTCAGTGGGGTCGGCGTTGGGCGACGCCGTGTCGGCGTGGTTCAACAGTGAGTTCGGCACACGACGATCGTACGGGGCTTGCGTTCGGGGTCTGGCCATTCCATCGCCACCTAGGCTTGCCGAATGCCCATGTCGCCGTATTTCCAAGCCATTCGTGAGGCGACCGGGAGCGCCCTGATCCTGGTCCCGACGGCGGGAATCCTGCCCCGCGACGCCGGCGGCCGGGTGTTGCTTGCCCACGAGGTCGACACCCAGTCGTGGATCATCATCGGCGGCGCAATGGAGCCGGGCGAGACTCCCGAGGAGGCGGCCCGGAGAGAGTGCCTGGAAGAGACCGGCCTCGAGGTCGAGCTGACGGGGATCGAGACTGTGGTCGGCGGGCCCCGTTACGAGGTCACGTATCCAAACGGCGACCGGGTGGCACCCGTGGCGGTCATCTTCGGGGCCGAGATCGTCGGCGGCGAGCTGCGACCCGACGGTGTCGAGGTCGATAGTGTCGAATGGTTCGCGCCGCCTGAGCTCGGGGCCGCTCGGCTCAGCCCTTGGGCTGCCAACCTGCTGGGCGACCTCGGGATTCTCCCCGCCGCGCTTAAGCTAAGACCCGGGTGAGGCAACCTCCAGGCCCATTGCACGGGCCGCGCCGGCAAGTCGCTGATCGTAGGTGACAAGTACCGCCAGCTCGGACCCGAGGGACAGCGCGGCCGCAAGATGAACGGCATCGAGCGTCCGCAGCATCTCGGGACTCAGCTCACCTGCCCGGTCGAGCAGCGGCTCGTCGACCTGCAATAGATGGACGGCTCCGAACAGCCGCCGCGCTACTCCCACCTGGTCACGATGACCCGAGCGGTTGAGGGCGCGGATGGCTTCAGCCCGTAGCAGGGTGCAGCTGACCAGAGCGGGCCAGCGCCGCATCGAACGCAGCAGGGCGGCGCTCTCGGGCTCGGTGACGACAAGCTTCACGAACGCCGAGGTGTCAAGGTAGGCGTACCTACCGCTCATCTCGCCGCAGTTCCGCCACAGCTGCCGACGGCAACTTGCCCGTGCGACTCGGAGCTGCCAGGCCAATCTCCTCGACGAGCTCCAGCAGACTGCCCTTGGCTTCGGTGGCACGACCTTCCAGCACAAGCTGATCCAGCACGCCCGGGCGGAGCGGGACTATGCGCGCAATTGGATGGCCGTGGTCGGTCACCTCGATCACCTCGCCTGCGGCCACACGCTTCATCACGGCGCTTGCCTGTTGACGCAGCTCTCTCATGCCTACAGAGTTACTCATAGTGTACACATGGTAATACCTGCGGCGGCGGGGTGCTACCCGGCCATCCGGTCGCCACGCCCCTTCAGCGATCGCAGGGACTGCTTCTTCAACGATCTCAGCGGCTGCTACTGGCCGCCTTGGGGCGCGACCGGCCGGTCACGCGCCGGGCGGCGCGCCCCGAGAAGAGGAATCCCGGCCGGCCGCGCTCGAACTCCAAGAAGGCAACGACGAAATCCTGCCCCTCGAGCCTGCCGGCGAAGCGCTCCCTGTCGATCGGGTACAGCCGCAACGGGGGGGCATGGTCGCTGTCGCGCAGCTCGGCTAGCGCACCGCTGAGCTCGGTCTCAACGAGCAGGCAGCCGTCGTCGACAGTGACGATCTCGCGGACGCCGAGCCGATCGTAGGTCCCTGCGTAGCGCTCCAACGGCAACTCGGGCGGTATGACCGGCGGCTTGAGAGGTCGAGGTATCTCGACGCCTGCCAGCTCCTGGAACAGCCAAGTGCCGAGATCCCGCCAGAGAAGCCCGCCCGTCGTAGCGTTCGTCAGCAAGGCGACCACGAGGTCGTCAGCCGGCAACGCATGAAGAAACGAAAGCTGCCCGATCGTCCCGCCCCCATGCCCGATCACGGCCTTGCCGCTCCACTCGTCCATGAGCCAGCCGATGCCCTGGGTGCGTGGCGTCGCCGCCACCGGAGGCATCGTCGCCTGCACCTGTTGCATTTGGGCGACGGCCGCCTCCGACAGAATCCGCCCCCCCGAACCGCTGACGCCACCGTGCAGGTGCATCTGAACGAAGCGCACGAGCTCGGCTGCCGTCGATGTCGTCCTGCTTCCCGCCGGGATGGCGGCCGCTTCCATCACCACAGTCGGCGGCACCACCGGCCGTCCTTGAGGGTTGACAACGTGCCCGACGGCGCACCGGTGGGCGACCATCTCCTCTACCTCGACGGTCGTCCTCTTAAGACCCAACGGCCGGCAGATCTTGTCCTGCAGGAGCTCGTGATAGGGCGCGTCTGAGAGTTTCTCGGCGATCCGGCCGGCGACCACGAAGCCGGTGTTGCAGTACGACCAGAGCTGGCCAGGTCGGTGCACGAGGTCCACGTCTCGGAGCGAGTCGACGTAGCGCTCGATTGCGCCGTCGCCTGTGCCGAAGCCCTGGAAGTAGTCACCCTGGATGCCACTTGTGTGCGTAAGCAGCTGGCGGGTGGTGATCTCGCGGGCCGCCGTGTCGTCGGCAAGCTGGAAGCTCGGCAGATAGCGCCGTACGGGCTTGTCGAGGTCGATCTTCCCTTCGTCGACGAGCTGCATGACCAGCGTGGTGGTGAACAGCTTGGTGTTCGAGCCGATCTGGAAGATCGAGTCTGTCGTCGCCTCCACACCGGTCCTGGCGTTGACCACGCCGGTGGCAAAGTCCAGCAGCTCGTCGCCGATGCCTACGGCCAACGTCGCGCCAGGCACGCCATGTTGGCGAGCCAGGGCGTCGAGCCTCGCCTGGATGTCGGTCAACCGTGCCACAAGAGTCGTCATGGGTGGAGCGTAGGCCCCGCGGCGCTCCTCGACAACGAGCGATCAGGCTTACAAAGGCTGCCCAGCCCAGCCGCCATCTTGGCCGTCCCCAGGCACCTTCACGCTTCAGCTCGGCTCGACAAGAGCTCGTTGGCACCAAAGGTGGGTGACGGCGAGCGGCCGGGCAGCTAGTGCGGATCGCCCACGAAGGTGAAGAAGGTCACGCCGTCCCTCGGCACGCCGGCAGGCCCGCTCCACCGAGCCGCCCCGACGGTGACGAACTTGTGCTCGGGCGGGGCGTCGACTCCCAAGTCCTCAAAGCCCGCCTCCTCGAACCAGCGCCGCACCGACGGCGTGAGGTCGGGCTCGCGCCGGTGGCGGGTCCACACGACTGTGGCGCCCTCGTCGCAGAGCATGGGCAGGAGGTGGGCGGCGTTGTGGATGTCTTCATCGGTGATATTGCCGAAGATGCCGCAGGCCACGACGAGCCGGGCGGGTACGGCGCCGGCGTACGCCTCCGACCGCGATGCGTCCGCGGTCACCACCTCGATGTCCAACTCAGCTGCAGCCGCCAGCCTTCGGGCGACTTCTGTGTTACGGGCGTCGAGCTCGACCAGGCGAGCCCGCACATCGTCCCGTCGAGGGTGGCCGGCCACGGCGCCGATGACGTCCCTCCCCTGCCCGGCGCACAGCGAGACGACGCGAATCGGGCCGGTCGGCGCCTCGTCGAGTGCCGTGCCGATGCGGCGCTGCACGAGGCCGAGCCGAACCGCCAGCGCCGAGGCGGCAACTTCGTAGGGCTCGTGCCAGGCGAACCAGTCCTTGCCGGAGGTGTCAGTCACTGGGTCAGCTAACCCCACGCCGGCCGGCGGCGGCAAGCTCGCCCCCCTGGCGGTGGCCTGCGGGTGGCCTGCGGGCGGCGGGCGGGCGG
>JBOGHW010000037.1:0-30432 GCA_050744865.1 Acidimicrobiales bacterium | reverse complement strand
GTCATGAACCTGGACAAGTGCATCGGCTGCCACACCTGCTCGGTCACCTGCAAGCAGACGTGGACCAACCGGCCGGGTACCGAGTACGTGTACTTCAACAACGTGGAGACGAAGCCCGGTCTCGGCTACCCGGCCCGCTACGAGGACCAGGAGCAGTGGAAAGGCGGTTGGACCCTCGATCGCAAGGGCCGCCTGGCCCTCAAGGGCGGCAGCCGCCTGCGTCGACTGGCGTCGATCTTCTACAACCCCGACCTGCCCACCATCGAGGACTACCACGAGCCGTTCAGCTACGACTACGCCCGGCTCATCACCGCCCCCGCCGGCACCAAGTCCCCGTCGGTGTCCACCCGCTCGGCGCTCACGGGCCGGGAGATGAACCCCCACTGGGGGGCCAACTGGGAGGACGATCTGGCCGGCGCCCCGGAGCGGGCCCTCGCTGATCCGAACATCGTGGCCATGGCCGAGAAGGTCAAGTTGGACTTCGAATCGGTGTTCATGTTCTACCTCCCCCGCATCTGCGAGCACTGTCTCAACCCCTCCTGTGTCGCCTCATGTCCCTCGGGAGCGATGTACAAGCGGGAAGAGGACGGCATCGTGCTGGTCGACCAGGACCGCTGCCGAGGCTGGCGGTTCTGCGTGTCGGGCTGCCCGTACAAGAAGGTGTACTTCAACCACCGCACCGGCAAGGCCGAGAAGTGCACCTTGTGCTTCCCCCGTATCGAGGCCGGCTTGCCCACTATCTGCTCGGAGACCTGCGTGGGCCGGCTCCGCTACCTCGGGCTGATGCTCTACGACGCCGACAAGGTGCTCGCCGCCGCAGCCACCCCCGACACCGCCGACCTCTACGAGGCGCAGCTGTCGGTGTTCTTGGACCCCGACGACCCCGAAGTGGCCGCCGAGGCCGAGGCCCAGGGCATCCCTCACGACTGGCTGGCCGCCGCCCGCCGGTCCCCCGCCTACGCCCTCATCGCCCGCCACCGCGTCGCCCTGCCCCTGCACCCCGAGTACCGCACGATGCCGATGGTCTGGTACGTCCCACCACTGTCCCCGGTGGCCGACGTGACGGCGGCGGCCGGCTACGACGACGCCGACCCAGATGCCGTCTTCGCCGCCATCGACTCCTTGCGAATCCCAGTCGAGTACCTGGCCAACTTGTTCACCGCCGGGCGGGTGGCGCCTGTACGCAGCGCCCTACGGCGCCTGGCCATGGTCCGCTCCGTCATGCGCGCCCACCAGCTCGGCCAGCAGCCGGCCGTCGACCCGGCCGACGTCGGCTTGAGCGACGACGACGCCGAAGATCTGTTCCGGCTGCTCGCCATCGCCCGCTACGAGGATCGCTACGTCGTGCCCCCAGCCCACGCCGAGAACGCCGGGCGTCTCCTCGCCCAACACGACCTGTCGGGCTGCTCGCTCGACTCCGAGGGCGGTCCGGGGATGGGCGGCGCAGGCCCGGCGGAGGAGGCCGTGCCCGGCTTCCACCTGCGACGCGAGGCGTCGGACGATCGCTCCGTGGCGGGACGGGACCGGGGTGGCCGCTTGCACCTGCGTATCGCCGATCACCCCACCCCGGGATCACCCGGCCCGGACGGCACAGGTGAGACCCGGTGAGGCGGGCCACGGCCGCAGCCGTCTTCGGCTGTGCTTCGGTGCTGCTCAGCTACCCCGACGACGGCTTCGCCGGCGACCTGGCAGGCGTACGCCGCGCCCTCGACCGGTTGCCCCAGAGCTCCCCGCTGCTGCTTCTCCACGACGCGGCGACCTGGCTCGAGAAGATGGCACCCATGGAGGCAGCCACCTGCTACGTCGACACGTTCGACCTGCGACGCGGGACGAGCCTGTACCTCACGTACTACCGCCACGGCGACACCCGAGAGCGGGGGATGGCCCTTTCAGCTCTGGCCGAGGTCTACCGGGACGCCGGCTTCGCCGTCACCACGGGTGAGTTGCCCGACTTCCTGCCCGCCCTGTTGGAGTTGGCAGCGCTGCAACCCGCCGGGGCGACTGTCCTGGGCGAGCACCGCTTGGCGCTCGACGCCCTCCGCCAGGCGCTCGACGAGGCCGATAGCCCCTACGCCGGCGTCGTCTCGGCCGTCGGCGACGCCCTGCCCGGGCCGTCACGAGCCGACAGGTCGGCGCTGCGCCACTACCGGGAGAACGGACCGCCGTCCGAGCGCGTCGGCCTCGAACCGTTCGCCCCGCCCGAGGTCATCGCGCAGGGGCTCACCCTGGGGCCGACCCGCCGATGAGCGGGATCACCGGCTTCCAGCTGTTCTGGTGGGTGATCCTTCCCTACCTAGCTCTCGCCACCTTCGTCATCGGGCACATCTGGCGCTACCGCTACGACCAGTTCGGCTGGACCAGCCGCTCCACCCAGCTCCAGGAGAAGAAGCTGCTCAAATGGGGAAGCCCCATCTTCCACTACGGCACTTTCGCCGCTATCGCGGGCCACGTCATCGGCATCTTGGTGCCCGAGCGCTGGACGGCCGACATCGGTATCCCCGAGAACGCCTACCGGTGGTTCTCCGCCGGGGCTGGCACCCTGGCTGCCATCCTGGTCATCATCGGAGTCGCCATCCTGGCTGCTCGGCGCCTCTTCGTGCCCCGGGTACGGGCGACCACCAGCCCCGTCGACTGGTTGGCCCTCATCCTGCTTGCCATCGTCATAGTGATGGGAATCGCCGAGACGATCGGAGTGGGCCTCCTCGGCCACGGCTACGACTACCGCCAGAGCGTGGCGCTGTGGTTCCGGGGCCTGTTCGCCGGCGACCCAGACGTCCGGGCCATCGCCCACGCCCCCTTCCTCTACCAACTGCACGCCACGGCGGCATGGGCGATCATCGCGGTCTGGCCGTTCAGCCGCCTGGTGCATGCCTGGAGCGCTCCGGTGTGGTACCTGTGGCGGCCCTTCCTCGTCTACCGGCGCCGCGTCGCCACCCGGCCCAACGAGCCGGGCACGAGCGGGCGGCGCTGGCGGCGGATCGGCGTCCACTATTGAGCACCGGTTCTCCGGCCGGCGGTGCCGGCCCACTTCGGCCCGGCGCGGCGAACATGCCCTGGGCTGAAGAAAGCTCAAGCGAGCTCCCCCCCGTACCGGAGGGGCTGTGCAAGCGGGCCATAGCCACACTCGACCCGGGCTACTTCGCCTGGGTCATGGCCACCGGCATAATCTCGGTCGGCACCGACCTGATCGGCGAGCATGTGCTGTCGGAGGTCGTGCTCGCGGTGACAGTGGCCGCCTACGCCGGCCTCGTGCTCGCTTACGCCGCCCGCCTGGTGTGGTTCTGGCCGTTCGTCCGCCAGAGCGCGGCCGACCCGACCACCGCCATGGCGTACTTCACCGTGGTGGCCGGCACCGACGTTCTCGCCGCCCGCCTTGCCATGGCCGGCCATTCCCTCTTCGCCTTGGGGCTCGGTACCGGGGGCGCCGCTGTCTGGTTGGTGCTCACCTACGCGCTGCCCTGGTCGATCGTCGCAGCGGCGCGCCGGCCCGTCCTGGGCGAGATCAACGGCACATGGCTGGTCTGGGTCGTCGCCACCCAGTCGCTCTCCATCACCGCCGCCATCGTCTCTCCACACGCTCCCTCCGCCTGGCTCCGGGCCGACCTCCCGGCCGTGGCGGTGTGCCTGTGGGGGCTCGGAGTCATGTTGTACCTGGTCCTCATCGTCATCATCTTCCTCCGTCTCCTCCTCATCGAGGTGACCCCGGCCGAGATGGGCCCGGCCTACTGGATCGCCATGGGGGCGACCGCCATCAGCGTGCGGGCGGCCGCGGGGATCCTCGTGCTCCATGGGCCGCAAGCGACTCTCCTGGTTGCGGTGATGCGGCCCTTCGTCATCGGCCTGTCTGTCGTGTTGTGGGCCTTCGGTACCTGGTGGATCCCCCTCCTCGTGCTCCTCGGCATCTGGCGCTACGTAGTTCGCCACTACCCGCGCAGCTACGAGCCGAGGCTCTGGAACGTGGTCTTCCCGCTCGGCATGTACACGGTCGCCTCCTTCACGCTCGGCCAAGTCGCCGGCCTCGGCTTCATGGCCTCGGTCGCCCGGGTGTGGGTGTGGGTCGGCGTCGCAGCCTGGGTCGCCGTGCTCGGGGTGATGGGGGCAGGCCTCCTGCGTGTCCTGTCCAGGCGCCGCGATGCCCTGGCGTCCGCCTCCCTCAGGCGGGAAGCGTGACGCAGCATCGCCTGGGCGACGGGTCGAGGCGGGCTGCGCCGGGGGGAAGTCCGGCCTCGTCTGCCATGCCGCGGAGCAGTTCGAAGTTCATGTGGCAAACGAGGTCGCGGTGCTCTTCGGTCAAGGTTTGGAACGGGCAATTGGCCAGGGTGATGCGGTCACCCGACATCTTCGGCTCGTAGCCGTGCTCGGCGAGGAGCTCCACCAAGCGCTCACGGTCCGAGGACGACCCACTGGCGGCACGCAGCACCCCGCCCATCTCCTGCCCATGTTGGCGGGCGACGTCACACAGCGCCTCTTCCACACCGACGGTCCCACTCGCGGCGCGGGTGATAGCCCGAGCGAGGAGCGCGGCCGCCAGACCATACCGACGCTCCGGGACGGAACAGCCGATCTCGCCGACCGCCCGGCGGTACCACTTGGCCGGCCTGCCGGCACCCGGGCCGCTCCGCCCCGGCGGGCGGCGGTAGCCGACTTCCAACAGGCCGACCACAACCAGCTTGTCGAGATGGAAGGCGGCAACCGACCGCGCGACACCGAGGGCGGCAGCGACGCCGTCACGGCTCACACCGTCATCTTGGCCACGGGCGTGCTCGTAGATCCGCCGGCGCAGTGGCTCGTTCAGCGATGCCAGGGCCGCCAGGTGGTCGATCCCGTTCTCGTCGTGCTTCACCGCTCTCACTCTAAAACAAATCCTAGTTGACGAAATCGGGCTGACCTTCTAACGTAGATGACAGTGGTTCTTAGAAAGGAGAAACAGATGGCCGTGGTTGCGCCACCCCATCGAGGAGAAGGCTCGCAAGCCCTCCGGGTCCTGCCAGAGCGCCAAGACAGCGGCCTGGTCACCTGGCTCGAACCAAGTGCTCGCCAAGAGGCGCCACCTCGCCGGCTCGATCTCGAGAGAGCCACCCTCGCGGTGTCAGACCTGCTCGACGCACTCGGCGTCGACCGGGGCCTCGACGGCCTCACCCAGACCCCTGCACGGGTGGCCCGCGCCTATGCCGAGTTGCTCAGCCAGGAGCCTTTCGTGGCCACCACCTTCGCCAACGACGAAGGCTACGACGAGTTGGTGCTCGCCCGTGGCATCCCTTTCTCCTCGTTGTGCGAGCACCACATGCTGCCGTTCACCGGTGTCGCTCATGTGGGTTACCTACCCGGCGAACGGCTGCTCGGACTCTCCAAGCTGGCCCGCGTGGTCACCTATTTCTCCCGGCGCCTGCAGGTCCAGGAGCGCCTCACCACCCAGGTGGCAGGCTGGCTCACCGAGACCCTCCACCCCAAGGGCGTGGGCGTCGTCCTCGAAGCGTCCCACGCCTGCATGTCGATTCGCGGAGTACGTGCCAGCGGCGCCATGACCCTCACGTCTGCCCTGGCCGGGCTCGTACGCGACGACGAGCGGACGCGGGCCGAGTTCTTCGCCCTCGCCGGCTGCCAACCATGATCCCGAGACTTGTCGTACCGACGCCAACCTTGGCGCAGAGATACCTTTAGGAGAGGACCATGTCAACAAGTCAGACGTTCGTGATCGTCGGTGCCAGCCTCGCCGGCGCCAAGGCAGGTGAGACCCTTCGAGCCGAAGGCTTCGACGGCAGGGTCGTACTGGTCGGAGAGGAGCCACTGCGCCCTTACGAGCGCCCTCCGCTCTCGAAGGACTACCTGCGTGGCGAGAAGAGCTTCGAGGACGCCGCCGTCCACGCGGCCGGCTTCTACGAGGAGCACGACATCGAGCTTCGCACTGCGACGTCAGTCACCAGCCTCGACCCGGGCGCCAGCCTCGTGAGGCTTGCGTCGGGCCAGGAGCTCGGCTACGACCGGCTGCTCCTGGCTACCGGTGCCACCCCGCGTCGCCTGGAGGTGCCAGGCGCCGACCTCGGCGGAGTGCACTACCTGCGGAGCCTGGCCGAAGCCGATGCCCTGAAGCAAGGTCTCTCCAACGCTGCCCACGTGGTGGTGATAGGGGCCGGATGGATCGGAGCAGAAGTGGCCGCCTCCGCCCGCCAGCTCGGGACCGAGGTGGCCCTGGTGGAGCTGGCATCTGTGCCGCTCGAGCGGGTGCTTGGGCCTGAGGTGGGAGCGATCTATGCCGACCTGCATGCCGAGCACGGTGTCGACCTGCATTTTGGAGTCGGAGTCGAGGCGTTGGTCGGCTCCGGAGCTGTCGAACGCGTCCATCTCACCGACGGGACGATCCTGCCTGCGGACATGGTGGTCGTCGGCGTCGGCGTTACGCCCCGCACGGAGCTGGCCGAGGCCGCCGGTCTTACGATCGACAACGGGGTGGTCGTCGACGAGCACCTCCAGACGAGCGTCGCGGCGATCTACGCAGCAGGTGACGTGGCCAACGCCTTTCACCCCCGCTACGGCACTCACATCCGGCTCGAGCACTGGTCAGCTGCACTCAACCAGGGCCCGGCGGCCGCTCGCGGAATGCTCGGATCGCAGGCGATATACGACCGCACCCCGTACTTCTTCTCCGACCAGTACGACCTCGGCATGGAATACCGGGGGTGGGCTCCCGGCTTCGACCAGGTCGTCTTCCGCGGCGAGCCGGCCAGCCGGACGTTTCTCTGCTTCTGGTTGCGCGAGCGCCGGGTGATGGCCGCCATGAACGCCAACATCTGGGACCAGGGCGACGCCATCGAAGCGCTCCTCGCCACCGGCCAAGTCGTGGAACCCTCCCGCTTGGCGGATGCAGACATCGACCTTGCCGAGTTGGCGGCGCCTGGGAAAGCCTGAGTGCGCCGGGAGAGTCAGCCGGGTGAGAAGCCGCGTCAGAGCTCAACAAGTACGGAGGCGGGCTGGTCGCGCCGTAGCACGAGACGGCATCCGGCGCGCCGGGCATCCTTGGGCACCAGGCGCTCGACCTCGAGCCCGCCGAGCCCTTCGGCCAGCCCCTCGGCCAAGCCGAGATGGAGCTGGCAGACCGTACCGGGATCCGAACCGGCCACCTCGGCGAACGGGCACCGGCCAAGGACGAACTCCACCCGGCGACCCCGTTCCGCCCTGGTCGGCCGAAAGCCGCGGCGCACCATCTCGGTCTCCAGCACTTCGACCGAGTCGCCCGTCCCCGCCAGCTCGGCGGCGCGTCGATGCCCGTTCTGGCGGCCGACCTGGCGCGGGTCCTGCTTGCGCCGGACTGCATCGCTCAACAACGTGGCCAGCCAGGCGTAGGCGCCCGGCGTGCCCCAGCGGCCCGCCACCTCGGGATGCAGACGGTAGAGGAGCCGGGGACGCCCGGGCCGGGATCGGTTCTCCACCTCCTCGACCACTAGCCAGGCGTCCTTGAGGACCGCAAGGTGCTGGCGCACTGCGTTGTGGTTGAGCCCTACGTAGGCGGTGAGCTCGGCCACCCCGACGGGTCCGGCCGCACCGGCGATGTACCGGAACAGGCGATGGCGCGTCGGGTCGCCCAACGCCCGCGCCTCGGACTGGAGCTCGTCATCTTCCACGGCGGCTGGATCTCTTCGTGTCGTGATCTTCTAGGATACACCAGAACAACTCCGGGTAGCGCGACGACAGGTCACCCTGCGTCTCTGGCGGCGCCGCCGGCTTCTATGCTCGGCCGGCATGCCAAACAGGTCAGCCCATTCGCGCCGGCCCCGCTCCGGTGGCCAGGTGCCCGTTGTCGGCCGCATCTTCCCCGCACCTGCCGCCGCAAAGGTCCCAGAGATCATCTTCGTCTTCTGGGTCGTGAAGATCCTGACCACCGCCGGCGGAGAGGCGACGTCCGACTATCTCAAGACGTGGGGGAACATAAAGGGCGGCGGCGCCGAGGTCGGCCTGTTCGTCGTCGCCCTCGTGGTGCAGTTCGCCACCCGCGGCTACCGCACCTTCGCCTACTGGTTCCTGGCATTTGCCATTGCCATCTTCGGTACCGGCGTCTCTGACTTCCTCCACCTCGACGTCAAGATCCCCTATGCGGGCACCACCGCCTTGTGGGCAGTCGTCCTGGCGGCCGTCTTTTGGACCTGGCACCACAACGAGGGAACCCTGTCCATCCACAGCATCACCACACAGCGTCGTGAGGCGTACTACTGGGCTACGGTCTTCGCCACTTTCGCCCTTGGGACCGCGCTCGGGGACTTCACGGCGGCGCCGCTCGGCCTTGGCTACCTGGCGTCCGGCATCCTTTTTGGAGTAGCCATCTTGGTCCCCGCCCTGGCGTGGTGGAAGCTCAGGTTGAACGCCATCGCCGCCTTCTGGATGGCCTATGTCCTCACTCGGCCACTCGGTGCGTCGTTCGCCGACTACATCAGCAAACCACGCAGCATCAGCGGGATCGCCTTCGGCGACGGCCCGACCGCAGTGGTGTTCGCCGTGGCCGTCTTCGTGCTTGTCGCCTACCTGGCGATCGCTCGCCCGGACATCCAGCAAGCTCTGGGCACGGGCGCTGGCGAGCGTCGCGTGGCAGCGCCGTCGATACCAGCGGACCCGAGCTGACAACCGGGCCGGCTGCTATCGCAGTCCCAGTCCCCTCCGCCCGTCTAGCAGCTCGCGGGCGATCTCGAGGTGCCCGGAGTGGGCGGCGGTCTCTTCGATGAGGTGCAGGACGATCTCGCGGACGGTACGCGGCTGGTCCATCTCGGGCGTCCCGTGGTGCCCGAGCGGCGCCGAGCCGAGCGCCGTCACGGCAAGCATCTCGTCGGTATGCCGGGTCTGGTCCTGGTAATAGGTGAGGACCTTTGCCGAGGGCCAGTCGATGACGAACGCGGCGTCCGGGTCGTACGGCTCGTCGTCTTCCTCGTCGAATGGGTGCCCCGGGTCGTGGGCGAGGATCACCCCGCAGGTCCAGTGCCTCTCGGCACCTCCAAGATGGGCAACCATGCCGGCTGGCGTCCAGCCCGATGGCACCGCCGAGGTGTGCCACGCCTCCTCCGACAGCCCGCTCACGATCGAGCGCACAGAGGCGCGCTGATACTCGAGCGCAGCGAGGAGGTCCTCCCGGTCTGCTTCATCGAAGTCTGCCACCTGGAAACTATGGCACGGGCAGGCGGACGATTACCACAGCACGTCGATGCCAGGGATCGCCTCCCAGATCTGTTCGTGTTGCGAACATCGAGCCTCGGTGCGAACATGTTCGTGAGCCCGAGTGCGCACCATTGTCAAAGCGCGCCGCCCGCTGCTCCACCTAAGGAGTGCATCAGCCGTTGACGGAACCCGAACCGAAGACTCCCGAGCGCTCGAGGGACTTCGTGCAGTCCCTCGAGCGGGGCTTGCATGTCATTCGGAGATTCGGCCACGACCGCCGGCAGATGACGCTCTCGGACATCGCTCGCGATACGGGGCTTACTAGGGCGGCGGCGCGGCGTTTCTTGCTGACGCTCGTCGAGCTGGGCTACGTGCGGACCGACGGTCGCTTCTTCTCCCTCACGCCCCGCGTGCTCGAGCTCGGGTACGCCTACCTCTCCGGGCTCTCGCTCACCGAAGTAGCGCAGCCGCACGTCGAGGACCTCGTGGCCCGCGTGCACGAGTCGTCCTCGGTGGCCGTCCTCGACGGCGACGAGATCGTCTACGTCGTCCGCGTGCCGACACGGCGGATCATGACAGTCTCCATCTCTGTCGGTACCCGATTCCCTGCCTATGCGACATCGCTCGGCCGCGCCCTGTTGTCAGGGCTCGAAGGCGCCGAGCTCGAGCGCCAGCTGGACAAGGTTGACTTCAAGTCCCTCACCAGGCACACCGTCGGCGACAGAGACCAGCTCCGGCAGATCATCTCCCAGGTTCGCTCCGACGGCTACGCCACGACAGATCAGGAGCTCGAGGAGGGCCTTCGGTCGGCGGCCGTACCGATCCGCGACCGCTCGGGTGCTGTCGTCGCGGCCATCAACGCATCGACACAAGCGCCGCGTGTGTCGATGCGGAGGCTGCGCCTCGAGATCCTGCCCGAGGTGGTCGAGGCGGCCAGGCGGATCGAGACAGACTTGGCCGCCCACACCGTCTGAGGCCGCTGCTGCCGGCGACTAGGGTGCGCCGGCCTTGCGCTCAAGCAAGCGGGCCGTCACGGCATCGACGAACGCCCCGGCCGAGCCGAGGTACGTCCTCGGGTCCGTCTGCTCGTCCAGCACGAGCTCTCCAAGCACTTCGACGTGCCCGGCCATCGTCCGGGCGTCGACCTCGAGGCCTTCCAGGAGCTCAGCCGCTATCGAGGCCGATCCGCCGGCGGCCCTCAGGAGCTCTGTGATCGTGAGCCACTCCGCCTGCCAGGTGCCGGGCGAGCGGTCGAGCTCGACGTCGAGGCAGCTCGTCAAGGTGGCAGCCAAGTTGGGTGCCCGACGAGCGTTGGCCATCAGGAGGCTTGACAGGGCTGGGTTCCGCTTATGGGGCATCGCCGAGGAGGCTCCGCGGCCGGGCTCGAATGGCTCATGGACCTCGGCCAACTCGCCCATCGAGAGCAACGAGACGTCCCGCCCGATCTTACCGGACACGCCGCAGGCCAAGGCCAGAGCCGAGCCGAGCTCGGCTACAGGCTGCCTGTCCGAGTGCCATGAGAGCGGGTGCGGTGCCAGGCCGAGGGCTGCGGCAAATGCCTGTCGAACGTCCTGACCGGCCTCGCCGAGCATGTCGAGGGTGCCGGCAGCGCCTCCGAGTTGGGCGGGCAGGCACGACCTCAACAGCTCGAGGCGCTCCAAGGCAGTCAGGAGAGCGTTCCCCCAACCAGCCGCACGCAGGCCGAACGTCGTCGGCAAGGCCGGCTGCAGAAGCGTACGAGCCACTTCGAGCGTCTCGCGGTGCTGCACAGCCAGCGAACCTGCCGCGGCCGCGGCTCGCTCCAGGTCGCGGGCCACGAACCCCATGGAGCGGGACGAGACGAGCATGAGTGCCGTGTCGAGGATGTCCTGGCTCGTGGCGCCGTGGTGGAGGCGGGCCGCAGTCTCGGGGTCGAGCCGAGCCCGCAGGGCGGCTAGCAGCGGGATGACGGGATTGCCGCTCAGACGGGAAGCGCGCCCGATACCGACGGCGTCGAGGCCGGCCGCTTCGCAAGCCAGCGCGATCGCCTCAGCGGACTCGGCCTCGATCACACCGCAGCCGGCCTCGGCGCCCGCAAGGGCCGACTCGGCGTCGAGCATCGCTTGCAGCCAGGCGGCATCCGAAGTCTCACGTGCGACGTCGTCGCTCGTGAACAGCGAGACGAAGAGGCCACCTCCGCCCAGGGTCTCGTCGTCAGGGGACAAAAAAGGGCGTCTCCTCCTCGCCTTGCAGAACGATATCGAAACGGTAGCCCTCAGGCACAGAAGCGGCGACCAGCCGCATGCGGGTGCCCTCCTCGAGCGCCGACAACAACGGGTCTGCCTCGTTCGCCGTGGGCTCGTCGTCGAAATAGACGTACGTCACGAGGCGTTGCAGGAGGCCGCGCGCCACGATGGAGACTGCCAGGTGCGGTGCTTCGATCGCACCGTCGATCGTGACGGCGCCGGGCTTGACCGTCGTGATCTCGTATCCGCCACTGAGCGTGAGGGCGCGGCTGAAGCCGTTCCAAGAGCCGCCGCCCTCGTAGCTACCGGCGGCATCCGCCTGCCAGCACTCGACGACGGCGTCCGTCACCGGTTGGCCATTGCCGTCGAGGACAGCGCCCGAGATCCGGGTGGAACCGGGCTCGGCAGCGCCAGCGGTGTACCAAGAGAGACCGATGTCCACGAACGGGCCCGCTGTCTGGGACGGGGTCGGCACCAAGGTCACGACACTTCGACCGGAGTGCTCGAAGGACCGCCCACCACGACGTCGAAGCGGTAGCCGAGCGCCCACGACTCGACAGTGGCGCCGAGGTCGAACTGGGCGACGAGCGACTCGGCGGCCGATCTGTCGCCGATCGACTGGAACATCGGGTCATAGGCCAGCAGCGGATCTCCCGGGAAGTACATCTGGGTCACCAGCCTGCTGGCGAACGACCTCCCGAACAACGAGAAGTGGATGTGGGCGGGACGCCAGGCGTTTGCGTGGTTCTGCCAGGGGTACTCGCCTGGACGGATCGTGACGAAACGGTAGTTGCCGTCGTCGTCTGTCAGGCAGCGGCCGGCGCCGGCGAAGTTCGGGTCGAGCGGGGCGTCATGTTGGTCGACGGCGTGGGCATAGCGGCCGGCGGCATTCGCCTGCCAAATCTCGACGAGCTGGAGACGCAAGGGACGCCCCGCTTCGTCGCACACTCGGCCGTGCACGACTATCCGCTCTCCGAGCGGCGCCGAGCGTCCATGACTGGTCAGGTCGGCGTCGCCTGCAGACACGTGACGCTCGCCGAAGACAGGGCCGAATCTGCTAGCCGATGCCGGTGCCCGTGGCAACAGCTCTCGCTGCGGCGCCCGCAGGACGCTCGAGCGGTATTCCGGGTAGAGGTAGGGAGGGTCGAGGTCGGTGGCGACAGCATCGGCCAGGTCGTCTCCGGCGGCGTTGTGTTGGCTCAAGAAATCACCCCCAGACCTCAGCGGCTGTCTCGACGACAAGGCGGAGCTTGGCTTTCTCGTCCTCGATCGTGATGCGGTTGCCCTCGACGGTGGACGAGAAGCCGCACTGCGGCGACAGGCACAGCTGCTCGAGCGGCACGTAGCGGCTTGCCTGCTCGATGCGGCGCTTCAGGGTGTCCTTGCTCTCGAGTACGGGAGACTTCGTAGTCACGAGACCGAGGACGACCTTCTTGCCTGCCGGGACGTAGCGGAGCGGCTCGAACCCGCCGGACCTCTCGTCGTCGAACTCCAGGAAGAACCCGTCCACGTCCAACTGCCCGAACATCGTCTCGGCCACGAAGTCGTAGCCGCCCTCCGCCACCCAGGACGACTGGAAGTTGCCCCGGCACGAGTGCGTCGTGACGAACAGACCCTCCGGGCGGTCTGCCAGGACGGCGTTCAACTGCCGCACGTACCGCTCGTGCTGGTGCTCGGGGTCGCCTCCCATCTTTCGGACGAGCTCCCTCTGCTCCGGGTCGTTCAAGTATGCGAGGCTCGTGTCATCAAGCTGCAGATAAGTGCAGCCGAGCTCGGCCAGCCGCTTCACCTCCTCGCGGTAGGCACTCGCCAGGTCATCCCAGAACTGCTCCATGTCGGGGTAGACGGACTCGTCGATTGCAGCTCTGCCGCCCCGGTAATGGACCATGCTCGGCGACGGGATCGTGAGCTTGGGCGTGCTCGTGCCAGCACATGACTTGAGGTAGCTGAACGCGGGGCCGAAGATCGTCTTCTCGAGCGTGATGGGGGCGCGCACGTGAAGTGCGGCCGGCGTGAAGGAAAGCTCGCCCTCGGAGCTCTTGAAGTGGACCTCGATGCGCTCGTCCGACTGCGAGATGCCGCCCAGCTGGTAGATGAAGTCCATGTGCCAGGAGGCTCTTCGGAACTCGCCGTCCGTGGCGGACTGCAAGCCGGCGTCCTGCTGCATTCGCACGACCTCGGCTATACAACGGTCTTCGACCTCGGCGAGTGCCTCGGCCCGCAGCTGGCCGGCGGCGTGGCGGGCACGCGCCTCCAAGAGCTCGGGCGGGCGCAGGAGGCTCCCGACGTGATCGGCGCGGAACGGTGGTGTCATCTTTCAGAACCCTATCTTCAGTCCGGCATAATTCTCGGCTAGTCCTGTCGACCCGGCGTGGCTCGTCGTCACCCATCGAAGCTGCGACAGCTGAAGCTGAGCCTCGAACGGGTCACCGCTGACGTGGAGCATGGTGGTCATCCACCAAGAGAAGTGCGTGCACCGCCAGACCCTTCGGAGCGCTGTCTCGGAGTAGCTGTCGGCCAGCGCCGGATCGCCGCCGGATAACCACCGAGCGAGTGCACGGGCCAACAGCGCCACGTCGGCGATGGCGAGGTTCAAGCCCTTGGCCCCCGTCGGGGGGACTATGTGGGCGGCGTCGCCGGCAAGGAAGAGTCGCCCGTACCGCATCGGGGCCATCACGTAGCTGTGCATCGGCAAGACGCTCTTGTCAGTGATCGGCCCGGGCGTAAGGTGCCAACCTGCCTGACCGTCGCCGAGCCGGTCGGCCAATGCCTGCCAGATCCGATCGTCCGGCCAATCTGCCAAGTCGGCGCCCGAGTCGACTTGCAGATAGAGGCGGCTCACAGAGTGCGAGCGCATCGAGTGCAGGGCGAAGCCGTCCGGGTGCCAGGCATATATCAGCTCGTCGGTCGAAGGGGCGACCTCCGCCAGTATTCCGAGCCAGGAGTACGGGTACTCGCGTTCCCAGACCGAGCGCGCGGCTGCCGGGACAGCCCCTCGGCTCGGGCCGAAGGAGCCGTCGCAGCCGACGACGACGTCGGCCTCGATCCGCCCGGCCGCCCCGCTGAAGTCGTAAAAGGCGACCGCCGGCCGCTCGGTGTCCAGGTCCTGCAGCGTGGTATCCCTCACCTCGTAGATGCGCTCCTGCTGGCGGGCGTCGGCTGCTCTCCCGAGGTCCCTGGTCAGCTCGGTCTGCCCGTAGACGAAGACGCTGCGGCCGACCAGGTCCATGAAATCGAGGTGATGCCGTTCCGCCGGCCACTGCAGGTAGATGCCTCGGTGGGCAAACCCCTCGGCACGCAGCCGCTCCCCAAGCCCGGCCGCGTCGAGAAGCTCGACCGACGAGCTCTCGAGCAGCCCGGCGCGGATGCGGGCTTCCACGTAGTCGCGTGACCTGGTCTCGATGATCACCGATTCGATGCCCTCGCCTGCCAGCAAGTGCGAGAGGAGCAGTCCTGCCGGTCCAGCTCCGACGATGACGACTTGAGTGCGCTGCCCCGTCATCGCCATCGCCGCACCGGCCCGAGAACCAAGCGCAACGGGCCCCGTCGCTCACTCACTCCCCCGGTGTGGACGTAGTACCCGACCGGGAAGAGGCGCAGCGGCACCTTTGCAGTCAACAGTCCCCAAACGCCCCCGCGCGCCCAGATGGCGATCGCCATCGCTACGAGGCCGAGGATGATGAGGTACCAGGCGTTGTACTGCGAAAGGGTCTGCTGGAGGACGATGAAGACGACCGAGCCGATGATCGGGCCTTCCATCGAGGAGAGCCCGCCGATCAGCACGGCGAAGATCATGTAGGCCGTCCACTGGACGTCGAAGACGTTGCCCGGCTGCACGCCCAGCTGGCTGATGGCGATCATGCCTCCGGCCGCCGCGCAGCCGCCCGCCGCCAGCACATAGACGAGCCGCTTTGCGAGCATGACGCGCGAGCCGACGCTGCGGGCGCCGACCTCGTTGTCCCTCACAGCGGTGAGGATGAGGCCGAGGCGACTCCGCAACAACAGGTAGGCGGCGACCAGGGCCACGGCGGCAATGGCGAGCGACGCCCAGTAGGTGTAAGCCGACAGCAGAGTCGCCCCGAAGCCGTTCAGACCGGGAAGGTTCTCTCCGGTGCCACCACCGAGAGAGCCGTACCGCAGGACCGCCAACTCCGCCACGCCCGCGATCACCCATGTGGCTATGGCGAAGTAGGCGCCCGCCAAGCGGAGCACGAGGAAGGAGACGGGATATGCCAGCACCGACGACACGCCGATGGCGACGAGCACGCCGATGAAGGGGTCGATACCGTGCTGGGCGCAGACGAGAACGGTATAGGCGCCGGCACCGATGAATGCCTGCTGGCCGACTGAGACCAGACCTGCGTACCCGGCCAGCACGTTCCACATCGTGGCGATCGTCATGAGGATGAAGAGGTTGACGAGGATGCTCGTAAAGCCCTGATACGCGATGTAGGGCAGCAGGGCGAGCACGACAACGGCGGCGATACCGAGCAGCCCCGCCCAGGTGGCTGGGTGTCTCGAGCGGCTGACCACGACTGCTTGCGGCGGCGCCTCGAGGGTCGTCATGCCAGCGCCTTCTTCGGGAAGAATCCGCGGGGTCGCACGGCCAGCACGAACAGGAACACGAGGTTCGGCAGCATTGAGCCGAAGTTCGGGTCGACTTGCGATCCGAGCGTCGTCGAGACGCCGAGCACGAAGCCTCCGAGCAGCGTGCCCCAAAGCGAGCCCAATCCGCCGATGACCACTGCTTCGAAGCCGAACAGCAAGTAGGTCGGGCCGGCGGTCGGGTCGATGGACGTATAGGCACCAAGGGCCAGGCCTGCCAGCGCCACAGTGCCGAAGGCCATGCCGGCCGCCACGCCGTAGAGGTGCCGGTAGTCGGCTCCGACGAGTTGGGCGGCTTCCTTGTCGTCGGCCACCGCCCTTATGAGGCGGCCTGTCCGCGTACGGGCCATGAACAGCTGGACGCAGACGAGCGCCACGATTGCCGTGCCGCAGATGACCACGTCCAGGTACGGCACGTAGACCTGGCTCGACAGGCGCCAGGAGCTCGAGACGAGCGACCCGATGTTGAGCGAGTGGCTGTTGGCCGTGAAGATCTCCAAGAGCCCGTTCTCGAGGACGATCGAGAGGCCGAACGTCACCAAGAGCGTCGTGACGGCCCCAGAGTCGAGGCTCGGCTGGAAGATCAGGCGCTGCATGAGATAGCCGCCGACGACGAAGACCGGCACCACAAGCACGAAGATCCACAGTGCCGAGATGTGCGTGGCCGGGATGAGAACGACGGCGAGATAGACACCGGCCACGGCGATGTCACCGTGCGCGAGGTTGATGACGTCCATGACGCCGAACATGAGCGAGAGCCCGCACGCGAAGAGCGCGAAGAGACCTCCGAGGAGAAGACCCTGGATGATGTCGTTGAGGATGATCACTCGCTTCCTCCTGCGACCGTGCCGACCGCTGCCCGCGTGCCGAAGTAGGCGGCCTCGACCTGATCGAGGCTGAGCTCGGCCGGGGCTCCGCTCAGGGTCTGGCGACCTTCGAGAAGGCAATGGACGTGGGTGGCCGCCCGCATCGCCTGCCGCACGTCCTGTTCGACGACCAGTACCGCCAGCCCTTCGGAGACGAGTGCCGGCAGGACGGCATAGATACGGGCGATCGCCACCGGCGAGAGCCCGAGGGATACCTCGTCGAGCAGCAGGAGCTTGGGGTTCGAGAGCAGCGCACGGCCGATGGCGACCGCCTGCTGCTCGCCGCCCGAGAGTTGCGAGGCCGGTTGCCGCAGCCGCTCGGCGATCCAGGGGAACAGCTCGGTCGCGACCATCTCCACGCTCCACGGCCCGCGGCGGCGGCAATAGGCGCCGGCGCGGAGGTTTTCCTCAACACTCAAAGAGGCGAAGAGGCGCCGGCCCTCGGGAACCAGTGAGATACCCTCGGCGACCCGCTCGTGCACCGCTTTGCGCGTGATGTCGCGTCCCTCGAACACGATCGAGCCGTGCGTCGGCCGGTGCAGGCCCGCAATGGTCCGCAAGAGGGTCGACTTGCCCGCCCCGTTTGCACCGATCATGGCGACAACCTCGCCGGCGTCGACGGCAAACGAGATGTCCTGCAGAGCAGGAAGCTGGCCGTGGTGAACCGCGAGGCCGCCGACGGTCAGGAGCGGGCTCACAGGCTCACCTCGGCTTCGACCGCACTCTCCCGTGCGCTCGCACCCGGGGGAGCGGCGTTGGGATCGGCGCTGGGATCGGGTGCGTCCCCAAGAATGAAGTCGCTACCGAGATAGACCTCCCTGACCTTCGGGTCAGCCATCACGGCGTCCGGGGGCCCGTCTGCGATGATGCTCCCGGCGTCCAGGCAGACGAGCCGCTGCACGGCCGACAAGAGCGCTCGCACGACGTGCTCCACCCAGACGATCGCCATGCCTTCGGCGGCGCCTGCTGCCACTCGGGCCCGCTCGACTATCCCGACCAGCTCGTCCACTTCCGGATCGGTCAGGCCGGCGGCCACCTCGTCGAGTAGGAGCAACCGGGGCCTGGTCGCCAGCGCCCGGGCCAGCTCCAACCGCTTGCGCTGGACGAGCCCGAGCTGGCCGGCCGGCGTGTTGACCGAGCGCTCCAAGCCGGTGTCCTCCAGCACGGAGTAGGCGAGCTGGCGCGCTGACCCTCCCTTCAGACCGGCACCGGCATAAGCAGCTACGAGCGTGTTCTCGAAGACGGTCATCTGCTCGAAAGGCCGTGGCACCTGATAGGTCCGCCCGATGCCGAGCCGGCATCGCCTGGCGGCATCCAGCTTGTTGACGACACGACCGTCAAAAGCCACGCGCCCGGCGTCGGGCGCCAGGTCGCCGGATATCAGCCCGAAGACGCTCGTCTTGCCTGCGCCGTTCGGGCCGACGATCCCGAGCAGCTCGTGCGCCGAGACACTGAGGGTCAGCTCCTCGGCGACCGTCACGCGGCCGAAGCGCTTGGTGACCCGATCCAGCTCGAGCAGTGGCACCTCATCCATCATCGTCCTACTCGGGCCCGCGAGTCAGCCCAGTGTCCTCACGGGGCCGTCCCGGCGGTCGAAGGGCATCGGTCAGGCGTTGGTCGGCTCGAGCGTCCCGTTGAGCGGAACATCCTTGTTCGCCGAGTTGTCCACGACGTACATGGCCCAGTCGAAGTCGGTGAACTTGCCGGGCTTGCCCGCTTTCCACTGCACGCCGACGGGCGGGAAGATGCCTACTCCTGGCGCCGGGCCCTTGGCGAAGTCGATCGGCCCACAGATGCCGTCGTAGCTGACCGTGTGGAGCTTGTCGGCGACGTCGTTGCGGTCGTGGGGGTCGCTGGCAGCCGTGAAGACCTCCTTGGCCACCTCGAACAACGAATAGGTCGACCCGATCGCCTGGGTCCACTGCTGGCCCGTCGACTGCTGGTAGCCCTCGGCGAGGTCGGAGGCACTCTCGCCCGTGAGCGAGGACTTGTAGGGAACGAAGGGGCTCCACCACGAGTCGGTGGTGATGTTGTTGACGAGTGACCCGAGCGCCGTCACGTCGGCCGGGAACAACAGGACCTTGGCGACGGTGGCGAGCTTCGGCTTGAAGCCCTGCTCGTACGCCTGCTTCCAGAAGGTGTTGAAGTCGGGGGGCAGCGGGCAGTTCAGGTATATCTGGCAGTCGTGTGACTTGAAGTCCGAGATCATCGACGTGTAGTTCGTCGTCCCGTCCGCATAGGCGCCGCCGTCGACCGGCGTGTAGTGGACCCCCTCGATGATCCCTGGCCAGGCGGCGCGGAAGGCGTTGCCGTCGGCGTCGTTCGGGAACATCTCGGCGATGACCTTGTCGGTGGAGATCCGCTCCCACAGCGGGATGAAGCAGTCGGCGAACTCTGGGACACCGAAGAAGAACATCGAGTTGTACTTGAAGTTCGTCGTCGGCTTGAGTGGGTTGCCGCCGAGACCGCCGTACCAGGACTCCCACGGAACAACCGTCGCGACGCAGGGCACGCCCTCGGTCTCGGCCATGGCTGCGACGGGGTTCGTGGTCTCGGGCGCCGAGCTCGTGACGATCATGTCGACGTGGTTGTCGACTATGAGCTGCTTGGCCACCTGGGAGGCCCTGGTCGTGTCGGACTGGCTGTCCATCTCGACGATCTGGACGTTGTACTTCTTGCCGCCGACAGTGAAGCCCTTCTTGTAAGCGCTCGTCTGGCGGATCTGCTTGAGCACGTAGTTGTCCGGCGTGGCGAACTCGGCCAACGACCCGGTCTGGGGGCTCACGTACCCGATGATGATGTCCTTGGTGGAGGTGGTGCCGGCTCCCTTCAGCGAGTTGGAGCCACATGCTTCGAGCAGCCCGCCCCCGCCGCCCAAGAGCACCGCGCCGACGCCTGCCGCCTTCAGCAGGTCCCGGCGCGACATGGTGCCCGCTCGCTCCACCGGCCCAGCCGCCTGGGACGATTCGTGTCTGTCCACTATCTCCCTCCCCTGATGACGGACCGCTCGATGTGTTCGCTATACGAACGGTTATCCTTTCTCCGAACACATTACACCCCCATTACCGCAAAAAGGCAACCGGCAATCAAGCTCCGGCCAAGTCAATCTCCGGGCGGCGCCGCCAGGCTTGTGAGGATCGAGAAGGCGGCGTTGGCGGCCGGGACCCCCGCGTAGACAGAGGTATGGAGCAGCACCTCGCCAATGCCTTCTGCGTCGAGGCCGCCGCTCGTGTCCGCCATCGCCGCCCTGGCGTGAACTTCGAACTCCTCGAGACGCCCGAGCCCGGCTAGCAGCGCCAGCGTCAGCTGCCTGCGGGCCCGGCGATCGAGCGCGGGCCGGGACCAAACGGTTCCCCAGGCACCTTCGGTGATCATTCGCTGAAAGGCTACGAAGGCCGGAGAGCCCGACTGGGCGGCCCGGGCGGCGGCCTGTTCGACGTAATCAGTGCCGAGCACTCTCCGGCGCTCGTCCATGCCGCGTTCGAACGTCGTCCCTGCCAGGTGCGCCAACATCGCCTGCGTGAAGGCCTCCGCCCGTTCGACGTTGGCAAGGTGGGCGGCCCTGTCGAGCACGACGAGCGACGAGCCGGGTATCGACTCGTGCATCTCGAGTGCTGCTCGGGGCGTGGCGGCGGGATCCTCGACCCCCGCCAACACGAGGGTGGGTGCCGTGATACGCGACAGCGAGCCACGCTGGTCCATGGCGGCGATGGCTTCACAGCAACGTGCGTAGCCGTCGTCGGCGGCATCGCCCAGCATGGTGGTGAAGTGCTCGGCCACCTCCGGGTGATCGGCCAGATAGGGCGCTGTGAACCAGCGCCCGAGCAGGGCATCGACGAGCGCTTTGGTGCCGTGCCGGCGGACGGAGGCGGCCCTTTCCTGCCAGGGCTCGGGTGGCCCCATGTACGGTGCCGTGCACGCCAGCACAAGCCGATCGACGCGGGTCGGCTCGTTGGCACCCAGCCACATGCCGATCATCCCGCCCAGAGACACGCCGGCAAAGCTGGCCCGCTCGCACCCGACAGCGTCCAAGAGCGCCACGACGTCGCGCCCGAGATCGGCGACCGTGAAGGGCTGCTCCGGCACTGCCGAACGGCCGTGGCCACGCTGGTCGTATCGCAGTACTCGGAAGCAAGCGGCAAGCGCCGGCACCTGCGGATCCCACATCTCGTAGGAGGTACCGAGCGAGTTGGACAGCACGAGGACCGGGGCGTCCTCGGGCCCGTCGAGGCGGACGTGAAGAGCGCTTCCGGAGGTGCGGATGGTCGCCTCGTCCATCATCGGCCCGAGACTGTCGAATACACGTTCTCGTCGAGCCAGCGCCCAAAGCTCGCCCGGTCACGGCTGATGGCGTCCCAAGCCTCGTAGTAGTCGTTGTCCCTCTCGGAGTAGCCGAGTGCGTAGGAAGGCCACGATCCGCCGGGCGCCTCGACGACGGCATCGACGACCCAGGTAGGGATGAAGACGCCGCTTACGCCCAGCCGCAAGTCTGTGACGATCTCCTCGACGGTCACCACGGCGTGGCGGGCGGCCAGCACGGCCTCCTTCTGGACGCCGGTTATGCCCCAGAGGCCGACGTTTCCACTTAAGTCGGCCTGCTGGGCGTGGATGATCGCAACGTCGGGGTGAAGCGCCGGCACCGCCGCCAACGTCTCGCCCGTGAACGGGCACTGGATCGAGGCGACGGTCGTGCTGCCGTCGAGCAAACCGGTGCCGGCGTATGCCCTAAGGACGGCAAATGGCAGGCCGGAAGCGCCAGCCACGTAGCGGTTGGTGAGACCGGCGTGGCTGTGCTCGTCGAGCTCGAGCGCATGCGGCCACTGGTGCTCGATGGCGTCGCGAAAGCGGTGGAGCGACCCCACTCCCGGATTGCCGCCCCAGGAGAAGACAAGCTTCGAGGCGCAGCCGGCCCCGATCATCTGGTCGAAGATGAGATCAGGCGTCAGCCTGACGAGCGTCAAGTCCTTGCGTCGCTGCCGGATGATCTCGTGCCCGGCGGCGAACGGGATCAGGTGAGTGAAGCCCTCGAGGGCCACGCAGTCACCGTCGCGGACGTAACGTCCGACTGCCTCCTGCAGCGACATGATCTCCGCCACGTCATCACCACTTCCTGCGATCTCCTGGCACTGATCTCCTGACACGACTTTGACAGACCCTACACGCCTCACCCAAGCTTGTGCGCTGGACGCATGATCGTACGGATATCGGACGGAAAAGCTTGAAGGCAAAACCGACACAACCTCTTGGCACTGGCCCAGACGATCCTGCCCGGGAGCCCGGCCGCCATGCCGGCTGGCTCGCCGGCGGCTACACGGCCGACGAGATGATGACTGTTGCGGCCGCCAGGGTGCTGCGGGACGGCATGGTGTGCTTCGTCGGGATCGGCCTCCCGTCGACGGCCGCCAATCTCGCCAGACGTACCCACGCGCCAGGCATCGTGCTGATATACGAGTCGGGCACGATCGGTGCCAAGCCGAGTTGCCTGCCTTTGTCGATCGGGGACGGCGAGCTCGCCGAGACTGCCGACTCGGTCGTCACGGTCCCGGAGATCTTCAACTACTGGCTGCAGGGAGGAAAGGTCGACCTCGGCTTCTTGTCGGCTGCCCAGATCGACCGTTATGCCAACCTCAACTCGACGGTCATCGGGGGCTACTCGGATCCGCGCATCCGCCTGCCAGGCGCCGGCGGAGCCCCCGAGATAGCGGCCTCCTGCAAGGAGGTGATCATCGTGATGCGCCAGAGCCGTCGCAGCTTCGTCGGTGAGGTGGACTTCGTCACGTCCGTAGGCCACGGCCGCGGTGCCGGTGACCGCCAGCGGCTCGGGTTGAGGGGCGCCGGGCCGACGCTGGTGATAACCGACCTGGGGCAGCTACGGCCGAATCCCGATGACTTCGAGCTCGAGCTCACCCACCTCCACCCTTCTATCGGGCTCGAAGAGGCCCGCGCCGCCACCGGCTGGGAGCTGCGCTGCGCTCCGGAGGTGACGACCACGTCGCCTCCTACCGCCGAGGAGCTGTCCGTGCTGCGGGAGCTGACCGGATGACCGCTTTGAGCACGGGAGGAGACGGCGGCGGCGCACGCTGCCCTGTCGAAGGCACGCGTCATGCACATCATGATGTAGTGACGATATGATGCAGCTGTGCGAACCACGGTCGACCTGCCCGAGGATCTGCACCGTCAGGCCGTAGCAATCGCCCGGGACACCTCACGAACTCTGAGTGAGACCGTCGCGAGTTTGATGCGCCGTGGGCTGGGTCTCGGTCAGGACCCCAAAGTCTCCACGAGCGCCTTGACAGGGTTGCCCACCGTCCGGCTCGGCAAGCTGCTGACCTCGGAGGACGTCCGCTCGCTCGAGGACGATCCGCCATGACCGTCCTGTTGGATGCAAACGTACTCATCTCCTTGGTCGTGGCCGATCATGTGCACCACGACAGTGCTGAAGCGTGGCTGTCGACCAGCGGGGATGGTTTCGCAACCTGCCCGAGCACTCAGGGGAGCCTGTTGCGTCTATTGATCCGCGAGGGCGACTCGGCTGCTTCGGCACAGTCCGTACTCGAGGCTGTGACTCGGCACGCTCGGCACGTATTTTGGCAGGATGACCTCGCATACACCAAGGTCTTCATGGGTGGGATAGTCGGGCACCGTCAGGTAACCGACGCCTATCTGGCTCAGCTGGCTCGTCACAACCAGGGGACTCTTGCGACTTTCGACGAAGGGCTCGTCTCTCTTCATAATGACGTGGCTCGTCTGGTGCCATCGCTAGCGCAGTCGGGTTGAGACGGCCGACCCTCGGCTGGCTTGGTCGACCTGGTGAGACGAGCCCTGGACACGCCGAACGAATAGCGGGGAGTCGAGGAGACCTCTGACCGGTAGACGCGGGCACTCGCCTCGGGTTGGCGAGTCGCCGGTGCGGCCCGGCGAGTGGCCACGCGCTCGTGGACAGTCTCGCTGTCGCCGAGCAGCCGGATCTCCTCGGCGAGGCTGGCGGGTACGCCGGGCTGCGAGAGCAGGAACGCCTCGATCTCGGACAGAGTCGCGCCGGATGAAGTGGCCACCGGTCGCGGCATCGTCAAGACGCCGAGGGTCGGGAGGTTCGGTCCTCCGGCTGATCCGTACTCCACGACGACAGCCGGGCCGGCGTGCAGGAGAATGGAGCTACCACCGACACTGGCCACCCCAGGCTTGAACTTGACCGTGACCTCGACACGGGGCTGCACCGAGAAACCGGCGGTAGCGCCAGCGAGCGAGCTGCCGGCAATCACAGCCTCCACCGAGGCGTTGGCCGGGCACAGATCATCGACTCGCTGAGTGGCCCGCGTCGTGGACAGTTGCGCCCGATATCCAGGGATCAAATGTCCTCGACGCGGACGGCCGCGTCGGTCGGGCGCCGGGACAGCACCCAATACAACCGTGCCCAGCGAAAGCGGCTGTTAGCCGAGAAGGTCTTCCACGGCCTTGGCGATGCCATTTGCGATCACATCCTGGCCCGCGGTGCTCTGGGCGATCGTCTCTTCGAAAGGGTCCCTGACGAAGAGCCGTGGTGAGGTTGGCGCAAAAACGGCCGGTTCGAGCCGGCCGCCATGCGCACGCCGAAGTCCGGTGGTGTCCAGCGCCATTACTCCCGCAACAAGCACGAGGAAAAGCACCATCCAAAGAAAGAACGAGTTGCCGGCCAGCACCTGCCATAGCCTCTCGTGCAGGTCGTTCTCGCTTGGCACCCACCAGATCGGTGCCGCCCAGAAGAGCACAGCCGTACCGATCGCCAGCGCCCGGCCGAAGCGAGGCCGCTCGGCTGCTGCGGCCAGCCAGACGACCGTCGGGACTATCCACACCATGTGGTGGGTCCAGGTGACCGGGGAGACGATCAGCCCGGTGACGGCGCACACCAGGACTCCGAGACTCTGCGACCAGCGCCGGTGGACCAGGGTGGCGAGGGCGAGGCCTGCTGCAACGACCAGCACGGTCGTCGCACAAAGGACTCCCGAGGACACCCGATGGTGGGCGAGCCGAGCGAGGGCGCTCATCAGGTTCTGATCCGTCGTTGCGAGGAGGCCGCCGAAATGCAGGTTGCCACCGATTCGTTGGTAGTCGAAGACGTAGTGTGTCCAGTAGACGACGGACGAGCTCGGCGAGGTGGCAAAAGCGACTCCCTCGCACAGCACAAAAGTCGTCGCGCAGGTGGCAGCTGCTCGGAAGCGCCTCGTCAGCAATAGATATGGGAGAAAGATAAGCGGAGTCAGCTTGATCGCCGCGGCTATTCCCGTACCGGCTCCGAGCGGAACCGTCCTTCGGCCGATTCGTCGTGATCCTGTCAGGTCCCAAACGACGAGGACGACGAGCAGCACGTTGATCTGGCCATGTCGAGCCGACAGAAGCACCGGATCGAGCAGTAGCGCCGGGGTTGCCAAGCAGGCGGCCCAGATCCATCGCTTCGGTCGTGGCAGGCTCGGGCGCGCCGCCCGAATCGAAAGAGCAAGGAGGCAGAAGAGCGCTGTGTCATTGAGGATCGCCCACACAACCTGTGCGGCTGTCGGGTTGGGAATCACTCCGAGGGGTACGAACACGAGCGCCGCGAACGGCGGGTAGGTAAAGAGCTCCTGGTGCGTCCAGCGCGAGTACAGCGTCCCGTTGAACAGGTCGTGGGCACCAGCGAGGTAGACACGGAAGTCGTCTTGCCACCGACACGCAAAGTAGAGAGTCAGCCCTGCGACGAACACGACCGACAACATCGCGACCATGACAACCACCACCGGCACCCTGTTGACCGCCGAGACCTCCAACCCGCCACTCCGGGCAGCTCGGTGGCGATCGCCTGTCCCGTTGGCCGTTGCCCGACGTCGTTGCAGACCTGTTGGCGACTCGGGTGGGACGGCGGTCCTCCAGTCCTGACGGCGGCGACTGTGCCGTCTGGGGAGGCGGTGAGGCGCGTCCGGGGCTCGTTTCGTCTTCGCGGTGTCCCGCGTCGATGTAAGGGTCAATTGCTCTACCCGGCACGGGTGCCGAGGACGGACGCAAGCACAGACCCGGGGTGTGCGAGTGAAACGGCGGTCGCAGCGATGATCATCTACGAGCTCCAGTCACTTTCGTCCCTTCCGTCGCCGTCACACTGCGAGATTCGACCCCTTTGAGCGTCGCGCCAAGACCTTCTCGAGTCGTCGCCTCACAGTCCATTTCTCGCGTACAGCCAGAGTGGTACGAGCGCCCCAGCAGGCGGCCATGAGTACATCCACAGGCGTAGCGTCCGAAGCCCGCACGGCGGACGACAGTGCCCTTCTCCTCTGTCCTCGATCCGCGCGTTGGCAGAGAACTCCCCCGTTTTCGGATCTGTTCGTCCGGGTAGGCATACCAACAGCTAAGGACGCACGTACGGGATCGCGCGGGCTACTTGAGACCGATGGACATGAACGACGCGAACGAGGCCAGGCGAGTCGCCGAGGCGGCCAGGGAGAAGGAGTGGGCGAAGCCGAGCTTCGCCAAGGAGCTGTTCCTCGGCAACTTCCGGCTGGATCTGATCCATCCCCACCCCCGCCCTGGCAACTTCGAGCGCCAAAAGGGCGAGGCATTCTTGGCGGAGCTCGAGCGGTTCCTTGTGAGAGAGGTGGATCCGCTCCAGATCGAGAGAGATGACAAAGTTCCCGAACAGGTCGTCAAGGGCCTGTTCGCCCTCGGAGCGCTAGGGATGAAGATCGACGAGTCCTACGGCGGCCTCGGCCTTTCCAACCTCTACTACAACAGAGCGCTGGCACTGGCCGGGTCCGCCCACTCCGCCCTCAGCTCGTTGCTGAGCGCCCACCAGTCGATCGGGGTCCCCGAGCCGCTGCACCTGTTCGGGACCGAGGAGCAGCGGCAACGCTTCCTCCCCCGGGTCGCCCGGGACCAAGTCAGCGCTTTCTTGCTCACCGAGCCCGACGTGGGCAGCGACCCGGCCCGCATGAGCGCCACCGCCACGCCCACCGCCGATGGGTCCGCCTATGTCCTGAACGGCACCAAGCTGTGGACGACCAACGGGGTCATCGCCGGCCTTCTCGTGGTCATGGCTGTCGTTCCCCCCTCCGAGCAGGACCGCGGCGGCATAACCGCCTTCATCGTCGAGGCAGGCAGCCCGGGCATCACGGTGCTGCACCGCAACGAGTTCATGGGCTTGCGGGGCATCGAGAACGGTGTGACCCGCTTCGACGACGTGCAGGTACCGGCCGAGAACGTCGTGGGAGGGGTCGGCCACGGGCTCCGGGTAGCGCTCACCACCTTGAACACAGGTCGCCTCTCGCTCCCGGCCATCTGCGCCGGGTCGGCGAAGCTGTCCCTCAAGATCGCCCGCACCTGGTCCAACGAACGGGTGCAGTGGGGCCAGCCAATAGGCAAGCACGAGGCGGTCGCCCACAAGCTGGCGTTCATGGCCGGGCTGACCTTCGCCATGGAGTCGGTGGTCGAGCTCTCCAGCTCGCTGGCCGACGAGCAACGTAACGACATCCGCATCGAGGCGGCGTTGGCCAAGCTTTACTGCTCCGAAATGGCTTGGCAGGTCGCCGACGAGATGGTCCAGATCCGAGGCGGCCGAGGCTACGAGACGGCCCAGTCGCTCCAGGCGCGGGGCGAGGCCGCCGTCCCGGCAGAGCAGATCTTGCGGGACCTCCGCATCACCCGGATCTTCGAGGGCTCCTCGGAGATCATGAAGCTGATGATCGCCCGCGAAGCAGTCGACCAGCACCTCACGGTGGCCGGCGACCTGATCGATCCCGACGTCGGTATTCCGGCCAAGGCGAAGAGCGCAGCCAAGGCTGCTCGCTTTTATGCCCGATGGCTTCCGCAGCTGGCGACCGGGCCGGGGCAGCACTCTGGGAGCTACCAGGAGTTCGGCGAGCCTCTGGCGGCCCATCTGCGTTTCGTCGAGCGGTCCAGCCGGAAGCTCGCTCGGTCCACCTTCTACGCCATGTCGATCTGGCAGGGACGCCTGGAGCACAAGCAGGGATTCCTGGGACGCGTGGTCGACATCGGAGCCGAGCTGTATGCCATGAGCGCCGCCTGTGTCCGGGCCAAGATGCTCTCTGACGATGCCGAGCACGATGCCGTCGACGATCGCCAAGTGGGCGGCGACGGCGATCGGGGCGCCGTGGAGTTGGCTGACCACTTCTGCCGGGCGGCTGAGCGGCGCGTCGCTCAGCTTTTCCACGACTTGTGGCACAACGACGACGAGAAGAACTACGCAGCTGCCCAACAGGTGCTTGCCGGGCGCTACACCTGGGCGGAGGCAGGCGTGCTCGACCCCTCCCTCCTGGCCGAGCCAAGGCGCGAATGACAGGCCGGAACCTCGCCCAGCAGCTCATCGCTGCCCACCTGGTGTCGGGCGAGCTCACGCCAGGCAGCGAGATCGGCCTTGCTGTCGATCAGACGCTCACCCAGGACGCCACAGGGACGCTCGTAATGCTCGAGCTCGAGGCGCTCGGGCTCGACCGGATCGCAACCGAGCTCTCGGTCCAGTACGTCGATCACAACCTGCTGCAGGCGGACAACAAGAACCCCGACGACCACCTCTTCTTGCGCTCTGCCTGCCAGCGGTACGGCCTCTGGTTCTCCAAAGCCGGGAACGGCGTCTCCCACCCGGTGCACATGGAGCGCTTCGGGGTTCCCGGCAAGACGATGATCGGTTCCGACAGCCACACCTGCGCCGCCGGGTCGCTCGGCATGCTGGCGATCGGCGTGGGCGGCCTCGAAGTGGCCATGGCCATGGCCGGCGAGCCGCTGTTCATCCGGATGCCCGAGATCTGGGGGATCGAGCTGGTGGGCGAGCTGCCTGGCTGGGTGTCGGCCAAGGACGTCATCTTGGAGATGCTGCGCCGCCACGGCGTGAAGGGCGGCGTCAACCGGATCATCGAGTACCACGGGCCGGGCCTGGCCGGCTTGAGCGCCATGGATCGTCACGTCATCGCCAACATGGGTGCCGAGCTCGGGGCCACGACTACGGTCTTCCCTACTGACGACGCCGTACGAATGTTTCTCGCCTCCCAGGGCCGCCAGGACGCCTACGTCCCCCTGAGTGCAGATGCCGATGCCTCCTACGACGTCACAGACAAGATCGACCTCTCCGCCCTTGAGCCGCTCATCGCCCGCCCGTCGAGCCCCGGCAACGTCGTGCCGGTACGAGAGGTCGAAGGCGAGCCGGTCTTCCAGGTCGTGGTGGGCTCGTCGGCCAATCCGGGGCTGAGGGACTTCGCCGTCGTGGCCGAGA
This sequence comes from Acidimicrobiales bacterium, assembly GCA_050744865.1. Lineage (GTDB taxonomy): Bacteria > Actinomycetota > Acidimicrobiia > Acidimicrobiales > Bog-793 > JAKACA01. Next base: position 1,372 of record JBOGHW010000037.1, on the reverse strand, counting down.
TCGTCAAGGGGCGACAATGCGACGACCAGGTGTCCTTCGACGTCAACCCGACCTCGCGGCAGATCCTCGAGGATCTGACCGTCGGCGGATGGCTGTTCGACTTGATCTCGTCCGGCGCGAGGATTCACCAGTCGGGCTGCATGGGGTGCATCGGGATGGGGCAGGCACCGGCCACCGGCCGCAACAGCCTCCGGACCTTCCCCCGTAACTTCCCCGGCCGATCGGGGACCAAGGAAGACTCGGTCTGGCTCTGCTCTCCCGAGACCGCGGCGGCCGCAGCGCTGACAGGCGCCATAACGGATCCCCGGTCGATGCCCGAGCGGTTCGGGATCGACTACCCGAAGCTCGCCCTGCCCGAGCACGCCAACGTGAACACATCGATGCTGGTTCCGCCGCTTCCTCTCGACGACGCCCGGCGGCGAGAGCTGGTGAAAGGTCCCAACATCACCTCCCTTCCCGAGTTCCCTCCCTTGCCGGACCACCTGGAAGCCCCTGTCGAGCTCAAAGTCGGCGACGACGTCTCCACCGACGAGATCCTGCCCGCCGGAGCAAGGGTGCTGCCCTACCGCAGCAATGTCGCCGCCATCTCCCAATTCGCCTTCACCCAGCTCGACGAGGACTACCCACACCGGGCGGAGCAGTCGAGAGACACCACCGGCCACATAGTCGTCGGTGGCCAGAACTACGGCCAGGGCTCCTCTCGTGAGCACGCCGCCATCGCTCCCCGCTACCTCGGGCTGCGGATGGTCGTAGCAAAGTCGTTCGCCCGGATCCACTGGCAGAACCTCGCCAATTTCGGTATCGTCGCCCTCGAATTCGACGATCCCGCTGACTACGACGACATCGCCCAGGGCGACACCCTCAGCGTCGAAGAACTGCGGCACCAGCTCAGCGCTGGCGACGGCTCCGTCGTCGTCGAGAACTCGACGAAGGGCAGTACCTACCGGGTGCGGCACCGGCTTTCTGAACGCCAGGTCGCCATGGTGTTGGCCGGCGGCCACATACCCCTGATCAGACAGCAACGGAAGGCCACTCCGTAGCAACCGACTTCTCCAGTCCGTGGAGAGGTCGATCTCGAGCGTCCTCGCCTCACCCACCTTGACACGAGCGGCGATATTGCAAGGCGCGGCGATCGAGGGTCTGGCAGGCTCAGGAGATGGCGTGGCTGCTCCTCTTGCTCGTGATCGCGCTCGGCGTCCTCTACTACTGGCTGATAGGAGTGCCCGGATACGGCAAGGCATCGCCCTATGGCCGCATCGGTGTCATTCCTCGAAGGATTGCGGACTCCTTGACGGACTTTGATGAGAAGCCACCACCGAACCCGCCGTGGGCCGAGCAAGAGGCTGAGGAGAGGCACCGGACGGGCGCGTCT
>JBOGHW010000036.1:0-145059 GCA_050744865.1 Acidimicrobiales bacterium | reverse complement strand
GCCGGGCCCGACCGGACAAACTGCCCGCGAGTGGTGCCGGTCGGTCGCTTGAGGACAGAAGCGCCGGGCCCGACCGGACAAACTGCCCGCGAGTGCTGCCAGCCCGCCGCAACCGCCCTTCAGCTTCGCCCCGCTGGGCCGAGGGCGACGTGGCCGCCTGGTCAGTCAGGCCGGTTCGGCCCGTAAGGCGCGGCCGGGATAGGCGTCGGTCAAAAGCTGCCCGTCGCTGACCACAGGCGTCCCGGCGACGAACAAGTGCCGGACGCCGACTGACGGCGACGTGGGGTCGAGGTACGTGGCGGTGTCGCTTATCACCGCAGGATCCAGCACCACGATGTCGGCGTCGGCACCGGCGCCGAGGTGGCCCTTGGCCCGAGCGGCGGGCACGAAGTCGAGCACCCGGGAGGGCAGGTACGAACAGCGCCGGAAGGCTTCCAGCCACGACCATATTCCAGCCTCCCGCGCAAGAGTCCGCAGAGCTCGGCTGAAGGTGCCGGCAGTCCGTGGGTGCGTCGTCCCTCCTGGCGGAAGCGGCCAGTCGCGGCTGTCCATCCTGCCGTCCGGCCAAAGGACTGGCATGGCATCGCTGGCGACGCACGAGTCGGCAAAGAGAAACGACTGCTGCAGTAGGGCGAGGTCGGCTGGGTCGTCCTCGTCGAGGATCTCGACCACGCACGCCATCTGGGGCGTCGTGGCCCGGACTTGCCGGAGCCTGGCAACATCGGCGATTCGCTCGCCGCTCGGGAGAAGCACTATGCGGTCAGGCGTGAGGCCCCAGGCACCGAGGCGGTCCGGCTCGAGGAAGAACGCCCCCACCGCCGTCGCCCCGGAGCCGTAGGGGTAAGCCTCGACTGTCACCCGTGAGCCCTCGGTTCGGGCCATGTCGAGGGTGCGCAGGACCCGGTCGACGTGCCGGCGCGACGTCGAGTTCACATGGCAGTGGTGCATGCGGGCGCCGGTCTCGGCCGCGGCCATGCCGATCTCAGCCGAGCCGTCGATCGGAGTCGCCGGGTCTGCCTCGACCAGTTCCCGGACATGGGTGTAGGTGGCCACGCCTGCCTCGGCTGCCAGTCGCGCCACGGCGAGAAACTCAGCCGGGTCGCTTTGCGGCGCGTACCCGAGCAGGACGCCGATCCCGAGAGCCCCGTCCTCCAAGTCCCCGCGGAGCAGGTCCAGCCAGCGACCGAGCTCCGACTGCGACGACGAGCGCTGCCAGTCGGGATCGGCCAGCAGGGCCATGGACTGGTGGAAGTCCGCCCTCGGCGTGATGCCGGACAGGACCTGCCCCCGCGCCGCGGCCCAAGAGGCCGAGAAGCCGTAGTGGAGCGGGCGCCCTTCGGTGGCGGCCCTGTCGTAGCCGGCACCGACAGGCATGACACCGGCCTCTAGATCGAGCGAGGTGGTGACCCCGTCGAGGGCCTGCAGGCGCTGGCCGGCGACGGAGTGGACGTGGCTGTGCAAGTCGACGAAGCCAGGGCCTACGACAAGACCACTCACGTCGATCTCGGCGTCGCCGGCCAGGCCATCGCCGACGCCGGCCACCTTGTCGTGTTCCAGCAGCACGTCGGCGACCCGGTCGAGACCCGTTGCCGGGTCGATGACCCGGCCTCCCCGCAGTACGACTGTCCTGGTCACGAGATCTTCGGGGTCTTCACAGGCCGATGCTACTCAGAGGGGCTCGCCGCCTCAATGAGAAGCCCAACCCGGCATAATCACATCCTTGGACACTTGAGCCGAGGGAGCACAGAATGGCCAACGAACTCAGGGTGACACTTGAAGTCGGCCCGAAGGACAAAAAAGCGGTGGCCGTGGCGCCCGACTGGCCAGGCCTGGAGCGCGGCGGCAAGACCGGCGAGGCGGCGATCGAGGCGCTGCATTCCTACCTGCCACGCTACGCAAAGGTGGCGAAGCTGGCCGCGATGGATGAGGAGTTTGCAGCCGTGGCCGGCGCCGCTGTCATAGAGCGATACCGAGGTACGGGGTCTACCGACTTCTGGGGCATCTCGTTCGCGTTCTCGAGCGTCGACGGGCAACAGATGTCGAGCGAGGAGTTAGCGCGGCAGTTGGCCCTCATGAAGGCATGCTGGACGTTCTTCGACGACGTGCGCGGGCGCGTGTCGGCCGAGATGCAGAAGGGCCCGCGAGGCGGCGGCCGTGATAGGGACCGAATTGTTCGCCACGTCATCGGCGTCGAGCAGGACTGGGCGAAAAAAGTTGGGGTGCACTCGCCGGAAGACCCGGTCACGACAGACGACGAAATGACCAAATATCGCGACGACTACTGCACGGCGATTCGGGCATTCCATTCCGAGGGCAAAGTGGCCCGAACTTGGCCGTTGCGATACCTGATCCGGCACACCGCCTATCACACGATGGACCACGCCTGGGAGATGGAGGACAAAGACCTGACCGGCGCCGACGCCGGCGCGTAGCCGCGGGCTAGGGGCCGGCGAGCCGGCTCAGCGTCCGGTTGCGAAGTAGTGGGCGCCGGTGCCCGCCAGCACCCGCCCGAACTCGAGACCCGGGAAGTGGGCACCCGTCACCACGGTGTCCGACCCTTCGAGCTCGCGGCACAGCGCCTCGCGCGTACGAGCCGACAACTTCGGGTCGACGTCGGACATGGCGTAGAAGTCCGGCTCCTCGAGCTGCAGGGGGCACTCGACGGCGTCGCCGAGAAGCATCGCCCGAGCATCTCCCGACGAAATGACAAGCCCGTAGTGCCCTAACGTGTGTCCGGGCATGTGGCGCCCTGTCACCCCAGGCGCGATGCGGACCATGTCCCCCTCCAACGGATCGAGGCGGTCTGCTTCGGCAAGCACCTCCATCATTCGCCGGCCACGAGAGCTCTCCTTGGCGCCTGCGACGAACTGCCCCCAGTCGTCGGCGCCGTAGCGCACCACCGCATTGGGGAAGAACGGCTCGTCGTCGACGGCCAGCCACCCGATGTGGTCGATGTGCAGGTGGGTACAGACCACGATGTCGATGTCAGCCGGGCTCGTGCCGGCGGCCCGCAGCGCTGCGGGCAGCTCGCCTCCCGTGGCCCAACCGTCGTCGACGGCGCCGAGACCGGCATCGACCAGGATCGTGGTCTCCTGATATTTCACCAAGAAACACCCCACAGGTATGTGCACAGTCCCGTCCTCGTCCAGGAGCTCCGCGTGGGCGGCGAAGTCGAGCCCGACATAGAAGTCCTGGGGCAACTTGCAGACGCCGTCGTTGAGAGGGATCAAGTCGATCTCGCCAATCTTCACCATGTCCTCCCGTGGCTTGCGGCAATGTCACCTGTCGGCGCCGTCGGCCAGTCGCCTGAGGTCCTCGGTGGTTCCCAGTACCGTCATCCGGTCGCCGGCCTGGAATACCGTATCCCCGGTTGGCTGCACGACTTCGCGTCCCCGCTCGATGCCTGTGATGAGTACCCCTCGCAGCGCAGTGGATGCACGCAGCTGGGTGCCGACGAGGCGCGAGTCGTTCGCCACCACGACTTCGGCAATTCCGCTCGGCGAGTTCATCTTCGACATCTGGCGAAGGCTCGACTGCAACGCCCGCCTGTACCCGCGAACGATGTCGGAGATGGCGATCGTGCCCACGATCCTGCGCTCGTCGTCCACGACCGTTGCCCAGGTCTGCACCGGAGTGGTCACCGTATCCAGGACGTCGTCCAACAGCGTGGCTTCCCGCACCGGCGCGAAGGCGTGGTCGACGATGTCACGTACCGGCTTGTCGTCGTTCCCGCGTTGCAGTCCGGCAAGTGTGACGACGCCGGCAAACCGCTCCTCTTCGTCTACGACCGGTGCGGCCTCCACGCCGCTTGTCTGAAGCTGACGGCGAGCAGCCGCGATCTTGGTGGTTGCCCCGAGCACGCAACGTGGGTCGACCATCGCCTGCGAAGCACGAATGGTCGCTAGCAACGGAAGTCCCGCCAGGATGCGGTGAGCAGGAGCTTCGGCTCGGTTCCGCAGCTGGCTGCGGTAGATGGTCTCGTCGGTTTGGCGGACGATGAGCGTCGCCAGCCCGACGGCCACCATGGCTGGCACTATCAAGCTGAGCGTGCCCGTCATCTCGGCAACCATCAGCATCACGGCCAACGGCGCTCGAGCGATGCTGCCGAAGCAGCACATCATCCCGACGATCACATACGGCGCAGGATCGGATCCGAGGCTCGGCACGACAGGCTCCAGGCCGCGCCACACCGCAGCTCCGACGAATGCCCCGATGACCATGCCGGGCCCGAAGATTCCACCCGAACCACCGGACCCGATCGACAGCGCCGTGCTCAGGATTCGGGCGATCGGCAGGAGGAGCACGATCCAAACCGGGATGTGGAGCAGCTGGGCTCCGAGTCCCACCTGTATCCATCCGTACCCCGTTCCCAGCACCTCGGGGATGGCAAGCGCCATGCATCCGACGGCAAGTCCTCCGATCGCCGGCCGCACCCAGCGTGGTCCCGGCAGTCGCTCGAAAAGGCCGGCGATGCCGTAGAAGCCTCGGGCATAGAGGAGCCCGATCAGGCCACCGAGGATGCCGATGACTGCGAACCAGACAAGTTGCGAGGCATCGGTCAGCCGGTAGGTCCCCGCATAGCCGAAGAGCGGCTCGTATCCCTCGATGGACCCGAACACCACGTACCCGGTGATGGAGGCGATGAACGCGGGAAGGAGCGCTTCGACCTCGAAGTCGTCCCGGTACATGATCTCGGTCGCCAGCACGGAGCCACCGAGCGGCGCACCGAAGATCGAGCCGATCCCTGAACCGATGCCGCTTGCCACGGCGATGCGGGCGTCGGCTGGGCTGAGATCGAAAAGGCGAGCCAGGAACGAGCCAAAGCCGGCACTGATCTGCCCGGTAGGTCCTTCTCGACCTCCCGATCCGCCGGATCCGATCGTGAGGGCCGATGCCAGGATCTTGACGGCGACCGTCCGTAGGCGAATGCCCCGGGGGTTGTGGTGGACGGCATCGATTGCCGCGTCAGTTCCGTGCCCTTCAGCGTCCGGGGCGATAGCGAAGACCAGCACGGCGCCTAACAGTGCGCCGATGCATACCACGATGGGGACGACCCAGGGTCGTGCGAAGTGAGCCGAAGCGGTCCGGAACCCCTCGCCGGCCGGCGTGGGGATCCGGTACCCGGCGATCGTCCCCAAGAAGAAGTGTGTGGCGATGACGAGGGCCTCGTAGAAGATCACGGCACCCAGACCGGCGATGACCCCGATGAGGAGGCCGAGCACCAGCCACTTGCGAACGTAGGTGGCGGCGGCGAACCACCGAGCAGCCCGGGCTTGAAGTGACAACCGCGAGGATCGCCAGCCAGCCATCAGCCGAAGGAGCCCAGCGCTCACCTACAGATCCCAGCCAGTGGTCCAGTCCTGTTCGGGAACTTCGCCGGCAGCAGCGGCGAAGCGTCCAAGTGCCTGTACGAGGACGGCCTGCTCGTCTGAAGGCATCACGTCGACTACGCGCTCGATTTCCTGGCGCCGCCTGACGGTCACGGCATCGACGAGCTGCCGCCCGGTTGTCGTTAGTGCGAGGCGAACCCGGCGACGGTTCCCTCGCTCGGTACGGCGGCGAACGAGGTCCTTCTTCACGAGCCGGTCGCACATGCGCGTCGCCGTCGCCGGCGTAACGCCGACGGCCTCGGCAAGGCCGGCAAGGCTCTGCGGGCCCCGCGAAGCGAGCACGACGAGTGTTCGGTACTGCGGGAGCGTCACTTCTTCGGCGACGTCGGAGAGTGACCGTGCGGCGACGGCGACGAGGACGCGGCTCGCCGAGAGCACGGCGTTGACGACCGGGTCTGTCCCCTGCTGCACGTCACACTCCATGCACTAAGTATTTCATATACTAACTGTAGCGAAATCCGCTGCTGGGCTTGGACGAGCCTTCTTCTGTGGCCAACCCGGACAGCTACGTCGCCTCGGTAGCCTCACTCGGATGCGAGTGGCGAGGGGGGTGAGCAGCAGCACGTCTGCTTACAGGTCGCTCTGGCGCCTGCGCAGGTACGTCCGGCCCTATTCCGGCCAGATGGTAGGGATGCTCGCCTGCGCAACTGTGGCGACGGCAGCCGCCACCCTTGTGCCTCTCGTGCTCGAGGCCGTCGTCGACGGGCCGATCGCGCGGGGCGAAAGCAGCGCCCTGTTCCCCCTGTTCCTCGCCGCTTTGGGTCTCGGCATCCTCGACGCCGTTCTCATCTCTGCGAGGCGCCGGATCCAGTCCGTCGCCATTCAGAAGGTCGAGCGGGAGATCCGAGACGATCTCTACGGCCGGTTGCAGCGCCTGCCGGTCGAGTTCCACGACCGGTGGCAGACGGGGCAGCTCCTCTCCCGCACGACCACCGATCTTGGAACGATCCGTCGGTTCCTCGGTTTCGGGGCGATCTTCTTTGTCGTCGACGGCCTCCAGTACTTGGCCGTGATGGTTCTACTTCTGGCCATCTACCTGCCTCTGGGCATCCTTGCCCTCGTCACGACTCTGCCCGTCATCGTGCTGGCGAAGCGTTTCGGGGCCGGGTACTCGCAGATCTCGCGGCGGGTGCAGGACCAGCAGGGCGACCTGGCGACCGTCACGGAGGAAGCCGCCACAGGCATGCGCATCGTCAAGGCGTTCGGGCGTGGACCGCTCATGCAGGAGCGCTTCGGCCAGGCCGCTCGCACGCTGCGCGTCTCGGCGCTGGCCGAGGTGAAGCTGAGGGCACGCTTTTGGGGTTGGTTGACCCTGGTCCCGAACATCACCATGGCGGTCGCCGTCCTCGTCGGTGGCCTCGCTGTGGCCGACGGGACCATGACGCTCGGCGCCATCGTCGCCTTCACGACCCTCCTGGTGCTCCTGCAGTTCCCGATCATCGATCTCGGCTGGATCCTGTCGATGGCCCAGGAGGCGGCGACGGCGGCCGACCGGGTCTGTGAGATCTTCGACTCGGAGATGTCCGTGGCCGACGCCCTGACAGCCCGTACTGTCGATCGAGCCGCCGGTCGCCTCGCGTTCGAGAATGTCGCTTTCTCCTATCCCGGCATGGCCTCAGCGGTACTCCGTGGCGTCAACCTCGTCATCGAGCCCGGTGAGACGCTCGCCATCGTCGGGCTCACCGGATCCGGCAAGAGCACGCTGGCGTCGTTGCCGGCCCGGCTCTACGACGTCACGTCCGGACGCATCACCCTTGACGGCATCGACATCCGCGACATGACTATGGAGTCCCTCCGCCGCCACGTAGCCCTGGTGTTCGAGGACCCCGTGCTCTTCTCGATGAGCGTGCGCGAGAACCTCACGCTCGGCCGACCCGACGCCTCGGAGGAAGATGTCGCCGCCGCACTCGAGCTTGCGCAGGCGGCCTACGTCTACGACCTTCCCTGGGGCCTCGACACCCGCATCGGCGAGCAGGGCCTCTCGCTCTCAGGTGGCCAGCGCCAGCGCCTCGCCCTGGCACGCGCCGTCGTGGCCCGGCCCGCCGTCCTGGTACTCGACGACCCGCTCTCGGCGCTCGACGTGCACACCGAGGCGTTGGTCGAGGAGAGCCTTGCGAGCGTGCTGCGGGACACCACGAGCCTGCTGGTGGTCCACCGGCCGTCCACCGTGGCGCTGGCCGACCGCGTCGCCCTCTTGCAGGACGGCGTGCTGGTCGCCGTCGGCACGCACCACGAGCTCATGCAGCGGCCGGACTACGCCTCGGTTCTCTCGGTCGACTTCGAGGACTCGGAGCTGGCTTCGTGAGCACGATCGAAGCCTGGAGAGGCATCGCCGCCGAGGATGTCGAAGAGGTCCCATCCGCCTGGACGTCGCTGCTTCGCCGCCGGACGCGCCGCCTGCTCGGGTCGCTTGTGGCGCCACACCGCCGGGTGCTCTGGCTGATCGGCCTGGCGGTGCTCGTCTCGAACGCCGCCGCCACGGCGATCCCCTACTTGGTCGGCCTCGGCATCGACAGGGGGATCAGCGGCGCCCGGAGCCATGACTACTTGCCGCTCTCGCTTTGCACGGGGGGCATAGTCGCTTGCGCTGTGCTGCAGGCGATGCTCTACAGGGTATTCGTCTCCGGATCGGGCTGGGTCGCCCAGGCGGTCCTGCTCCATCTGCGCGAGCAGGTCTTCGAGCACTTCCAACGGCTCAGCCTGGCTTTCCACGAGCGCTACACGACAGGGCGCATGATCTCCAGGCTGACGTCGGACTTCGAGTCGATCAACGACATGTTCAGCCTCGGGCTTGACACTCTCGTGAACTCCGTGCTGTCTGTCGTCGGGGTGGGTGTCATCCTGATCGTGCTCGATTGGCCCCTCGGTCTTGTGTGCCTGAGCGGCATGATCCCGTTGTGGTTCCTCAGTCGCTGGTACCAGCGGCACTCGACCGTCGCCTACCGCAACACCCGCAACTCGATCGCGCAGGTGATCGTCCACTTCACCGAGTCGCTGCGAGGCATCAGGGCCGTCCACGCCTTCCGGCGACAGCCGAGAAACGACGAAATCTTCTCCGACCTGTCCGAGAACTACCGCCGCACGATGAGCCGTTCGTTCCAGTTGCTCGGTATCTACTGGCCCGGCATCGTGCTCGTCGGCAACGTGACGACGGCGGCAGTCCTGCTGTATGGCGGGGATCGCGTCATCAACCACCAGATGCAGGTCGGCGTGTTGGCCGCCTTCGTGTTGTACCTGCAGCGCTTCTTCCAACCTTTGGCGGAGGTGAGCCAGTTCTACGACTCCTTCCAGGCAGCCGCGGCCGGCTTCGAGAAGCTGGCCGGCGTGCTCGACGAGCAGCCGGGCGTGCCCATGCCGCCGGCAGGCGCCTCGCTGCCGGTGGAGGGCCTTGCCGGCGCCGTCGACTTCTGCAGCGTGCGCTTCGGGTACAGGGCGGGCAGCGACGTGCTCTCCCACTTGGATCTTCACGTCCCGGCCGGCCAGACCGTCGCTCTCCTGGGCGAGACGGGGGCTGGGAAGAGCACGGTGGCGCGGTTGTTGGCTCGTTTCTATGATCCGCTCGAAGGCGATGTCCTCGTCGATGGCATGAGCCTGCGGGACCTCGGGGACGAAGCGCTCCATCGGGCCGTCGCCATGGTCACCCAGGAGAGCTTCATGTTCTCTGGCAGTGTGGCAGACAACATTTCCTTTGGCTCGCCCTCGGCGGATCGCCAGCAGGTTGAGGCGGCGGGCAACGTCGTGGGAGTCGGCACGTTCGTCGGCGCCCTCGGTGCCGGCTACGACAGCGACGTCGGCAAGGGTGGCTCGCGCCTGTCGGCCGGCCAGCGCCAGCTCGTGGCTCTCGCCCGTGCCTTCCTGGCCGATCCCGCCGTGTTGGTTCTCGACGAGGCGAGCTCGTCGCTCGACGCCCCGATGGAACGGCTGGTGCAGTCGGCTCTGAAGACGGTCCTACACAGGCGGACGGCGGTAATCATCGCCCACCGCCTGTCTACGGTGGAGATCGCCGACAGGGTGCTAGTCCTGGATGCCGGCGAGATCGTCGAGGACGGCTCGCCCGCCGTGCTGCTGGCCGAAGGCACCGGCCAGTACGCCGCTCTCCACCTTGCGTGGCGGGAGAGCCTGGTCTGAGCCGCCGCGAGAAGGCCGCCGCGCCGGTCGCTGTAGCCTTTTGCCCAGCAGGAAGCGCTAGCCGAGAGGAGCGATGTTGGGTACGTCGCAGCTGGAGTTCAGCGAAGCCGAGCTGCTCGCCGGCCCTTCGGTGGTCGAGCCGCTCATCGCCGGGGGCGTCAGGTGCCATGGGGGCTTCGACGGCGGCGGCCGTTACGTTTCACCACGGACGAAGTTCCGCACGCAAGCCATCGCCGCCTGGGGCCGTGAGAACTGCGAGCTGTTCTCGACCGAGCTGATAGACGTGCCTCTCGAGAGGTGGGCGCGCTCGTCTCCCAGCTCTGAGCAAGCGCGGTTCCTCATCGGTGCAGGCGTCCCTGAGCCGCTGATGGCGACGCTCACCCGCATAGGCACCATCGAGGGATACGGAGCCAACATCCGGCTCTTGAAGCCGAAGGGCTTGCAGCGCCACTTCGTCGAGGACGTGCGCGGCACCGCCATCGACCATCTCGGCGGGGGCCTGTTCGAAGCCCATGGCCGCGACGAGGCCGGATGGGAAGAGGAAGCCGGGCACAAGGACATGTGGTTCGCGGCGCGGGACATCGCCTTCGAGCGATCCTGCGAAGACCTCGACATCAGCGCCATGCTCGAGCGCATGGGCTTCGGCCGGCGCAAGCCGGCTGCCGAGGCCGAGCGGTTGCTCCCTGACGCCATCGCCGCCGAGCTGGAGATGATGGTCTCCCTCATGATCCGCGTCCTGTTCATCGAGATCTCGGCCTTCCACACTTTCGCATGGGCCGAGGACTGGATGTCCGACACCGATCTCGTCGGCGGCGAGGGTGAGGCGGCCCGCCTGGTCTCGTTCATCCGGGCCGACGAGACGCCACATGTCGGCTATCTGCGTACGGCACTGTCGGAGATGAGGGACCGCACCTGGCTCGGGGCCGACGGCAGTACGTATGCCGGCACCGAGATGATCGAGCGTATCTGGGACCCACTGCTACGGCAGAGCCTTGGGCCGGCCCGCCAGGAAGGGAGCCGTGCCGCGCTCGGTGAGGTCGAGTTCTGGTGCGGCAAGCACACCAGCGGAGCCGACATCCTCGCCGAGTATCAGTCCTTGGGCGGCGCCTGACCCGGCTCCACGGTCCAGAGGTTCAGAACGGCAGCTTGCCGTTGCGGCTCCCGCCCATGAGGGCAGCCAGAATCTGGAACGGCCGTGTGCGGTGGGCTCGCTGGCCACCGTCGGCGTGCCCGTCCTCGTAGTCGGCGATCCGGTAGAAGGTGACGTACACAACCGAGTCGCTCACCTGGTTCCCCAGGCTCGCACCGTCCCGGCGGATCTTCTTCACCATCTGGATGACTGCCGCAACCGACTCCGGGTCCTCCCGCATCAGCCACTCGGAGTGCGGGTTGTTGGCAGCAGCAGATTGGGTGACTTCCTGCACGTAGCGGCGCTCTCGTGCGGCAAAGAACTCATGGGCGATGCGGGGCATCGAGTCAGATCCGCCCTGCCTGTACAACAGGCCCAGCATGACGTCGGCCACCTCAGGCGTCGAGGCGGCACTTAGGACCTGCCGGAGGCGATAGTGAGACAGGCCGAGCTCCCTCGCCACGTCCCGTGCCGCGATCCACACTTTCTTGTTCAGCGCCGCAGACATCGCGTCGGCGCTCTGGGTGGCCGACGCTGCCGCCAGAATGGACCGTAGCTTGGAGTGCTCGGGCCCCAACTCGTCGGCGGTCTGCTGGATGAACTGCCACACGGTGTTGTCCAGCCCGGCCGACATGGCGGCGCCGGCGCGTGCCGAGGAGGCTGTGCTGAGAAGAGAACGGATCTTCGGGTGGTCCGGTCCGAGCTTGGCAGCGGACTCCTGAAGGTAGAGCCAGAGCTCGGCGTCCAGGGTTGTCGCCATGGCGAGCTGAGACTCCGTGGGGTACGAGAAGCCGGCCAGCACACGCACGCTCGGGTGATCCGGGCCAAGGGCCCGAGCCGACTTGCGGAGGTTGGTCAGCACGCTCTGCTCGTGTTGCTGGACGTGCAAAGGGAACGTCTTGCCGGCGCTGGCGAAGATGCTGTCCGCATAGCTCTTGCGGTAGTCGAGGTTGACTTCGAGCCGCATTCTCGCCGTGTCGACGATCTCCTCGAATCCCGACTCCGAGTCGTCTGCCAAGTCGTAGTCCAGGTTGCCGATCGCTTGGGCGGTGTCGCTGGTGATAGCCGCGCAGATGTCGGCGCTCCCGTTGATGAGTATGTCCAGTGACCGGGCGTGCTGCGCCAGGGCTTCCCGGAAGGCGGAGTCGCGGCTATCTGTCATCGGGTGTGTTCGGGCGTCTCGTGGGGCATTTGTCTTCTGTCCGTAGGCTGGCGGGCAGATGGCTAACGACTCAGGTGTGTGGCAGTCCGGGCTGGCGGCGCCGGCGCGCCGAGCCGGCTTAGGGTGGGCGAAGACGGAATGGTGCCGGTCACGCTCACAAGTCTTTCACTTGCGAGCGGGTTTGCTTCGAAGGACGCAACCAAGGGCCGGATGGCTCTGTCGCGGAGGCGCCCGCAGCCCTGCCGATCCGTGGTCAGGACGACGTCTCCGGCAGGTATGCGCTGGCGTCGCCCGCCAGGGAGACGCTCGGTCGACCGTCCACAGCTACGGGTACCTCGCCGGCCACTGTCACGCGCTGCATCTGCCGCCGTTGCGGTGCGTAGTCGAACACGGCGTAGTGCTGCGTGGAGCGGTTGTCCCACATGGCGACGTCGCCGGGACGCCAACTCCACCGCACGCAGTGGTCCGGGCTGGTGACTTGGCTCGAGAACGCCCGCAGGAGGTCCTGCGACAGGCTGTCGCGGTAATGCAGGATCCGGGAGGCGAACCCACCCAGCAGCAGGGCCGGCTCGCCGGTCTCAGGATGGACACGCACGACGGGGTGGACTGTCTCGAAGCGTTGCGACCGGAACTCTGCGACGTGCGCCGCGTGGGCCGGGTCGGCGGTCGCGCTTGGCGCAGGAGCCGCCGCGGTGGCGTAGTCGTGGATATTGGTATGCAGGGCATCGAGCTTCTCGGCGAGCTCCCGCAGCTCAGGCCGCAAACTTTTGAAGCCGGCCACGGTGCTTGCCCAGAGCGTGTCGCCGCCGTGAGAGGGCAACGTGACGGCCCGCAGCACCGATATGGCAGGCGGGCGTTCCACGAACGTCACGTCCGTGTGCCAGTAGTCGGCCTGCGAGCCCTGCGCCGAATCGAGCTCGTGGACCTCGGGGTGCTCGGTGGCCGGCGACAGCGTCGGGTGGCCGCGAGTGAGCGGTCCGAGCTGCCTGGCGAAGGCGATCTGCGAGTCGGAGTCGAGTTCCTGGTCCCGGAAGAACACCACTCGATGCGCAAGCAGCGCTGCCCTGATCGAGGCGACATCACCGCCTCGAAGGCAAGCCAGGTCGACGCCACCCAGCACGGCGCCGATACAGCCCGTCAGTGGCTGGACGTCGATGGATCCCGCAATGGCAGCTGCTGTGTCAGCTCTTGCTTCCATACCGCTCCTCTGTGCTTCGACGGCGCAGCCAGCGTAGTCACCGTGGAACGCGCACCTATCACAGAACCAGGCGCGCCGAGTAGAGCTTCTCGTAGTACGGCCGGAGCCGTTCGGACACCTCGGCGGCGGCTCCTGCCAGCTCGACCTGCCGCCGAGCGTAGGGCACAAAGCCCGTGGACGCTTGCACGGCGCCGTACCAGTAGCGCGCCCAAACGCCGTCTGTGTCACGAGGCCCGGCAGGCCATCGGAGCATACGGTCGGTGAACTCGACCCCGACTAGGTCACAGAGCCAACGGACGTAGAGGTCCGGTCGTGCCAGGAAGTCGGCTGCGTCGAGCACGGGCAAGCGGGCTCCGAGTTGCTCGAACAGCTCGGCCTGCTGGACGAGGCCGATGTCCGAGTCTGTGACATCGGGCCGCGATCGCACGTAGGAGGCCAGCACCTCGGTGGGGTCGCGGATCAGCAAGACGTTGGTGAGCGAGGCGATCCAGCCACGGGGCAGCTGGGGGAGGAGATGGTGGGCCATGTGTTTCTGGTAGTAGATGCCATCAACGGGCGACGTGAGGTCGGCGACCACTGCCCGCCAGTCCGTCGTGCCGGCGGCGATCACCTCGTCGCGCCCTGGGTGTCCAAGCCCGGTCTCGTTCAGGTAGTAGGCGTAGAAGGGTTCGTCGACGACTCTGCAGTCGTCCCGGTTCTCCCAAGCACGCATGAGCGCCGTGGAGATGTTGCGCGGGCCAGACCAGACCGCCAGGCGCACGCCGGCGGTCACGGCGCCGCTCGGCCGTCGACGTCGTGCCGGACGAGATCGGCGTAGAGCGACTGCAGCCGTTCGACCACGGGTCCTCGCTCTCCGCTCCCGATGCGGCGGCTGTC
This sequence comes from Acidimicrobiales bacterium, assembly GCA_050744865.1. Classification (GTDB taxonomy): domain Bacteria; phylum Actinomycetota; class Acidimicrobiia; order Acidimicrobiales; family Bog-793; genus JAKACA01. The sequence continues at coordinate 131,176 of JBOGHW010000036.1, read as the reverse complement.
GACGGTGTGGACGTGCACGAGGCCGGCGAACGTCCCCGTCACGAAGGCTTCGTCGGCTCCGTAGACGTCGGTGAGGCTGAAGCTGCGCTCGCGTGCAGTGATGCCGGCCTGCGAGCAGACGGCGAGCACATTGCTCCTCGTGATGCCGCCGAGACAGTATTCGCCCGTCGAGGTCCAGACCTCTCCCTTGCGCACGACGAAGAAATGGGTCGAGTTGCAGGTGGCTACGAAGCCACGCTGGTCCAGCATCAAGGCCTCGTCGGCACCAGCGGTGTAGGCCTGGATGCAGGCGACGATGTCGTTCAGCTTGCTGTGCGAGTTGATCTTCGGATCAAGGGTGTCCGGGCCCGGCCTGCGGACGTGAACCGTGAAGAGCGAGAGACCGCGAGCGCCTGTCGCCGGCAGGGGTGCCTTGTACTCGGCGATGACAACGACGGTCGCCCGCCCGGCCGACATTCGGGGATCCTGGTAGGGCGTGGACTTAGGGCCGCGTGTGACCATGAGGCGGATGTGCACGCCGTCGGTCATCTCATTGGCCGCCAGCGTCCTGTAAAGCTCGGCCGTGAGCTGTTGGCGGGTCAGCCCGACGTCGAGTGCTATTGCGGCCGCACCCTCGAACAGGCGGTCGAGGTGCTGCTCGAGAAACACCGGGTGTCCCGACACGACCCGCAACCCCTCCCAGACGCCATCGCCGAGCACGAAGCCGGCGTCGAAGACGCTGACGACGGCGTCTTGCCTGGCCACGAGCTTGCCGTTCACCGAGATGAGGATGCCGGCGTTGCGCGGATCGTCGAAGTAGTCGTGAGTCCCGTGAGCTGTCGTCATACCGCGATCATCGCAGCCGATCAGCTCACGGGCGGGGTCGAGGTGCCCGGGGTGGCCAGTACCCTGGTCGCCGTCTCGGCCATGCTCGGCCATGCCGTCTCGGCCGTGCCGTCTAGGGCCTTCGCATTGGGCGATGGGGGCCTTCGCTGTGGCACTGGCAGTTTAGGTATCTGCGCCGGCGTCTCCACCGGCGGCGAAGTAGGCGTCGGCCACCTTCTTGGGGACGCACATGCACCAAGCGTCCAGCACCAGCTCACGCATCTCGGCCTTGTCGATGGCGTCGAGGCGTACTTCCAGCCAGTTGTATCGGAGGTCGGCCTTGCCGGGCATGAGGAACTTGCCGGGAAACGCAGCCACTATCGCCTCGCGCTCCTCCTTGGCGAAGCCGAACCCCATCTGTCTCTCGTCCCTCGAGAACGCCAGGTAGACGATGCGGCCGACCCGCCACTTCACCCGGTCCCGCACAAGGGCTTCGTAGGAGCGGGGCAGCTGGGAGGCAAGCTCCCGCACGTCCTCGATGGTCACCATGACAGTGCCTCCCGTAGACGACTGCAACCGGGAGACAGCGTGCTGTGCTGCCTCCCGGTTGCCTTGGGACTTGCTGCTAGCCGGCCACTTTGTAGCTGAACGGCACGGCGGCCAGGACGTCGCCGTCGGGGTCCTCCACACCGACGAGGGCGCCGAGGGTGTAGTCCTCGACGAACAGCCTGCCGGACACGGTCGACCCGGTCGCACCTTTCACGGTGATCTGGATCACGATCGACGTGCTCTCGCCGGCCGGTACATAAATCGGGTTGAAGCCTGGCCCTGCCACCCCATTGGCCAGCGACCAGAGGTCGCCGGTGGAAGAGACCACTGACGGGTCGAACGCCCTGGTGACTGCCTTGAAGTAGGCGCTGGCCCTGACTGTCGGCGCACCTGATGCCGGGAACGGCCCGACCTCGGCGGGGTTGAGATCCCAGAGTCCGGGAGTCAGGCCGTTCTGGGTGTAGGTGAGGCTCGCCGAGTCTCCCTTGACCGTTCCGACTACCCCCTGCTCGCTGACCGAGGGGGAGATGTCGGGATCACCGGGGAAGAAGGAGCTGTCGAACGACACAGGTACCGTGCTCGAGATGCCGGCCTCGAGCTCGCTCGTCTCCGGCGGCACGTAGTAGTAGGGGAGCCCTTCCTCGCTGGCGGGGAGCGGGAGGGTCATGTCGGAGGGAGTTGCACCCGGATCCTGGTTGGCGAGGCTCACCGTCTCGTTGGCGTTGAGACGGGGATCGACGAAGTACGCCTCAGGCGCGATGCCCGTGTTGTTGACTGTGAGGCGGTACTGGTAGGTCCCGGGTTTGAGCGAAGTCCCCCGTGGGACGTTGCTGGTCACAGACACCTGGTTGAACTGGATGGAGCCATGGAAGGGCTCGTCGAGCTCGAAGCCTGTCACGGGATTCAGGGTCTCTACGACCAGCTCCCACAACCCGGGCTTCGGATAGGCGGCGTAGACGTCCAGCCAGGGTGTGGCCGTGGGGTTGAGGAAGTTGTCGGTCGAGATGTTGGACGAGTAGCCGGGAGACTGACCGTCCGGGTTGACCAGATAAGCCACCAGCTCTTCGCCGGGGTCGGTGGCGAGCGCCACCGAGGCGTCGATGTCACGCTCGCCCTTGGGCACGGCGAAGGCATACGTGTTGGTCTGGCCCGGTGCTCCGGGGCGACCGTTGCCGCCGGTGATGACGCCGGTGAAGGTGCCCCCGGAGGAAGTGACGGTCACCATCGTGCGCACCGTGACCGGGATCGTCGTCTGGGCGCCCGGGGTAGCCACGACTACGGACTCGGCCGTGTCGCCAGCGGCCTTCGTGCTGGTCAGCATCAAGCTGGCAGTCTTGGTTGCCGTCGCCGAGCCAGCGGGGCCGAGGACGAGCTTGGCAGGGCTGATCTTGCCGGCAGGCCTGTACTCCGAAGTCGTGGCGGCCCACTGGATCGTGCCGCTCGAGCCTGTCTCCCCGGGGACCGTCCCGTTCTTCAACGTGAAGAAGACCGCCGTCCACGTGCCGGCTGGCGGGTTGGCCACCTGTACATCGTTGTAATCACCGAGGCCTTGGGGATCCGAGTAGCCGGCCTGCGTGCCGCCTGGCTCGAAGACGGCTACGTGCACGAGCGAGGCCTGGTCGGTGTTGGTGTAGTCGGAGGCGAGGTCGAGGCGCGCCACGCCTGTGGTCTTCGGGACGGTGAACTTCACGGCCTCGTAGACCTCCGAGGCGTCGCTCCAAATCTGCATGACACCTGTGTTGGCCGGACAGCCGGGGGCAGCCGCGCCGGGTTGCATGCAGAACGAGCCGGACGAGGTCGCCACGGTGTGGGTGAGGTCCCTCGTGGACAGGTCCACCGTCACGGCGCTCGTCCCGTGGTTGCTCACCGAGATCGTCTTGGTCGTCGTGTCCATTTGCGGTTGCACGACGTTGATCTGGTTGGGGCTCACCGTGACGCCGCCGGAAGGAGAGGCGACGGTGGTGGCCGGCATCGACTGGGCCAGCTTGACGGCTGCGAGCACGTTGAGGAGCCCGGCGCCCTGCTGGTCGGCTGGGGCGTCGATGTCTGTGGCGGAGCTCATGAGGATCTGCTTCACCATCGCCGGCGTGGGGTCCGTGCCGTGGTGGCTCTCGGAGTAGGCCTGGATGACGTCGGCAGCCGCGCCGGCCGTCAACGGGGCGGCCTCGCTCGTGCCGCCCGTGAACTCGATGTTGGCTGCCGTCCCCTTGAAGTTGGTGCACTCTGAGTACATCGCCAGGTTGGCGTCGCACAAGGCCCAGTTCCAGTCGCCAGGGGCGACGAGGTCGACGGTGTTGCCGGGCTGGTTGAAACCACCAGACGAGAAGGAGGACACGTTGTTGTCGACGTACTTGCCGTTCGCCTTGGAGTAGGTCGAGCCGCCGAAGCCGGTCTGCTCGAAGGCACGGAACGTCGTCGTGGCGCCCACGCTGATCACCTTCGGGTCAGTCGCAGGTGAGCCGATCGTGCCCGTGGAACCGGCGTCTCCCGAGCTGGCCACGACGGTCACGCCGGCCGCTACGGCCGCGTTGTCGCCGTCGTAGATGACATCCAAGGCGGTCTCCGGGAAGTCGTTTCCACCGAAGGACTGGTTGAGGACCTGCACTCCGTTGGCGACTGCCCAGTTGATCGCCTGCAAGAAGCCAGCGGTCGTCGTGTCGTTGTTCTGGCCGAAGATCTTGAGTGCGTCGAGGCTGGCTCCGGGGGCGACACCGACGAGCTTGATGTCGCAGCCCTTCGGGAGCGGCACGTTCGGGGCGACGAAGTTGGAGAGGTCGTACTTGTGGTTCCCTTGTGCGACGATGGAGCTGGCGTCGAGGAAGGCCTCACCGCCGGCGGTCGGGGCGTCAATACCGTCGCTCGAGAAGTCCTCGTAGTTGTTGATGACGTGCGCCCCGGTCTTCGACGATGCCGTCGCATAGGCCGAATTGCGCAGGAAGTCCGGGTCGGACGTGTCGATGCCGTCAGCCATGAAGCCAACCTGCACCCCGGCCCCGTCGAAGCCGGCGTTCTGAGCTGCCGTAGCGTTGATGTTGGCGAGAGCCTCTGGGTCGAGCTGGGGTGAAGACGACGTGCCGCAGACGCCGGCCGGCGTCGTGCTGGTCCCGTGCGTGCTGGACGCGCCGAGCGGGGACGACGAGAGCGTCGGCAGTACCGGGCCCGGGATGATCGAGTTCGGCACGACTTGCTTCACAGCGCTGTTGGCGGCAAGTGAGGCGGCCTCGCCAGACGACATCTTGGCGATGAGCGCGTTCGGAGCGCTCAGCGAGACGACATTGGTGGCTCCCGAGGCGTGAAGTTGGGCGAGAAACGGGGCCTGTTCTGCCCGCACGGCCCGCCCCCGCTCGCCGGAGCCGCTCAGGCCGGGATTCTGGTTGCGCAGCATGACGATCATCGTCTCGTCAGGCGCGCCCTTGGACGACGTTCGTGCCAGCGCTGTCGTCGAGGGAAGAGTTATCCCCGCCACGACGAACGAGACTGCCGCCGTCGCGAACAACGTCCTTGTCCTTCGCAAATGCATGACCATCCTCCCAGGCATGAGTGACCTCGTAATCGAGCAGGGTAGCGCGGCTGGACAGGGGGCGTCATTGTCGGCAAGCTGCCACGTCACGATCGGCGCCGGACGACCGGGCGGCGGCAAACCGGCTTCGGATCGAGGCGGTCGTTGAGCCTTCCGGCGGGAATGCCGGGAGGGGGGCTCAGGTGGGGAGCGGGACGTACGTTTCTTAGGCGAATTCGGCGCGTGAGCCGGCCCACCTTGGCCCGGGAGCCGCCGGGTGCCTCAGTCGAGCACTCGGTCGCCCCGCTCGCCGCGGTGAACCCGGCTGGGTCGCCGGGCGCCTCTGAGCGGGCCGCGCGGGCCGCCTACGTGCCGTCCGACCGAATCGACCGAGTCGACGGGCTCGACCGAGCTGGCTGAGCTGGCAACGGGGACCGCCTCGGCCTCCGCAGCTGAGGCGTCTGGACTGGCATGGCTCGAGACGCCCAGCCTCAGCTCGACGTGGGGGATCAGCCACGCCCCGGCGAACGCCAGGATGCCGACGGGAGCCGCGATCACGAACACAGTCTGGATCGACTCGGCGTATGCGGCGACAAGACCGTGCAGCGCCGCCGGCGACAGTTGACCGAGGCTGGCCGGCGTGATGTCGGCCGGTGTCAGCCCGGCAGGCAGCCTGGCATGGCCGAGGTGCCTGATGAGGTCGCCGACGAGCACGTTGGAGAAGATGGCGCCGAATATGGCGGCCCCGAAAGATCCCCCGATGGACCTGAAGAATGTCGCACCTGAGGTAGCGACCCCGAGCTCGCCGTACGGCACGGCGTTCTGGACGATCAGCACGAGGACCTGCATCACAGCACCGAGTCCGAGTCCGAGGACGAGCATGTACAGCGCCTCGGTGCGGCCGCTCGTGGTCACGCCCATCTTCGACATCAGCAGGAGGCCGATGGTGATGAGGGCGGTCCCGGCGATCGGGAAGGCCCGGTAGCGGCCGGTGTGACTGATGATCTGACCCGAGGCGATGGACACGACGAGCATGCCTGCCATGAGCGGCAGCAGTTGCAGCCCTGAGATGGTCGGCGACTCGCCGTGCACGATCTGGAAGAACGCCGGCAGGTAGGTGATCGAGCCGAACATCGCGAAGCCGACGATGAAACCGACCACGCTCGTTACCCAGAACGTCCTGTTCTTGAACAAGTGCAGCGGGAGCACTGGCTCGGTGGCGCGGCGCTCCACGAGGGCGAACACGACCACGAAGATGCCACCGGCCACTCCGAGACCGACGATTGTCGGCGAGCCCCACGGGTAGGTGGTCCCGCCGAGGCTCGTGAACAGCACCAGTGCACCTGCTGCAAGGATCAGGATGCTGGCGCCCAGGTAGTCGATGACGTGCGGGACCCGGCGAAGGTGGCCTGGGACCTGACTGGCGATGACGGCGAGGGCGACTATTCCGATCGGGACGTTGATGTAGAAGATCCAGCGCCACGACAGCTGCTCGACGAAGACACCGCCGAGGAGAGGCCCGGCGATGCTCGCCACACCGAAAACGGCGCCGAACAGACCCTGGTAGCGACCCCGGTCGCGGGGCGACACGATGTCTCCCACGATCGCCTGGGTCCCGACCATCAACCCGCCACCACCGATTCCCTGGATGGAACGGAAGGCGATGAGCTCCAGCATGGAGTGGCTGAAACCGGAGCAGATGGACCCTGCGAGGAAGATGACGATGGAGGTCTGGAAGAAGAACTTCCGTCCGTACTGGTCACCCAGCTTGCCCCACAGCGGAGTCGACACGGTGGCAGCCAGAAGGTAGGCAACCACCACCCAGGACAGGTGCGAAGCGCCTCCGAGATCGGCGACGATGGTCGGAAGGGCGGTGGATACGATCGTCTGGTCGAGAGCCGCCAGGAGCATCCCGAGCATCAGGGCGCTCATGATGATGAGCACGCGGCGGTGACTGAGATCGGGGATCGGCACCCCCTCGGCTAGCTCGGTCTTCTCCATCATCTGGTTCTCCTCGGGTCGTGGCGTGATCCGTCGCCTGTGTTGTCGACGGCAAACCTGGGGTCATCGGCCAGGCCATTGGCCAAGCTGTCGACGGCGGCTTCGGTCAGGCGGGTGAGCGAATCACTGCCGCCGGTCGCACTCCAGTAAAGGGCGGCGACGCGGGCGGCGGCGAAGACGGCGGCCGTCACCAGGGCCGGATACGGGTCGTCGGCAGGGTCCTTCCCCAGTCGCTCGGCCAGGGCTACAGCGACTCCCCGCTCGACGCCGGTGACGTGCCTGGCGTAGGCGCCCATCAAGTCCGGGTCCTCTCGAACGATGGACAGGCGCCTGAACCACGCCTCTCGTCCCTCGCCGAGGTCGTCCATCTCGGCGTCGATAGCGGCTGCGTACTCTACGATCACCCGGCTCAACGCTTGCACGGGCGACTCCGCCGGCGCCCTGGCGAGCAGGTTGAGGCGGATCTCCTCGATACGGTCGGGGTCGACACCGATGACAGCGGACTCCTTGGACGGGAAGTAGTTGAAGAAGGTTCTCGTGGAGACGTCTGCAGCTTCGGCGATGTCCTCGACCGTCACGTGGGCGAAGCCTCGCTCGGCTACGAGGTGAAGGGCGGCGCTGCGGAGGGCCTGCCGAGTGGCGTGCTTCTTCCGGTCGCGCCGCCCGCAAACGAGTGCCCGGTCGGGGCCTTCGCCGTCACTGCCTGCATGGCAGCACTCTTCGGTCGCCAGGGTCTCGAGGACCACGTCCTTAGCCATCTCCATCGTGCCGTCAGTGTAACGTTGCATCAAGTGCAGCTATGACGCGATCGGGCTTCTTTTCACCGCCGGCGGGAGTTTGGCTCCTTCAGGCTAAGAGCGGCACGACCTCGTGCGACACCAGGCGGAGGTGCTCGAGGTCGTCGAGGTCGAGGATCTGCAGGTAGACCCGGGTGACGCCCACGGAGCCGTAGGCGGCCAGCTTCTCGGCCACCTCCTGCGGCGTGCCGGCCAGGCCGCTGGCCCGTAGCTCTTCCACCTGGCGCCCGATCCGCTCGGCGCGGTGGCTAACCTCGGCGGCGTCGGTTCCGCAGCAGACGACGAGGGCTGCAGACTTGACCACGGTCGCCGGGTCACGGCCTCCCCGCTCGCAGGCCTCGTCGACGAGCCGGTACTGGCGCTGGCAGGTCTCGGCCGATGCGAACGGCACGTTGTACTCGTCGGCGAACTGAGCCGCCAGCCGAGGCGTGCGGCGGGGGCCATGGCCGCCCACCACGATCGGGGGACGGGGCGACTGGACGGGCTTGGGAAGGGCCGGGCTGGCGGACAGCTGGAAGTGGCGTCCTTGGAAGTCGAACGTGCCACCTGCCGGCGTCTCCCAGAGGCCTGTCACGATGGCGAGCTGTTCCTCCAGGCGCTCGAACCTCGTTGCCAGCGAGGGAAACGGTATCCCGTAGGCCGCATGCTCCTGCTCGTACCAGCCGGCTCCGAGCCCTAGCTCCACGCGGCCGCCGCTCATGGCGTCTACTTCGGCAACTGCGATGGCCAGAGGGCCAGGCAGGCGAAACGTCCCCGCCGTCAACAACGTCCCCAAGCGGATACGTGTGGTGTCGCGGGCCAGGCCGGCCAGCGTGATCCAGGCGTCGGTCGGCCCCGGGAGCCCGCTCACCGAGCCCATCTTCAGGTAGTGATCGGAGCGGAAGAAGGCCGCGAAGCCCTCCTCCTCGGTCACTCGAGCCACTGCCAACAGCTCGTCGTACGAGGCGCCCTGTTGGGGTTCGGTGAAGATCCGCAGTTCCATGGGGGCGTTATAGCCCGCCGAAGGCGAACGGCGGGCTAGCCGAGGGCTAGCCGAACGGTTCGGCCACGAGCAGCTTGTCCCCCGAGGCGATGACGGGGTCGTCGCCGATGCCGAGCGACACGCCACCGCTGCGCACCAGGCCGAGGACAAGACCCTTGTGATCGTCGCGCACCTGGCTAAGGGCTTGGCCGACTTCGGCCGCGGCGGCGTCGATCTCCACCAGCTTGTGGTCCTCGCCGCCGACGAGCTTGAGCAGCAAGCGGCCGGCGTGCGGCGTCTCGAGGCTCTTGGCCAGTGTGTGGGCGACCAGGTCGTCAGCCGACATGGTCTCGGCGACGCCCAGCTCGCTCAGGGCTTCGCTGACGGTGGACGAGTGAACGAGGGCGGAGACCGAGAGCTGAGGAGCCTGCTCGTGGAGTAAGACCGAGCTGACGAGGACGTCCCCGTCGCTCGCTCCCGTGACGAGGGCATGGAGCGCGCCGTCGGGGCGGGCCTTGCGCAGCGCGGCCGGCGTCGTCGGGTCTCCCCGGACGACGTGGACTTCGTCGCGAACCGTCGTAGGGTCGACGTCAGCGACGAGCACGACGGCGTCCTTGGCTTTCACCAGCTCGTCGAGGATCGTCGGCACCGTCGGATGCCAACCGACGACGAGGCGGTACGACCCTTGCGGGAACTCGGTGGCCATGTTGAGAACCTTTCGTAGTCCTGATGCCGCGGCGGCGCCCGTCAGGAGGGCGAAGGTGGCTGCGAGCAAAGGGATGCAAGTGAGCATGACTGCCGAGGCGATGAATCTGCCCGAGGCGTTGTGCGGTGTGATGTCGCCGTAGCCGACAGTGGAAGCGGTGGTGATGGCCCAATACAGGCCGGACGTGAACGGGATGTGCTGGGTCAGGTCAAACAGCCATGCCCCTAGGAACATGAATCCCAGAAACGCAGCCAGCAGCGTGACCGCGGCGTGGCGGCGATGCCTCGCCTTGAACACGCGAGCCAGCAAGATGATCACGGCTCAAGTCTGGCTCGCACCGGCGTCGCGGACGCGGACCCACCCGGTAGCGTCGCAGGCGCATGCCTGAGGGGAGCCTCCATCGCCACAGCGCACCGATGCTGTCGCCAGTCCGTCCGACGACCGACGGGGTCGTCACGATCAGGCAAGGCGAGCCCGGCGACGTCCCGGCACTTGTGGCGGGGCGCGACAGCGAGTTCCACCGCTGGCTCGGTCCGGGCAGCGCGCAGCCTCAACCGTCGGCTTGTGTCCTAGTGGGTGACGATATCGCCGGCTGGGTGGACTACGACGTCGACCGGGAATGGCTCCAGGCCGGGGAGGTAAACATCGGCTACAACGTCTTCGCGCCCTACCGCGGCAACGGCTACGCGACGCGGTCGCTGCAGTTGCTGATGCACCATCTGGCGTCGAGCACTGCGTTCGAGACAGCGACGCTTCTTGTCGACCCACGGAACGGGGCGTCGGTCGGGGTGGGAGGCAGGGCACGTTTCGAAGAGGCGGGAAGCATCGGCGACCAGCTCTACTTCAAGCGGGACGTGCCCCCGCTCAGCTACAGCGACGGCGTGGTGACGATACGGCGGCAGCGCGCCACTGACCTCGGCATGCACCTCGACGCCATCGACACCGAGCAGATGGACCGGCTCCGGAACCCGGGCGACCGTGAACTGTGGGAAGCGATGAGCCCGGACGAGCAGCAACGTCACCAACTGCGTCACCTGCAGGCCTCCCACGGCTCGTTCGGGAGCGGCCCGAAATGGTCGTTCTCCGTCGACGCGCTGGAAGCCGACTACGTCGCATACGTGGACTGCGACCTGGCCAACAGGTACGGCCTGCCGGGCGAGGCGAACATCTCGTACTGCTCCCACCCCTCCTTCCGGGGCAAGGGCTACGTGAGCCGTGCCGTGCGCCTCCTCCAGCAGTTCCTTCGTGAGCACACGGCGACTCGGACCGCCGTCATCGTCGTCGAGCCCGGCAACCTGGCTTCCCTGCGGGTCGCCGGTGCTGTCGGGGCTGTGGAAGTAGGTCGTCTCGTCGACGGGTACGGGCGGACCATGATCCGCCACGTGCTTACCCTCTGAGGCCGCAGGCGGAAGGGCACGACCGGCCGGCCGGTCGTCTTGAAGCCGGTGGGGAGCTCGGGCGGCGCACCTTGCCCGCTGCCAGACCGGTGCGGGACCTGGTGCGGACCCGGAGCCCAGGCCCGCTGCCAGACCCGATGCGGACCCGGAGCTCAGGCCGGCTGCCAGACCCGATGCGGACCCGGAGCTCAGGCCGGCTGCCAGGCCCGATGCGGATCCGGAGCCCAGGCCCGCTGCCAGACCCGATGCGGACCCGGAGCTCAGGCCGGCTGCCAGGCCCGATGCGGACCCGGAGCCCAGGCCCGCTGCCAGACCCGGTGCGGACCCGGAGCTCAGGCCGGCTGCCAGGCCCGATGCGGACCCGGAGCCCAGGTGGGCCGTCTCACGCGCCGAATTGCGCCTGGCAACGTACGTCCGGCGGCCCACCTCGCCCGGCGCCGCAGCTCAGGCTAGGCAGCTCAGGCCCGGCAGCCGCTCAACTTGCCCGGCTGCCCACGAGGTCGAAGGCTTCCCACATCGAGGCGTAGGCCCCAGCGGCGGCGAGAAGCTCCTCGTGCGACCCAACCTCGACGACCTGGCCGTGGTCGAGCACGACGATCCGGTGGGCCTGGCGAGCTGTCTGGAGCCGGTGGGCGATGAGGATCGTCGTCCTGCCTCGTGAGACCTTCTGCATGGCAGCTGAGACGCGCGCCTCGGTGACGAGGTCGAGGTTCGAAGTTGCTTCGTCGAGCAGGAGGATGGCCGGATCGACGAGCTCGGCCCGGGCGAGGGCTATCAATTGGCGTTGTCCCGCCGATAGGGACCGGCCGCGTTCGGTCAGCTCGTGCAAGTAGCCGCCCGGCAATTCCGCCACGAAGTCGTGGGCACCGACGGAACGGGCGGCGCCCTCCACCTCGGCGTCGGAGGCGAGGGGCCGTCCGTAGGCGATGTTGTCGCGTATCGACCCGGAGAACAGGAACGCTTCCTGCGGCACGTAGCCGAGCTGGCGCTTGAACGACGGCAGGTCGAGGGTGCGCAGATCGTGGTCGTCGATGCGGACATGTCCCTCTCCAGGGTCATAGAAACGAGCGACCAGCTTCATCACCGTCGACTTTCCCGCCCCTGTCTCCCCGACGAGGGCGACGGTCTCGCCGGGCCGGACGTCCAAGTCGATGCCCCGCAGCGCCTCCGGTGGCTTGGCCGCTACGGCGTCGGCGGCTTGCAAGCGCCTGGCGTCCGCCGGTCCGCGGCGCTCGGTCGGCCTGCCGCCGGCACCGCCCGGGGCACCGAAGCCCGGCGCAGACGGGTAGGCGAAGCGGACGGCCTGCAGACTGACGCCACCTTGCAGCCGGTCGATCGGTACAGGGTCGGCGGCCGGAGGCGTCAGGGTGTCGAATTGCATCAGCTCGGAGATGCGGGACACCGAGACGCGGGTCTGCTGCCAAGCGTCGAAGACCTGGGACAGCTGCTGGATGGGCGAGAAGAACAAGTCGATGTAGAGGATGAAGGCGATAAGGGCACCAGCCTGCAGGTCGCCACGGGCGATGAGCCCGGCACCCACCCCGAGCACGATGGCGTCGGCTGCCGCCGAAAGGAACTGGACGTAGGGAAAGTAGACGGCGACGAGGCGCTGGGCGGCGACACGGGACTCGAGGTAGTCGCCGCCCAGCCGGTGGAAGCGCTGTCGCGTCCAGCTCTCGTGCACGAAAGCTTGAGACTCGCGGACGCCGGAGAGGCTCTCCTGGAAGTCGGCGTTGACGATGGCTATCCGCTCACGCGACAGGTCGTACAAGCGTGCGGCCTTGCGGCGGAAGACGACGGTGGCAGCCGCAAGTGGCACCACGACTGTCAACGTGCACAGCCCTAGCTCGGGGTTGATGAGCACGAGGGCGACGCCGACGCCGACGAACGTGACTATTGACACAAGAGCCGACAGCAAGCCGTTCTCGATGAGAGACTCGAACTGGTCGACGTCGGTGGTCATCCGCGTCATGATCCGCCCGGCCATCTCGCGCTCGTAGTAGTCGAGCGACAACCGCTGCAGCTGGGCCCAGATGCGGATGCGGAGCGACATCATGACGCGTTGGGCGACGCGACCGGTGATGAACGTCTCGCCGATCTCGTCGACGAGATCGAGCAGCGTTATGAGAAGGTAGACACCTGAGGCCGCGAACAGCACGCCTTCGGATCCGGCTGACACCCCGCTGTCGATACCAACTTTGACGAGCACAGGACCGGACAGCGACGCCAGCGCGTCGAGCACCACGAGGACGAGCCCGACCAGCAAGGGCTTGCGGAACTCGTAGACCAGCCTGCGCAAGCTGAAGGCCTTGTCGTGGCGAGACTCGGCGGCCAGATCGACGGTGGGGAAGTCCTTCACAGGCGGGAGGGCGTCGACGCGTGCCAACAGCTCAGGGGTCGGCGCCAGGTTGCGGCGCCAGCCGCCGCCCCCGCCGCCCAGCCCGGCTCCGATGCTCGGCGCACGCACTGACTCCATCGTGGCTTGCCTGGCGCTGGCCCGGTCGCCTTTGCTGCCGCCTGCCCAGGCTGCCTCGGTCGTGCCGCCGGCCTGCACTCGTGAGGCGATCGTGGCAAGCGACTCGATGTTGTCGCCGACTTCCTGGGCTTCGCCCTCTTCGAGCCCCGACAGCAGCATCCGGTAGGCAGCGCTCGTGGAGAGGAGGTACTCGTGCGTGCCCTGCTCCAGAACCCGTCCGCCTTCCACGAGGACTATCCGGTCGGCCAAGTGCAGCGTCGAGCGGCGGTGGGCGACCAGGATCATCGTCCTGTTGGCCATGACCGAGCGGAGGGCGTCGTGGATGCACTCTTCGATCCGGGAGTCGACTGCGCTCGTGGCGTCGTCGAGGATCAAGATGCGCGGGTCCGAGAGGATCGCCCGGGCGAGGCAGATGCGCTGCCGCTGCCCACCGGACAGGGTTAGCCCCCGCTCGCCGACGACGGTGTCGTATCGGCGAGGAAGCGCCTCGATGAACTCGTGGGCCTGGGCAGCCCGCGCGGCTGCCTCGACCTCTGTGTCGGTGGCGTCCGGACGGCTGTAGGCGATGTTGGCCCGCACCGACTCGGAGAACAGGAAGCTCTCCTCGAAGACCATGCCGACCTGTCGCCGCAGCGAAGCGAGCGACACGTCGCGCACGTCGAGCCCGTCCACGAGGACTGCCCCTTGGTTCGGGTCATAGAACCGCGACACCAGCGTTGCCACCGTCGACTTCCCGCTCCCGCTCGCCCCGACGAGGGCGACATGCTCGCCGGCGTCGATGTGCAGATCGACCCCTTGCAGGACTGGGTGTCCCTCCCCGTAGGCGAAGTGGACACCCTCGAAGTCGACTTCCCCCCGCAGCTCGGCCAGCTCGATGGCGTCGTCCCGGTCGCGGACGGCCGGCTTCAAGTCGAGAAGCTGGAAGATGCGCTCGATCCCAGCCCTTGCTTGCTGGCCGATGGTGAGCACGCCTGCCAGTTGGCGGGCCGGAGCCATGAGCTGGGCGATGTAAGTCGAGAAGGCGAGGAACGTGCCGAGCGTTATCTCATGGCGGAGAGCCAGCCAACCGCCCAGAGCCAGGATCGCAACTTGGCCGACGACAGGGATGGCTTCGAGAACCGGCTGGTAGCGGGACTGCAGGCGGACGGCTCTCATCTGGGAGCCGTACAGGACCGCCGCGGCGCCGGCCACTCGCTCCAGCTCGCGGTGCTCCTGCCCGAAGGCCTTGACCACACGCACCCCGTTGACGTCCTCGTCCACGATCTGTGCGACGTCCCCTTCTCGTTGCTGGCCGTCCCAGGTGGCCGGGAAGATTCGCCAGCGCATCCTGTAGGACACGACGAGCAGGGCCGGCACGACGACCAGGCTCACGATCGCGAGCAGGGGCGAGAGGTAGACCATGACGCCGAGCGAGAGGAACATCAACAGGACGTTGCCGCTCATGATCGGGAAGAAGCTCAGGAGCCCTTGCACCAACGTGGAGTCGGAGTTGGCGCGGGCGACCAGCTGGCCGGTCGGCATCCTGTCGAGGTTCTCGAAGTCCATTGCCTGCAAGTGGTCGTGCATGTCGTTGCGCAGGTCGTATTGAACTGCGAGGGCGACCCGGCCGCCCCGGAAGCGGCGAAGGTAGGCGCCGCCGAAAGCGCCTGCTCCGAGTACGAGTAGGAGGGTGATCCAGGGCCAGAGGGCCGACGAGTGTGTGAGTATGACACCGTCGACTATCTGGCGCTCGACGAGAGGCACCAGCGTCAGGCAGGCGCTGCCAAGGACTGCGCCGCACAAGCTGAGCGCGACGTCCCGCTTGTGGCGGAGCATGTGTCCCCAGAGCCGACGGACCCATCCTGGCGCCTTGGCCTGCTCGCTCACCCCGGCTGTCCTGGCTCGCCCGGCCGCCCTGGCTCGCCCGGCCGCCCTGGCTCGCCCGGCTGCTCCGGCTGTCCTGGCTCGCCCGGCCGCTCCGGCTGGGTGCGCCGTCCGGCGTGGTGAGCGGCTCGTCGCTCGTCGATGGCGGTGCCGAGCCACGCGAGTGACTGCAGCACTTGGTCGGCGTCGGGGGTGCGGCTGAAGATGTCGCCGAGCACGGAGGTCATGGCAGCCTCGACCCGCTGCAGGACGGCCTCGCCCTCGGCAGTCAATCTCAGGGTGGCCACCCGCTGGTCGCTTGCCAGACCGCTTCGGGAGAGCAGCCCGCGCTGGCACAGGGACTCGACCGCGGCGCTCACTGTGGGCTTGCCGAGCGCCAGCCGAGCGGCGACCCGTGAGGCGCGTTCGTCTCCCGAGGCGACGGCCGCCAGCACGCGGTAGTGGGCGAAGTTCAGCTCCTCCGACGCCCGCTCGATCAGGCGCGCCGCCCGCGCCAGGGCGCGGACCGCCACGATGGCCGCCTCCCCCGTGGTCGGCACCGCGGTCGGCAGCGCGGCTGGGACCGGGCGCGGCGTCGTAGCCCCTGTGGTCGGGCCTGGGTCAGGCGCGGGGATCGGCGCCCGCTCTCTCGGGAGCTGGAGATCGGGCGGTCCTGGCTCGGGTCGGCACGGGGCCCAGCATAGCGATAATGGTTCGGTGACCGAACCATTGCCCAGTGTGCCGTCCTTTCGGTGGTCAACTGCTCTTGAAGGAAGCCGTGACGTTGACGAGCATGCTGTGCAACGTCACCAGGTGCGCGCCACTCGCAAGTTTGAGGAGAGCCGGGTCGATCATGTAGGCGACAGTCCCTAGGGCCGTGGCCGTCAACGTCGCCACCGCGGTGCCACCAATCATGAGCTTTACCGGGTGGCCGGGAAGGAAGCCGCTGGCCAGCAAATATGAGACTCCGCCTGCCGCCACGTTGTTCGGCGACAGCGTGATGTCATGGCGAAGCTCTGCCAGATCGGCCGCCGCCTCGGCGCGTGCAGGCTTCTCCTGTTGAGCAGCCTTGGTCGCAGCCACGAGGCTTGCGACGAAGCGCGGAGCGAAGACGGTCCCCCACCCACTCGCCACGTCGAAGCCTTTGGTTGCGGTGAAGCCGGGCACGGTCACCTTCCCCGCCGCTGTCTCGGCCGAGTCGTTGCCGCTGACTACATCGATGATGCCGTCAGCCGCACCGTGCGGGCCGAGCGCGGAGTACAACGCCGGGTTGATGGGGCCGATGTTTCCTTTGTTGACCTGGGTTGCCAGGGCCAGGACGCCGGCCAGCATCGGAGCAGCCTCCGAGGTGCCGTTCGAGGCGTCCATCGTGATGTCGGGAACCGAGCGCATGCCACTGTTGGTTATCGACGCCACGGCGTCCTGGTAACTCGGACGCTTGAACACCGATGAGTAGCCGGCACCCTCTGAATAGACGTTGTCGACGTGCCAGAGCGGGTCGGGTCCGAGCCGTTTGCCTGTCGAGCTGAGGTCGGGCTCGCTGCCCCCAACCGCGGTCACCCAGGGGGAGTCGTCCCATGCGGCGGTGTCCGGCCCGGTGGAGACATCCTCGCACTGCCCGTTTGCGACTGCCAGGTTCTGCACGACGCCGCAGTCTCCCGTGGCCACGAGCACCGGGATCCCGGCCGCTGCGGCAGCGAGCTCTCCGGGGTCCTGGGCGGCGATCTCGGCATCCCCGTAGCTGTAGGTGCTCTCCCCGGTGCCGTCGCTGATGGATATGACGTTGGCAAGGTGTGCCGAGCTGATCGCCTCCAGCGCTTCCATCATCTCCGGCGGGGCTACGTTGCTCGCCGGGTCGCCGTTCACCTCGCTGTCGGCAGGAGTGACCGAGATCAGGATCTTGGCGTACGGAGCGATGAGGTGGGCTGTCAGGACGTCGAGGGTCAGCTCGCCCTCCCAGCCTTCGCAAGACCCGTAGCTGCCGAGAACGACCATCCCGGCCGGGCACTTGGCCGGCAGCTTGCCGTTGCCGGAGGGGTAGATCGTCTGAATCTGCGGGTTCGGCAAGCCGAATACGTGGTCGTAGCCGGCCACAGTGTGGGCGATGTCCGGGTCGTCCCAACCCTCGATCACCGCGATAGTCGTGCCGGCGCCGTCAATCCCTTGCAACCAGAGCTTGCCTATCCCGTAGTCGAGGATGTCGACAGGACCCGGCTCGTAACCCGCATAGGTCGAGTAGTTCTTCTCCATCTTCTTGAGGACCGCTGTCAACACGCTCACCTGACTTTGCGGTGATGGGAGCGGCGTAGGAGCTGCCTCGGCAGGGGTGATGTCCCTCAGCGCCGCTGCTGTGAGCATCGGGAGGCCACTTACGCGGCCTGGCAGGAACGAGCTGGGCGGCGAGATCGCCGCCGTTCGTCCGGCAGCGGGCGCGTTGCCCGCTCGTGCCGCTTGGGCCGGCGTGAATAGGTAGGTTGCGGCAAGCGCCAGGACAAGCGCTGTGGCCAGGCAAGCAGGGAGGGTGCGCGGGTGCGGCCTGTTCATTGGTGCTACTCCTTTGCCGAAGTTGGTGTCGTTTCTACTCTTGGATCTGAGGCGCCGCCCGCCAACCGCCGCCGGCCCGCCAACCGCCAACCGCCGCCCGCCGACCGCCGCCGGCCCGCCAACCGCCAACCGCCAACCCGCCAACCGCCAACCCGCCAACCCGAGGAGAGTATCTCCCTCTAGGCGGGAGCTCAGCTCCTCAGCTTCCGATACGCCGCCACCCGCCGCCAACCCGAGGAGAGAATCTCCCTCTAGGCGGGAGCTCAGCTCCTCAGCTTCCGATACGCCGCCGCTGAGGCCGCGCATACGCTGCCGCTGTCGCCGCCGCCGCCGCCGCTGCCGCCGCGGCCCGCCAACCTGCACCGAGGCAGCCTTAGCCACTGAGCCGCCCAGCGCGCTACAACAGTGTCGGCATGGACAGCGTGCGAGTCGACAAGTGGTTGTGGTCCATCAGGCTCTATAAGACGCGGTCTGATGCAACCCACGCGTGCCGCGGCGGGCACGTCAGTGTCAATCGATCGTCGGCCAAGCCCGCAACGCCAATACACCTGGGCGACAGGGTGACGGCGTTGGCGGGCGGCCGGGAGCGGGTGGTCGAGGTGGCTCAGCTTGTGGAGAAGAGGGTGGGGGCGGCGGTGGCCGCTGGGTGTTTCGTCGACTACAGCCCGCCACCGCCTCCGCGTGAAGAGGCTGTGCCGCCGCTGTTCCGGGATCCGGCCAGTGGGCGGCCCACTAAGCGCGACCGGCGACAGATCGATCGCCTCCGCCGCGGATGACGCTCGTGTCAGCCTCCAGTCAGCGAGAAGTGCTGGTAATCCGGGCCGCCCGTCCAGCGACCGCCCCAGTACCAACCCACTGAGGCGAAGGCGTCGACGAGCTCGCCTCCCCAGTAGGCCATGCCGGGACGGACGTCTGAGCGGTTCATGTATACGGCGCCGGCGGCCGGCTGGGCGACACCGTTGAAGACGTAGGGGTTCTGGGCCGGGTTCACGTCGATCGCTTCGCCGTAGGCATGCACCGACCACTCAGGCGGACCGTCGGCGACGGCCAGCCGGCAGTTGAAACCGGAGGTATTGTCGGCCGCCATCGAGAGCGGGTCGTGGCCCTTGAAATGGTCCTCTGGAACCATCGAAAGGATGGGGAACTTGTCGTCGTAGAGCGTCTTGAAGACCGTGACCACGTCGGCCACGACCGCGGCGTTGACCACCATGGTCCCTGTGTGGGCCTGCGAGTCGAAGCCCCAGAACGACATCGTCAGCATCCGCAGCTGGGCAGGGCCGACCGGGCATCCCGGGCGCCAGGTATAGGGCACATCGGCGGCGGTGACGGTGGCGACGGACCAGGCGAACGCCGGATGTGCGCCAGGGGGCATCGTCGTGCTTGAAGTCGGCGTCGAAGTCGAAGTCGAAGTCGAAGTGGAAGTCGAGGTGGAGGTCGAGGTGGAGATCGAGGTCGTCGCCCTTCTGGTACCTGGTGCCGCGTGCGCCGAGGCGGGGACCGATGCGTGGCGCCCTCCGGCAGGCGTGGCAGTGCCGCAGGCGGCCAGCGTTGCAGCTACGGCCAGACACGCCAGCAGCTTGGTCGGGCTCTGTGCACAACGGGCCGGCACGGATGTAGACCGTAGCCATTGCCGCGACGATCCTGCTTCCGAGAGGCTGGCGACCACTCGGGGCAACGTGCTTCACTGGGATGGACAGTCAGGAGTCCCATTACCCGATGCGCCGCGCCTCCATCGCCGTCTGCTTGCTCCTGGTCTGCCTGGCTGCAGCTTCGTGCGCGACGGTGTCGGACCGGGCGCCGGCGGCCGGCACGGTGAACGCGATGGCGCAAGAGAGTCGTGGCACGGCGATGACGCGCCGCGCAGAGCGCCCCCTGCAGGCCAAGTCCAGCTGCCCGTCGACGCTGGCTTCACGCTTGAAGCACAAGGTGGGCAAGCAGTTGATCTTCGTGGTGGTGGGCGCGTCCTCGGACACCTCGGCCACGCTGACCACGTTCCAGTTGGACGGTTCCTGCTGGAAGCGGGCAGCAGGGCCGTGGACCGCCCGCGTCGGCTACAACGGCATCAGCATCGACAAGCACGAGGGTGACGGCACGACGCCGGCCGGCATCTACGGGTTCCAGGCGACGATGTACGGCAACGCCGCCAACCCGGGTGTCCAGTACACCTACCATCGTCTTGCTTGCGGCGACTGGTGGGACGAGGATTCGAGCTCGTCGCGGTACAACGAGTTCGTCCACGTCCCCTGTTCGGACACGAACCCACCGTTCAACAACGGGTCCTCGGAACGACTCTGGCAAGAGACCGTCGCTTACCCATCCTTTGCTGTCATCAACTACAACCCGCGCAGGACTCCTGGGCGTGGGTCGGCCATCTTCCTGCACGCGGATATCGGCGGTCCGACGGCCGGTTGCGTGAGCCTCCCGCTGGCCGACCTGGACGCCGCGCTCGATTGGATGAATCCCTCCGTCCACCCGTCGATCGTCATCGGTACGACCAAGACGGTCACCAGCTACTAACAGCCAGCAGCCCGGGCCGGGCCGGGCCGGCCGACCCCACTCCGCTAGGAGGGACCGGCCGGCCAACCGGCCAAGCCTTGTTTGCCCAGGTCAAAGCCGAGGCGAGAGGTCCACTAGGCGGGTGCCTTGGGTGTCTTGGCCCCATAGGCCATAGCGAACGAATTGCCGCCAGTAGGCTCTGAGGGCGACTCGACGATCTTCTTGTCCTGCTTGCAAGCGATGGCGTCGGTCGCGTAGACGAGCTCCGGGTTGGCGCCGTTCACCGTCAGGTCGTCAAAGGTGACCTTGCTCGTATGGTTCATGCTGGCGATGGAGCCGCCCACCTCGGGAGCTTCGACGATCCACTCGGCGCTGGCGCCGGGGCCGGAGTAGCTCTTGGTGATCGTGAATGTCCAGCGGCCGACGTCCTCGAGGGTGATGAGCCACTTGCCGGAGCTCTGTTTCACGATCGACGCCTCGATCTGGTCACCGGGAGACACGGGCTCGTTGATCGGCGTCTCGGCCGCCGGGAGGATCTCCCACCATGCCCCGTAGCTCG
This sequence comes from Acidimicrobiales bacterium, assembly GCA_050744865.1. Taxonomy (GTDB): domain Bacteria; phylum Actinomycetota; class Acidimicrobiia; order Acidimicrobiales; family Bog-793; genus JAKACA01. The sequence goes on along the minus strand of JBOGHW010000036.1, from coordinate 110,545 downwards.
CCGAACCTCCGCTTTCGTCGACCTGCGTTCCTGTCTGGATGAGGTGCTGGTTGCCGTCGCCGTCGATACCGAGCCACTCTGCCTGGTACTTGTTGCCCCCCTTGCCCTTGCTGGTCGGCACCGTCCAGTCGCCGGCTATCGAGGTGTACCCCGAGCCCGTCTCGGCATAGCCGGACCAGTTGGACGACGTCTGGATGCTGTGGGCGCCGTGGTGAACGGCGTGCGCCGTAGCAGTGCGGACGCTTACGCCGGCGCCATGGCCTGATGCCGCCGCCATGGCCGGGCTCGAGCCGGCAGCCATGGCCGCCGCAGCGGCCAGAACGCCAAGCGCGCCCATCCGGATCTTCCACTTCGTTTGCATAGCAACAACCCCCAATGAACTGAATCGTGATCCGGCCGTCTTCCCCCCGCGACCGGAGCTTCCGACAATAGCCGGTGGCGGCACCCTCGGCTACCGCCGGGTAACTTGGCCGCGTTCACGCCCGCCTTGTGAGCTGGCAAACTCTCTCGTCTCATGGCAAACCGGGCGTCCACCACCAAGATCGGCATTGCCTCCGGCTCCGCGGTGCTGGCCATCGTGCTGGCCATCGTGCTGATCGCCGTTACCTCCGGGGCATCGAAGCAAGGGCCGCGGGCGACTACGGCGCCCACCGCGGCGCCCGCTGCCGGTGCCACGACATCAACGGTTCCCGGCGACCTGGCTCCGGCCCTCGCCAAGATCGCCGCTGTGCCTGCCTCGGTGTTGGACACCGTCGGGATCGGAGGGCAGCCGGCGTCCCAGTACACCGGTGTCAACCCTGTCAACGTCATCAAGACGCCAAGTTCGGCCCAGCTCGCCGAGGTCGACGGGAAGCCGGTGTTCTTGTTCGTGGGGGCGCTGTTTTGCCCCTACTGCGCCACGGAACGTTGGTCGCTGCTCCTGGCGCTCGATCGCTTCGGCACATTCTCAGGCGTTGTTGCCTCGGCGTCGGACCCGACCGACGTGTACCCGAACACGCAGACATTCAGCTTCGCCGGGTCGACCTACACGAGCCCGTACATCAGCTTCTCGCCGGTTGAGGTGGAGACGGTGTCGCGTCAACCGCTGGAGGACCCGACCGCCGAGCAGGACACGATCCTCGGCGCATGGAACCCGGGCGTGAGCATCCCGTTCTTGTACATCGGCAACCGCTACACCGGTGGCTTGCCGAACTGGGACAACCCTCAGTACCTCGCCGGGCTCACCCGGATCCAGATCGCCGACGATCTGTCGAACCCGAGCAGCCCGGTGGCACGGGAGATCGATGCCAACGCCAATTACCTGACGGCGGCCATCTGCGCCGTCGACGGCGGGCGTCCGGCCAGCGTCTGCGACTCGCCCGGAGTCGTGGCTGCGACCGCACAGCTGAAGGACCTGCCTGCGGCCGCGCCGATCCCGGCCAGCTGAGCACCCCGGCGACTCCGAGCGCCGTCCCGCCAAAGATGACCGTAGAGTCCAGCTATGGCCATGAACTGCAAGCCGGTGCCGGCTCTCGACGACCGGATCAACGACATCCGCCAGCGGACAGCCGAGATCGTCAACGAGGACATCCTCCCCAATGAGAGGCGGCTCTGGGGCTCGCGCAGCTCCGACGAGGCGCGCCAGCTGAGGGAGGACATCAAGGCCAAGGTGAAGAAGGCCGGCCTGTGGGCACCGCACCTCCCCAAGGAGTACGGGGGCATGGGCCTCGACTTCCTAGCCCATGCCTACATGAACGAAGTGCTGGCGTATGCGATGGGGGCAGCGTCCCTCTTCGGCGTGGTGGCGCCGAACTCGGGCAACCAGTCGATCCTCGTGAAATACGGTACCGAGGCGCAGAAAGAGCAGTGGTTGTTGCCGCTCATCGACGGGACGATGGAGTCGGGCTACTCGATGACAGAACCACAGAACCCTGGCTCTGACCCGAGGTCGCTCACGACTTCGGCCGTCGCCGACGGCGAATATTGGGTCATAAACGGGCACAAGTGGTTCACGTCCAACGGCCTTGCCGCCGACTTCTTCATCGTCATGTGCCGCGTGGGCGAGGCCGGCGCCGAACCCTCTCGGACGGGTCCGATGGTGCAGATAATCGTGCCGACGGCCACCGAGGGTGTCGAGATCGTACGCGGAATAGGGATCTGGGGCCGCCGCGAATCGGACCATTGCGAGGTGAAGTACACCGACGTGCGGGTGCCGATCGAGAACGCTCTCGGCAACGTGGGTGAGGGCCACCAGGCCGCTCAGGACAGGCTCGGAGCCGGCCGCATCTACCACTGCATGAACTCCGTCGGCCAGATGTGGCGGGCGTTCGACCTCATGGTCGAGCGGGCGCGCTCGCGCGAGGTGCACGGTGGGCTGCTGCAGGACAAGCAATTCATCCAAGGGTTCATTGCCGACAGCTACATCGACATCCAGGCTGCCAGGCTCATGACTCTGCACGCGGCTGAGCGGATAGACCACGGCCTGCAAGGGGCACGGACCGAGATCTCGGCCATCAAGGTCTTCGTGCCGAACGCCTACTCCAGGGTCGTGGACCGCGCGATACAGGTCTGGGGCGCCGCCGGGGTGTCGAACGACCTGCCGCTGGCTGCCATGTACCTCGGCGCCCGCACGTTGCGCTTGGCTGACGGGCCCGACGAGGTTCACCGCATCCTGATCGCCAAGAATGTCCTCGGCCAGTTCGCCAAAGGCGAAGGCTGGGACTTCGGCAACTGAGCCTGTGCTCGACCTGGCCCACCGGGGACGCCGACGGGCCGGGCCTACGGTATGAGCAGCACGCGACCGAACGCCTCCCGCCCCTCGATGTAGGAGTGGGCGGCGGCCGCCTCGGAGAGAGGGAACCGCTTGTCGATCAACACCCGGAGCTTTCCGGCAGCCAGCTCATCGAGGAGGCCGGCTATCATCTGGCGGGCGCGCTGGCCCATGAAGAGCTCCATCCCGAGGAAGTAGCCGGTGAGAGTCAAGTTGTTGGGGCGCATCACCGACGTGTCGATCGAAGTCGTGCCGGGACGCCCGGCGTCCCCGATCGACACGCAACGGCCCCTGTAAGCCAGGCAGTTGAGGCTGGCTTGCAGGTTGGTGCCGCCGAGAGACTCGAGTACGAGGTTGACGCCCTGGCCGGCAGTGAGTCGCCGGACCTCGCTCACCATGTCGGAGGTCGTGTAGTTGATGCCGGCGTCGAGCCCGAGCGCCTTCAGCCGCTCCAGCTTGTCGTCCCGAGAAGCAGTGGCCAGCACGCGGGCGCCGGCTTGCTTGGCCATCTGGATGGCGGCAATCCCTACCCCGCTGGCGCCGGCTTGGATGAGCACCGACTGCTCTTGTTCCAGGTGGCCGAACTCGAAGAGGCAGTCATGGGCCGTGCCGTAGGCGACCGGAATACAGGCTCCTTCTTCGGTGCTCACCGACTCGGGCAGCTTCCAGCAGAAGCCCTCGGGCACGGCTCGCAACTCGGCGTGCGATCCGTCGAGACCTGTGGTCACGACGCGATCGCCGGCTGCGAGGCCGACCACCTTGGGCCCGATCCCCACCACGGTGCCCGCGCACTGGTATCCCACGATGTGCGGGACGGCGAACAGGTCACCGCGGCTGTGACTGAGGGTGTCGCCACCCTCGATGCTCACAGCCTCGACCTTGACCAGGACGTGATCGCTCGAGACAACAGGATCGGGGACGTCCTCGTAGCTGAAGACGCTGGGGTCTCCGGTCTGGTAATAGACGGCTGCCTTCATCGCCCGCATCCTAATTTCCTGGCGGCACCTGATGCCCGTGTCAACCAAACAGGCCGTGCGGAGGCTTTACTTCACTGATGGCCGAGACGTTTGAGGAGTTCTTCGCCAGGATGTTGCCGCGGACCATCGGGGTAGCGCGCCGCGTCACGGGCGACCCGTGGACGGCCGAGGATGTCGCCGTCGAGGCCATGGCCAAGGCACACGCCCGTTGGGCAAGGGTTGGGTCGCTCGAGTGGCGGGACGCCTGGCTGCTGAAAGTCGCCTCCCGCGAAGCGTTGCGGCACCTCGGTCGCCACCCGCTCTTGCCAGTCCCGACGCAGGCCGGAGACGAGGCGGACGCAGTCGTCTTGCGGCGGGCCCTGGCGGCCGCTTTGGCACATCTGCCGCGACGTCAACGAGAAACAGTCGTCCTCCGCTACATCTGCGACCTCTCCGAGCCCGACGTCGCGTCTGCACTGGGTGTCTCGGCCGGCACTGTCAAGACCCACCTTCACCGCGCCCTGGCCTCGCTCCGGTCGAGCTTGGGCCCAGACTTCGAGGAAGGCTCGGTACGTGAGCTCCATGCCTGACCAGACCCATGCCACTTACACTCCGGCGAGCCCCGAGGCCTTGCTGAGTCGGGCCAAGGCCCGAAGCACCGAGCTACGCCGCCACTGGCTGGTGACGGCGGCCGGCTCCATCGCTGTGGTGGTGGCGCTGGTGCTCGGCATCGTGATCTTTGCTCGTCCGACCACCCAGCCGTCGGTCGTGGCACAAGCCGGTCACGTCGGAGTCACCGCACACGTCGGATCGGCCGAGGAGCTGACTGCCGTCGTGGCGCGGGCGGCTGCCCCGTCCCCAGCAGAGAGGAAGGAGGTCTCCAGCGAAGAGGTCGGTTTCTCTTTGCAGTTGCTCGACCAGCTGTCCTCCGGCGGCGGAGCGGGCAATCTCCTGGCGTCGCCTTCCAGTCTGTCGACGGCGCTGACGATGCTCGAGCTCGGCGCCAAGGGGTCGACGGCCCAAGGCATCGCAGACACGCTGGACGCCGCAGGAGTCCCCCCGAGCGTGCAGGCGGCGGGCTGGGACGCCTTGTCCACGTTGCTCACCGACGAGACTTCTCGTACTGGTGCGCATCTTGGGGCTGAGGCCCAGCTCGACATCGCCAATGCCGTGTGGGTGGAGGACAACCTTGACGTGGAGCCGGGCTTCGTGAGGGCGATGTCCAGTGAGTTCGGTGCCGGCGTGTGGCAGGTCGACTTCAGCGGCGACCTCCCAGGTGCGCTCGCCTCGATCAACCAGTGGACTGCCCACGAGACGCAAGGCCTGATCAAGCAGCTCTTCTCTCCGGGAGCGCTGACCGCCCAGACAGCGCTCGTACTGGCCGACGCCGTGTACTTCCAAGCGCACTGGGCGCATGCCTTCTCGGAGCTGAGCGCGCCCTTCCACTTCGCCGACGGGTCGACGAGCGACCTACCGACCATCCAGTCGTCAGTCGCTGGCGGCGACCACCCCGTGTCGCTCCCCTACGTCCTCGGCAATGGATACGAGGCTGCCGAGATTCCCTACGCCGGCAAGAAGATGAGCGCACTGGTCGTGATGCCCACCACAGGGAGCCTGGCCGGTTACGTCCACTCGATGACACCCTCCTCGCTGACAGGGATTGTGAGTGCCCTTCAGAACCGCCCGGTTCGCGTGACCCTGCCTGAGTTCACCATCACGGCGGACAACCGTCTCAACTCCGTGCTCTCGAACATGGGCATGAGCGACGCCTTTAGCCCTGGGGCCGACTTCAGAGGCATCACGACCCAGATCGGGTTGCAGGTCGAGGCCGTGGAGCAGCGCGCTTACCTCCAGGTCACTCCACTCGGTACCAAGGCCGCTGCGGCAACGGGAGTGGGCGTTGAACCGAGCTCCACGCGGATAGTGCAGGTGCAGGAGTTGGAGTTCAACCGACCGTTTCTCTTCCTGGTGAGAGACGATGCCACGGGCGCCATCCTGTTCGAGTCGATGGTCCAGCGCCCGTAGCCACTCGGGCCTCCCTCAAGTCGGTTCCTGCGGGCTCCGGTTGTCGGACCGAGCCGGTGGGACCGGTGGGGTCGGCGTCGGCGGTGTTGGCAGCGGGTAGAACGTCTCGCCTCGCGCCAGCATCGCAACGGTGCGCTCGATCTGCTTGGGCCTGGACCGTGCCTTGGTGTTGTGGAGGCGGACGAGCACGGAGTAACGGTTGGTGCCGTCCAGCCTGGCAAACAGCGCCTGGGCGGCGGGCTCAGCGGCCAGGGCTGCCTCCAGATCCGCCGGCACGTCGATCTTGGTCCGACCCGGGTAGGCGGCCTCCCAGCGGCCGTCTTCCTTGGCCCGCTCGACCTCGGCCAAGCCCGACGGCTGCATCCGTCCTTGGCGGGTGAGCCGGCCGATGCGCTCCACGTTGGACTGCGACCACTTGCTGGCTCGTCTGCGGGGGGTGAACCGCTGGCTGTAGGTCCTGTCGTCGCGAGTGTGGAGGAGCCCGTCGATCCAGCCGTAGCAGAGTGCCTCCTCGAGCGCCTCCTCGTACTTGAGGCTGGTCGGCTGCACGGCACCCTTCTTGGCGAGCACGAGCCACACCCCCACAGGATCGTCGAAGTTGGCGTCGAGCCAGGCCCGCCAGGCGCCGGCGTCGGTTACTAGGAGCTCCGGTTGCTCGTCGGCCATGGCGACCAGTTTGCCCTCCACGCCGGTGCCCGTGCGTGCGTGCGCGTGCGGGGCGTCGATCGCCCGCCCGCCTGGCAGATGCTGGCCCGCCAACCGGGGCTTTGCGCAGGTGGGCCGCCGGACGTACGTTGCTGGACCCAATTCGGCGCGTGAAACGGCCCACCTGGCCGGTGCCGGCGCCTAGGGTCGGCACCGACTCGACCGAGCCTAAGGAGCCACGTTGAGCTCGTCCCGCATCCTCACGACCCACACCGGCAGCCTGCCGAGACCAGCGGCACTGGCCAAGCTGCACGGTCGCCGCAGCCGAGGTGAGGTCGTGGACCCGGACGAGCTCCGCACCGAGGTGGTGGCAGCCACCAACGCTGCCATCGAAGCCCAGCTTGCCGCCGGCATCGACATCGGCAACGACGGCGAGCAGGCGCGGGAGAGCTTCTTCACCTACGTGCAGCACCGGATGTCCGGCTTCGGCGGGACGGGCCACCGCCAGCCGATGGCGGACATCAGGGCGCATCCCGACTTCGCCACCCTGGCTGCACGGCGCGCCGAGCGTGCCCAAGTCAACCTGCGGGCCACGCCCGCTGCCGTCGGTCCTGTCAGCTACCTCGATATGGCCGAAGTCGACGACGAGTGCGACTTGGTCGTGGGTGCTCGGTTCGCCGACACGTTCATGACCTCGGCATCGCCGGGCATCGTTGCGGCTGCCATGGAGAACCAGTTCTACGGCACGCTCGGCGAGTACGTGCAGGCGGTGGCGGCGGCTCTAAGCCTCGAGTACCACCACATCGCCGAGCGGGGCCTGCTCCTGCAGATCGACGGGCCCGATCTGGCCCTCGAGCGCCACGTCAGCTTCGCGGATAGGCCCTTGCCCGACTTCATAGCCTGGGTCGAGCTTGTCATCGGGGCGCTCAACACCGCCCTTGCCGGGATCGACCCGGCGCGGGTGCGTCTCCACGTGTGTTGGGGGAACTACGAAGGACCACACTCTTTTGACGTCGCGCTGGACGACATCTTGAGCTCGCTCTACGAGGCCAATGTCGGTGCCCTCGTCCTCCCGATGGCGAACGCCCGTCACGAGCACGAGTACGAGTGCTTCGAGCGCAAGCCGCTGCCGGACCACATGATGCTCGTGGCCGGAGTGATCGACACGACGAGCAACTACGTGGAGCACCCGCGAGTCGTAGCGGACCGCCTGGAGCGGATCAGCCGGGCTGTCGGTGGCCCGAGGCGGGTGATCGCCGGGACGGACTGTGGGTTCGACACATCGGCCGGGATAGGCGATATCGCCCCTTCAGTGGTGTGGGCGAAGCTCCGCTCCCTGCGCGACGGTGCGGATCTGGCGAGCGAGCGCCTTCTCTAGGGGGCTCTAGGTGGCTCTAGATGGCGTTCTAGGTAGCCCGGTGACCTTTCGGCAGGCACGGCTCTAACCGGCTGTGAGCAATGAGGCCATCCAGGCCGGTAACTCGCCGGCACCTTCCCCGCTGCGGGCCAGCTCGCTGGCTCCGATCTGGATGGCGGACACGACGATCATGTCCCGGACCGGGTAGACGGCCGGCTCGTCTCGGACGACGCGGCCCAGGGCCTCGGCGTACATGCGGGCGTGAGCCTTGTCCCGAAAGGCTGTTCGCGTATGCCGGTCGATGCCCTCTGATCGCACGCGCATCCGCCGGAGGTCATCGATGGTGACAGTTGCCCTGCCGCGCCGAACCTCTATCTGCTCCTGCACGCCACGGATGTCGTCGCCGCGGCTGGTGGCCAGGATGGTCAGCAGAGAACCGTCTTCGAAGGTGACTGTCAGGACCCGCTCCTCGTCGTCGGACTGGCGGCCGGGCGGCCGCGGCGAAAGGGTCAAGGTGACGGGCAGCGGCCGGTCTTCCATCAGAAACACAGCCAAGTCGATCCAGTGACACAAGTTGCCAGTGATCCTTGTCCCCTGATTGGGCCACAAGTACCAGTGGTCGGGCTGCAGCGAGAGCTCTTTGACCGTGCAAACGACCGAGACCGGTCCTGTCTCGGATCTCAGCCTGGCAGCCGCCCGCCGGACTATGGGGTGGTACCGCCTGTTGAAGCCGACTTCGATCCTTCCTTCGAACTGCCGCATCGCCGAGGTGAGGCGAGCCACGTCAGAAGCTGTGACAGTAGGTGGCTTCTCGAGGAAGACCCGGTGGCCGGCTCCTGCTGCGACGCAGGCCAAGTCCGTATGAGAGTCGTGAGTGGTCGCGACGACGACTAGGCCCTGACGTGGGAGCTCGGCGATTGCCTGCTCGGAGTCCGTGCTTGCCAAGACCGCCTTCGCAGCCCGTCCCGCCATGGCTGCGATCTGCGGTTCGCGATCGGCCACCGAGTAGAGGCCGATGCCGGCGGCCGCCAGAGCCGGAAGAATCTCGGTGCGTGCGTAGTCGCCGGCACCGAGCACCGCGGCCAATGTGCCTTGTGGATTCGGCCGCTTGCTCCACCGCAGGACGGTGCTTGCAGCCACGTCGGGGCCTTTCGGCGGCCGTACTACGCCGTAGGGCGTAGGTGGAACCGGCCGGTCGCCCTGTCCGGTCGTCACGGCCTCGTCCAGAAGCTTGAGCAGCTCTACTGGCGGAGCCGTGCCCGAGTACAAGTAGTTCTGGCGACCCAGACTGTCGATCAGCTGCCCGTCGGCCGTGAGGCGTCCGGCGACCTGTATGAGGTCGTCAACCGAGTAGTCCTCGCCCACGCCGTGCACGAGCTGCCGATGCACCGCGACTTGCTGGGTACCCGGGGGGACGCGGCAACCAAGTGCCACGAGTCGCTCGCCAGACCCGGGCGCATGCCCTAGGAGGGCAGCCACGTGAAGGTCGCCCGTGTAGAGGGGCTCGTCGCGCTTGGCTCGCACTTTGCGTAGCGTCCGCCTCGGCCCGTCGCCGGCAAGAAACGTCACCACCTTCAAATACGGCCGCCTCGCCTCCCGCCCGGACGCGTTGTGGAGCTTGCGCAACGGGACCATCGCTTCCACGACGACGAGTACGGCCTGCTCGGGAACGTGACATCCGGGTACCTCCATCCAGGAACCACGCCAAAGCAGCCGCATCGGCGGGAGTCTATGACGGCCGGTAGAGTGCTCCCGGAGCCCGTGCCAGACTGGGCCCGCCAGGTATCGGCCGCGCCACGGGCTCCGGGTCCGGCCCCCAGCAAGGAGGCTCATGCTCCGCCTCGAGATAGCCACGGCCCAGGCCAGCTACGTGTTCACGGAGTCAGACGTCGTGACGATCGGCCGCCGTGAGGGCAGCAGCGTGCTCCTGAGCGACCCCATGGTGTCGCGCGCGCACGCCGTAGCGCGCGTGGTGGACGGGAACTGGGTGCTCGAAGACCTGAGCACAGGCCGTACTTTCCTGGACGGCCAGGCCGTCTCGCGGCTGCACCTCGGAGCCTTCCAGCGGGTCCATCTCGCGACGCCTGGTGGGCCGTGGGTCGAGATCTGCGTAGTTGCCGCCGCCCGCCCCGCCGCTCCGGTCGGGCTCGGCCCGGCAGGCTCGGGCCGAGTCCCCGGACCGATGGCAAGCCTCAGCCCGCTCGTCGGCAACCGCCCCACTGGCAACACGCTGTTCGCCGGCGCCGGGGCCAGCAATCTCAAGAAAGCACTGGCGATCCTGTTCCCTTGGCGGGCGTGGATCGAGAGCTCGGGCTGGCACGCCGGCTACCGAGCGATCTTCCTTTTCTATGCGCTGTTGCCCGTCATCTTCGTGACGATGTTCTGGAACACGACGAACGTCCAGACTCTGGGCTGGGTGTACGCCATCTACACGGCACCACTGTGGATCGTCGTGTTCTGGCACCTCATCAAACCTGAGGACGCCCCGCGCACCTTGGTCGTCTATGGCGCCGTCGTGTCGGTGATCGTGCTCATCTTCATGGCCGGCCCGCTGCAATGGTGGTACGGGGCCGTTCCGAGTTTGACGACGCACGCTGGTGACTGGTTCATCTCGTTCATCGGGCCCGGGCTGGCGGAGGAAGCGACCAAGGACGGCGCCGTTCTGCTGACGATTCTCGGGTTGGGCTTCTTCCTGAGCCGCACGCTGGCCGTCCGCAGTTGCATGTTCCTCGGGACGATCGCCGGGCTCGCCTTCGGTGCCCGGGAAGCCGCGCTCTACCAGCAGAATGACGAGAACCTGTTCGGCATCGCTCCCGGTACCCACTTCATCGTCGAGTACGTGCTGCTGTTCAGCATGCGCATCTTCACCGACGGACTGCAGCACGCCGAGTGGGCGGGGATCGCCTGTTTCTTCATCGGGTTGGGGATGAAATATCGCAAGCACCGGATCCCCTTGTTCCTCTTTGGCTACCTGTTCGGGGCACTGATCCATGCCACCAACGACTGGTCGGCGAGCGGCCCGCGCACGTTGTGGATCGTCGTGCAGATTGTCTCGGCGGTCTTGTTTCTCGGGTACACGTTGTTCGCTCCCATGATCGAGAGCCAGGTGAGCGAGAGCTCTGTGTTCAGGGGAGACTCCGTGATGGTCCAGCAAATCCAGGCCGACCAGTGGGGCAGGCCGATCCCGCCTGGCCAGCCGCAGGGAGGCCCGCGGCAGCCGTACCCTCCGTCCCCGTACCCGCAGTACCCGTACGCCCAGCACCCGTACGCCCAGCACCCCTACGCGCAGTACCCGTACCCTCCGGGGGCAGGCCCGCCACCCCCGCCCTCGGGCTACCCACCGCGATCGGCCGGTCACGCACCGGCCCAATCGGGTCCGCCACCGTACCGACCGCCACGGCCGTCGCCCTGGCCCGCCGGCCAGCAGCAACGCGCCGTTAGCTCTTACCAGGGAGTGCCTTCATGGCCCCCGCGCCCGGACGAGCCCGCCGCCCCGCCGCCTACGTCGGAGCCGGGGCCACCGTCTCCGAGCGACGCTTCGCCGAGCTGAAGCCGATGCAGCAGGCTGTGACGCGGGTCGACAGGTGCCCTTGGGCCGAAAGCAGCGAAGCGATGCGCGCCTACCACGACCACGAGTGGGGCAAGCCGTCACGCGACGAGAGGCACCTGTTCGAGATGCTCATCCTCGAGGGCGCACAGGCCGGGCTCTCATGGGCGACGATACTCGCCAAGCGCGAGAACTACCGGCAAGCACTCGACGGGTTCGACCCGTCTCGTGCCTCCCGGTACGACGACGTCAAGATGGCGTCACTGCTTGAGAATCCCGGAATCGTCCGCAACCGTCTCAAGCTGCGCTCGGTTGTGAGGAACGCGCAGGCTTACCTCGAAGTTGCCGAGGAGTGGGGCTCGTTCGGCGCCTACCTTTGGGCCTACGTAGGGGGCGCGCCGATTGTCAACCGACCGACGACGATGAGCGACGTCCTCGCCCGGTCAGAGCTCTCCGACCAGGTGAGCAAGGACTTGAAGCGTCGTGGCTTCACGTTCGTGGGCTCGACGATCGTCTACTCGTACCTGCAGTCTGTCGGGGTTGTCGACGACCACCTCGTGACCTGCGCCTCCAAGCCTGGCTAGCGACGTTCGCCGCAGGGCCGGGCCGGGGGATCGCACAGCGGCTTGACCGCCTCGGCCGCCTCGGCTAACTTGCTCCCGCCAAAGTACAACAGATACAGGGAGATGATATGAAACTCCGTAACGTGGCGGTCATTGCCGCCGTCGGACTATCGACGGGCTTCGTCCTTGGTGTGCCCGGTGCTTTTGCATCTTCACTCTCGTCGACGAAGAACGTCGTCCACTGCATCTCGAAGGACAGCGTCTGTGGTGAGCAGTCGAACCCTCCGCTCATCGTGAACGGCCAGGCATTCGCCTGGGCCGCCACCTACATGTCCGACGACGCGAACTCGGTCGTCCGAGTCATCGAGAACTACGAGACGCACCACTGGTACGGGTGGACGACGGACAACTCGTGGGACTCGGGCAATCACGTAGCGATCTCGGTCGTACAAGAGGGAGTGTTCAACTGCAGTGGCGGGACCTACGAGTTCTACGCCCGCAACTATCTGAAGACCCACCAGGTCCTCACGACTGGCGGCACCGTCTTCAGCTGCAAGAACTAGCCGGGACGAGACGACACAGTCGATGAGCGTGACAATCTCGGTGTCGCAGCTCGGAAAGGCGTATCGCTCGAGGATCGTGCTCGAGGACGTCAGCTTCGAGGCAGGAGGCGGAAGCGTTGTGGCCGTCGTCGGCCCCAACGGAGCGGGCAAGACGACGCTGTTCCGGATCTTGGCCGGTCTGGCCAAAGCTAGTTCGGGCTCCTTTTCGATCACACCGGTCAGCGCTCAGGCAGCACCGGGTGCCAAGCTGGCGGCGCTCATCGACGGCCCAGGTCTCTACGGTCAGCTCAGTGGTCCCGACAACCTTCGGGTTCTCGCCTGGACCGCTGGGCTGGCCGTCGGGCTGGCAGAGGCCAAGCGTGCGATGGCAAGAGTTGGCCTCCACGCCGGCTCCACGCGCCTGTCGGCGTACTCGACGGGAATGAGGCAACGCCTAGCCGTCGCCTCGGTGCTGCTGGGAGAAGCCAACCTCCTGATTCTCGACGAGCCGACGTCCGGCATGGACACAGTCGGCATCCGTGACATGCGAGAGCTCATCGCCTCGCTCAGCGACGAAGGCCGCACGATCCTGTGGTCGAGCCACGACCTCCGCGAGGTCGAGGACCTGGCCGGGACGCTGGTCTTGTTGGACCGGGGGCGACCGCAGTACTGCGGGCCACCAGCCGACCTCCCGGCGCGAGGTGAGGTGATCGAGCTGGTCGTCGAAAGGCCGGGCGAAGCCGTGCAGCTACTGGCGGCCGCCGGGCTTGGAGCCGAGGCAAGCCCGACCGGTGGCACCGTCAGGTGCGAGGGCGTCCCTCTCCAGCGCTTGCTCGAGGTCCTGACTGGCGGGGGCATCGTTCCGTCGGACGTGCGTGTCAAGCGTTCCAATCTCGAGGAGCTGTTCTTCAGGCTGGCCGACTCGGGAGCCTGCCAAGGAGAGGAAGCGGTCTAGCGTGGTGCTGTTGCTAAGGGCAGAGCTGCTCAAGCTCAGCCGGTCACGCGGAGTGTGGGTGGTGACCGGGATGGCCGTTGCCTTCATGGTCTTCGTCCAGTGGCACAGCCAAGGCGTCAGCTACCAGTTTGCCACCGGCATCGAGGAGTACCGGAGACTGCTTGGGATGCCGTGCACCACGGGGAGCCCGGGTCACGCCGTCGCCTGCACCGCCAAGCAGGCGGACGCCTACCGAGCGGCGCTCTCAGGCCAGATCGTCGACGACGAGCGGGCTGCCCGCGCCGGTTGGCTCGGGATCTCACCGCTGGGTGAGCTCGTGTTCACCCTGGGCATGTTCGCCACCGCCGTCGGCGTCGGCGTGGCGATGAGCCTCGGCAGTATCGCAGTCGACACCGAGCTGCGCAGCGGCGGCCTCAAGGCATCGATCATCCAGCAGCAACGGCGCGGGCGGGTAGTCGCCGGCAAGCTCGGCGGCGCCTACGCCGTGACGCTCGGAGCCATTCTCGTGTGCGCCGTGTGCAGCGTCGCCACCGGACGCCTGCTGCAGGCGATCCGCCCCTTGCCGGCGCCTTCCGGGGCGCCGTGGTCGGGAGCAGCCCTACCGGCTTGGGGCTGGACCATCGCTGCCGGCCTGCTCACACCAGCCGTGATGATCGCCGTGACGGTGGCCGGCGGGTTGCTCGTGCGCTCGACCCTCGGAGCCGTCGGGGGTGCCGGCGCCTTCGTGCTGCTCGACCGGGCATTCGTGGCGCTGCAGCCTCATCTCGCCTACGCCGGCTTCACAGGTGCGGTCGGAGTCGTGACGAGGAGCCTGGTGTCGTCCGAGCTCACGCAATCCAACTTCACCGTCGTCCTGTGGCCGAGCTCGCTCGGCAACGGCGGTGCTGCCCCCTTGGCCACGCTCGAGCTCGTAGCGATGGCGGCGGCGGCGGGGCTACTGGCACTCGGGGCGCTGCACTGGCGGGAGATCCGCTAGAAGATTCCACGCCGTCCCTCCAGGGGCCACGCCACGGGCCACGCCCAGCACTATCGTCCGAGCTTGTGCCAAGGCGGGATGGACTCGACCATGACAGCTGAGCCGATCTGGCGCGAGTCTCCGCAGGCACCCAAGCACGGCTTGGCAGATGTTCCCGAGACGACGGGGTACAAGCTCAAGCGGGCCCTGCTTGGCCCTCCCCTCAACAACGACGACCTCCACTCGGAACGTCTCGGCAAGCCCACGGCTCTGGCAGTGCTCTCGTCCGACGTCATGTCGTCGGCTGCCTACGCCACCGAGTCGATCCTGCGGATCCTGGTCCCGGCGGCCGGCCTGGCCGCCTTCGCCCTGATCACGCCCGTCACCCTGATGCTGCTGCTGGTTCTGGGCCTGGTGTGCGTCTGCTACCGGCAAGTCGTCAAGGCCTACCCGGTGTCGGGCGGGTCGTACGTGGTGAGTAGGGAGAACTTCGGCTTTGCCGTCGCCCAGATCCCCGGTGCCGCTCTCTTGCTTAGCTACACGCTGACCGTTGCGGTCTCGATCGCCGCCGGCGTGGACGCCGTCATCTCCGCCTTCCCGGCCCTGTCGCCTTACCCGGTCGAGCTGGCGATCGGCTTCGTACTCCTGCTGACGTACGGGAACCTGCGAGGGATCCGCGAGGCGGGGCGCATCTTCGCCTTGCCCACGTACTGGTTCTTGGCGAACATGGGGTTCTTGCTTGTCGTCGGCTTGGCCAGGCTGGTGGCCGACGGTCATCTTCACCGATTCCCTCTCGTGGCCCCCGGTCACATCGCCGTCGGGGTCGAAGGAACCGGGCTGCTGCTCGGCCTCCCCATATTCTTGTTCTTGCGCGGCTTCGCCAACGGTGGCTCGGCGATGACAGGCATGGAGGCGATCTCGAACGCTGTCCCGGTCTTCCGTGAGCCGGCAGTGAGAAACGCCCGCCGCACGCTGGTGATGATGGCGTCGATACTCGGGCTGATGTTTCTTGGGGTGTCGGCCTTCGCCGCCCTGACGCATGCCGTACCGTTCGTGTCAGGCACGCCCACTATTCTTTCCGAGATCGGCCAAGCGGTGTTCGGGCCCGGCCCGCTCGGGAGACTGGCCTTTTACTCGCTGCAGTTCAGCACGGCTCTCATCCTCGTCCTCGGCGCCAACACGAGCTACAACGGCTTCCCGCTCCTCATGAACTTCATCGCCGAGGACTCGTACCTGCCGCGGACTCTTCGCACAAGGGGCCACCGCCTTGTCTACTCCAACGGCATCTGCGCCCTCACCGTTGCCTCGATAGCGCTCCTCGTCGTCACACGCGCCGAAGTCGCCAGCCTGATACCGCTCTACGCCTGCACGGTGTTCACCGGCTTCACCATGGCCGGCGCCGGGATGACGAAGTACCACCTCACCCACCCCCACGCCCATCGCCGGCGCGACCTGACGATGGCGATGGCGGCCTGCGTCGCCAGCTTCGTGGTCACCACGATCTTCGTCGTGACCGAGTTCAGCCGAGGGGCCTGGCTGGTGGTCCTGTGCATCCCGCTGATCGTCTGGTTGTTGACGCGGACGAACCGCCGGTACACCGAGGAACGCCAGGTACTCGCCGAGGATGCCGATACCACTGCCGCCGACTCGCCCGTGCTTCGCGACCACGTCGTGGTCGTCCTGGTCGACAGCCTCGACCTCGCAACGGCACGCGCCATCCAGCTGGCGCGGTCGCTCGACCCCTCCGGGGAGGCCCGCGCCGTCCACTTCGTCACCGACCGTGCCCGCGCAGAGAAGATGGCCCGCCACTGGATCGGGGTCAATCGCTGGCGCATCCCTCTCGAGCTCGTCGAGTGCCAGGACAGGCGCATCGTCAGAGCGGTGACGAAGATGGCAGCCGACCTGGCCTCTGACGGCCGCACAGAGGTCACGTTGGTACTGCCGCGAAGGATCTATGCCGGGGTGTTCAACCGGTTGCTGCACGCCAACACCGCCGACCGCATCGTGACGGCGGTGGCGGGCCTGCCTCACGTCAGTGCGACCATCGCGGCATTCGACGTGGGCAAGCTGCTGCGGTCGAGGCAGCGGGCCGCCGCCGCACGGGATACGAACGAGCGCCGGAAAGAGATGGACAAGCATGCCGTGCGCCAGCCGGGTTCATCGACCAAGATGGCCCGCATGGAAGGCGTCACCTCAATTGGAGAGCTGGTCTACCGGAGCCGCGGCCGCATCCACGGCCGGGTCCGGTCCATGAGAGTCCAGCCTTGGTCGGGCGTCCACAGCCTCGAGTGCACCGTCGTGGATGAGAGCGGGGCGATCAACGTGGTGTTCCTCGGGCGGCGCCAGGTGGCCGGCATCTCGGTCGGCGCCACTGTGGTCGCCGAAGGCATGGTCGGCAAGCACGACGGTCAGTTGGCGATGATCAATCCTGGCTACGAGATCATCCTGCCCAGCTGGGAGGAGAAGCCGGCAGTTTCCTGAGCGCTCCCGCTCAACTCGGCGCCGGCGGGCTCGCCAAACCTGCGCTTGACGACCCTCAGGCGAGGCTCGGGCGCCTTGGGCGGCGGCGGCGGAGCCTGCGCGAGAAACGCAGCCCCCACGTGGTCACCGAGCGTCACCCCAACCCTCAACCGCTCGCACGAGGGGACGCCGGTGGTCCCGAACTTGAGGACGAAGTAACCGAGCGGCTCGCCCTGCACTATGACGGGCATCTCGGCCATGTCAGCCCGGACGTGTGGGCACGGTCCGAGCGGGGCGACGTCCTCGATGATGCCGAGCCTGCTCACCTGGGGGAGCGCGGGGTCGGCAGGCATTGCTTCGAATTCGCAACTGTCCAGAGCGAGGAGTCGTGCCAGCTGGCCGGCCACCGACGCGATGACATGCACCAGCTCCTCGCCGCTGGCGACAAGCTCCGCAGCCTGGCGGACGTTGGTGAGGTTCTCCTCGTCGTCCCGCGAGGCGCGCCGGTAGCGGCCCGCACGCAGAACCAGCTCGCCGCCGAGCAGCGACACAACGGCCAGGACGACGGTCGTCTCGACGTCAGGATTGCGGGCAATGGCCCAGCGCTCGTAAGGGACCGTGTCGAAGAACTCGAACCACAGGGCGCCGGACACGGCCGCCAGCACGACAGCCTCGCGGTGACGGAGCGCGCCGATGGCACCTATGGCTCCCACCAGGACGAGAGCGAGGTCCGTGTTCGGAAGCCTCGAGCGGACCGGGATCCATGCAGTGACGATCACCAGCGGTACGAGCACGCCGGTCAGGGCTGCGACGATCAGCGAGTCTCTCGCCCACCACCGTTGCCGCTCTGGCTGGTGGCTCGACTCGAAGTCACTTGCCACGGAGTCGCTGATCGCTGCCACCAGTAGTGAGAGTACTCCTGGTGTGGGCTGGTGGTGGGCTGGTGGTGGGAAGGCAGGTGGGGCGCCGGACGTACGTTTCTCGGGGCGCGTTAGGCGCGTGAGACGGCCCACCTGCCCCTACGTAGGCGACTCGCGGCAGCTCACCGGGCATCCGCGAGAGGCGATGGCAAACGTGGCTACCATCCGCCCGAGGGCTCCACTTGAGGGGAGCCGGGAGTGTGAGGAGACGCTGAGCGGTGGCTACCCAGATGACGTTGGTGCTGGGCACGCAGGCTGATCCGAAGCTCTGGTGGTCCAACGTCTCTGACGACAGGACCACGTTCGCCCAGCTGCTGAGCGGGCTGAATGTGGAGCAGATTGCCGCCATCCTGACCTACCGGCCTGGGCTGATGGAGCCGGCACCCCGCCACTTCGAAGACTTGCAGGCGAGGTTGATGTCTGTCGCCGATATCACCAGTTGCATCCGATCGCTGGACCACTTCGCAGTCAGCGTGCTCGAAACGCTGGTCCTGGTGAAGAACGACCGCGCGAGCGGGGACGTCGCCTGGCTTGCGGGAACCAGCTTCGAGGACCTAATCGGCAACGGCGCAAGGGACAGCGAGATAGAGGCGGCGCTGGTCAAGCTGGAGGATCGTGCTCTGCTGCTGAGGGCGGATGGCTGGATCCGCCTCAACCCTACAGTCGGCACGCTCAACACCCCGGCCAGCCTTGGCCCCCCGGCAGTCCGCCTCCTGAGGGACCTAAGCAAGGACGACATGAGGCTGCTGGCCAAGTCATGGGGCACCGGCTTGGCAGGCTCGGGCACCAGGGAGACGCTCGTGGACGCGATTGGCGCCGCCCTCGCTGACCACGACCGGGTACGGAGTCTCGTGAAGTCGGCGCCACCGCGCGCAGCGGCTCTTGCCCGTTCGCTTGCCGTGGGACGCCCAGTCGTGTCGCATAGCCACTGGGATCTCTACCGCTCGGCTCGGTCGAACCCGGACGATCCGGTCGGCTGGCTCGCCAGTCACGGGCTCGTGATTGCCAACTCTGCCTATTCATGCTGCATGCCCCGAGAGGTGTCGCTGGCACTGCGGGACGGCAAGCTGTTCCCCGGCGTGACGCCGTCCCCTCCTCCGATCGGCACACGGGCGTCCGAGGTTGCAGGGCTGGACGACCTGGCATCCGAAGCTGCCGGCGACATCGTCGCCACGCTGGGTGCCCTGCTCGAGAGCCTCAGCACCCATCCCGCGCAGGGGCTCAAGGCGGGCGGTATCGGGATCCGAGAGGTCCGCCGGCTCGCAGATGTCGTCGGCCGATCCGAGTACGACGTCGCTGAGTTGATCGAGTACGCCCATCTGGCCGGGCTCGTGGCGCTCGAGTTGAACGCCGACGGCAGCTCGAAGCTGCTGGCTACCCATGGCTGCGACGCCTGGTTGGTGCTCACCGCGGCCGAGCGCTGGGCCAAGCTCACTGCCGCCTGGCTCGACTCGCCGGAGAGCCCGTCGGCCGCCAGGTCGGTCGACTCGTCCGGCAAGTTGCTCCCTCCACTGGCGGGCATGTTCGGCTCCCGGGCGGCGGCCCGTCACCGGCGGGCGTTGCTGGATGGTCTCGCCGGCCTTCCCCAAGGCTGCTCGGCCGACATGTCCGACCTCGTGAGGGCTGTCGAATGGTCAGTCCCACCATCCATGAACGACCTGAGCTTTCCGAGTTCCCAGCAGGCCGAATATGTCCTCGACGATGCCAGGACACTCGGCTTGGCCTTCGACCTTTCACTCAGCCACCTCGGGCGGATGGCGGCGGCGGGTCAGTGGCAGGCAGCCGGCGACTGGCTGCTCGCCCGCTTCGGGCCTGAGTCGACCGAGTTGGTGCTGCAGGGTGACCTGACTGCCTTCGTGCCTGGGGAACCAGCCAGGGCGTGCCGCGAGCGACTCGACCTGGTAGCTGACACCGAGTCCGTCGGAGGTGGGTCGCTCTACAGGTTCAGCGAAGCCTCGATCCGCCGGGGTCTCGAAAGCGGTCTTACTGCCGAGGAGATCGCCGAGTGGCTGCTGCAACATTCCAAGACGCCCGTGCCGCAACCACTCTCTTACCTCATCGCAGACGTGGCGCGGCGTTACGGCACGATCCGCGTCGGGACGGCGAAGTCATTTGTGCGTAGCGACGATCCCGCCTTGCTGGCCGACGTGGCCAACAACAAGAAGATTGCCAAATTGGCGCCACGGCAGATCGCGCCGACCGTGCTGGTGTCGGATGCGGCCCCCGCCCAGTTGCTCGACACCCTCCACGCCGCGGGTTATCTGGCCGCCCAAGAGGGGAGGGACGGCGCGGTGATCGTCAAGCGGGCGAGCCGGCCCAGGGCCAGGCAGGAGCCTGCGCGTGCGAGCATGGGGGCCGCGATCGAGCCACACCGCGTGAGCGAGGTCGCCAGGCGCCTGGTGGCAAGCGCCGACAGAGCCGTTGCAGCCCCCACATCGCGCAAGGCAACCCCGGCAAGGTCCGCCGCTTCGGCCGGGTCATGGGAGCGGCCTGCCGAGATCTTCCGGACACAAGAGGAGCTCCGCACCGTTCTCACCCGCGCCTGCGACGCGGACTGGGTAGTTCGGGTGTCTCTAGCGCTCGGGAGCGGGACGACAGAGCTCAACGCTTACGTGGCTGGCCTCGACGACGAGCTCGTCGACCTCGTGGACGTCGCCCAATTCGACCAGGGCTTCGACGGGGACTTCGACTGGGACTCCAATGGCGACTTTGACGACGACGTCGACGGGGGCTTTGGCGGCCGAAGCTCCGGCGACATCGTCGTGCTTGCTTCGCCGATTACCACTGTCAGCTGGGTGCGGGTACTCACGTCCGAGGAAGAGGATCTCCTATGAACGACGGGCCGCTCATCGTGCAGTCCGACCAGACGCTCCTGCTCGAGGTCGGCCACCCTGACTCAGAAGCATGCAGGAACGCCATTGCCGCCTTCGCCGAGCTCGAGCGCTCGCCCGAGCACATCCACACATACCGCATCACCCCCCTCGGCCTCTGGAACGCCCGCGCCTCCGGGCTACTGGCACAACAAGTGACAGAATCGCTCCGGGAGTGGTCGCGCTTCCCGCTGCCCGACTCCCTCCTGGCACAGATCCAGGACACCATGAACAGGTTCGGCCGCCTCACGCTGGTCAACGACGAGCGCCATGGCCTCGTCCTCATCGCTTCTGACAGAGCTGTGCTGGAAGAGGTAGTCCGCGCCAAGGCCGTCGCACCGTTGCTCGGGCCCCGCATCGACGCCGACACCGTGGGGGTCTACCGCGGTGAGCGGGGTCGCTTGAAGCAGGCTTTGATCAAGCTCGGCTGGCCTGCCGAGGACAGGGCGGGCTATGTCGACGGCACGGCGCACGAGATTGTGAGCCGTCCAGGGGCGTTTGACCTCAGGCCATACCAGAGCCAGGCCGTAGCAGCCTTCCACGCCTCCGGCAGCGGCGTCATCGTGCTGCCTTGCGGTGCCGGCAAGACCCTCGTCGGCATCGGGGCGATGATCCGCACCGGCGCCCGGACGCTGATCCTCGTCACCAACACTGTTGCCAGCAGGCAGTGGCGGGCCGAGCTGCTCTCGCGCACGACCCTCACGGAGAACGAGATCGGCGAGTACTCCGGTGAGCGCAAGGAGATGAGGCCGGTCACGATCGCCACTTACCAGATCGTCGCCACGCGGCGCGGCAACTTGCACGCCCACATGGAACTGCTCTCTGCCGAGGACTGGGGGCTCGTGGTCTACGACGAGGTGCACCTGTTGCCGGCTCCCGTATTCCGCATGGCAGCCGATATCCAGAGCCGCCGCCGCCTCGGGCTGACGGCGACTCTCGTGCGCGAGGACGGGCGCGAAGGGGACGTCTTCAGCCTTATAGGCCCGAAACGCTTCGATGCGCCATGGCGCGACGTCGAAGCCCAGGGCTGGATCGCGCCTGCGGTCTGTACAGAGGTTCGCGTGACGCTTACGGACGCCGAGCGGATGGCCTATGCGCTCGGAGAGCCCGAGGAGCGGTATCGCCTCGGCTCGACGGCGCTGTCCAAGCTCGCCGTCGTCGAAGCTCTCTGCCGAGGCGCTGTAGCGGCGGGCGAGCCGACCCTCGTCATCGGCCAGTACTTGGAGCAACTGGCGGTGCTCGGCGAGCGGCTGGGCGCCCCGGTGCTGACCGGCAAGACAGCCATCCGAGAGCGGGAACGCCTCTATGCCGCCTTCCGCAGCGGGGAACTGCCTGTGCTCGTGGTCTCCAAGGTCGCCAACTTCTCGATAGACCTGCCCGAGGCCTCCGTAGCCATCCAGGTCTCAGGCGCTTTCGGGAGCCGGCAGGAAGAGGCGCAGCGCCTCGGCCGGGTACTGCGGCCCAAGCTCGACGGCCGTCAGGCGCACTTCTATGCGATCGTCTCCCGGGACACGAACGACCAGGAGTTCGCTTTGCGGAGGCAGCGTTTCTTGGCGGAACAGGGATACAGCTACACCATTGTCGACGCCGCCGACGTTCTGGCGCAGGCGCCTCGTCGCGCGACCGACTGAGCGGCCGGCAAGCCGAGGCGTCAGCTCCGCTTCGGCAGTCCTGCCACCACCGCCTCTGGATCAGCGCAGCCGACTATCCACTCGTCGAAGGACACCCCTTCGAACAGGACCCGCACGCCCCTCGGCGTATCGCGGTGGACTGCAACGAAGATCTTCTTGCCCTCGGTCCGCACGGTGGCTACCTCGGCCACTCCGGGGACGCGCGTCCCGACTTTGAAGCCGTGGTCCGCCGCCTCGTGGGCGTCGTCGACCACTTCGGCGCCGAGCATCGCGGACAGCGGTGCCCGAAGGTCGCCGTGGACCGCCTCGAGCTTCTCGGCTCCTGACAGGTGCAGCACCAGCTCGTCGCCGTCCAGTTGCAGCTCTGCCACTTGCCCTCCTCGTCGTAGGACCTGTAGTGCCCAGATTATGGCGCGCCGGCCGATGCCGGTCGCCATCGGCGCCGACTCAGCTGCCCGTCTAGGCTACGACTCCGCTAGCCAGCATGACGAGACGCGAGGGGAGCGGCCGTGCCGGATTGGGAGGAGACCGGGTATTCGGGCCAGGGACAGCCGTCTACGCCGCCGCCAGCGGGAGACCCGACGGCTGGTGGCGCACCTCCGCCCTACCCGACGCCCGCCCAGGCGTACCCTCCGCCCACGCGACCCCCGCCCGACTACTTCCCGCAGTATCCATCGGCGCCGCCACCTCCGGGCTCACCACCGCCCGGCTACCCACCGTCGGGTTATCCGGCGAGCTACCCACCGCCTATGGCCGGTGCCCCTTACAGCCAGCAGCGCCAGGCGTCGAGGTACGAGCTCGCCGGTTGGTTGTCGCGGATGTTCGCCTCGATCGTCGACTCGGTGATCTTCTTCGTAGCCGGCATCGCCTTCGTCCTTGCGTTCCGAAGGGCCGGTTTTGTCGTGGCCGTAGTGTTCAACATCGCCTACCTCACGCTGCTGATCGGGTCCGGATCCGGCCAGACAGTAGGGATGAGGCTCCTCCAGATCGGGATCGCCGACGTCGACACCCACCAGTACCCGATCGGCCTGGCCCGAGCGGCAGTACGGAGCGTCGTGTTCCTGGCGATGTCCGTGGTGCCGTTCCTGGCGCTGCTGTCGGTGCTCTGGCCAATCTGGGACCCCCGCAACCAGACCCTTCACGACAAAGTGGTCAGGTCCACAGCCACCGTGCGCTGAGGGACTGACGCTCGCCGAGGCAACAGCACGCCCCTTCCACCACTTCGCTGTCACTCCAGTGGACCGCGCATAGGTGGTCCTCTGCCGGCCTTGGCTGCGTTGTGCGCTGGTAGTTATGGGCGGAACGACCGCAGCAAGACGGCGTACTCGCAGCCTGCTGCCGTGCCCCCGTGCCGGGCCGTTTCCCGAAGGAACTGATCGGGGTCGAACTCGCTGCCCAGCCCGTCGAGGTATGCCCGGTGTTCAGATAGCGAGGCCACGCCTAAGGCGATGGTGTCGCTCACATCGACAAAATGGGAAGCGGTGGTCTCACCTCCGGCGATGTAGACGGCGGTGACACCCCTCCAGGGCTCGCCCGCCTCGGGAAAGAGCCAGCGGTTGGCCGCGTCGCGGCAGGCATCCAGCGTCGCCAGGCCAACCGCCCGGTGATCGGCGTGGTTGACCGCATCGCTTCCATCCCAGGTCAGATCGAAGTGCTGACCGAACACCACCTGGGGACGTAGCCGACGCAGTGCTCCGGCCACATCCCGACGCAGCTTCAGCCCGTACTCCACCGAGCCGTCGGGATGGCTGAGGAATTCGACGTGCTCGACGCCGACTGCTGCGGCGCTGCGCCGCTGCTCCTCTTCGCGTAAGGGTCCGCACTGCCCGGGAGCCAGGCCGTCGATACCAGCCTCTCCTCTGGTGACCAGGACGTAGGACACCTGCTTGCCCTGTCGTGTGAAGCGGGCCACGGCACTGGCCATCCCGTACTCGAGATCGTCGGGGTGAGCGACGACTGCTACTGCTCGCTCCCAGTCCTCCGGCAATGGCTCCACGGTGTACCCCCGACAGCTGGACAGGCCAAGGCTACTTGACCGTCATGGAGCCGATGCGGGTCGAGATGGTCGACGCGGCGTTCAACGAGCCGCTGCCAGGACCAGGCGAGGACGTCCATGGAGCATGATGACCTGGGACGCTGCGTCGCGTCAGCTCATCTACTTCGGTGGAGGGACCTGGAACGGCTCGCCGAGGCTGCGCAAGAGTGCGGCCGCCCGATCCGCTTCTCGGTCCACCCCCAGCCGCTCGAACACGGCCAGCGCCGCCCTGGCCTCGCTGACCGCAGTGGCGGGGTCGACGCCCGCGCAAACCTGCGCCAGCTCCAGGTGCACCAATCCTGCCACCAGCGGGTTCTCCTCGGCTTCGTCCAGTATCCGCTGGGCCGCTTCCAGGAGGCCGATGGCGCGTGGGAGGTCTCCATCTGCCGCAGCCACCCGCGCTCCGGCCAGCGCCGCGTCGACCCGCAGCAGTGGGGCGTCCGACTCGCCGGCTATCGCGGCAAGCTTTTCGGCCGCCGCACGAGCGGCCTCCGGTTGCGCCGCCGCGAGGCCGGCCTGAACCAGCAATCCCAGCAGTGACGCGGCGCGGACGCGGTCGCCGACCTGTTCGTCCAGCCCGCGCTGAATCACCGCCACCGCCACCGCCGGTTCAACCCGCGCCAAATGCAGGCGCGCCAAGGGGGCGCAGCAGTCCAGGCAATCTTCGAATTGAGCCAGCAGTGCTTCGACCTCGGACAGCCGTCCCTGCCAGAGCCACAACTCGGCCAGGCGGGCCGTGGTCTCCGCCCGGTGGTTCAGGGCCTGAGAGGCTTCCGGGGCGAGCGCCTCCAACATCGCTTTCTCGGCCTCGGTCCAACGGCCGACTCTAGAGAGCACCGACGCGTAAACCCCACGGCAATGCGTGGCGACGATCCGCGGTTTGCCCTCGTAACCGGCGACGTATTGCGACACCACCGCTGTCCACTCCTCGGCGCGGCGAACCTCCCCGGAGCGGTCACAAGCCGAGAGCATGGTGCAATAGCACTTGCCGGCCTGGCTCACGTCGGCGATCTCGCCCCCGGTGACGGCCGCCATCGCCTCGTCGAGGCGAGCGAACCCTTCTGCCAGGTGACCCTGCGCCACCAGGGCGAAACCCCACTCGGACAGGGCTCTGACCTCCAAGACGTGATCGGAGAACTCCACCGCCAGCGACAGGGCCGCTTCGGCCTCGCGCGCCACCGTCTCCACGTCGGACCGGTCGCAGGCTGGGACGGCCAGAGCCAGATAGCCCTCCTCGACACACGGGCCACATTGACCCGCCAGACGCAGGCCCCGATCGACCCAGCCCTGGCTGACCGAGCGGTGCCCCCAGACTCTCCAGTGCAGTCCAGCCAGATCCGCTGCCGTGCGCGCCGCGGCCCGAAGATCCCCCGATTCGCGAAATAGGCGAAACGCGTGTTCCCAGTGCAGTCTGGCCCCGCCAAAACTGTCGTCGAAGAAGCAGCGACCGCCGAGGAGGACCTGCGCCGCAGCTGGACTCGGGGGATCGGCGGCCGTCCGTGCGTGACCGGGAATCGGTCTTGCGCAAGCAAGCGCCCTCGGCAGGACTTGAACCTGCGCACCCGGCTCCGGAGGCCGGTGCTCTATCCGCTGAGCTACGAGGGCTTGGAGCGCCCGTTGGGAGGCACGGTGCGAGCCGGACCGGCACGGTACACCGGGCTGGCAGGCCGGCGCTTCCGGCGCCCGCTTGCATGCTACCTGAGGTTCGGCCATCCTCAGTCTGTCATGACGATCATCGACAGCCTTGCCCAGTCCATCTCAGGAGCCCTGCGGGACCTTGGCGTGGATTGCGACGCCGCTGGCGTGCGCCTGGAGCGGCCCCAGCGACTCGAGCACGGCGACTGGTCGAGCAACGTGGCCCTTGCCCAAGCCAAGCGTTTCGGGAAGCAGCCGCCTGAACTCGCCAGGCAGTTGGCCGACGCCCTCAACCGGGACAAGCCCCGCCATGTGGAGGCTGTCGAGGTCGCTGGCCCGGGCTTTGTGAACTTCCGGCTCAATCCGAGCTGGCTCCACGAGGTGCTCTCCGAAGTGATTGCAGAGGGCGAGGACGGCTACGCCGCCCCGCCGCTGGGCGGCGGCGAGCGGGTCCAAGTGGAGTTCGTGTCGGCTAACCCGACAGGCCCGCTCCACGTCGGCAACGGATGGTTCGGGGCGTACGGCGACGCTCTCGCCAGGCTCTTGACCAGGACCGGGCACGACGTGACGCGCGAGTTCTACATCAACGACACCGGCAACCAGATCCGGCTCCTCGGCGACAGCGTCCTCTCGCGCCGCCGGGGAGACGAGGTGTCCGACGACGGTTACCAAGGTGAGTACGTGGGCGTCATCGCGGCCGAGTACGCCGGCCCCGAGGATGTGACCGAAGCGGGACGCTTTGCAGCGGAGCGGATCCTCGACAACATCAAGCAGACGCTCGACATGCTGAACATCGGCTTCGACGAGTGGTACTCGCAAGCTTCGATCGAGGAGAGCGGCAAGGTCGCAGAGGTGATCGAAGAGCTGCGCCGTCTCGGCCACGCCTACGACGAGGACGGAGCAGTCTGGTTCCGTGCCACGACGTTCGGCGACACTCGGGACCGCGTTCTCGTCAGGTCGAACGGCGACTTCACCTACCTCGGCGGTGATCTGGCATATCACCGCAACAAGTTCCTCGAGCGCGGGTTCGATCGCGTCATCGACGTCTTTGGCGCCGACACCCACGGGCAAGTCGCCAGCCTGAAGGCCGGCATGCAGGCGCTCGGGGTCGACCCGGGCCGTCTCGAGGTGGAGATCGGTCAGATGATCTCGCTCGTCGGCGCCAGGATGTCCAAGCGAGCCGGGAACTACGTGCGCTTGGACAGCCTTATCGAGGAGATCGGCGCCGACGCGACGAGGTTCTTGTCACTGGTGTCGTCCATCGACCAGGCAGTGACCATCGATCTGGACGCCGTCAAGGCTCAGTCGGCAGAGAGCCCAGTCTGGTACGTGAAGTACGCCCATGCCCGGATCGCTTCCATCGGGCGGGTCGCCACCGAGCGCGGGATCGAGCGCAAGCCGATCGAGCAGGTGGACTTGGCCTTGCTGCTCCACGCCAAGGAGCTCGACCTGCTGCGCGACATGGTGGAGCTGCCGAGAGTGGTCCGGGAAGCCACCGTCGACCGGGCTCCTTACAAAGTGACGAATTGGGTGCGTTCGCTTGCCGCCTCCTTCCACGGCTTCTACCACGAGTGCTACGTGATGGGCGACGGTGTGTCAGCTGAACTGACACAAGCGCGACTGTGGCTCGTGGAGGCGACCCGCGTCGGGCTGGCAATTGGGCTCGACATCCTCGGTGTAGAAGCCCCGGACCAGATGTGAGATGGGGGACGTCGGGGCCTCCGAGGCGCCTTTGGCACGCCACCTGCTCCCAGTCACCGCAGCGCTGGCACCGTCTGGTGCCCTCTCGGTAGGCGGAGTCGACCTCGTCGAGCTCGCCCACGAAGTGGGCACGCCTGCCTTCGTGTACGACGAAGAGCACTTGCGGGTGCGGTGCCGGGAAGCCGTCGCAAACTTCGGGGGTACGGTTGCCTACGGGACGAAGGCGTTTCTCTGTAAGGCAATGGCCGCCTTGGCGGCCGATGAGGGGATGTTGCTCGACGTCTCGACTGGAGGCGAGCTGGCCGTGGCCCTGGCGGCCGGCGTGCCTGGCGACCAGCTCGTGTTTCACGGCAACAACAAGTCGACGGCGGAAATCAAAACTGCGCTGCAGGCCGGTGTCGGCCGGATCGTCGTGGACTCGTTCGACGAAGTACGGCGCCTGGCCGAGCTGGGTGACGCCGGGTCGCTCGGCGGCCTGGAGGCGCTCGTACGCGTCACGCCCGGCGTCGAGGCGCACACCCACCAGTACGTGATGACCGGGCAGGAGGACTCTAAGTTCGGCTTCAGCCTGGCGGGCGGCGCCGCCGACCAAGCCGTCGACATGCTGCGGGCCATCCCTGGCCTGCGCCTGGCGGGCGCCCACTCGCACGTCGGCAGCCAGATCTTCCGGGTCGACGTGTACGCCCAGGTGGTGAGCGTGCTGGCGCCTTTCCTGGTCCGCCACGGCCTGCAGGAGTGCTGTATCGGTGGTGGGCTGGGGGTGGCATACCTCAACAGCGAGACGGCGCCCTCCATGGCCGAATGGGCCGCCGTCGTGCGCACGGCCTGCCAAGTCGCCCGCCTCCCGGCCGAAGTCCGCGTGAGCGCCGAGCCAGGCCGCTCCATCGTCGCCGTCGCCGGCCTCACCCTGTACACCGTCGGCACAATCAAGGTCCTGCCCGAGGTCCGCACTTATGTGGCCGTGGACGGGGGTATGAGCGAGAACCCCCGTCCGGTGCTGTACGGCAGCGGGTACGAGGCGTTTCTTCCCCGCTCGCCAGAGGCCGAGCGCCCTATGGCCGTCCGTATCGTCGGCAAGCACTGCGAGTCCGGTGACGTCCTGGTGGCCGACGGCCGGGTACCGGGCGACATCCGAGTGGGGGACGTCCTGTCCACGCCTGTCACCGGCGCCTACGGGTGGGCGATGGCCTCCAACTACAACCGTGCGTGCCGGCCACCCGTGGTCTTCGTGGGCGGCGGGCAGGCTCGCATCGTCGTGCGGCGCGAGACCGTCGAGGATCTTCTGCGCCTGGACGCCTGACGATACGCCTAGGCCGGGCGGTTCAAGCCCTATGGTTCTGAGGGTGGCAGAGACCCGAGAGATCCCGTCGGGCACCGTCACGCTCTTGTTCACCGATGTCGAGGGCTCGACTCGGCTCTGGGAGGCAGAGCCCGAGGCAATGGGTACGGCTCTCCGCCGCCACGACGAGCTCCTGCGTGGCGCCATCACCGACGCAGGAGGGTACGTCTTCAAGACGGTCGGCGACGCCTTCTGCGCAGCGTTTTCGACTCCCCAGGCAGCCGTCGCGGCGGTGCTGGCGTCACAGCGTGGCCTGGCGGCCGAACAGTGGCCGACTCAGCGGCCGATCAAGGTGCGGATGGCCCTCCACACCGGCGTGTGCGAGGAGCGGGAGGGCGACTACTTCGGTCCGGTCGTGAATCGGACCGCCAGGCTCGAGGCCGTCGCCCATGGTGGGCAGGTTCTCATCTCCGGAGCGACTGCCGAGCTCCTTGCGCCCACGCTTCCCGGCGGCGCCGCGCTGAGGGACATGGGCGTGCACCGACTGAAGGATCTGGGCCGAGCCGAGCAAGTCTTCCAGCTCGAGGCTACTTCGCTCGTCTCGGAGTTCCCCCCGCTGCGGTCTCTCGACAATCCGGAGCTACCCAACAACCTGCCGATCCTCCTCAGCCCCTTTGTCGGCCGCAACGAGGAACTGGTTGCCGTCGGACAGCTGGTGGCGACCTCACGGCTGGTGACGCTGACGGGAGCTGGCGGTTCCGGCAAGACGCGCCTCGCCCTTCACGCCGCAGCCGACGTCCTCGGCGGTCGTGGAGTCTTTTTGGTCGAGCTGGCTACTGTCTCGGATCCCGAGCACCTTCCGGCCGCCGTGGCCCTGGCTGTCGGCCTGAAGGACCAGGCCGGCGGGGTGGCTGCGGTCGTCGAAGCCCTGAGCGACCAGGAGTTGCTCCTGGTGCTGGACAACTGCGAGCACCTCATCGACGCCAGCGCCAAATTCGTGGACCTCGTCAGCAGGCGCTGCCCGAAGGTGAGCATCCTCGCAACGTCGCGAGAGCCGCTCGGCGTCGACGGGGAGCGGGTGTACCGGGTGCCGTCTCTCTCTTTGCCGCCTCAGGACTCCGACACCGTCGCCGACCTGGACGGCTCCGACGCAGTCCGCCTCTTTGTCGAACGTGCCGGGGCACAGGATCCCGGCTTCGTTCTCGACGAGATGGACGCCGCCATGGTCGCCTCGATCTGCCGCCGCCTGGACGGCATCCCGCTGGCCCTCGAGCTGGCTGCAGCGCGCCTGTCGGCCATGTCCCTCACGCACCTGCACGACAGGCTCGACCAGCGCTTCCGGCTCCTGACGGGCGGTAGCCGCAACGCCCTGCCCCGCCAGCAGACGCTGCAGGCGATGGTGGACTGGTCCTTCGACCTGCTCCACGGCAAGGAGAAGGACGTCCTCAGGCGGTTGTCGGTATTCGTGGGGGGTTTCGAGCTGGAGGGCGCCGAGGCCGTCTGTGTCGTGGGCGAGATCGACGTCTTCGACGTGGCGGACCTTTTGGGCTCGCTCGTCGACAAGAGCCTGGTGGTGGCCGACCGCTCGGCTGGCGACGTCCGCTATAGGTTGCTCGAGACCATCCGGCAATACTGCTCGCAAGATCTGCTGAAGTCAGGGGGAGAAGCGGAAGTCCTGCAAGCTCGCGACCGCCACGCGGCCTTCTACCTCGACCTGGCCGAGACAGGCGCCCGCCAGCAGACAGGCAAGGCCGAGATCGACTGGCTGAAGCACCTCGATACGGAGTGGGACAACCTGCGGGCTGCGCTGTGGCATATGGCGGGAGCTTCCGATGCTGCCGAAGGAGCTCAGGGCGTGGTGAGGTTGGGGTCGGCCTTGCACCGCTACCTCCTGAGCAGAGGCCACGCCGACGTCCTGGCACCCTTGCTCTCCGCGATCGAGAGGCTCCCCAGCACGCAGAGCCGCCTGCAGGCCGAGGCGCTCCTCGCCGGCGCTCTGTTGGAGGAGAACATCCTCGGTCAGACCGACGCATCGGCCAGGCAGCATGCCCACCAACTTGCGGTCAGGGCGCTTCTGCTGGGTCGCCAGTTGGCGGCCCAGCCGCTCGAAGCCAGGGCCTTGGCGCTGCTGGCGGGATTCGCCAAGATGCGGCGCGACGACGACGAATGCCGTGTGATGGCGCGGCAATCTGTGGCACTCGCCCGCCAGATCGGAGACTCCCAGCTGCTCGGCGAGTGCCTTGGCGCAGAGGCGATCGCCGTCGAGACGAACGCGGAGAGGCGACAACTGCACCTCGAGTCTCTCGCATGCTTCCGCCGGACCGGTGACGCGATGTTCGAGGCCGGCCAGCTGTACTCGCTTTTCGGAGTCGAGGCCGTCGAGGGGAACCTCACCCAAGCGCGGGGGTACGTGGAAGAAGCGATCGCCACGGCAATCCTGACAGGGTCGTCTGCGCTGCTCTACATCTTTCGTTCGGACTTCAGTACCCTGCTGATGGCTGAAGGCGACGTGGCCGAGGCTGCCTCGGTCATCCGAACCGGGCTCGTCAGCGGCAAGCGGCTCGGATTGCACCAGGAAATGTGCAGCTTCATATTTGCCGCCGCCTGCTGCGCCACGGCCCAGGGCGACTTCGTGACGGGAGCCCGCCTGCACGGGGCTGCCGAAGTGGCCGTGAGAAGTGCCATCGACGCCGGGCACTACCGGTGGAGCGATGTCGAGGAGACCCTGCGGGCAGCCGACTTCGCCCGGCTGGGCGACGAGATGGGCGCCGAGGCCTTCCGGGACGAGCTAAGGGTTGGCAACGCCTTGTCGATGGCCCAAGCCGCTGATCTCGTGCTGACCGGGATCCAGCCTTGACGTAGTTTGGTGGGCGTGCCACACCCCGACGGCCCGCTGCGCGTCGGCGTTCTCGGTTGCGGCAACGTGGGCGCTGCCTTCGTGGCGCTCGTCGACTCGGGCAGCGACGCCATCCGCAGCCGAACCGGGATCGACCTGGAGGTGACGAGGATCGCCGTGCGCGACCTGGAGGTGCCTCGGCCCGGAATCGAGCCCGGGAGCTGGGCTCGACGCGCCTGCAACGACCCCCACGCCGTCGTCGCCGACAAGGACGTGGACATCGTCGTGGAGCTGATGGGCGGTGTCGAGCCTGCCCGCACGGTGATCCTCGAGGCACTGGCCCAGAAGAAGCCGGTGATATCGGCCAACAAGGAGCTGCTGTCTTCCAGTGTCGCCGAGCTGGCGCTGGCTGCAGAGACAGCCGGCGTCGATCTGCTGTTCGAAGCGTCGGTCGCCGGCGCCATCCCGCTCGTTCGCCTGCTCGGCGAGTCGCTCGCCGGCGAGAACATCGTCAGGCTGACCGGGATCGTCAACGGCACGACGAACTACATGCTCACACGTATGAGCGACGAGGGGCTCGGGTACGACGAAGCGCTGGCGGCGGCCCAGCATCTCGGGTATGCCGAAGCGGACGCCACTGCTGACGTGGAGGGCTACGACGCCGCTGCCAAAGCTGCCATCCTCGCCGGGATCGCCTTCGACGCCGACGTCCGGTCGGTCGACGTCTATCGGGAAGGAATCACCGGTATCGAGGCGAGCGACATCGCCTTCGCCCACAAGCTCGGCTACGAAGTCAAACTACTGGCGATCGCCGAACGGGTCGGCCGTCTTCGTGGCGACCTGGAGGGGGCACCCTCGGTGTCGGTACGCGTCCACCCGGCGATGGTGCCGAAGGAGCACCCGCTTGCCTCGGTGCGCGGCTCGTTCAACGCCGTGTTCGTCGAGGGCGACGCAGCCGGCGAGTTAATGGTGTACGGCCGCGGAGCCGGCGGCTTGCCGACCGCCAGCGCCGTCCTCGGCGACGTGATCGACGCAGCCCATCACACCCTGGAGGGCGGGCGCGCCCGACCCGTTCGTCTGAGATCCCCCGACCTGCATGCCATTTCCGAGCTCAGAGGGCAGTATTACCTGGTGCTCGACGTCCTCGACCGGCCGGGCGTGCTCGCCTCGGTGGCGGCGGCCCTGGGAGACCACAACGTGTCGATCAGGTCGATGGAACAGGTCGGGCTCGGCGACGAGGCGCGGCTTGTGTTCATCACTCACACCGCGCTGGAGGCGGACCTGCAGGCGACGCTCGAGTCTTTCGGAGACCTCGAGTCTGTGAAACGGCTTGGTTCGGTACTACGGGTCATCGGCCCGGAGACTGCATGAGCGGCGAGGAGCGGGTGGACCCAGCCCCACCGCCAGGGTCGGCCCCACCGCCAGGGTCGGCCCCACCGCCGGGGCCGGGCTCACCGCCAGGACAGGGACTCGCTTGGCGTTCGTGGCGGGGCGTGATCGAGGAGTACAGGGCATTCCTGCCCGTCTCCGACGAGACACCCGTAGTGACGCTTCACGAGGGCGCCACACCTCTTCTCCCGGCGCCCCGGTTGTCCGAGCGGCTGCAGGCCGAAGTATGGCTGAAGATCGAGGGCGCCAACCCGACCGGCTCGTTCAAGGACCGGGGCATGACGCTTGCGGTCTCGAAAGCGGCAGAGGAAGGGGCCTCGGCTGTCGTCTGCGCTTCCACGGGCAACACCTCGGCCTCGGCCGCCGCTTACGCGGCGCGAGCCGGTCTCGCTTGCGTCGTGCTGATACCCGAGGGACAGATCGCCCTCGGCAAGCTGGCGCAGGCGCTGCTGCACGGGGCCCAGGTGCTGCCCGTTCGTGGCAACTTCGACGCTGCTCTCGACCTCGTCCGCGAGCTGCCCCGGCGGGCGCCGGTAACCGTGGTCAACTCGATCAACCCTCACCGCATCGCCGGGCAGATGACCGCAGCCTTCGAGGTCGTCGACGTTCTCGGCGACGCGCCGGACGTCCACTGCGTACCCGTCGGGAATGCGGGGAATATATCTGCCTACTGGCGCGGTTACTGTCAGTACAAGGAAGCAGGGAGGGCGACGAAGCTGCCGCGGATGCTCGGCTATCAAGCTGCCGGCGCGGCGCCCATCGTGCTCGGCCATCCAGTCGAGTCTCCCGTCACCCTTGCCACCGCCATCCGCATCGGTAAGCCGGCGTCGTGGTTCAGCGCGACAGCGGCGGCCAGCGAGTCAGGGGGCGCCATCGCAGCAGTCACCGATGAGGAGATCCTGGAGGCTTACGGGTTGTTGGCCCGCGAGGAATCGGTCTTCTGCGAGGCCGCCTCAGCCGCCTCGGTGGCCGGCCTCATCAAGTCCGGCGTCCCCGAAGGGTCACGCGTCGTCTGCGTGCTGACCGGCCACGGCTTGAAGGACCCTGAGCTGGCGATCCAGAAAGTCGCCGTGCCGGAAGTGGTCAGCGCAGACCTGGAGTCGGTGCTCGGCGCCATCGAGCTCTGACGCCCGCTCTTGTGCCCGTTGCCGGCTGAGGGCTACAGAGGCGCCGGCGACGCCGCGAGCACCGCTCGAGGCTGTATCGTGTTACCAGTGCCCGAGAGGTGGTTCGGGAGGTGTTGCCCGGCTCCTCTGTTCGGCACTAGAGTAAGAGTGCCTTCGCTCGTCGTGAAAGCGGTCCAACCGGGGTAATCGGAGGCGGCCGCTGAGGCGGGGGGAATCGTCGGAGCCGTCCCCACCCGTCCTGAACGCTTCCTTCCGAGCACGCGCCGCGAAGGCACGAAGCGCCCTTTGAACCCGGAGCAGCCCGAACCACTCGATCACCAGATGAGAGGCAGGCGCTGGGACGGTCCCGAAGGTGGACAACCGGATACCGAATAGCCCTTTAACCCGACGGGCACTGGTTATC
Organism: Acidimicrobiales bacterium; assembly: GCA_050744865.1. GTDB lineage: Bacteria > Actinomycetota > Acidimicrobiia > Acidimicrobiales > Bog-793 > JAKACA01. Next base: position 75,965 of record JBOGHW010000036.1, on the reverse strand, counting down.
TGTAGGCGTCAGCCTGATCAGAGCCGGGCTCGGTGTCTCGCAGCACAGCAACACCAACCGAATCAAGCAGAACGAGTCTCAAACAGAGAGGAACTCGATGAGCGGAGAGCAGCTCGAGCGCTCGATATTGGAGCGCAAGGAGCGCGATGAGCTCAGAGCCATCGCCACCGCGATGTCGCTCGAACCAGTCGCCCGGACGAAGAAGGCCGACCTCGTCGACCAGATCCTTCGTGCCGCCGGCGTTGAAGTAAGTGGTCAAGGGCCATCCTCCAACGGAGGCTCGGCGACCGCCTCGAGCAACGGCGACGGCAGCGGCGGGAACGATGGAGAAGGGGCCAAGCCGAGGACGCGGCGAACGCGCGCCAAGCCGAAGAGCGAGGACGCAGCCGAAGCGGGCGGGCAGCTGAGTCTCGACGGCGCCGCCGAGCAGGGGCATCGGCCCAACGGTGGCGAGGCCGCCAAGGCCGGCTCTGCTGCCGACGGTCCCGGACCCGCGCCCCGCAAGACGGCCGGGCGGACCACCAGAGCCAAGCAGTCTGCGGTTAGCACCGCCGAAGTGGCCCCCGCTAGCGACAGCCAGGACAGCCAGGACGGCAGCGACGCGACGGGCACCCAGGGAAGCCGCGATGCCACCGGCGAGGCCCCCGATCAGGGCGGCGCGCCGGCAGCCTCTGGGACTTCGGCACCGATCCGAGTTGTCCGCCAGGCCGGTACCGACATAGACGGGTCGGCCGATGTGGCCAGCCCGGGCGGCACCTCGATCGGCAGCAACGGGACGGGACGGGGACAGAACCAGGCTGGCGGGCGTCGCGAAGCCAGCGAGTCGGGCCAGGGGATTCAGACACGCCAACAGCGCCAGGGAGGAGGCAACCCCGGGAACAGCGCCAGCGGTGGCCAGGGCCAGGGAGGAGCCAGTCAGGGAGGGCAGTTCCAGGGCCAGAGCGGCACCCAGGGCGAGCTTGGCAACCGTCGGAGCCGCCGCCGCCGAGGCCGGGACCGCGGTGACCGCGAAGTTCAGGGAGCCGGCCGCGACGACGCCACCTGGAGCGGCGAGCTCGTCCCCGTAAAGGGATTGATGGACCTGCGCGACGAGGGCTACGGCTTCCTCCGGACGACCGGGTACCTTCCGAGCTCCAAGGACGTCTACGTGTCTGTGAGCCAGGCTCGGCGCTTCGCTCTCCGGCGGGGCGATGCCATCGAGGGCGCCTGCCGGCCCGCCGGGGCGAGCGAGAAATACCCGGCGCTCCTCCGCATCGACTCGATCAACGGCATGACCCCCGACGAAGCGCGCGAGAGGCCGAAGTTCGAGGACCTCACGCCGTTGTTCCCCGACGAGCGGCTGCGTCTCGAGAGCCGGGACGACCCGCTCAATACGACGGCGCGGATCATCGACCTGATCTCGCCCATCGGCAAGGGCCAACGCGGCATGATCGTGTCGCCCTCGAAGGCGGGCAAGACGACGATCATGAAGCAGATCGCCCACTCGGTCGAGCTCAACAACCCAGGCGTGCATCTCATGGTGCTGCTCGTCGACGAGCGGCCCGAAGAGGTCACCGATATGCGGCGGTCCGTGAAGGGCGAAGTAATCGCCTCGACCTTCGACCGCCCGGCCGACGAGCACACGCTGTTGTCGGAGATCACCCTCGAGCGGGCCAAGCGTCTCGTCGAGATGGGTCGTGACGTCGTGATCATCCTCGACGGCATCACCCGCCTCGCACGTGCCTACAACCTGGCGCAGCCGGCGACCGGGCGCATCATGTCCGGTGGCGTCGACTCCGGCGCCCTCTACCCGCCGAAGAAGTTCTTCGGTGCGGCGCGCAACGTCGAGGAGGGTGGATCGCTCACAATCCTTGCGACTGCCCTCATCGAGACAGGCTCAAAGATGGACGAAGTCATCTTCGAGGAGTTCAAGGGAACCGGCAACATGGAGCTCCGACTCGACCGCAAGCTCGCCGAGCGCCGTATATACCCGGCGATCGACGTCAACGCCAGCTCGACGCGGCACGAAGAGCTGCTCTTCGACCGCTCGCAGCTGCAGCAGGTATGGAAGCTGCGGCGGGTCCTGAATGCTCTCGGAGCCGAAGGTAGCGCTGCAGCGGGTCTGGAGCTCCTCCAAGACAAGATCAAGACGACACGCTCGAACGACGAGTTCCTGGCTGAGATCGCCAAGGCACCGACGCCGTCGAACTGACAGGATCGGCGGCGCCCGGCTGCGCGCCAGAGCCGGGTTGCTCCCGGTGCGGCGGGGATAGGGCGACGACGAGGGCCGCTACAATGGAGACGCCATGAAAGCCGATATCCACCCGACTTACGAGGCCGCGCAAGTTCACTGCTCGTGCGGGAACTCGTTCATTACACGTTCGACGAGCAGCGAGCTGCACGTCGAGCTTTGCAACGAGTGCCATCCCTTCTACACCGGTAAGCAGAAGCTGGTCGACACAGGTGGCCGTGTGGAGCGCTTCGAGCGCCGCTACGGACGCCGCAAGGGCAAGAAGGCCTGAGGGCCGGTCTGGCCCGTCCCGGTGCTGGTGTTGCACCGGGTGAAGCCCAGCGCCTTGATGTTGCGGCGTTAGCCTGATCCATCGTGCTCGAGCGCCTACCTGAATTCGAGGCTGAGTACGACGACGTGCTGGCGCGCCTTGGCGACCCTGCCGTCGTGCGGGACCAGCGAGCCTTCAAGGCTCTCTCGCGCCGCCACAAGGAGCTCGAGCAGATCGTGACCGCCATGCGGGCGCTTGCCGAGGCTGCGTCGGATCTCGAAGTAGCCCGCGAGTTGCACGCCGAGTCGGCCGGCGCCGAGCGGGAGCTGGCCAAGGACGAGGTGGACGGCGCACAGGGAAAGATCGCGACACTGGAGGACAAGGTGAGGAACCTCCTGCTGCCGAAGGACCCCAACGACGGGCGCAACGTCATCATCGAGATCCGAGGGGCCGAAGGCGGCGAGGAAGCCAACTTGTTCGCCAAGGATCTCTACGACATGTACGAGCGGTACGCCGAAAGGCGGGGCTGGAAGATCGAGGTGCTCGACGCCCGCGCCTCGGACCTTGGTGGGATCGACTCTGTCACGTTCGTGCTGAAGGGCGAGGACGCCTGGCAGCGCCTCAAGCACGAGGCCGGTCCTCACCGTGTCCAGCGCGTGCCGGTCACCGAGTCGCAGGGGCGAGTGCACACGTCGTCGGCCGCCGTCAACGTGCTGCCAGAAGCCGACGAGGTCGAGGTCGAGATCGACCCCAACGAGTTGAAGGTCGACGTCTACCGTTCCTCGGGACCTGGTGGCCAGTCCGTCAACACGACCGACTCGGCAGTCCGCTTGACGCACTTGCCGACCGGCCTGGTCGTGTCGATGCAGGACGAGAAGAGCCAGATCCAGAACCGGGCACGGGCGATCCAGGTCATGCGGGCTCGCCTCTACGAGCTCGAGCGGGCCAAGCAGGAGGCGGAGCAGGCACGTGAGCGCAAGGCGCAGGTGGGCTCAGGAGGCCGCTCCGAGAAGATCAGGACCTACAACTTCAAAGAGAACCGCATCACGGACCATCGCGTCGGGCTCACGCTCTACAAGCTCGACCGCGTCCTCATGGGCGACCTCGACGAGGTAGTCGATGCGCTGCTTGAAGACGAGCGGGCGCGCCAGCTCAGACAGGGCTGATGACCACCTGGCGTGTCGCTCTGGCTGAGTCGGCTCGGCGGGTCGGCGACCCGATGGAGGCCCGCCGCATCGTCGAGTACGTCCTGGCCGAGACGGGGGCAGGTTCGCCCGCCCAGCGCCTGCTGAGCGACACGATGCCGGCTGGCTCGGAGGCCCGCTTGGACGACCTCGTGACCCGGCGAGCGGGAGGCGAGCCGTTGCAGCACGTCCTCGGCGGGTGGGGGTTCCGCCATCTGGACGTCCTCGTCGACGGCCGGGCGCTCGTTCCCCGACCCGAAACAGAGCAGCTCACCCAACACGCCCTCACCCAACTCGACCGCATCTCAGACGAGAGACCTGGACGGCCGTTGCTTGCGGCCGACCTCGGGACAGGCTCGGGCGTGGTCGCCCTCTCGCTGGCCGCGGAACGAGATGGCGTCGAGGTGTTCGCCGTCGACAAGTCCTCGACGGCTCTTGCCCTGGCAGCCGACAACCTCGCCCGCCAGGAACAGCCGGTTGCGGCGCGGGTGAGGCTGCTCGAAGGAGACTGGTTCTCCGGCCTCCCGCCCGATCTGGCGGGCGAGCTGGCAGTCGTCGTGTCGAACCCGCCGTACTTGGCGGCCGACGAGTGGTACGGCCTCGACCCCGTCGTCCGCGACTACGACCCGTACGAGGCCCTGGTGGCGGGCCCAACCGGCCTGGAGGCCAGTGCCACGCTCGTGAGAACAGCGGCGCTTTGGCTGCAGCCCGGCGGCGCTCTTGTCGTCGAGGTCGCTCCTCACCAGCGCGACGCAGTCCTTGACCTCGTTGCAGGTTGCGGGCTCGCATACTCCGAGGCCCACGTCGAGCGTGACCTGGCCGGGCGCTACCGCGTGCTGGTGGCGCGGACGCCGGAGAGCCGGAGGGTGCAGCTTTGACGCCAGGCATGGACGTCCAGATCGCCGAGGCGGTGATCGCCCTGCGCTCCGGTCAGGTGGTCGCCATTCCTACCGACACCGTCTATGGGCTGGCTGCGGACCCGGGGGTGGAAGGCGCCACGGCGGAGATGTTTCGTCTGAAGGGTCGCCCGAGCTCGACCGCACTGCCTGTCCTCGTCGAGTCCGCCGAGCAGGCGGCCGGGCTGGCGCGGCTGGACGAGCACCACGTCAAGCTCTTGGCCGCCTACTGGCCAGGGCCTCTCACAGTCGTCGTGCCGCGACGGGCGACCGCCATGTCCTGGGCACTAGGAGGCGATGGCTCGACCATCGGTCTTCGCTGCCCGGGCAACGAGTTGGCTCGCAACCTCCTGCATCTGTCAGGCCCGCTGGCGGTCAGCAGTGCCAACCGCCACGGCCGGCCGCCTTGCCGGACTGCCGTCGAAGCGCGATCTGAGCTGGGTGACGGGCTCGTCGTCCTGGATGGCGGGACCTGCGAGGGGCAGTCCTCGACCGTAGTCTCGCTTCTCGGCGGGTCCCTGCGGCTGCTGAGGGCGGGGCCGCTCTCGCTCGAGGATCTGGAGTCCGTCCTCTAGAGGCTCGCTGCCCAACGGCACCGGCGGACCCGGTCAACCTCCGCCACCGCCCCGGCCGTAGACTTCGGCAATGACCGGCGATGCCCCTTTTCTTGCCAGCGACCCCGAGGTCCGTAGCCTCCTCGTCGACGAGCTCGACCGCCAGCGCACGACGCTGCAACTGATCGCTTCGGAGAACTTCACGTCGCTGGCAGTGATGGCGGCCTCCGCCTCGGTTCTGACGAACAAGTACTCCGAGGGGTACCCCGGCAAGCGGTACTACGGCGGCAACAGGGTCGCCGACAGGGTGGAGGATCTCGCCCGCGAGCGGGCCAAGTCGCTCTTCGGGGCTGAGCACGCCAACGTCCAGCCGCATGCCGGCGCCTCGGCCAACCTCGCCGCCTACCTGGCGCTCGTGGAGCCGGGCGACACGATCCTGGCCATGCGACTCGACCAGGGTGGCCACCTCACCCACGGGTCGCCGGTGTCGATCACGGGGAAGTCGTACCGTTTCGTCGCCTACGGGGTCACTCCCCAGCGCGCCGACGGTTCCGGCGAGCGCATCGACCTCGACCAGGTTCGCGACCTCGCCCATCGGGAGCATCCCAAGCTCATCGTCGCCGGCACGACGGCGTACTCGCGGACGATCGACCCGGTGCCGTTCCGAGCTATCGCCGACGAGGTCGGCGCCAAGTTCATGTTCGACATGGCGCACCCGGCCGGATTGATCGCCGCCGGTGCCCACCCAAGCCCGGTAGGCGTCGCCGACGTCGTCACCTTCACTACCCACAAGACGCTGCGCGGCCCTCGTGGTGGCGCCATCCTGGCGGGTGCCGAGCTGGCCCGAGTCATCGACTCGGCGGTCTTCCCGGGGTTGCAAGGCGGGCCGCTCGACCACGTAGTCGCGGCCAAGGCGGTGGCCTTTGCCGAGGCCGCCAGACCGGAGTTCAAGGCGTACGCCGCTCAGGTTGTCGCCAATGCCGCCGCCTTCGCCGCGGCCCTGGCGAGCGAGGGGTTCCGCATCGTCGCCGGTGGGACCGACAACCACCTGCTCCTCGTCGACCTCCGGGACTTCGACGCCGACCTCACCGGCAAAGCCGCTCAAGATGTCCTCGACCGCGCCGGAATCACGTGCAACCGCAACCAGATCCCCGACGATCCCCGTTCGCCGTTCGTCACGAGCGGGCTTCGCCTCGGCACGGCAGCCGAGACCACGGCCGGAATGCGGGAGGCGGAGATGGCTGTGGTCGCTGGCCTCATCTCGCGAGCGCTGCGCCACCGGCAGGACGACGGGGAACTGGCCTCGGTTCGTGAGGAGGTCAGGTCGCTTCGCAAGGCGTTCGATCCGTATCCCGAAGGAGTCGGGAGGCTGCTCTGAGCCAGATCCAGGGCTGCCTGGCCGTCTTCGGAGCGGCAGCCGTCGTCACCTATGTCGCCACCTTCGGGATGAGGTGGTTCGCCAGACGGAGCCACCTCATCGTCCAACCGGACTCCGAGCGGGTGCACACGGTCCCGACCCCGACGGCGGGGGGTACGGCGATGCTCGTCGGGCTGGGCGCCGCCCTCCTCGCCGCCCGCCTCCTGCCGATACCGGAGTTCCGGGTGATCTTCGGACAGTCCGATGCTGCGGTCGCCGTGCTTGGTGCAGCCGCGGTGATGTGGCTCGTCGGGTTCATCGACGATGCCCGCGAGGTCTCGCCGCCGGCCAAGGTCGCCGGCCAGGTCCTGGCTGCGATGGTCCTGTACTTCGGCGGCGTCACGATGCTGTATTTCAAGGTTCCCTTCTCCAACTTCGTGGTGCTCTCGCCGTCGGTGCTCCCGCTCGTCACGGCGCTCTGGGTGATCGGGATCGCCAATGCCGTCAACCTGATCGACGGCCTCGACGGGCTGGCCGCCGGCGTCGTGGGGATCGGTGCCGCCGCCCTTTGCGTCTATGGCCTCAAGCTCGAATCCGTCGGCAGCCTGCCCACTGACAGCATCGGGCCGATGGTCGCCGCCGCCACCGCAGGGTTGTGCCTGGGCTTCTTGCCGCACAACTTCCACAGAGCCAAGATCTTCATGGGCGATACCGGGGCGATGATCCTCGGCCTGCTGATGGCCGCCAGCACGATGGTGATCGGTGGCCAGGCCGCCGAGACCTGGGGCAAGACCTACTTCTTCTACGTCCCCCTCCTCGTGCCGTTTATCATCCTCGGAGTCCCGATGCTGGACATGTCCTTTGCGATCGTCCGGCGCACCGTGAAGCGCACGGGCGTCGCCGTGCGGGACCTCGAGCACCTGCACCACCGCCTCATGCGGCTTGGGCACGGGCACCGGCGGGCTGTGCTCGTCCTGTGGGCCTGGACGTTCATCCTGTCGGCGATGGTCCTGTACGGGATCTTCTACGACGGTTGGCGCCCCGCCGTCCTGATCGGCATCGCGCTTTTGGCAGTCGGGCTGTACACGTTGTTCCAGCCTGGCCGCCACCGTGGCGAGGTCGTCACGCTGGGCGCCCAGACCGGTCCTGGAGCAGGTGGCGAAGCAGGTCTGGCTGGTCAGGAGCCTACGCCAGCACTCAGGGCGGGCACCGAGGCACGCGTTACGGGCAGTTCGGACAAGGTCGCCGGCGGCGCTCACCGGGCACAGCGGCTGCGCCGTTTTGCCCGACACCAGCCTGGCACGCGAGAATAGGGGCTCGGGAAAGCGAAAGTGGGCGACAAGCCGGCGCTCAACAGCTACACGCTTCTCGGCATGGGCGTCACGACAGCGGTTTGCGTCGTAGGCGGGTTTGCCGGCGGGCGTTGGCTGGACGAGCAGTTCAAGACGGGAGTGTTGTTCGCATTTCTCGGTTTGGCCGTTGGGATAGTCGTGGCAGCGCTAACGTTCTGGGCCCGGCTCAAGAAGAATCTCTGACACCAGCAGCTGCGCCGGTTCCCATGTCGGTCGGTGCCGCTGCGAGGAGTGACGACAACTGACATGAATGGAATAGGTGCGCTCGTCGAGCAGTTCTCGCTGCCCGAGATTTCGCGCGTCCTCAAACGGACAGTCATCATCGGATTCGTCCTCGGTGCCGTCGCCATCGTCGTATCGGGCCTCGTCGGCCAGATCCTGTTCGGCGTAGGTGCCTACATCGGCTTGGCAATCGGGTTCGTCAACATCCGGGCGATCACGACCCAGACGGCCAAGGTGGCCAACTCCGGGACACAAAGAGTCTTCCGGGCGCTCGCCCAAATGACCCTTTTCCGCCTCGGGGGTACCACAGTCGCCGTAGTCGTCCTCTTCCTGGCCGCCCGCCAGATGGGTCTCGGCTCGGCCGTGGGCCTGTGTGTCTACTACCTCGTCTTCGTCGCCAACATCGGTGCCAGCATCCTTCGCCACAAGGCCGTTCCGTGAACCCAGCCCTGCTCGGCTCGACTGTCGAGATCGGCCAGCACGTACAACGCAACCTCTTCGGGCTGACGTTCAACATCGACGACCTCATCTCGGTCGGCGCTGCCATGCTCATCATCGTCGGCCTCGGCCTTTGGCTGCGTGCCAAGGCCACGTCCGGTGTGCCCGGGAGGCTGCAGCTGGCCTTCGAGACCGTAGTAAGCGCCGTCGACCGTCAGGTCGGAGCTTCGATGGGCCCCAAAGGTGCATTCGCAGCCCCGCTGGCGGTCACCCTCTTCGTGTTCATCCTCATCTGCAACTGGTTCGAGATCATCCCGACCGTCGTGCCCGGACATCACGAGTGGCTACCGTCGCCGACCGGCGACATCAACCTGCCACTCGCCATGGCCTTCGTGGTCTTCTTCCTCATCAACTTCACCTGGATCAGGCTTCACGGCATCGGTGGCTATCTCAAGCACTTCACCCAGCCTTACAAGATCCTGACACCTATCAACTTCATCGAAGAGATGGTCAAGCCGCTCACGCTCACGCTCCGGCTCTTCGGCAACTTGTTCGCCAGCTCGATCCTGCTCGGTCTGATCGCTTTGTTCCCGGCGAAGTGGATCCTTCCGACACCCTTCTTCGACATCGTCTGGAAGCTGTTCTCTGGCGGGTTCGTGGCACCCGTCCAAGCGTTCATCTTCGCCCTGTTGAGCCTGATCTACCTCGAGTCGGCCGTGAACGGCGGCCACTGATGCACACCAGCTAAGCCGCGACGACGCAATAGACCCCGAATCGCAACAACCACTCAGGAGACAAGACACCCGATGGCAGCAACCACGACACAACAAGCGATCGAACTGGCCGGCGCCATGATCGGCGGTGGCCTGGCGCTCGGCGGCGGCGCCATCGGCGCAGCAGTCGGTGACGGCCTGGCCGGCAGCCAGACGATCGCCGGCATCGCCCGGCAGCCCGAGGCTCAGGGACGGCTTTACTCGACGATGTTCCTCGTCGTCGGCCTTTGCGAGGCAATGTACGTCATCAACCTGGCGTTCATGGCTTACTTCGTATTCGTCCTCAAGTAGGAGGCAGCTACAGATGCTTGCGGGCACGACTCCGCAACTGGCGTTGCACGGTGCAGCGCGGCCGGCGATGACCGGGTCGATATTCCTCATACCCAACGGTACGTTTCTTGCCGAATTAGTGGCCTTCCTGATCATGGTTGCCTTCATCGCCAAGTACATCGTGCCGCCTCTGCGGCAGATGATGAACGACCGTGAGAGCTTCATCCGCAGCTCGATCGAAGGCGCCGAGGACGCCAAGAAGAAGGCAGAGGAGACCCTCGCCAAGCGCCGTGAAGCTCTCGATGGTGCTCGCCAGGAAGCCCGCGCCATCATCGAGCAGGCCAACGAGACGGCTGACCAGCTTCGCGACGAGGGACGCAAACGCGGCCAGGACGAGTACGAGCGACTCGTGGAGAGCGCCCGCCACGAAATAGATCTGGAGCGCGAGCGCGCCCGGGCCGAAGTCATGGCAGATCTCGGGGCTCTTGTCATCGATGCTGCCGAGAGAGTCATCGGCAGTGGCGGCATCGATGCCACACGTCACCGCGCCCTGGTCGACGAAGCGATCTCGGCGGCCCAGGCCTCTGGCGGCAGCGCCCAGGGCGGCGGCCACTGATGCTCGAGCTGGTGCGCGGGTACGCAACGGCGGCCTTGGATGCCGCCCGCCGCGCCGAGCGCCTCGACAGGACGGCATCGGATCTCTCGGCCACCGCGCGTCTGCTGGTCTCCTCGGAGTCGCTGCGGGCGGCCCTGACCGACGGCGCCATCCCGCCAGTCGAGCGCGTGGCCGTCCTGCGGGATCTCCTCGGTTCGAAGGTCACGCCCGAGGCCCTGGCGCCGATCGCCTACTCGATCTACAACGAGCGGTCCGTCGAATTGCCCAAGACCGTGGAGCAGTTGGTCGAACTGGCCGAGGAGGCTGCCAGCAGGGCGAAGGCCTCCTTGCCGGGCGGTGCCGAGCCGCCGGCCGGGCGCTCAGGCGCCTACGAGCGCATCCGCGGCTACGCCGACCATGTGTTCGAGCAGATCGCCAACCGGAAGGACGTCGACGCCGTCGAGGACGAGCTCTACAGGTTGGCGCGCGTCGCCGAGAAGACACCCTCCCTGCTCCAAGCACTGGCCGACACCGCGGTACCGATCGAGGGGCGATTGGGCGTGTTGGAGGATCTGCTTGCCAGCCGGGTCCGCCCCGACACTGCACGTCTGGCTGCCTACATCCTGCGGGCAGGGAGATCGCGGTCTTTCGACTCGGCGCTCGACTACCTCGTCGAGATCGCTGCCGCCGAGCGGGGGCGGCGTATCGCCGACGTGCGCTCGGCAGTGGATCTGACTGCCGACGAGCGCCAGCGCCTGTCTGCCGCCCTGGCGGTGTTGACACGCCGCCCCGTGGAGCTGAGAGTCCGCCTCGACCCGAGCGCAATCGGCGGCTTGAGCGTCGCCGTCGGGGACTTTGTCATCGACGGCACCGTGCGCAACCGTCTTGCCCAGCTGCGCGAGACGCTGCTGCAAAGCGCCTGACCAGCACGCTGACAACTTCGCGCAACGTCACCTACAAGTCAGCCAAGACTTAGCCACCAAGGACTTAGAGGAACACAGGAAGATCAAATGCCAGAGTTCAGCATCAACCCGGAGGACATAGAGGCGGCGCTGCGCCGCCACGTCGCCGAGTACACCTCGAGCGTGCACGCCGAGGAGGTGGGCCGCATCGCCGAGGTCGGCGACGGGATCGCCCGCATCACGGGCTTGCCGAATTGCTCGGTCAACGAGCTTCTCGAATTCGAGAACGGTGGTGTCGGCCTGGCTCTCAACCTCGACGAAGAGACGATAGGCGCCGTCGTGCTCGGCTCAGTCGATGACCTCCAAGAGGGACAGGTCGTCAAGGCGACCGGTCGCATTCTCTCGGTCTCGGTCGGCGACGGTCTGCTCGGTCGCGTGGTCGACCCGCTCGGCAACCCGATCGACGGGAAGGGCGCCCTGTCGAACACCGAGTCCCGCCTGATGGAGATCCAGGCCCCGGGCATCGTGAAGCGCCAGCCGGTGTCGCAGCCTCTGCAGACGGGAATCAAGGTCATCGACGCCATGACCCCCATCGGCCGTGGCCAGCGGGAGCTGATCATCGGCGACCGTAAGACCGGCAAGACCACGATCGCCGTCGACACGATCATCAACCAGCGCGGCCAGGGAGTGAAGTGCATCTACGTCGCCGTGGGCCAGAAGGGCTCGACGATCGCCCAGACCGTCGCCACGCTCGCCGACCACGGGGCCATGGAGTACACCGTCGTCGTGGCAGCGCCTGCGTCCGAGCCGGCGCCGTTCAAGTACATCGCCCCCTACGCGGGCTGCGCCATGGGCCAGCACTGGATGGACAACGGCGAGCACGCTCTCATCGTCTACGACGACCTGTCCAAGCAGGCCGAGGCCTACCGGCAGCTCTCTCTGCTCCTGCGCCGGCCGCCTGGCCGCGAGGCCTACCCGGGCGACGTCTTCTACCTTCACAGTCGCCTCTTGGAGCGGGCAGCCAAGCTGTCCGACCCCATGGGCGGCGGCTCGTTGACGGCGCTCCCGATCATCGAGACCAAGGCGGGCGACATCTCCGCCTACATCCCGACGAACGTCATCTCCATCACCGACGGGCAGATCTTCCTGGAGACCGATCTGTTCTATTCAGGTGTCCGGCCGGCCATGCACGTCGGCAACTCGGTCTCCCGGGTGGGAGGCAACGCTCAGATCAAGGCGATGAAGTCGGTCGCCGGATCGCTCAAGATCGACCTGGCGCAGTTCCGCGAGCTCGAGGCCTTTGCCACGTTCGGTTCTGAGCTCGACAAGGTGTCCCAGGCCCAGCTCGACCGAGGCTACCGCCTCACCGAGCTGCTGAAGCAGGGCCTGAACGAGCCGCTCCCTGTCGAGGAGCAGTGCGTTGTCATCTACGCCGGCACGCGGGGCCACCTCGACACGCTGGCAGTGAGCGACGTCCAGCCCTTCGAGAAGGAGCTGCGGGCGCACTTCCGTGCCAAGCATGCCGACTTGCTGCAAAAGATCCGGGAGACAGGTGCCCTCCCACCCGACGAGGAGATGGACTCGGCGATCGAGGAGCTCAAGAAGACCTTCGCCCCGATCGAGCCAGAGGCAGAGGCGAGCTAGCGCATGGCCGGTGGGCAGGAACGGATCCTCCGGACGAGGATACGCAGCGTCGAGTCGACGAAGAAGATCACGCGGGCGATGGAGCTCATCGCCGCCTCGCGGATGGCCCGCGCCCAGCAGCGGATCGCCGGTTCGCGACCGTACCTGCAAGGCATGGAGCGGGTCCTGGCCGATGTCGCGTCCGACGGCACCGCCCCCGCCAGGCTGCTCGGGATACCGGAGTCGCCGCAGAACGTTGCAGTCGTCACGATCGTGTCCGATCGTGGGCTTTGCGGCGGCTATAACGCCTTTGTGCTGCGCGCCGCCGAGCGCTTGATGACCACGGGCGAGGCGGAGGGACGCAGCTACAAGGTGACGGGCGTCGGGAAGAAGGCTGTGCCTTACTTCCGTTTCCGGGGCCGAGAGGTCACCCACCCGTTCTCGATGTCCGACAGCCCGACCTACGAGGACGCACGGGAGGTGGCCGCCACGTTCCTGCCGGCGTTTCTTGCCGGAGCCGTCGACTTGGTCGAGCTGGTGTCCACCCGCTTCTTCAGTGCTGGCACCCAGACTGTCGAGACTCGTCAAGTCCTGCCGCTGCAGCCTCCCGAGCCGGCGGGCGCCCCCCCTACCGTCTCGGTGGCGCCCGCGGCCGACGACGGCCAAAGCTTGCCAATGGCCTCAGGCGGCGGCGGCGGCTTCTTCGAGTTCGAGCCCTCGGCGGAGGACCTGCTCTCACTGCTCGTCCCGAGGTATGCAGAGGCCGCCGTCTACTCGGCGCTGCTGGAGGCCTCCGCCTCCGAGCACGTCGCCCGCCAACGGGCGATGTCGGCAGCGAGCGATAACGCCGAGGACATCATCACCAACCTGCGCCGGGTCATGAACCGCGCCCGCCAGGACACCATCACCAACGAGATCATGGAGATCGTCGGCGGAGCCGAGGCCCTGCGGCAGGGCTCGCGCACAGACGTCGCCGCACCACTGGAATACGGAGCCGAGGAGCAAAGCGCATGACGTCCACCATTGACACGGCGGCAGCCGAGAAGACTCATGATGACGGGCGGGTGGTCGCGATCGCCGGCCCCGTCGTCGATGTCGAGTTCCCGCCGCACGCCCTGCCGGAGATCAACCACCTGATAGAGATGGTGATCGAGGTCGACGGCCAGCAGCAGGTCATAGCCGCCGAGATTGCCCAGCAGATCGGCGAGGGCCGGGTGCGGGCCGTCTGCCTCAAGTCGACCGACGGGCTGCGCCGAGGTGCCACGGCTCGCAACACCGGCCGCGGCATCTCTGTTCCGGTCGGCGACGCCACCCTCGGGCACGTCTTCAACGTGACCGGCGACGTGCTCGACCCGGGTGAAATGGGGGCTCCCGACGATCGCTGGGACATCCACCGCGAGGCTCCGGCCTTCGACTCGCTCGAGCCCAAGCGACAGATGTTCGAGACAGGCATCAAGGTCGTCGACCTCCTCGAGCCTTACGTACAGGGCGGGAAGATCGGTCTGTTCGGTGGGGCCGGCGTGGGCAAGACCGTGCTCATCACCGAGATGATCCGCCGCGTCGCCCAGAACCACGGCGGTGTCTCGGTCTTCGCCGGTGTCGGCGAGCGAACCCGTGAGGGCAACGAACTCTGGCTGGAGATGCAGGAGTCCGGCGTCATCGACAAGGCCGCTCTCGTGTACGGCCAGATGGACGAGCCGCCCGGCGTGCGCCTGCGGGTGGCGTTGGCGGCGCTGACGATGGCGGAGTACTTCCGCGACGTCAAGAACCAGGACGTGCTGTTGTTCGTGGACAACATCTTCAGGTTCGTGCAGGCGGGCTCGGAAGTGTCGACGTTGCTCGGCCGCATGCCCTCGGCAGTGGGTTACCAGCCGACGCTGGCCGACGAGATGGGCGAGCTGCAGGAGCGCATCACTTCCACCAGGGGACACTCGATCACGTCGCTGCAGGCCGTGTATGTGCCGGCCGACGACTACACCGACCCTGCCCCGTTCACGACGTTCACGCACCTCGATGCCACGACCGAGCTGTCGCGCCAGATCGCTGCCCTCGGCATCTTCCCGGCTGTCGACCCCCTTGCCTCCACGAGCAACATCCTGGCTCCCGAGGTCGTCGGCGACAGGCACTACGCCTGCGCACGGCGCGTGCAGGAGGTGCTCCAGCGCTACAAGGAGCTGCAGGACATCATCGCCATCCTCGGCCTCGACGAGCTCTCCGAAGAGGACCGGGTCACCGTGAACCGGGCCCGCAAGGTGCAGCGCTTCTTGTCCCAGCCGATGTACGTCGCCGAGGTCTTCACGCAGATCCCTGGCGTCACCGTGCCGATCGAAGAGACCATCCGCTCCTTCGAGGCGCTAGTGGGTGGGGACCTGGACAATGTGCCGGAGCAGGCGTTTCTCAATGTGGGTGGGGTCGACGACGTCCTCAAGAAGGCAAAGGAGCTGTCCTAGTGCCCACCCACGTCGAGCTTGTCACGCCACAGCACAAGCTGTTCGACGGGGAGGCGGAGTTCGTCGTGATGCGCACCGAGGGCGGCGACATCATGTTCCTGCCCAACCATGCCGATTTCGTCGGTGCAGTCGACGTCTGCGTACTGCGCATCGCTCCTGCGGGGGCGGACTCCGCCGAGGCGTCCGCCGAGATGGGCGGGGGCCCCGAGGAGCGTGCGGCGGTTGCCGGCGGCTTCGTGCACGTCGCCGGCAACAGCATCACCGTGGTTGCTTCCGTGGCAGAGCTGGCGCTCGACATCGACATCGACCGCGCCAAGCGGGCGCTTGCCAGTGCGGAAGAGGCTGCGGCTGCTGGCAGCGGGGACGGTGCGCAGGCGGCAGAGGCCGAGGTCGAGGGTGTGGCGGCCGAGCCTGTGCACGGATCGGCCATGCTTGCCCTGCTCAAGCCGGACGAGCCGGAGGTACGCGCCCGGAGGGCTCGCGCCCGGCTGGAGGCGGCCGGTGCGCTCGAATCGCTGTCGTCGCTGGGCTCGCCGGTGGCGCCCCACTGACGCCGAGTGGCTGCCGGGCCAGCTGAGCCTTGACCTCTGCCACGTCAAGCGGTCCGCGGGCCCGCCTGGCCGTTGTCCTCATGGTCACAGGCCAGCTGGCCGACGAGATCAACGGCTTGCGGAGGGCGCTCGGCTCCGGCGAGATCGACCGAATCGGGCCGCACGTGACCGTGAGGCCACCGCTGAACGTTGCAGCCGACTCAGTTGACGAAGCGGTCGGCTTTGTTCGGGCCGTGGCTGGCGGTGTCGGTCCTCTGCGCCTCGAGATCGGGCCAGTAGCGACCTTCTACCCACCAAACCCGGTGGTCTATCTGGCCGTTCTCGGCACGCCCGAGGGGCTCGGCGGCCTTCGTCGGCTCGAGGCTGCGCTCTGCACCGGCCCCCTGACGCCACCACCGGTCCGCCCGCCGCGGCCGTTCGTCCCGCACGTGACGATCAACCAGCGCTGTCCGGTTGAATCGATCGAGCCGGCGCTGACTTCACTGGCGGGCTTCCGCGCCGAGTGCGTGTTCACGCAGGTCGCCGTCGTCCGGTTCGACGAAGGCGGGCGGCGCTGGCTGCCTATCGCTTCGCTGGGTCTGGCCGGCCCTTCCGTGGTCGGACGCGGCGGTTACGAGGTCGTGTTGGCGACGAGCCGGCGCCTCGACCCTGCCGAGCAGGCGTGGTCGTCGGCGGCCTGGGCTGAGCACTCCCTTGTCGAGTACGGCCCCACCACGGTGGACGACGAGCCGTTCACTGTCACCGCTCGAGTCGGTGGCGTCCTCTCGGGTGTTGCCGAGGGCGAGATCCGAGGTGCCACGTGCCGCCTCGGCCGGCTCATGGTCGCCGCCGACATGAGGGGGACTGGCGTCGGCACTCATCTCCTGCAAGCCGTCGAGCACCTCGGTCGGGAGCGTGGTTGCCAGAGGGTGCGCCTCGAGGCGCTGGCCGGCGGGCGTGCCGAGGCCTATTACGCCGGCCGCGGGTATGCCGGCGTCTCCCTGCTTCCTGGCTGGCGTGGTGATCGTGACTTCACGATGATGGAACGGGATCTGTAGACAAGGTGCCGTCGTGAGGCGCTAGGGCTGCCATCGGTGCCAGGTGGGCCGTCCCACGTACGTCTCAGTCGTCAATTCGGCGCGTGCGCCGGCCCACCTCCGCGCAACGACCTGGCCCTGCGCACGTCGGCCCTGCGCACGTCGGCCCTGCGCACGTCGGCTCGGCCCTGCGCACGTCGGCCCTGCGCACGTCGGCCCTGCGCCGGCGGATCTAGCCGGCGGCTAGTTTGATCGAGTCGATGAAGCGACTGATCGGAGCTTTGACCACGTCGTAGGCACCGGCGATGACGAGCACGTCGCCGTCGCTGAAGGCCAGGGTGCCACCGAAGCGCCCGTTGGTGGTCGGGCTTACCTCCTTCAGCCCCGGCCGGCCGTAGAGCCTGGTGTTCAACTCTCCTGCGTAGCCCTTCAGCTCGTTGGTCATCTCAGCGGCCGGCGTAGTCGCCGGGAACTGGACCATCACCAGGTCGTAGGAGTCGACATGGAGCAGCCCGAGATTGCCGATCGACCACGACGTAGCGGCCGAGTGCCCGCTGAACAAGCCCCGAAACGCCGCCGGGTTGCCCACTACCTTTGCTTCCCCCGGGAAGTCGGCGTCGACGGACAACCCGAAGGCCGAGTACACCTTGTCGCGACCCAATGACCGTGTCGGAGCGGCCTGCGGACCGGACGAGCTGCAAGCTGACAGGCAGCAGGCGGCGGCCACTCCCACCGCAGTCACCGCCAGCCGGCTCTTTTCACGCCAAAGGTGCCTGCGGCGGCGATTGCGGGTGGCCTGCTCAGGCATCGCCGGCGCCGCGCGCCAAGCGGGCGGCTATCTGGGCGACCAGGAGGTCGGCCGCCACAGCCGGATTCGCCGATGGCGAGGACGGCGACTCGGCGAAGGAGGACCCTGGCCTTAGCTCGGCCGCGACCTCGCGGGCGAATTGGGCAACGGCCAGCCGCTGGGTCTCCTCGGCCCTGCGCTTCGAGCGCCTCTCGGCGAGGCCGCCGGTGGACTCGAGATGCTGGCGGTGGGAACCGATGGTGGACCACAGCTCGTGCAAACCGTCGCTGGAAGAAGCGACCGTCTCCACGATCGGCGGCGTCCAGGCCAGGTGCCCGGACAGCTGCAGCATGTGAACCAAGTCGCGCTTGGTCTCGCGCACGCCTGGCCTGTCGGCCTTGTTGATCACCAGGATGTCGGCAATCTCGAGAAGGCCGGCCTTGTTGGCCTGAACGGCGTCGCCCCAACCCGGGTTGAGGACAACGACGACGGTGTCGCAGCTGGCTGCCACCTCGACTTCGACCTGGCCGACGCCTACGGTCTCGACGAGCACGAGCGGCCAGCCCGTGGCGTCGAGCACTCGCATCGCCTCCGGGACGGCTGCGGCGAGCCCGCCCAGGTGCCCTCTGGTCGCCATGGAGCGGATGAAGACGCCCCTGTCGAGAGCGTGGTCCTGCATGCGGACCCTGTCCCCGAGGATGGCCCCTCCCGAGAGCGGCGAGGACGGGTCGACCGCCAGCACGGCTACCGGGCCGGCGGACAGCCGCAGGGCCTCGGTGATCAGCCCTGCCGTCAGCGTCGACTTCCCGGCACCGGGTGAACCTGTCAGCCCTATCGAGTAGGCCTGGCCAGCCTTGGGGTAAGTGAGGCGGCCAAGCTGCCGACCGGCGGCGCCTCCTCGCTCGGCCAGCGAGAGCAGGCGAGCGAGTGAGCGGCGGTCGCCCGCTTCACCGCCGCAGGCCCGCTCGAGCAGCTGCTGAGCATCGTCTCTCGTCACGACTCGTCGCCCAAAGGCGAGACGTCGGCTCCCAGTGCCCGCAAGCGACCGCCCAGGTCTTCGTAGCCACGGGCGACGTGACCCCAGCCACCCACTCCCGTCTCGCCCTCGGCCACCAGCCCTGCCAGCACCAGGGCGGCGCCACCGCGGATGTCGGGCGCCCGCACCTGGGCGCCGGAGAGGCGGTCGACGCCGCGTATGACGGCGTGATGGCCCTCGATCGTGATGTCTGCCCCCATACGGAGGAGCTCGTCGACGTAGCGGAACCGTCCTGCGAACAGGTTCTCTGTCACGATCGAGACGCCGCTCGCCACCGACAGCAAAGTCACGAGAAGGGGCTTGTAGTCCGTGGCGACGCCGGGGTAGGGGAGCGTGGCGATGTCGACCGACGCCCGGGCGCCGTCGGAGGTCACCAGGATGCCCCCGCTGTTCGGCACGCAGCGCATGCCGATGCTCCGCAGCTTCTCGAGGACCATGTCCATGTTCTCGTGGCGCGCCCCCTGGACCTGCACTTCACCTCCGGCCAGCCCGACGGCGGCCATGAACGTGGCGGCTTCCACCCTGTCGGGGATAGCGGCATGGTCAGCGGGCCGGAGGGCCTCCACACCCTCGATCTCGATGCGCGAGGTGCCGGCACCGGCGATGTTGGCGCCCATGCCCTCCAGCATCTGGGCAAGGTCGAGCACTTCCGGTTCCCGGGCGGCGTTCTCTATCACCGTCGTGCCCTTCGCCAGTACTGCCGCCATGAGGACGTTGTCGGTGGCCGTGTGGCTGGGAAACTCCAGCACGATGCGGCCCCCGACCAGCCTGTCGCACCTTCCCTCGATGTAGCCGTGGTCGGTCGTGAACTCGACGCCGAGCTCCTCGAAGGCCCGCAGGTGGAAGTCGATAGGGCGCGAGCCGAAGTCGTCGCCGCCAGGCAACGACATCTTGGCGTACCCGTAGCGGGCCAGGAGCGGCCCGAGGACCACGATCGAGGCTCGCATGCGTTCAACCAGCTCGTAGGGGGCAACCGGCGTGATGCGCTCAGGCACGTCGATGTCCAAGACGCCATCTGTGCCGCTGCCCGAGTGGGTGGCCGTAGCGCCCATCGCGGCCAGGATGTCCGCCATGATCGACACGTCCACGATGGCCGGGACGTTGCTGAGGCGGTGGTGACCTGTGGACAGCAGGCTGGCGGCCATCAGCTTGAGCACGGAATTCTTGGCGCCGTAGATCTGCACGGTGCCGGACAGCGGCCCGTTCGGGCGCACGACGAAGCGATCCATACCGGCGGGGACGATACTGCGCCACGGACGGCCTGCCGTACCCATGCCCGCTGATCCAGCAAGCAGGGGGTGGCCAGACCGGTTCACGAAGATTCACTCGGAACGGCCGGGGGGCGGTTAGCGTTTGCGCCGATGAGTGCACAAGCGCCGGATCGCAACCTCGCAATGGAGCTCGTTCGGGTCACTGAAGCGGCTGCCTTGGCGGCCGGCCGCTGGCTCGGCCGTGGTGACAAGGAGGGCGCAGACGGGGCCGCCGTCGACGCGATGCGCGTCGTACTGCAGTCGGTCTCGATGGATGGCCTCGTGGTCATCGGCGAGGGCGAGAAAGACGAAGCCCCCATGCTCTTCAACGGCGAGCATGTAGGCGATGGCGGGCCTCCCCAGACCGACATCGCCGTCGACCCGATCGACGGGACCGAACTGACGGCCCTCGGGCGAGGCGGCGCCATCGCCGTCATAGCCGTGGCGGAGCGGGGGGCTATGTTCGATCCTGGCCCGTGCTTCTACATGGAGAAGCTCGCCGTCGGGCCGGCCGCCGCCGGCAAGATCGACCTCGACGCCTCGCCGACCGAGAACCTGCGGGCCGTAGCCGCCGCCAAGGGCCAGTCGGTGCGGGATCTCACAGTGGTGATCCTCGACCGCGAGCGGCACGCCGAGCTCATCGCCGAGGTGCGAGCTGCCGGTGCCCGCGTCCGCCTGATCTCGGCCGGTGACGTCGCCGCGGCCATCTCGACGGCTTGGCCGGAGTCGGGCGTCGACGTGCTCTACGGCATTGGCGGCACGCCGGAGGGGATCATCGTGGCCGCCGGCCTCAAATGCATGGGAGGCGAGATCCAGGGCCGCCTCTGGCCCCGCAACGACGATGAGCGGCGGGCGGCCGAGGAAGCTGGCTACGACGTCTCGCGAAAGCTAGGGACCGACGACATGGTGAAGGGAGACAACTGTTTCTTTGCCGCCACCGGGATCAGCGGCGGCGAGTTGCTTCGCGGCGTCAGCTACGACAACCGCGGCGCCGGCACCGAGTCGCTCGTCATGCGCTCTCGGTCCGGCACGGTTCGCAAGATCGAGGCGAGGCATCAGTTGGCGAAGCTGAAGGGCTTCTCGGCGATCGAGTTCAGCTGAGCTCGGCCGAGCCGACTGCTCCCGGCCCCGGCCAGTGGGAAGCCCTGTCGTAGACGACCCTGGCTGGTACGAGCGCGCAGTCTTCTACGAGTTGTTGCCGAGAAGCTTCTTCGACTCTGACTCTGACGGCATCGGCGACCTCGAGGGCATCAGGCAGCGCCTCGACTACCTCGAATGGTTAGGCGTCGACTGCTTGTGGCTGTTGCCGTTCTACCCGTCGCCGCTTCGTGACGGAGGCTACGACGTGAGCGATTTCTTCAGTGTGGCGCCAGAAGTGGGAACGGCCGACGTGCTGGCGGACCTCGTGGGCGACGCCCACAAGCGGGGGATCCGCATCATCGCCGACCTCGTCATGAACCACACGAGCGACCAGCATCCCTGGTTCGCGGAGTCTCGTGCCTCGCGCACGAACCCGAAGGCTGACTGGTACGTGTGGTCGGACGACGACCAGGGCTTTGCCGCCACACGGGTCGTCTTCGTCGATGCGGAGGGATCCAACTGGACCTTCGCGGGGGGCCGGGAGCAGTACTACTTTCATCGTTTCTTCCATCATCAACCGGACCTCAACTATGAGAATCCCGAAGTTGTCGATGCGATGCTCGGCGTCGTCCGGTTCTGGCTCGGGGTCGGGCTCGACGGCTTCCGGCTCGACGCCGCCGCCTATCTCTCCAAGCAGGAGGGGACCGCCTGTGAGAATTTGCCCGGCACGCACAAGATGCTGCGCCTCGTCCGCCGCGAGGTCGACGCCGTGGCACCCGGCGCCGTCCTGCTGGCCGAGGTGAACCAATGGCCGACAGACGTCGTGGAGTACTTCGGTCAGGGAGACGAGTGCCACATGGCTTTCCACTTCCCCTTGATGCCGCGGATGTTCATGGCCATCCGCCGCGAGCAACGGTTCCCCATCACCGAGGTGCTGGCCCAGACGCCGGCACTCCCGTCAGGCTGCCAGTGGGGCATCTTCCTCCGCAACCACGACGAGCTGACCCTCGAGATGGTCACCGACGACGACCGCGACTACATGTACGGCGAGTACGCGCGCGATCCCAGGATGCGACGCAACATCGGCATAAGGCGGCGCCTGGCGACCCTTGTCGACAACGACAGGCGCTTGGCCGAGCTTCTCCACGCCATGTTGCTGTCGCTGCCGGGGGCGCCTGTGCTCTACTACGGCGACGAGATCTTGATGGGCGACAACATCTACCTCGGCGACCGTGACGCCGTGCGCACGCCGATGCAGTGGTCGCCCGACCGCAATGGCGGCTTCTCCCGAGCGGACTTCGCCCAGCTGTACCTCCCGCCGCTGATGGATCCGGTGCATGGCTACGAGGCAGTGAACGTCGAGGCCGAACGCCGCGATCCCTCTTCGTTCCTGCACTGGCTGCGCCGGGCGCTGCAGGTGCGTCGCCTCTACCCGGTATTCGCGACCGGCTCTCTCGAGATGCTGGCGGCCGACAACCCTTCTGTCCTGGCGTACCTGCGGGCTGCCGGCGGTGAGGCCGGAGGCAACGAGGGCTCGCTGGTGCTGTGCGTGCACAACCTGTCCCGCTTCGCCCAGCCCGCCCTCCTCAGCCTGGCCCGCTACGAGGGCTCTGTCCCCGTCGAGCTCCTCGGCCGCGTGCCCTTTCCGGCTATAGGCGCCGAGCCGTACTTCTTGTCGTTGCCTCCCTACGGCTTCTACTGGTTCGAGCTGCGAGCGTCGCCGTGACGGGCGTTCCGGACGTCGAGCCGCTGCTCGGTTCATACCTGGCCCGCCAGCATTGGGCCCAGGCAGCCCTCGGCTCCTTCGGCGAGCCGCGCCTACCGGTCTCAGTCGTGGACGTCGAAGTGCTGCGCACAGAGCACCCTGGCCTGGCGAGCGTCGTGGTGGAGTGCCGGGAGTGCACCTTCCACCTCGTGTTGGGATGGCGCCCGACGAGCCTTGCTCCGGGCGTCCTCGGGCGGCATTCGGACGCCGTGCTCGGCGCTGCCTGCGACAGCAGCGGCGAAGTGCTCGTCTACGACTTCCTGGCCGACCGGGAGCTGGCCGTCTGGTTGCTCGAGGCCGTCACGGCGGGCGCCGAGACAGCTGAGCGCTCAAGGGTGGTGACATCGCTTGTGAGCCACTCATCGCTTGTCTACGACGAGAGGCTGTTCATGAAGTGCTACCGCGTCATCGAGCCGCGGCCCAGGCTCGAGATCGAGGTGCTGCAGCGCTTGGACGCCGCCGGGTTCAACCACATGCTGGCGCCGGTCGCCCACTGGCGGCGTGACGGTCGTGACCTCGCTCTCGTCCGGGAGTACATGCCGGGTGCCGTCGAAGGCTTGGCGCTTGCCCGGACGTCGTTACGCGACCTTCTGGCTCGGACTTGGGTCGACCCGCGTCTGACCTTCGAGGACGTCGGCGTCGCCGGCGGCGACCTCGGGCCTGAGATGCGGCGCCTCGGCGAAACAACAGCCCGGATGCACCTGGCTCTCTCCACCGCCTTCCCCACCGCGGCGGTCCCGGAAGGCACGGCGATCCGGGTCCACGGTGACTACCACCTACGCCGGGTGATGCGGGCCGACGCCGGCTGGTTGATCGCCGGTTTCGGAGACGACCCGCTCCTCGGCGAGAGTGCCGGGGCCGGCTCTCTGCGGGCGCCGCGGCTGGCTTCGCCGTTGGAGGACGTGGCCGACTTCTGCGAGTCCCTGCTGCTGGCTGCCGCCGCTGCCGTCGAGCTGCAGCCGGCGAGCCTGCGGACGCAGGCCGAGCGGCTTGCCACCGGCTGGGAGCGTCACAACGTGGCTGCCTTCGTGCGCGGCTACGTGTCGCTGCCGGGCATCGCGTCTCTCGTTCCCGTTGCAGCGGCGGGCGCCGACGCCGTGCTCTCGCGCGTGGTGGGGGGCGGGAGGGGGCATCGAAGCGGTGCGGGTTGAGGTGCTCGCGTGTGGCTGTCCTCACGCCTCGCTCGTGGCGCTCGTGTCCGGTCTGGGGATGCGACTGTCAGAGTTAGGTGCGGAAAACCGCCCGTAACTCTGACAAAGGCAAG
Source organism: Acidimicrobiales bacterium (assembly GCA_050744865.1). Lineage (GTDB taxonomy): Bacteria > Actinomycetota > Acidimicrobiia > Acidimicrobiales > Bog-793 > JAKACA01. The sequence continues at coordinate 52,120 of JBOGHW010000036.1, read as the reverse complement.
TCTCGACAGCGAGACACAGCCCTGCGATGGCAGGCGAACCGCGTCCCGGCGGTCAGGAGGCTGCTTGGCCTTCTCGCATGGCGATCTTCTCGAGGGCGTCCCGCAGGTCCTCGGCTGCCTTCTCGGGCGACACGACGTTGATCAGGACACCGGTCCCGAGCTCGAAGCCAGCCCGCGTCGTGAGGTTGGGCAGAACGTGGACGTGCCAGTGGTACATGCCCGTCGCCTTGTAGGGCGCTGAGTGAAGAACGATGTTGTAGGCGATGTCGCCGAGGTGCTCCGTAAGGGCCAGCAGGGCGGTCCGGATCGCCTTGCCGACGGCCACGAGGCGGCTCGTCGGCGCACGGTGGAGATGGGCACCGTGCTCGCGGGGCACGACGAGGAGCTCGTAGGGCGTGCCGCTCCAGAAGGGCGTGAACATCACGAGCTCGTCGGTGGAGTCGAGGACCCGGTAACCGACCCTTTCCTCGGAGGCGGCGGCGGCGCACAGCAGGCAACCGCCGGCGAAGCGGGCGAAGCCCGCCTGCTCGTCGGCGATCTCCCTCGGCACGAACGGAATACCGAGGAGCTGGCCGTGCGGATGCGAGACGGAGGCCCCGGCCTGGCGCCCGTGGTTGACCAGCGCCTGGCTGTAGCGCAGACCGGGAGTGCCCTGATGCTCTTCGATCCTGTCCCGGATGGCCGCCATGACGAGCGAGAGCTGATCGTCGGGCAACGAGGCGAAGGTCCGGTCGTGATCGGGTGACAGCACGAGCACCTCGTGGATGCCGCTGGCCGGGGCCTCGGTGAAGACAGGGCCGCGATGCTCGACGACGAAGGGTGTGTCGCCTTTGAAAGCGGGGTACCGGTTTGGCACCACCCGTACTATCCAGTTCTCGGACTGCCCGTAGACCTCGAGGGCTGGGAGGGTGTCGCCCTCGTTGCCGGGGCAGAAGGGACATGTGGCGACGTCGTCGCCGTCTGGCGTGGGCTGCCTAGGCAGAAAAGCGCCGTGACGTTGGCCGCGGTCGGTGGACACTGTTACCCAACGCCCTGACAATGGATCGAGGCGAAGCTGGTTCACCCTCGCTGCCTGCCTCCTGTTCTTTCGTCGGTTTCCTTGCTGACAAGGCTACAGCCGCATGTCGCTGCTCATGCGCACCCTCGGAGGAAATCGGCTGCAAGACTGCCCGCCGTGCTCGTCGTTGCCCACCTGGCGGCCCAACCGCGGAGTGCGCCTTGACGAGTCCTTTTTACGACATCGTCTTCGTGGCTCACGTGGTCGTCGCCTTCGTCGGCTTCGGGGCCATCGGTATGGCAGGCTTGGCGGCCTCGCGGGGCAGGCACCTGGTGGCTCCGGAGGGGGACGCGAATACTCGGCGTTTCTTCAAGCCGGGGACCGACTGGCCGGCGCGCTTGATCTTCCTGGTTCCTGTGCTCGGGCTGGTGCTTCTCTTCGGCAGCGACAGGACTGCGACCCATGGCTTCTGGCCCTGGATGGGCCTTGCCATCTGGGTCGTGGCCGGCGCCGCGGCCACCGGCTGGTGCTGGCCTGCCGAGCGGCGTGCCCAGAAAGCGCTTGAGGAAGAACGTATCGACGACTTCCGACGTGCCTGCTACCAGATAGAAACAGCCGTCGGCCTCATATCCATCTGCTTTGTCTTCGCACTTCTCGTGATGATCGTGCAGCCTTGAGGGACCCGAGACTGCAGGGTCAATCCGCTCAGGTAAATTTGAGCCTGTGACCCCCCGCGACCACGGCTCTTCCCGCCGCGCCCCGGCGCCGCCGCGCACGCATGCAGGCCACTTGGCCCGCCGCGGCGCGACCGACTCCCGCGCCCGGCTTTATCGCCGCCGCCGCTTCACGGCGGCCGTGCTGGCCGTGCTGGTTGCCGGTGTCGTCGTGGCCGCCTGCAGCATCGCCTCGGGTTCGGGCAAACCGGGCGGCGGCTCGAGCGCGGCCACCTCGCCAAAGGTGACGACGACGACGATTCCTTCCTCCTTCGAGGTCGGAATCCACACCTTCGACTGGACCGAGACCGGGCCGGCGATCTTCCACGTCGGCCCCACGGGCGAGGCCATACCGGGCAGGGTGCTCACGACTGAAGTCCGCTACCCGACCCTGGCGGGGTCGCCTGGTTCAGAGACGACAGACGCCGTCGCCTCCCACGACGGCGGCCCCTACCCCGTCATCGTGTTCGCCCACGGCTTCGAGGCCGACCCGGACGTCTATTCGTCGCTGCTTGACGCCTGGGTGAGTGCCGGCTTCGTGGTCGTGTCGCCGGTCTTCCCCGACGAGAGCTTGCAGGCGGTTACAGCGGCGGGAGGAAACACCGACCCGACCATCGCCGACACTCTCGAGACCGACGAGTTCAACGAGCCCGGCGACATGGTCTATGTGATGAAGCAACTCCAGAACCTGGACAACCTGGCGTGGGGCGGGCACTTGAAGGGAGTTCTTGATCTCTCCGACGTTGCCCTGGCCGGCCAGTCAGACGGTGCCGACGTGGTCGCCGCCCTCACCTTCGCCTCCTCGTTGCGCACAACTTACGACGAGCTGCCCGTGGCCCCCAAGGCCGTGGCCGTGCTGTCGGGCTCCGCCTGGGGGGCACTCGGATCCAAGCCGATCGGGACCTACTCGCCGGCGCCGGGCTCGCCGGCGCTCTTGCAGGTTCAGAGCGACGCCGACGGCTGCGCCCTGCCCGGGCCGGCCATCGACTTGTTCTCGAACCTCCAGAGTGGGTCAGAGCCCAAGTGGTTCGTCACCCTGCTCGGAGCCGACCATCTCGGTCCCTACGAAGGGGCCAGCCCCTGGGCTTCAGCGGTACAGGACGTCACCACGGACTTCTTCGAGCTCGAGCTCGGTTGGCGGGCAGGGTCGCTTTCAGCCGCTTCGGTCCAGTCGGCCGGCGACGTGAGCACCGTCGCCCAGACGACGACGTCTGTCAACGAGAACACGATGCCGAAGGTGCCGGCTAATGGCGGGTGTGGTATCCCGAGCTGACGGCTGCCACCGTCACGCTGCCGAGTCGGGGCCCCCCGCCGTCTACCTCGACCACGCCTCGACGACGGCCCTGCGGCCCGAAGCGCTCGAGGCGATGTTGCCCTGGCTGGCGCGCAACTATGGCAATCCTTCGGGAAGCCACTCAGTCTCGCGGGGAGCCCGGCGGGCCGTCGACGACGCCCGCGACGAGATGGCCGCCGCGCTGGGTGGCGAGCCCGGCGAGGTCGTGTTCACGAGCGGCGGCACGGAGGCCGACAACCTCGCCGTCACGGGTGCCTTGCCGGCGTCCCGAGAGGACTCTCGACTCGTCGCCTGCAGTGCAGTAGAGCACCCGGCCGTGCTGGAGCCGGTGCGGGCCGCCGGCGGGTGCCTGCTGGCAGTCGACTCGTTCGGGGCAATAGATCTGGGGGCACTTGAAGCCTGGCTCGTGGAGGCAGGCGACCAGGTGGCTGAGGTGTCGGTGATGCTGGTCAACAACGAGACGGGCCTCGTCCAGCCGTTCGCCGAAGTCGCCCGCCTCGTGCGCAGCCGGGCGCCGGGTGCCCTCCTCCACACAGATGCGGTGCAGGCCATGCCGTGGCTGGATGTGGCGGTCCTGGCTGGCGATGCTGACCTCGTGACGGTCAGCGGCCACAAGTTCGGCGGACCGAAGGGCGTCGGCGCCCTTCTCGTCCGGACGAGTGCCCGCGCACGCCTGCGACCCTTGCTCTTGGGCGGTCCCCAGGAGCGCGAGCTCCGAGCCGGCACGCCTGACGTCGCCGGCATCGTCGGCATGGCTGAGGCTGCACGCCTGGCCGTCGCCGAGCGAGCCGAGCACATGGCGGCAGCCGAAGGTCTCGGACGCCTGCTCGTCGCCGGCGTTCTCGCCGGGGCAGGTTGTGCTGCCGAGGCCGTCCCGGCAGAGCGCCGCATCGCTGCCATATGCAACGTCTGGTTCGAAGCCGTGGAGGCCGAAGAACTGTTGATCGTCCTTGACCAACTCGGCGTCTGTGCTTCGGCGGGCTCGGCTTGTGCGAGCGGGGCTCTCGACCCGAGCCATGTCCTTGTGGCCATGGGGCGCAGCCGGGACGAGGCGAGGTCGCACGTGCGCTTCTCGCTCGGGTCGAGCACCAGCCAGGCTGACGTCGAGCAGGCAGTCGGGCGCATCTGCGAGGCCGTTGGGCGCCTGCGGGCGGCCGGCTGACGGTCGCTTGCGGGTCCCCGTCCCCGACCCGACGTCCGGCACGTTCTCGGGCGTTACAGGCTTCTGCGACACTATTGCCATGCGGATCCTCGTCGCCCTGTCCGGTGGAGTCGACTCCTCGGTGGCTGCGGCGCTGCTCGCTGACGAGGGCCACGAGGTCGTCGGGGCGACGATGAAGCTCTGGGGCGGTGCTTCGGACTCGGGGTGCTGCTCGGTGTCGGACGTGGACGACGCCCGCCGCGTTGCCGACCGCCTCGGTATCGACCACCACGTCTTCAACTTCACAGAGGAATTCGAGGCCAAGGTGGTGTCGCCCTACGTCGCGGCCCACGCCGATGGGCTGACGCCGAACCCCTGCATCGAGTGCAACCGGCACCTCAAGTTCAGGAGCTTCCTCGACAGGGCGACGAGGCTCGGCTTCGACGCGGTAGCCACCGGGCACCACGCCTGGGTCGAGCCCGCCAGCGGTGCTCAAGGACCGCGCCTGTTGCGGGGGGCGGACCCAGCCAAAGACCAGTCGTACGTACTCTCCTGCCTGACCTCGGCCGAGCTGGCCAAGCTCGTGCTGCCGATCGGGCGCATGACCAAGACACAGGTGCGTGCTGTGGCGGCGTCCCGGGGGCTGCCGACGGCGAGCAAACCTGACAGCCAGGACGTCTGCTTCGTGCTGGGGGGGTCCGGGACTTCGGCGCGGGAGCGTTTCTTGGGGGATCGGCTCCCGTTGCACGCTGCTGTGGTCGTCGACTCGAGCGGCATCGTCGTCGGGAGCGTGCCGGCGGTCGAGCTTGTCACCGTCGGCCAGAGGCGAGGGCTCGGGGTCTCGGCCGGCAGCCGGCAGTTCGCCGTCCGCGTCGACGTGGCGGCTCGGCGGGTCGAGGTCGGCACCGAAGAGGACTTGGCGGATCGCGGCATTCGCCTGACGAATAGGACCTGGGTCGAACGAGCCTTGCCGGTGGGTTCGAAGGTCCTGGCCCAGGCGAGCGCCCACGGCCGCCCTTGGGAGGCCGTGACGACGGCTGACGGTCTTGCCTACGAGGTGCTGCGACGGCGCGTGGCTCCCGGTCAGACGGTCGCGCTGTACAGACGCGACGAAGTAGTCGGCTCAGGCATCGCCATGCTTGGTAGTGGAGGCGACCCGGCAAGCGAGGCGGCGTGAGCGCCTCCGCCTTTTCTCCCGACGGCTCGCTCGACCCGGTGGAACGGGTCGGCCGGCTGCGGGAGAGGATCGCCTACTACTCACAGCGTTACTACAACGACGCCGAGTCCGAGATACCTGACGCCGACTACGACGCCCTCGTCGACGAGCTGGCGAAGCTCGAAGCCGAATACCCCGATCTGCGATCCGACGAGTCCCCGACCTCGCTTGTCGGGGCCCCGGCGTCGCCGCTGTTTGCTGCCGCAGAGCATTCGGTTGCCATGATGAGCCTGGACAAGGTCGTCAGCCTCGAGGAGATAACAGCCTGGGGAGCCCGTACCGAGCGCCTGCTAGGCCTGGGGGCCGGTGGCGCCGAAGAGCTGCGGTTCGTGTGCGAGCCGAAGATAGACGGGTTGTCCATCTCGATCACCTACGAGCACGGCAAGCTCTCGCGCGGGGCGACGCGTGGCGACGGCCGCGTCGGGGAGGACGTGACGGCCAACGTCGCCACGATCGCCGCCGTGCCTCACGAGCTGGCCGACCCTGGCTCCGTCCTGCCCGCCAAGTTGGAGGTGCGAGGCGAGGTCTACCTGCCGATCGCCGCTTTCGAGGAGATGAACCTTCGGCAGGAGGCGGCGGGACAGCGCATCTACTCCAACCCACGCAACACCGCCGCCGGCTCGCTGCGCCAGCGGGATCCCGAGATAACGGCCGCCCGCTCCCTGTCGATGTGGGCGTACCAGTTGGTGGACGCCGACGCAGCCGGGCGCGCCGCCAGCGGCGGCGCTGGCTCCGGCGGTGATCGCGGCTCCGACTCGGGGCTCAGCTCCCAGGGCGCGATGCTCGACGTTGTGAAGGCGATCGGCTTCCCCGTCAACCCCGAGACCGAGGTGGTAACCGGCCTGCAGGACGTGTTCGCCTACTGCACGAAGATGGCGGCCAAGCGCCACACGCTGGCCTACGAGATAGACGGGGTCGTCATCAAGGTCGACGACATCGCCCTCCACCGGCGGCTCGGGACGACGTCGCACGCACCGCGCTGGGCGGTGGCCTTCAAGTTCCCGCCCGAGGAGCGGTCAACCCTCCTCGAGGACATCATGGTCTCGATCGGCAGGACGGGCCGGGCTACACCGTTCGCGCGCCTGAGGCCCGTTCGTGTCAGTGGGTCGACAGTCGGACTGGCCAGCCTTCACAATCAGGACCAGGTGGCGCTGAAGGACGTCCGTCCGGGCGACACCGTCGTTGTCCGCAAGGCCGGCGACGTGATCCCAGAGGTGGTCGCGCCTGTGCTGTCTGCTCGACCCGAGGGGCTGCCCGCCTGGAGCTTCCCGACGTCGTGCCCGGTCTGCAGCGGCCCGCTCGTCCGCCTCGAGGGGGAGTCGGACACCTATTGCGTCAACCTCGACTGCCCCGGCCAGCGGGTGCAGCGAGTGGCGCACTTCGCCTCGCGCGGTGCCATGGACATCGAAGGCCTCGGCGAGCAACGCGTCTACCAACTCATCAGCGCCGGTCTCATCTCCGACGCCGCCGACGCCTACGAGCTGTCAGAGGAGAAGCTGCAGGATCTGGAGGGCTTCGGCTCCCTCTCGGCCAGGAACCTCGTGGCCGCCATCGACGCCTCGCGGAGACGGCCGCTGCCGAGGCTTCTCGTCGCGCTCGGTATCCGCCACGCCGGCGGCACCGTGGCGCAGGCGCTCTCCTCGGCTTTCGGTGACCTCGACCACGTGATGGCCGCCAGCCAGAGCGAGCTGGCGGCCGTAGACGGGATCGGCCCGACCATCGCGGCGAGCGTCGCTTCGTTCTTCGCCTCGGAGCAGAACGCCGCCTTCGTCGAGCGCCTTCGGGCGGGCGGGGTGTCGTTCGGGACTCGCCTGGAGTCGACGCTGCCGAAGGTGCTTGCCGGCAAGTCGGTCGTGATCACAGGCACGCTGGAGGGATACTCCAGGGAGGGCGCCGTCGAGGCGGTGACAGGTCGTGGCGGCAAGTCGCCCGGCTCGGTGTCGGCCAAGACGACGGCTCTCGTGGCCGGGGAGGGGCCGGGAGCCTCGAAGCTGTCAAAGGCCCGGGATCTCGGGATTCCCGTTCTGGACGAGGACGGCTTCAAGGAGTTGCTCGAGACCGGAGAGCTGCCAAGATAGGCAGGTGACAGCGGCCACAGCGGCCACACCGGCCAGGGGGGACGCGGCGCGCCGGCGCCGCTTGGTGCTGACTGTTGGCCTGCTCCTGCTCGCTTCGGTGGGAGCCGGGATTGCCGCTGTCGCCGTGGTCTCGTCGGGAAGCCCCTCCACCCTGAAAGTCAACCCCGGCTCGCGTGGGTCGGGCGGGGGCGCCCTCAACGGCGGTGCCGTGGTGCCGGCGGCCGATCTCGTGTCCGACCCCGTGTTCGTCAACTCGACGGTGGGCTTCGCTCTCGCCACGACCGAGCACGGCAGCCCGGCCGTCGAAAGGTTGGCCGAGAGCACCGACGCCGGCCATACCTGGCACGTCACCGGCTCCCAGTTCCCCGTCTCGGGCACGTTCAGCACGTTGCAGTTCATCTCGTCCTCGGACGGCTACATCTTCGGCCCGGCCGGCCTGCTGGTGACGACCGACGGCGGCAAGAGCTGGCAAGAGGTGCAAGGTCTCAACGGACGGCTGCAAAGGGCAATTCCGCTGCTGATGGCGAACGGGCAGCTGGACGTCTGGGCGACGTACACGACCTGCAGCTCCGGTCCCAGCTGCACCGTGGGGGTGGCCGTGTCGACGGACAGCGGCCACGAGTGGAGCGACGTGAGCCCACCCGGGCTGACCGAGACCAGCAGCGGCGGCGACATCCTGGCGCGCTGGAGCCTTGACGCTGCCTATGTGCTTTCCTATTCGCCGTCGGGCGGCGGCGGGCTTGCCTACACCTCCGACGATGGCAAGTCATGGACTCATCTCGTCGACCCGTGCTCCGGTGCCTACACGAGCGAGGATATGGCGGCGCCGCCGCCCGACACGCCGACCAGTCAGGCGCCGGCGCGTTCGACGAGCGCGCTCTGGCTGATATGCGGGGCTCGCACGTCGCCTGGGGAGACCGGGCAGCCCAAGCTCGTGTACCGCTCCTACGACGGCGGTCGGAAGTGGAGCCTCGTCGCCTCGACCGGATTCGCCGGCCCCTCGCACGCGCCCGTGGGCGAGATCCCCCTGTCTGGCGCCGTCTCCCAGCTGGCGACGATCAACACGACCCAGGCCTGGCTTGGCGTGAGCGGCCTCGGGGTCATCGTGACGCTCGACTCGGGCGAGATTTGGCAGCTGGCCGACGGAATACCGACGAACGAGCCGGACACAGCCGTCGGCGTCACGTTCAACAGCGGCGTGCTGGGTTGGGTCGTAGTGTTCCGCCGCGGCGTCTGGAGGACCGAGGACGCCGTGCACTGGGCATTGATGGACGGCTCGTAGCTATCCTGCGGATCGGCGATGCGCGCTAGGGGGTACGCCGAAGTGAGCGAGGCAACACTCGACGGCTACAGGCACGGCAAGGTCCCTCGCGACGTGCGGAGGCGCCACGTGCTCGACCTGGCCTCGGCGCTGTTCGCCGAGAAGGGTTACTCGGCGGCATCGATGGATGAGCTGGCCAGGCGCGCAGGCGTGTCCAAACCCGTCATCTACGAGCTGGTGGGTAACAAGGAGGAGTTGTTTCGTAGGTGTATGCACCAGGCGGCAGATGAATTGGCGGTCCGCGTGACGACGGCTGTCAACGGGGTCGAAGGGCCTCGCGAGAGCATGCTGGCTGGGATCGAGGCGTGGTTCTCCTTCATCGCCCAGCACCGGGGCATCTGGGACGGCCTGTTGTCCGGCGAGGACCTGCCTGTCAGTCGCGAGGTGGCGGCGATGCGTCGACAGCAGGCTCGGGTGGTGGCGCGGCTGCTGAGTGGCACCCCCGGTGACGCTGACACCGGGGCGCCGAGCGCTGTCTTCGGGGCGCTGGCGCATGTCGTCACCGGGGCTTGCGAGAGCCTGGCGATCTGGTGGCGAGAGCATCCCGAGATGTCACCGGCGGACCTGGCCGAGCTGTGCACGACCGTTCTTTACCCCGGGCTCTCCGTGCTGGCCGGCCTGACGCCCTAGGCGGGGCCGGGATCCGGTCGCTGAAGGGTTACCGGGCCAAGGGGCGGGCTCCCTATTGCCACCGATCGCGCCTCGCCGGCCGGTAGATTTAATCGGGATACCCATGACGACCATCGCTGAACAGGTCGGTCGCGTGGTGGGCGGCCGCTACCGACTGCTTGCCCCGGTCGGTGCTGGTGCCTCCTCCCAAGTCTTCGCGGCCACCGACACGCGGCTGTCGCGCCGCGTCGCAGTCAAGGTCCTGCATCCGATGCTGGCGACCGATCGTGTGTTCCTGCGGCGTTTCTCTGCCGAGGCACGGTTGGCGGCATCGTTGGACCACCCCCACGTCATGCGGGTGTTCGACTGGGGCGAGGAGGCCGAGGGCCCTTACCTCGTGCTCGAATACCTCGGTGGCGGGAGCTTGCGGGCCTTGCTCGACCAAGGCGGGCTGCTCAGCCACTCGCAGGCCGCCTCAGTCGGAGCGGAGACTGCTGCAGGCCTCGCTTACGCTCACCGCCGGGGGGTCGTCCATCGGGACGTGAAGCCCTCCAACCTCCTGTTTGACGAAGAGGGCCACCTGCGGATCGCCGACTTCGGCGTTGCCCGGGCGCTTGCGGAGTCGGCCGCCACCGAGCCGATGGGCGCCATCTTCGGCACGGCCCGCTACGCTTCGCCCGAGCAGGCCGAGGGCAGGGCGCTCGACGACCGCACCGACGTCTATTCGCTGGCCCTGGTGCTCTACGAGGCGTTGACCGGCCGCGTCCCGTTCACCTCCGACACCATCGCTGCAACCTTGATGGCCCGCGTCGGGGCGACCCTGCCGATTGTCTCCGAGCTCGGTCCCCTCGCTCCGATCATCGCCCAAGCTGCGATCTCGGAGCCCTTGGCCCGCCTGGACGCCGCTGCCATGTGCTCTGACCTCGAGATGCTCGCCAGGGACCTGCCGCCTCCTACGCCGCTGAAGCTGGCGACAACCAAGCTGGACTCCCGGCTGGCCAGCGCCCGGGACAGGGATCCAACTGTGCAGACGCCGTTCACCCGCCAGCGTGGTGGCCCTCCATCTGAGGCGGAAGGGCTGGCCGGCCTGGGCTTGGCGGCCGGTGCCGACGCAGCGCTCGGCGCGGCCGGGGCAGCAGCCCCACCAACGACGCCTGCGCCGTCCGGGTCCACCCGACATGCCCTCTCGGAGGTAGAGCTGGCCGAGTTGCTGGCCATGAGCTTCGACGAACCGTCTACCGGCGCTGGCGCTGGTGCTGGCGCCGAGGAGGGCCGGACCGTGCCCGAGGCGCCGGCTGCCGTGCCCGTGCCACCGGCTCACCCGCAACCCTCGTTGCAGCCGCAGGCCGCTCGTGACGTGGCCGGAGCGCCCGAAGCGGCGGCGCCCTCGCCGGCCAAGCAGCCGAAGCGCCTGAAGCAGCTCAAGCAGCCGAAGCAGCTCAAGCAGCCGAAGCAGCTCAAGCGGCCGAAGCAGCTCAAGCAGCCGAAGCAGCCGAAGAGCCCGAGGAGGAGCCGTTGGAAGCTCGTCGCCTGGCTCGTCGCGCTGATTGTCTTGCTCGGCGCGGCGGGGGTGGGCGGCTCCTTGGCGTACATGCGCCTCGCCGTCTACGACCACGTCGTGCCGAAGCTGCACGGTCTCCAGCTCGCAGCAGCCGAGGTGGCGGCCCACAAAGTGGGGCTGCGGGCAGTCGAGGCGTCCTCGTCGTGGCAGGCCAGCGTCCCCGCCGGCGTCGTGCTGGGCCAGTCGATCGAGGCGGGCAAGCACGAGCGGCGAGGCGTCGCCGTCGACCTCAGCGTGTCGAAAGGCCCGAAGCCCGTGGGCGTGCCGAACCTCGCCCACGACAGCCTGTCGGCTGCGGAGTCTGGCGTGAGGGCGGGTAACTTGAAGCTCGGGAGCGTGACGACGTCGTACAGCTCGACGGTGCCGAGTGGCCAGATCGTGACCTGGACTGACAAAGGCAAGTCTGTGCCGCCGGGGACGACCATCAACTTTGTGATGTCGAAGGGCCACGCGCCGGTTGCTGTGCCGGGCATTCCCGAGACTGACAGCTATACCGAGGCGGCAGCGACCCTCAGCGGCGCCGGCCTCGTGCCCTCGGAGGCGACGAAGTACTCGACCACGGTGCCCGAAGGCGAGGTGGTGGGAGTCTCGCTGAGCGGCTCGGTGCCCTGGAACTCCGCCGTGGTCGTCACAGTGTCGCTCGGCGAGCCCTTCACGACGGTCCCTGACATCTACAGGTATATGACCCTCAGCCAGGCGGAGTCGCTGGTGAGGGCGAACGGTCTGGTGCCGGTCGTCGTGCCTGTCCTGCCGGGCGGCACGCACTTCGTCTGGAGTGTCTCGCCGGCCTCGGGAACATCGATCCGCCAGGGCCAGACGGTGGACATAGCCTCGATCTGAACCGCCCTAACGGAGCAGCCGCTTGCGAGGTGGCCGCGATTGCTGACAACGTGACTGGCGAAAGTGTGGCTGCAAGACTGTGGCTCACGAACCGTTCCGTAACCGTCAGGAGGCAACCAGGCCATGGGTGCATTGGAAGGTAGGGTCGCCATCATCACCGGGGCGGGCCGTGGGATAGGCCGCGAGCACGCCTTGCTGTTCGCGGCCGAAGGCGCCAAGGTCGTCGTCAACGACCTGGGAGGGGCCGTCGACGGCTCGGGCGACGACCGGTCGGCTGCCGAGCAAGTCGTTGACGAGATCGCTGCCATGGGCGGTGAGGCGATCGCCAACTCGGACAACGTGGCCGACTGGGAAGGCGGCCAACGGCTCGTCAATGCCGCCGTGGAGGCCTTCGGCGATCTGCACGTGCTTGTTAACAACGCCGGCATCCTGCGCGACCGCGTGCTGGTGAACATGACCGAAGAGGAGTGGGACTCGGTCATCCACGTGCACCTGAAAGGGCACTTCGTCCCGACCCGTTGGGCGGCCGCCTACTGGCGGGAACGCTCCAAGGCGGGCAAGGAGGTGAAGGCATCTGTCGTCAACACCTCGTCCACTTCCGGTCTTCTCGGCAACCCGGGGCAGTCGAACTACGGCGCCGCCAAGTCGGGCATCGCCTCGTTCAGCACCATCACCGCCCAGGAGCTGTCCCGTTACGGAGTCCGCGTGAACGCCATCGCCCCGGCTGCTCGCACCCGCATGACGGAGTCCACGCCTGGCCTAAGCGACATCGTGCAGCCGCCACCGGATCCCGGCGCCTTCGACGCTTGGGACCCGGCCAATATCTCGCCGCTCGTGGGATACCTGGCGACCGAGTCGTGCCCGCTCACAGGCAAGGTCTTTTTCGTGCAGGGCGGGAGGGTGCAGTACTTCCAGCCGTGGACGCTTATGCAGAGCATCGACAAAGGCGATCGTTGGACGATCGGCGAGCTGGCGGACAAGGTGCCGGGCATCGTAGGTGCCGAGAGGCAGTCAGGCCTAACCGGGTAACTACTCGGTGATCTCCCGGATGCGGGAGGCGATGTCGGCAGTGGCGGCGTCGGGCGGCCCCTGTAGGGTCATGAGCTTGGACATGTCGCCCTCTACCTTGATGCGGCCGGCCATGAAAGCCTGCAGGCCCGCTTGCGGGTTGCCCTCGACGAGGATGGCCTTGGCCGTCGCGTAGTCGACCGTCACCTTGAGGTCGGCGCCTTCGAGGTGCCCCTCGTCCAGCACCAGGTCGCCGGCGCTCGTGTCCAGGTGTGCATCAATCGTCCCCTCGCCGAACGGGACCTCAGTCACCACCAGGTTCATGCGCATCGGCACTGCCGGCGAGGCCGGAGGCCCGTCGTATTCGGCCCGGATCTTGCGGGCAGCCTCTGTCCATTCCGGGCTCAGAAACGCGTAAGCAGACATAACCAGCTCCTTCGTGATCTCCGGCGCAGTGGGTCTCCGGCGCGGCGTGCTCGGCAGGTTATCGGCTGGCGCATAACATTCGCAGGTGACCGTGGACCTTCTCCCCGAGGCCGAGCCGTTCAGAGCGTCCAACGGACCGAACGGCGTCCTCGTCCTGCATGGCTTCACCGGCAACCCCGGTTCGATGCGGGGCCTGGCCGAGGCCTTCGCCGACGCCGGCTTCAGCGTGGACCTACCTCTGTTGCCCGGCCACGGCACAAGCCTGGACGACATGCTGACGACCCGCTGGGAGGACTGGTCGATGGCGGCAGAAGCGGCACTGGAATCCCTGGCGACCCGTTGCGACTCCACCTTGGTGGCCGGTCTGTCCATGGGGGGCACTCTCAGCGTCTGGCTCGCCGCCCGGCACCCCGAAGTTACCGGCGTCGTAGTGGTTAACCCCCTGGTAGAGCCACCGGCTGACAGCTTCGTGGAGATTCTCAATGGCGCCAGACAAGCCGGTCTGGACAGGCTGCCCGGCATCGGGTCGGACATCAAGAAGCCGGGAGTCAATGAGGGCGGTTACGATCAGACGCCCATCGACGCGTTGCTCTCGCTCTTCGACGCAGTGGCGGCTCTCGGGCCTCAGCTGGGCGCTATCGACTGCCCCTTGCTACTGCTCTCGAGCCGCGACGACCATGTCGTGCCGCCGAGCAACGGGGATCTGCTGGCCGAGGCGTTCGGAGGTCCGGTCGAGCGCGTGTACCTGGAGGAGAGCTTCCACGTGGCGACGATGGACAACGACGCAGCCGAGATCGAGGAGCGGGCTGTCGCTTTTGCCCTCAAGGTGATGGGGCCCGGGTGAGCCAGGCCAGGCTTTCGCTTGACGACGTCCGCCACGTTGCCAAGCTGGCCCGCCTCGACCTCAGCGACGACGAGGTGCTCACTCTGCAAGGTGAGCTGTCCGACCTGCTCGACCACGTCGACAAGGTGCGCCAGCTCGACACGGCGGGAGTCCCTCCGACGGCGCACCCGTTGCCGCTGCAGAACGTGCTGCGGGCCGACGAGGTGCGTCCCAGCTTGGACCGCCAAGCCGTGCTTGCGGCTGCACCAGCCGTGGAGGACGATCGCTTCCTCGTGCCGTCGATCCTGGGGACCGAGTCATGACGGGCACGACCGGCACGACCGGCACGACGGGCCATCTTCTCGACAGCGGTGTCGTGGCCATCGCCGAAGCCGTGCGCTCCGGCCGGGCCTCGGCTCTCAGCGTGTTGGAGGAAGCCGTCAGGCGGGTCTCGGCACACGAGGCGTCGCTGCACTGCTTCCAGACCCTCACCCTCGACGCTGCCCGGTCGGACGCTGAGCAGGTGGACGCCGCCGTCGCCGAGGGCCGGGACCCGGGCGCCATGGCAGGAGTGCCCATCGCCCTCAAGGACAACCTTTGCACGGTCGGTGTCCCGACGACGTGCTCGTCCAAGATCCTCGAAGGCTGGCTGCCCCCGTACAGCGCCACCGTGGTCGATCGGCTGCGGGGGGCGGGCGCCGTCGCCGTCGGCAAGACGAACCTCGACGAGTTCGCCATGGGGTCGTCGACGGAGAACTCGGCCTTCGGGACGACCCGCAACCCTTGGGACCCGAGCCGAGTACCGGGTGGGTCGTCTGGTGGCACGGCCGCCGCCGTGGCGGCTGGCCTGGTGGCGACTGGCCTCGGCTCCGACACGGGCGGTTCGATCCGCCAGCCAGCCTCGCTCTGTGGCGTCGTAGGCATCAAGCCCACCTACGGCCTGGTGTCCCGCTACGGCCTCATTGCTTTTGCCAGCTCTCTCGACCAGATCGGCACGTTTGCGCCTAGCGTGCTCGACGCCGCCGCTGCCCTCGAGGTCATCGCCGGTCACGACCCGGCGGACTCGACGTCCATAGCTGTGCCGGCGCCCTCGCTGGTTGCCGGACTCGGCGACGGCGTCGAGGGTCTTCGGGTCGGCTTGATATCCGACTTCCTGAACGACGTGTCGCCCGCCTGCTCGAAGGCCGCCGACGAGGCCGGAGAGGCTCTGGCGGCCGCCGGTGCCAAGGTCGAGACCGTGTCGATCCCCGAGATGCTGCTTGGCCTCCCGGCCTATTACATCATCGCCCCGGCCGAGGCGTCCTCGAACCTGGCGCGCTACGACGGCGTCCGCTACGGGATGCGTGTCGACGGCTCCGACGCCGAGACGATGAACGCCCGCACGCGAGCTGCAGGCTTCGGAGCCGAGGTACGGCGGCGCGTGATGATAGGCACCTACGCCCTTTCGGCTGGCTACTACGACGCCTACTACGGGCAGGCGCTGCGGGCACGGACGCTGATGATCCGTGCATTCGACAGCGCCTATGCCGATTTCGACGTCCTGCTGGCGCCGACCACCCCGTCGTCTGCCTTCAAGATCGGGGAGAAGACGGCCAAACCGATCGAGATGTACCTCTCGGACCTGTGCACGATCCCGTCGAACCTGTCCGGGCATCCCGCGGTGACAGTGCCGTTCGCCCTCGACTCGCTCGGGCTGCCGATCGGGGTGCAAGTGCTGGCGCCCGCCCTCGGCGAAGCCGTCATGCTGAGAGCGGCGGCTGCGATCGAGGCGGCAGCGCCAGCCGGCGTGCGCGGTCCCATTACTCCGAGAACGGGAACGACCGGTGCCTGAACCTTTCGAAACAGTCGTCGGCCTCGAAGTCCACTGCGAGCTCTCCACGGCCACCAAGCTGTTCTGCGGCTGCGCCAACGCCTTCGGATCCGAGCCGAACACCAACATCTGCCCGGTCTGCCTCGGCTTGCCGGGGTCGCTGCCCGTCCTCAACAGGCGCGCGGTCGAGCTCGCCATGCGCATAGGAGCCGCCCTCAACTGCGAGATCAAGCCCTCGATCTTCCACCGGAAGAACTACTTCTATCCCGACATGCCCAAGGACTACCAGGTAAGCCAATACGACGAGCCGATCAATGTGAACGGCCACCTCGAGCTGCCGGATGGATCTAGCGTCGGCATCGAGCGGGCGCACATCGAGGAGGACACGGGCAAGACGACGCACGTCGGCGGCTCCGGTGGGCGCATCCACGGTGCCGACCACTCGCTAGTCGATTACAACAGGGCCGGGGTGCCGCTAGTCGAGATCGTCTCCCGCCCCGACATCCGATCGGCGGAGCAGGCCCGCGCCTACGTGGCTGAGCTTCGGGCGATCCTGGTGGCGACCGGAGCATCCGACGGACGGATGGAGGAGGGGTCACTGCGCGTCGATGCCAACATCTCGGTGAGGCCGCAGGGCTCGTCCGAGTACGGCACGCGCTGCGAGGTGAAGAACATGAACTCGCTTCGCTCGCTGGTACGGGCCATCGACTACGAAGCCGAGCGCCAGGCTCGGCTCGTGGCCGCCGGCGAGAGGGTCGTGCAGGAGACCCGCCACTTCGACGAGAACCAGGCGCGCACCTACAGCCTGCGATCCAAGGAAGAGGCTTACGACTACCGGTACTTCCCCGAACCGGACCTCGTCCCTGTCGTGCCGGACGCCGCCTTGCTGGAAGCGGCCGGGCAAGGCGTCGGCGTCATGCCGGCTGAGCGCCGGCGCCGGCTCACTTCCCTCGTCGGCACCGACGGAACCGGAGAGCAGATCCAGACGGTGATCGAGCTCGACCTCGACGGCCTCGTGCTGGCAGCGGTGGAAGCCGGTGCCGAGGCTCGCCTGGCACTGGCGCGCACGGCGAACGAAGCGGCCGCCAGGGCTTCGGGTGCGGCAGGGCTCGACCCCGTGGCCTACGCGGCGTTGCTCAGGCTGGAGTCCGGGGGCAAGCTGTCCGCAACCCAGACCAAGACCGTGCTGACGGAGCTGATCGACGGCGGCGGCCATGGCGACCCCGCAGAGATCGCCCACCGGCTGGGCTACGAGGCCATGGACTCCTCGGAGCTCGACGGCATAGTCGACGATGTCATAGCTGGCAACGCCAAGGAGTGGGAGCGCTTCTGCGCCGGCGACCCGAAAGTGTCTCAGTTCCTGCTCGGCCAAGTCATGAAGGCCACGAAGGGTCGTGCCAACGGCAAGCTCGTCGCCGCTGCGTTCGAGGCCCGCCGGCGCTAGCGCACCAGATGGCCCACCGGCGCTAGCGCACCAGATGGCCGGCCGCTCTTTGACCGCCGGCCGGCGCCTAGCCTTTCGGCATGGCCGAACCGACTCCCGTCAAGATCCGAAGCCAGGACGTCACCGAGGGTTACAGAAGGGCGCCTGCGCGGGCGATGCTGCGCGCCGCCGGGCTCCAAGACGGCGACTTCGCCAAGGCCCAGGTAGGCGTGGCGTCGACCTGGAACGAGGTAACCCCGTGCAACATGCCGCTGGCGCGCCTGGCGGCTCAGGCCAAGATCGGTGTCAGAGAGGCCGGCGGCTATCCGTTCGAGTTCGGGGCCATCGCCGTCTCGGACGGGATCTCGATGGGCCACGAGGGGATGCGGGCATCGCTGGTGAGCCGCGAGGTCATCGCCGACTCGGTTGAGGTGGTGATGCATGCGGAGCGTTTCGATGCGTTTGTCGGCATGGCGGGGTGTGACAAGTCGCTCCCTGCCATGATGATGGCAGCAGCCCGCCTCGACCTTCCGATGACGTTCGTCTACGCAGGCTCCATCCTGCCGGGTCATCTCGACGGCAAGGCTCTCGACATCGTGTCTGTCTTCGAGGCCGTCGGAGCCTTTGCAGCCGGCGAGTGCTCGGCCGAGGAGCTCGAGGAGATCGAACGCCACGCCTGCCCGGGGGAGGGGGCGTGTGCCGGCATGTTCACTGCCAACACGATGGCCTCCGTCTCCGAGGCGCTCGGCCTGGCACTGCCTGGGAGCGCTTCGGTGCCGGCCGTCGACGCGCGTCGGGACGCCATCGCCCTCGAGAGCGGCCGGGCGGTGATGGGCCTTCTCGCCAAGGGGATCCGTACTCGCCAGATCCTGACGAAGGAAGCGTTCGAGAATGCCATCGCCGTCGTGATGGCTCTCGGCGGCTCGACCAACGCCGTCCTGCACTTGCTGGCGATAGCCAACGAGGCCCACGTGGAACTGACGCTGGACGACTTCGCCCGTGTCGGCAAGCGGGTGCCGCACATCGCCGACATGAAGCCGCACGGTCGATTCCACATGGTTGACCTCGAAGCTGCCGGTGGCGTCCCGATGGTGATGAGGGAGCTGCTCGAAGGAGGCCTTCTCCACGGGGACTGCCTCACCGTGACCGGGCGGACGGTCGGCGAGAACCTGCAGGCGAGCTCGCCGCCCGTGCCTGACGGGGTCGTGGCACACAGGCTGTCGGAGCCGATCCACGCCAGCGGCGGCATCGCCATCCTGCGGGGGTCGCTTGCTCCCGAGGGTGCTGTGGTAAAGGTCGCCGGCTTGGATGCACCGTCGTTCCAAGGAGTCGCCAGGGTATTCGACGGCGAGGACGCCGCCATGGAGGCGATCCTGGCGGGCTCGATCGAGCCGGGCACCGTCGTCGTGATCCGCTACGAGGGGCCGAAGGGCGGGCCGGGCATGCGCGAGATGCTGGCTGTGACCGGGGCGATGAAGGGTGCAGGGAGGGGAGCAGATTGTGCGTTGGTCACCGATGGGCGTTTCTCTGGGGGGACCCACGGGTTCTGTGTCTGCCACGTGGCTCCTGAAGCCACCGTCGGCGGTCCGATAGCCCTCGTTGCCGACGGTGACTTGATCGTGCTCGACTCGGCTACCGGCCGGCTGGACCTGCTCGTGGACGAGTCGGAGGTGGAGAGGCGGAGGGCCGGCTGGAAGCCGCTCGCCCCTCGCTACACCTCGGGTGCACTGGCCAAGTACGCCAGGCTGGCTACGGGCGCCGAGCGGGGCGCCATCACCGTCGCCTGAGTTTGGTCTGCCGAGCGCCTGGGACCTGGGAGACACGCTCTCGTCGTTGCGCGGACAATCGGCCGGCGACTTGTGGACATGAGGGCCGGGTGGGACCGGACGAAGTGCCCGCGAGTGATGGCGGCCGGCGACTTGTGGACATGAGGGCCGGGTGGGGCCGGACGAAGTGCCCGCGAGTGATGGCGGCCGGCGACTTGTGGATATGAGGGCCGGGTGGGACCGGACGAAGTGCCCGCGAGCCCGCGACTTGAGGACATGAGGGGAGGGGCGGGCCGGACCAAGTGCCCATTGTCCCCTCGATAGCGGGTGAAACTGTCCCCGCACCGCCGGTTCGCCGGCTGCGATCGGCCGGGCGCGGCGGTCCAAGGCCGGCTTGATCCCCAGGCCGCAGCCCGGCGCCGATAGTGGGAGGGTTTGCATGAGGGCCGGACAGACGGTCATACTTGAGCCGTGAGCAAGTTCGCCGGCCTCCTCGTACTTATTTTGTAAGCGCACGACGGCTTCTCGCGTCCGTGCGCACGACCTCCCCGGAGCGGGGAGGTCGTTCTGTTTTCCGGGGCAGGTTGCCGCCGACGTTGGCGTCGGCCCACGCCCAGCCCCCGGCACGCCGACCCCGATCGACTAACCGACCTTGACCAACCGACCAACCGACCAACCGACCAACCGACACCCACCGACAACCCGGAAGGACACCCGACAGCCATGCAGCTGACCGGAGCCCAAGCCTTGATCAAGAGCCTCGAGACCGAAGACACCGAAGTCGTCTTCGGCCTGCCCGGAGGGGCGATTCTTCCCATCTACGATCCGATCATCGACTCGCCCATCCGCCACATCCTGGTGAGGCACGAGCAGGGCGCCGGTCACATGGCAGAGGGGTACGCCCACGTCACCGGTCGCCCGGGCGTCCTTATGGTCACGTCAGGACCTGGGGCCACCAACGTCGTGACGCCCTTGTGCGACGCCTACATGGACTCCATCCCGATCGTGTGCATCACGGGCCAGGTGCCGACGTCGGCAATCGGCACGGATGCCTTCCAGGAAGCCGACATCACCGGCATCACGATGGGCGTCACCAAGCACAACTGGCTAGTCACCGACGCCGGGGACATCCCGCGGGTCATCCGAGAGGCCTTCCACGTCGCCACGACGGGCCGCCCCGGGCCCGTCCTCGTCGACATCCCCAAGGATGTCGCCCTCCAGGCCATGGAGTGGTACTGGCCCGAGCAGGTCGACCTTCCGGGGTACCACCCGGTCACTCAGCCCGAGCCCGAGGCAGTGACGAGAGCGGCCGAGCTGATCACCGCCGCCGAGCGACCGATTCTCTACGTCGGTGGCGGCGTCCTGAAAGCTCGTGCCTCGGCTGCGCTCC
Source organism: Acidimicrobiales bacterium (assembly GCA_050744865.1). Taxonomy (GTDB): domain Bacteria; phylum Actinomycetota; class Acidimicrobiia; order Acidimicrobiales; family Bog-793; genus JAKACA01. The sequence goes on along the minus strand of JBOGHW010000036.1, from coordinate 31,704 downwards.
GCCAGCTCGTGGACCTGACGGGCATCCCTGTTGTCACCACCCTTATGGCCCGCGGCGCCTTCCCCGACAGCCACCCGCTCTGCCTCGGTATGCCCGGCATGCACGGCAACTACACGGCAGTCACGTCCATGCAGGAGGCGGATCTGCTCGTGGCGCTGGGGAGCCGTTTCGACGACAGGGTGACCGGCAAGGTGTCGGCCTTCGCCCCGCTGGCCAAGATCGTCCACGTCGACATCGACAAGGCCGAGGTCGGTAAAGTCCGCCGACCGGATGTAGGAATCGTGGCCGACTGCCGCTTGGCGATCGAGGCCATCGTCGAGGCGATCAGGGGTGCCTCGACGAGCGGCACCCTGGCGCCCGGCCGGTCCGGGCTGGGGCCGTGGATCGACAGGATCGACTACTGGCGTGCCCGCTACCCGCTCTACTACGAGGCGGCCGAGGCGACAGGCGGAGACGGGCCGGGCGGGCGCCCCCTCCTCAAGCCGCAGTTCGTCCTCGAGACGCTCCGGGACAAGGCTCCGGCGGGCACCATCCTGGCATCGGGCGTCGGGCAGCATCAGATGTGGGCGTCGCAGTACTGGCGTTTTGAAGAGCCAAATTCCTGGGTGAACTCGGGCGGTTTGGGGACTATGGGGTTCTCGGTTCCGGCCGCAATCGGAGCCAAGGTGGGTCGCCCCGACGCCACCGTGTGGGCGGTCGACGGGGACGGCTGCTTCCAGATGACCGCCCAGGAGCTGGTGACGGCCAGCGCCGAGCGCATCCCTGTCAAGGTGGCCATCTTGAACAATGCCTACCTCGGCATGGTCCGCCAGTGGCAGCACATGTTCTACGAGGAGCGCTACTCCGAGGTGTACCTCTCGCCCGACCTTCCCGACTATGTCGGGTGGGCGACGGCAATGGGCTGCGTTGGCCTCAGGGTTGACTCGCCGGAGGAGGTGCAGCCCGCCATCGACAAGGCCAACCAGATCGACGACAGGCCTGTCGTCATCGACTTCCGTACCGACTCGATGGAGCACGTGTTCCCGATGGTGCCGGCCGGCGCCTCCAACGACGAGATCCTCGTGCACCCGGCGCAGCGAGCAGCAGGATGAGCGCCCCCCGCCATCACCTCCTGTCTGTCCTCGTCGAGAACAAGGCAGGCGTTCTGACCAGAGTTGCCGCCCTGTTCGCCCGGCGCGGCTACAACATCTTCTCGCTGGCCGTAGCACCGACCGAAGACCCGCGGTTTTCTCGGATCTCGATAGTCGTCGACGTCGACTCGGCTCCCCTCGAGCAGATCGTCGCCCAACTCGACAAGCTCGTCAACGTCGTGGAAATCGGCGAGCTGCACCCGGACCAAGCCCGCGAGGCCGAGCTGGTGCTGGTGACGGTTTCGGCCGACGCCGAGCAGCGGGCCCAAGTGATACAGCTCGTCGCTGTCTTCGGAGGACAGATCATCGACGTCGGCAAGGACGCTCTCACCGTGATGCTCGCCGGTGCCCCGGACCACCTCGACGACTTCGAGGAGATACTCCGCCCCTACGGCATCGTGGAGATCCAAAGGACCGGCCGCGTGGCCCTGCCGAGACTGACCGCTACCGCAACCTGACCACAAAGGAAGGCAACCAATGCCCCAGCTCTACTACGAGAAAGACGCCGACCAGGCACTCGTGCGCTCCCGCAAGGTCGCCGTGATCGGGTACGGGTCGCAAGGCCACGCCCATTCGCTGAACCTGAGGGACTCCGGCGTCGACGTACGCGTCGGGCTCCGCGAGAGCTCGTCGTCGCGCGCCAAGGCCGAGGCGGCCGGCCTGCGGGTCACGACGGTCGCCGAAGCCGCTTCCGAGGCCGATCTCGTCATGATCCTGTTGCCCGACACCGAGCAAGCAGGTGTCTACGAGTCGGAGATAGCGCCGAACCTGGCAGCGGGCGACGCCCTGTTATTCGCCCATGGCTTCAACATCCGCTACGGGCTCATCCAGCCTCCGGCCGGCGTCGACGTCGGGATGGTCGCCCCGAAAGGCCCGGGGCATCTCGTGCGCCGCACATACACCGAGGGCGGTGGTGTGCCGTGCCTTATCGCAGTTGCCAACGACGCCTCGGGCAAGGCGACCGAGCTGGCCCTGTCTTATGCAGACGCCATCGGGGCCACCCGGGCGGGAGTGCTGTCGACGACGTTCGAAGAAGAGACCGAGACCGACCTCTTCGGCGAGCAGGTAGTCCTTTGCGGCGGCGTGACGGCGCTCGTGACTGCAGGCTTCGAGACCCTTGTGGAAGCCGGGTATTCGCCCGAGTCGGCCTACTTCGAGTGCCTGCACGAGCTGAAGCTGATCGTGGACTTGATGTACGAGCAGGGGATATCGGGGATGCGTTTCTCTGTGTCGGACACAGCGGAGTACGGGGACATGACGCGTGGGCCGCGCCTGATCGACGCCGGCGTCCGTGCCGAGATGAAGGAGATCCTGGCCGAGATCCGAGACGGCCGCTTCGCTGCCGAGTGGGTTGCCGAGAACCAGAACGGCCGGCCCCGTTACACGGAGTTGCGCGAGTCTGGGCGCCAGCACCAGATCGAAACAGTAGGCGCTCAGCTACGAGCCATGATGCCCTTCGTGTCGGCAGGGCGCCAGAAGCTCGAGGACATCTCGGGCGGGTGAGTCGGGCCGCTCAGGCGCGGCGGGCCAGCAGGTAGGCACGCTCCGTCGCCGCTTCCTCCGGGTAGGCGACTCGTGTCGCCTTCATCTTTATCGAGAAGCCAGCCGCCTCCATAACTTCCACGACGGGCTCGACCTCTAGGAAGCGAAAGTCGACGTCGACGTCGTGGCCCCACCACTCGTCGCTGTGGTTGACCTCGGTGCCGACATGGAAGGCGACGAGCAAGAGGCCGCCTGCGGCGAGGCAGCGGTGCATCTCACCGAAGGCCTGCGGTAGCTCCTCCGGAGCCAGGTGGATGATCGAGTAGAGGGCGACGGCTGCGCCGAACTCGGCGTCAGCGGCCGGCAGGGCGCACAGGTCTCCCTCCCGGAAGGAGGCTCCAGGGTTCAGGGCGGCCGCCAGGGCCACCATCTTGGGGGACAGGTCGATGCCGACCGCCTGCGGGCCACCCTGGTTGGCGAGCCAACCTGCGACGTGGCCGGGGCCGCAACCGAGGTCGGCGATCGCCAGCCCGGGCGGCGCCTGCTCGACCAGCGACGCCAGGAGCGCTCGGTCGAATGGCTTGTAGTCGAGCTCGTGGGCGAGGTGCTCGGCGTAGTCGGCTGCGACGGCGTCGTAGCTCCGCCTCGTCCTCTCGTGTCGGTCGTCCACGGGTCCAGCGTGGCACAGGCCGCCCGCCCCCACTCGCGGGCAGTTCGTCCGGCCCGGCCCGGCGCTTATGTCCCCAAGTCGCCGCCCGCCCCCCCACGACACAGCGCACCAGAGGGCCGAACCGGAGAGGGAGTCAGGCGGCCAGCGCCTCAACGACGTAGTCGATGCAAGCCGTGAGGGCGACGATGTCCTCCGGGTCGATGGCAGGGAACAGGGCGATCCGCAGCTGGTTGCGCCCGAGCTTGCGGTAGGACTCGGTGTCCACGATGCTGTTGGCCCGCAGGATCTTGGCCAGCCCGAGGGCGTCGACAGACTCGTCGAAGTCGATCGTCGCCACCACGGGCGAGCGTTCAGCAGTGGCGACCACGAAGGGCGTGGCGAAGGGCGAGGCGTCCGCCCAGCCGTAGATGGCGGCCGCCGAGGCGTCGCACCGGCCGGCTGAGAACTCGAGCCCGCCGTTGGAGTTGAACCAGTCGAGCTGGCTTGCCAGCAAGTGAAGGGTCGCCAGGGCAGGCGTGTTGTACGTCTGGTCGAGCCGCGAGTTGTCGAGGGCGATCTTGAGGTCGAGGCTCGGCGGCACCCAGCGGCCAGCAGCCAGACGCTCGATCCGCTCGGCGGCTGCAGGCGAGATGGCGGCCAGCCAGAGGCCGCCATCGGACCCGAAACACTTCTGCGGCGCGAAGTAGTAACAGTCGAACTCCCCGGCCGAGACGCGGATGCCGCCGGCGGCCGACGTGGCGTCGACCAGCACGAGTCCGCTTGCTCCGGCGGGGCGCTCGATCGGCATCTGCACGCCGGTCGAGGTCTCGTTGTGGGTAAAGGCGTACGAGTCGACGCTGGCGTCGGCGACGGCGGAAGGGTGCGTGCCCGGCTCCGACTTGACCACCTGCGGGTCAGCCAGGAATGGGGCGGCGGCAATGCCGGCAGCGAACTTGGAGGAGAACTCGCCGAACGACAGGTGCTGGCTCTGTTGCTCGATCAGGCAAAACGCTGCCGCGTCCCAAAAGCCCGTCGTGCCGCCATTGCCGAGCATGACTTCGTAGCCAGCAGGCAGGTCGAGCAGCGAGGCGATGCCGGCCCTGACTTGGCCGACGAGCGTCTTCACGGACGCCTGCCGGTGGCTCGTACCGAGGAAGGAGGGTGCAGCCGAGGCGAGGTTGGCAACGGCGTCGGGCCTCACTTTGGAAGGCCCCGACCCGAAACGCCCGTCGGATGGCTTGAGCGACTCGGGGATCTTGATGTCGGGCATGACGCCAGCATGGCCCAGCTTGGCGGGCGCCCTCACATCAACCAGGTCAGCGCCCCAGCGTCGTCACATCAACCAGGTCAGCGCCCCACCGCCCGACCGACCGAACGGTCGATTCTGGTCGCCGTGGGGATGTGCGACCATGGATCATGGCGCCTGTTACCCAGACTCTGACTAAGTCGCGAATCTCTCGTCGCATAGCTGCGGTGACCCCATCGGCAACGCTTGCCATCGACGCCAAGGCCAAGGCGATGAAGGCAAGTGGCCTCGACGTGGTGGGCTTCGGCGCGGGGGAGCCGGACTTCCCGACCCCGCCGGCGATCGTCGAGGCAGCGGTGGCAGCCGCCCGGGACCCGAAGAACCACAAGTACTCGCCGACAGTGGGCCTCCCCGAGCTGCGGGAGGCGATCGCCGCCAAGACAAAGCGGGACTCCGGCTACGACGTCCGCGCCAGCCAGGTGCTTGTCACCAATGGCGGCAAGCACGCCGTCGCCAACGCCTTCGCGACCCTGCTCGACCCCGGTGACGAGGTGCTCCTCCTCGCTCCGTACTGGACGACGTACCCGGAGTCGATCCAACTCCCCGGCGGCGTGCCGGTAGTGGTGCAGGCCGGTATCGAGCAGGGTTTCCAAGTGACCGCCGAGCAGCTCGAGCGGGCGGCGACGGAGCGGACGAAGGCTCTGTTGTTCGTGTCTCCCTCCAACCCGACCGGCGCCGTCTACAGGCGCCAGGCGGTCGAGGACATCGGCCACCTGGCCGCCGAGCGGGGTTGGTGGGTGGTCACAGACGAGATCTACGAGCACCTCGTCTACGGCACCGCCGAACACCACTCCATGCCGGTGCTCGTGCCCGAGCTTGCCGACCACTGCATCGTGTTGAACGGAGTCGCCAAGACTTACGCCATGACCGGATGGCGTGTGGGTTGGATGATCGCGCCCGAAGACGTCACCGAAGCTGCCACCAACCTCCAGTCGCACGTCACTTCCAACGTCAACAACGTGGCGCAGCGGGCGGCGCTGGCTGCGGTCACCGGTGGCCTCGAGGCTGCCGCCGAGATGCGGGCGGCCTTCGACCGCCGCCGCCAGACCATCCACAGGCTGCTGAACGAGATCCCCGGAGTGACCTGCTACGACGCGGAAGGCGCCTTCTATGCCTTCCCGTCCCTCCAAGGCCTCCTCAACAGGCCGATTCGCGGCCGCACGGCGACCTCGACGCTCGAGCTGGCCGAGATCGTCCTCGACGAGGTGAGCGTCGCCTTCGTGCCGGGGGAGGCGTTCGGGGCGCCAGGGTATGGGCGTTTCTCGTATGCGATGTCCGACCGGGACATGGAGCGTGGCGTTGGCCGCATCGCCGACCTCGTGGCCGAGGGGGCTTGACATGGCGCGCATCCTCGTCAGCGAGACATTGGCCGAGCGCGGCCTTCAGTCGATGCGAGCTGCCGGCCACGCCGTCGACGTGCAGACCGGGTTGTCGCACGGCCAGCTGCTGGAGGCGATCAAAGGCGCCAAGGCGCTCGTGGTCCGCTCTGCCACCAAGGTGAACGCCGAACTTCTGGCTGCCGGCACCGAGCTTGTGGTCGTCGGGCGGGCCGGAGTCGGGCTCGACAACGTCGACGTGGCGGCTGCCACAGAGCGTGGGGTGATGGTCGCCAATGCGCCCGAGTCCAACATCCTCTCGGCGGCCGAGCACGCAGTCGCACTCCTGCTGGCGCAAGCCCGCAACATCCCCCAGGCGCACGCCGCCCTCGTGGCGGGCCGCTGGGAGCGCTCGAAGTGGGAAGGCGTCGAGCTGCACGGCAAGACTCTCGGTATCGTCGGGCTCGGGCGCATCGGGACCCTGGTGGCGCAACGGGCGCACGCCTTCGGCATGCGGCTTGTCGCCCACGACCCCTACACGTCCGAAGACCGCGCCAAGAAGCTGGGTGTCGAGCTGATGCCGCTCGAGCAACTGGTGGCCGACGCCGACTTCCTCACGATCCACCTGCCCAAGACAACCGAGACCGCCGGCCTGATCGGCAAGGATCTCCTCGCCAAGGCAAAGCCCGGCATCCGCATCGTCAACGCCGCCCGAGGTGGCGTCCTTGACGAGGAGGCTCTGGCGGCCGCAATCGGTGCCGGCCAGGTCGGCGGCGCAGCTATCGACGTGTTCTCGAGCGAGCCCTGCACCGACTCCCCTCTGTTCGACCTGCCGAGCGTGGTGGTGACCCCCCACCTCGGCGCCAGCACCGAAGAGGCCCAGGACAAGGCCGGCGAGCAAATCGCCGAGCAGGTCGTCCTTGCCCTGGCAGGGGATTTCGTGCCTTACGCCGTCAACGTGGCTGCCCGAGCGGCTTCGGAGTCCGTGCGCCCGTACCTCGGGCTTGCCGAGAGGCTCGGCCACGTCATGGCGGCGCTGTGCGACGGCCTGCCAGACAAGCTCGAAGTGCTCGTAGAGGGCGCTCTGCACGGCGAGGACGTCTCGATGCTCACGTTGTCGGCGCTGAAGGGGGCCCTGGCCGGCTGGAGCGACGAGCCTGTCTCCTACGTCAACGCGCCACGCCTGGCGACAGAGCGTGGCTTGGACGTGAGGGAGATCTCCACGTCGGCGACTCTCGACTACGTCAACTTGCTGACGCTGCGCAGCGGCGGGCACTCGGTCGCCGGGACACTCGCCGGACGCAGCGCGAGAGAACGGATCGTCATGGTCGACGACCACAACGTCGAGCTGCCCTTTGCGGAGAACCTGTTGGTCGTGCGCAACGACGACCGTCCCGGGATGGTGGGGGCGGTCGGGATCGCCTGTGGCCAGGCCGGTGTGAGCATCTCGTCCATGGCCGTCGGCCAGACCGAGGGAGAGGCCCCCACGGCCCTCATGACCCTGGCGACGGACCAGCCCGTACCCGACGAAGTCATGCAAGTGCTGCGGGGAACAGAGGGCATCCTCGACGTCCATCGCATACACGGGAGCGACGGAGGCAGGGGCTAGATCATCCCGTCCCATTAGGGTTGTCCGGGTGGGGAAGGCGACTCGGGTGCCGGGCATATCAGGCGAGCAGTTCCGCGCCGTGCTCGGTCACGTGCCGACGAGCGTGGCCGTCGTGGCGGGTCTCATCGAGGAGCGGCCTCGTGGATTGAGCGTCGGGACGTTCGTGGCGGTCTCGCTCGAGCCGCCGCTCGTCGGCTTCCTGGTGGACGAGAAGTCGACGAGCTGGCCGCCCATTGCAGCGGTAGAAGCCTTTGCAGTCAGCATCCTGAGCGCCGAGCAAGCCGAGCTGTCCAGGCAGTTCGCCGTCTCGAACTCCGACAAATTTGCCGGCGTTCCGTGGCACGAGGCGCCGTCTGGACATCCGGTGATCGAAGGTTCCGTCGCCTGGGTCGACTGCCAGCTCGCCTCGCTGACCGGCGCCGGCGACCATGTCTTCGTGATGGCAAGAGTGCTGGATCTCGGTGTCGGCACGGGCGGCACGCCTCTGCTCCACCACCGCGGGGGATACAGGCGCGCCCAAGACCTGGATTGACCGCCGTCGGATTCAACCAAGCGTTATGGTTCGCTCCGAGGAGGAAGTCAATGGGCGAGGAGAACAGAGCTTCAAGCTTGGACCGGCGCCGGTTCCTTCAGCTGCTGGGCGTGGCCGGCGCAGGGGTAGCTCTCGGCGCCTGTTCCAGCGCGACCAGCCCGGTAGGCTCGGCCACGACGACGGCGCCGCCTGCCGGCGGCTTTCCCCTCGGCGCGGCCAGCAAGGCCAAGACCAAGCCGGTGACGGTGACGTTCTGGAACTCGATGACCGAGAACAACTTGCTGACGCTGCAGTCCCTGACCAAGCAATTCAACGCCTCGCAATCCGACGTGCTGGTGAAGCTCGTCAACCAGAACAGCTACACCGACACCCTGACTGCCTATACAGCAGCGGCCGGCTCGCACACCTTGCCGGACCTCGTGCAGATGGAGAACGTCGACCTGCAGGTCATGGTCGACTCGCAGACAGTGGTGCCGGCAGGCGACGCCGTGGCCGCCGAGGCAGCAAGCGCTTCGGAGACGGTGGCGTCGTGGTACTCGAAGCTTTCGCTCCTGCCGTCGGCCCTCGACTACTTCTCCATCAGCGGGACCCAGTGGGCCATGCCGTTCAACGAGTCCACCCAGGTGCTCTACTACGACCAGGTTGCCTTCGAGAAGGCCGGCCTCGACCCATCGTCGCCGCCGACCACGCTCGACGAGTACAAGAGCGCTTGTGAGGCGATCGTCTCCAAGAACGTCGCCAAGTTCGGGACCAGCCTCAAGCTGACGTCGTCGAACTTCGAGCTCTGGATGGCCCAGGCAGGATCCGATCTCGTAAACAATGGCAACGGGCGCACTGCGCGAGCCACCAAGGTCAGCTTCAACGACTCAGCCGGCCAGTCCCTGTTTGCCTTCTACTCCGAAATGCTCAGCTCCAAGCTCGCCCAAGCCACTTCCGGGACAGGGTCAGGCGACTTCGACAACTTGCTGGCCATCGCCAGCGGCTCGGCGCCGATGTCGATCGACACGAGCGCGGCCCTCGGCACGGTTCTGGCGACGCTGCCGAAATTGCGGAAGAGCCTCAAGCTCGGGCTCGGGCCACTGCCGGCACCGCCCGGGCCGGGCGGGGTTCCCTACGGCGGCGCAGGGCTGTATATGGTCAAGGACTCGCCCGACGAGCGCCAGGACGGCGCCTGGCAGTTCATCAAGTTCTTGCTCGGTGCCGGCCCGATGGCCATCTGGTCGGTCGGGAGCGGCTACATCCCGATCACCTCGGCTGCGCTCGACGTGACGTCTCTCAAGGCGGCCTGGGCGAGGGTCCCCCAGTACAAGGTCGCCTACGAGCAAGTCGAGACGACCAAGTCGAGTACCGCGACCGGCGGGGCAGTGGCGGGGGCGCTCGCCCAGATCGAGACGAACATCCTCAACGGGATCACGTCGGTGTCTTCGGGCACCGCCCCGAACAAGGCGCTCTCGGAGATCGCCTACGAGTCCGACACCGCCCTGTCGTCCTACAACTCGCGGCTCTAAACCTGGTGGACGCCTCGAGCGTTGAGCTGCAAAGCATCGAGAAACGTTTCTCCTCCACCGTCGCCCTCACCTCCCTCACCCTGGCTGCCGAGCCTGGCGAGTTCCTCGTGCTGCTGGGGCCGTCCGGGTGCGGCAAGTCGACGCTGTTGCGCATCGTCGCCGGCCTCGAGCAACCTTCGGCCGGCCGGGTCCTCGTAGGCGGCAGGGACGTCACCAACGTCGAGGCGCGGGACCGCGACGTCGCAATGGTCTTCCAGAGCTACGCCCTGTACCCGCACCTGAGCGTCCGCAAGAACATCGAGTTCCCGCTGCGGGCTCGCCATGTCGCGCCGACCGAGCGGGCGCAGATGGCCAGGGAAGCGGCACAAGCGCTGCAATTGGGCGATCTCCTGGATCGCAAGCCCTCGCAGCTCTCGGGCGGCCAACGGCAGCGCGTCGCCCTTGCGCGGGCGATCGTCAGGCACCCGAAGGCCTTCTTGATGGACGAGCCGCTCTCCAACCTCGACGCCCGCTTGCGGGTCGAGATGCGTGCCGAGCTGTCCGATCTCCACCGCAGGACGGGTACGACGACCATCTACGTCACCCACGACCAGGTGGAGGCGATGACGATGGGGGACAGGATCGCCGTCATGAGCCAAGGCGTCCTTCGTCAACTGGGTAACCCGCAACAAGTGCATGACAGCCCGGCTGACACGTTCGTGGCGGGCTTTGTGGGCAGCCCTCCGATGAACTTGCTGGCCGGCGAGGTCGTCGCCACTGCCGAGGGAGGGGTCGCAGTGGTCGTGCCGGGTGGCGCCGTCGCCGTCGGCCGATACGAGCCTGGCACCAAGGTCTTCGTCGGGCTCCGGCCCGAGCAGCTGGGGATAGGCCCTGCCGGCACCATCGGTGCCACCGTCAGCCTGGTGGAGTCGCTCGGGCACGAGCAGCACGTCGTCTGCAAGCTGGAGGACGGGGCGCTCGTGATCGTCCGGCAGCCGGGTATCGGCGGCGCCCCTTCTCTCGGGGAGACGGTGCGGCTGGGCGCCCTCGACGGCGCCCGCCCTCACGTGTTCGACGCCGATACAGGCAAGCGGATCGATGCTGCGCAATAAGGTCCGCGACGCCGCCGTCGGCTACCTGTTCATCCTGCCGGCGCTTGCGCTGCTGGGTATCTTCGCCTTCTACCCGTTGGTGAAGACGGCCTATCTCGGCTTCTATGCCCAACCCGTCTTCCCGGGCCTGCCGAGCAGGTACGTGGGCTTCTCGCAGTACTCGAGCGTGCTGTCCAATTCCGAGTTCCTCGGCGACTTGTGGCGCACCGTGCTGTTCGTCATCTTCACGATGCCGCTCGGCATCGCCCTCGGTCTGGCCATGGCGGTGCTGGCTCACAAGAAGCTCGCTGCCATTGGCTTGTTCCGCACGATCTTCTCGTCGACGATCGCCACCTCGGTGGCCGTCGCCTCGGTCATCTTCTTCACCCTGCTCGACCCGACGATCGGCTTGTTCTCCTACTGGTTCGGGCAGACCGGCGGGACGGGGATACTCGGGAGCTCCACTTGGGCACTTCCGGCGGTCGCCGTCACGACGATCTGGCAGAACCTCGGCATCACCTTCATCCTCATGAGCGCGGCCCTGCAGGCGGTACCCGACGACCTCTTGGAGGCCGCCGCCGTCGACGGCTCCAGCCCGACGGCGACATTCTGGCGCGTGACATTCCCGATGCTCTCGCCTCAGATGTTCTTCATCGGAGTGGTCGGGACCATTGGGGGTTTCCAGGCATTCGGCCAGATCGACATCCTCACGAGCGGTGGGCCCGGCGACAACACCACGACCGTTCTCTACGACATCTACCAGAACGCCTTCGGGCCAAAGGACAACCCGGGTGTGGCTGCCGTCATGGCCATTGCGCTGTTCGTGATCCTGCTGATCCTGACGGGGCTGCAGTTCTTCGTGCTTCAAAGAAGGGTGTTCTACTCCGGTGCTCGGCGCTGAGCCTGCCGTCGGTACGGGCCCGCCCGCACAGGGTTCGGCCGCGCCCGGGCGGGGCGGCCTGCGTGCGGCGGCTCGATACGTGCTGCTGGTCGCCGTAGCCGCCGTCGTCCTGTTCCCGGTCTACATGGTCGTCGTGACATCGCTGCTGACGACGAGCCAGATCGCCTCGCGCCCACCGACGCTCTTCCCCACCAGCCCTCAGTGGGGTGACTACTCGAGGGCTTTCGACGTCGGCCAACTCGGCGACTACATGCGCAACAGCGCCATCCAGGCAGTCGCCATCACCCTCGGAGTGCTGATCACCTCCGTGCTGGCGGCATACGCCTTCACCTTCACGGCTTTTCCCTTGAAACGGGTGCTGTTCGGAGCCTGCCTGGCGAGCCTGATGGTGCCGGCCGAGGTGACCATCATCCCGAACTACCAGACAGTGGCGGGCTTCGGTTGGTTGAACACCTATCCGGCGTTGATCGTGCCGTTTCTTGCCAGTGGGATCGGGATCTTCCTGTTCCGCCAGGCCTTCCGCGGCTTGCCGGACGAATTGCGCGACGCCGCCAGGCTGGACGGGCTCGGGCACTTCAAGTTCCTCGTCCGCGTCGTGGTGCCGCTCAGCATGCCGATGATCGGGGCCTTCGGCGTCTTCTCCTTCCTCGGCGCCTGGAACCAGTATCTCTGGCCGTTGATCGTGACCCGCACCAACTCGGTGCGGACTGTGCAGATCGGCTTGGATCAGCTGGTGGGGACGAGCTTCTCCGACATCGGCGTGCGGGCGGCCGGTACGGTGCTGGCGGCGCTGCCGATCTTCGTCGTGCTCGTCATCTTCCAGAAGACGCTCGTGCGTGGGCTGACTTCGGGAGCAGTCAAGGGCTGATCCGTAGCACGGCTTGACGCGCCGGCCCTCGAATGGTCACACTGGTGGGGCAATGTTCAGCGCCTGCACCCTCCTTCTTACCTGACGGCAAGCGCTCAACCGCGCTTGCCACTACCTCCTGTGCCTAACCGGCCAGGAGGTTTTTTGTTCCCCGGATTCGCCTCCACCCGCACAATCTGCCACCGCATGCCATCACAGGAAGGCCACGAGATGCCTGAGGTCCAGCACACATCGAACGACAGAGTCGTGATCTTCGACACGACCCTGCGCGACGGCGAGCAGTCGCCAGGGATCTCCCTTGACGTCGCCGAGAAGCTTGAGATCGCCGAGCAGCTGGCCCGTCTCGGGGTTGACTACATCGAGGCTGGGTTCCCGGTGGCAAGCCAGGGCGACTTCGAGGCTGTGCAAGCGATCGCCCGCTCGGTTGGCGGCCCGGTCATCGCCGCCCTCTCGCGGACTCACCTGGCGGACGTCGACAGGTGCGCCGAGGCCCTGAAAGGGGCAGAGCGCTCCCGCATCCACGTCTTCATCTCGACGAGCCCGAGCCACATGGAGCACATGCTCAAGATGACGCCGTCCCAGGTGCTGGCGGAGGTACGCCAGGGAGTCGGCCGCGCCAGCGAGCACACCGAAGACGTCGAGTTCTCCCCTCAGGACGCCACGCGCACTCCTCTCGACTTCATGCTCGAAGTCCTGGCGGCTGCCGTCGAGGCAGGTGCTACCACCCTCAACATCCCCGACACCGTCGGATACGGCATCCCGTGGGACTACGGGGATCTCATCTCCCACGTGCGGGCGGAGGTATCCGGCGACTACATCACGTCGACGCACTGCCACAACGATCTCGGGCTGGCCGTTGCCAACAGCCTCTCGGGAGTCAAGGCCGGCGCACGGCAGGTCGAGGTGTGCGTGAACGGACTGGGGGAGCGGGCGGGCAACGCCGCCCTCGAGGAGGTCGTGATGGCGCTGCGGATCAGGCCGGACCAGTTCCCGGCCGGCACGGCTGTCCGGACCGAAGAACTGGCCCGCACCAGTCGCCTCGTGTCCCGTCTCACGGGCTACCAGGTGCAATGGAACAAGGCCGTTGTCGGGAAGAACGCCTTCGCGCACGAGTCGGGCATCCACCAGCACGGCGTCCTAGCCGAGCGGTCGACCTATGAGATCATCGACGCCGCTTCCGTCGGGCAGGTAGGCAGCCAGATCGTGCTCGGCAAGCACTCCGGGCGCCATGCCTTCGGCGAGACCTTGGAGAAGCTCGGCATCACGCTGCGCGGCGAGGCCCTGAACGCCGCCTTCAGCCGCTTCAAGGAGCTGGCCGACCGCAAGGTGCAGCTGACCGACGCCGACCTCGAGGCGATCGTGGCCGAAGAAGTGGGCACAGGCGTCGAGGCGGGTTACGCCTTGGAGGTCATCGAGGTACAAGGCGGCACTCAGGCCACACCGAAGGCCCGAGTCGTAGTCGTGCGCGACGGCCGGCGGTCAGAGGCGATCAGCGAGGGCGACGGGATGATCGACGCCGCCTGCCGGGCGATCAGGCAGGCGACGGGCGTCGAGGCTCGGCTGACGGACTTCAACGTCTCCTCTGTCACCGGCGGTATAGACGCTCTCGGGGACGTCGTCGTGCAACTCGAATCAGACGGCATCAGGGTGTCCGGCCGCGGGTTGTCGACAGACGTCGTCGAAGCCGCCGCCCGGGCCTATCTGGCAGCGGCGAACCGCGTCGTCAGGGCCAAGGCTGCTGCCGTGCGCCGGAGCGACATCGGCCCCTAACCACCTGAACCGCGGCCCGAGCCGCCCGCACGTCGGCCCTGGCCATCTGCCCGGTGCAGGGGCTGCGGCCGCACGGCGGCTGGTTCAGTTGCTTGCCATGTCGGGCATGAAGCCGGGGCGCCGACCCTCGAAGGCGTCGATGTCGTCGAGGTGCCGGAGCGTGATGCCGACGTCGTCGAGGCCCTCCAACAGCCTCCGGCGGGCGTCGTCGTCGAGCCGGAACGACGCCACGAGGCCAGCAACCGGCACCTCGACGAGGCGCCGCTCGACGTCGATGACGACCTCGGCCTCAGGCGCTGCGGCCACTGCGGCCATGACGGAGGCAGCGGTCGCGGCGTCCACCTCGACCGGCACCAGCCCCGAGCGGGTGGCGTTGTTGCGGAAGATGTCCCCGAAACGCGAGCTGACCACTGCCCTGAAGCCGTAGTCCACCAGCGCCCAGACGGCGTGCTCGCGAGACGAGCCCGTGCCGAAGTTGGGGCCGGCCACCAGGACCGACGCCCCCGCGTACTCAGGGCGGTTGAGGACAAAAGCCGGGTCGTCCCGCCACTCCGCGAAGAGCCCGGCGCCGAAGCCCGTCCTCTCGATGCGCTTCAGCCACTGGCTGGGGATGATCTGGTCGGTGTCGACGTCGGAGCGCTGGAGGGGGACGGCTCGCCCGGCGACGATGCGCACGGGCTCCATCAGGCCCCGCCTGCGGGTCCGAGGTCGCCCGGAGTGGCGAAGTGACCGAGGACTGCGGTCGCGGCGGCAACGGCGGGCGAGACGAGGTGGGTGCGCCCACCGCGGCCTTGGCGGCCTTCGAAGTTGCGGTTGGAAGTCGAGGCGCAGCGCTCGCCGGGCGAGAGCTGGTCCGGGTTCATGCCGAGGCACATCGAGCAGCCGGGCTCTCGCCAGTCGAACCCGGCCCGGAGGAACACCTTGTCCAACCCCTCGTCTTCGGCTGCCCGCTTGACGGCGTGGGACCCGGGCACGACGAGGGCACGTGTCGCGGGGCTGACCTTGTGGCCCTCGAGAACGGCCGCTGCAGATCGCAGATCCTCGATGCGCGAGTTCGTGCAGGACCCGATGAAGACCGTGCCGACCGGGATATCCCGAATCGCCGTCCCTGGCTCCAGCCCCATGTAGGACAGGGCTCGTGTGGCCGCCTCCCTCTCGGAGGCGAGGGAGTATTCCTCAGGGCTCGGGACCCGTCCGGTGATGGCGGCGACCTGGGCCGGGTTGGTGCCCCACGACACGAAGGGCTCGATGGTTGCAGCCTCCAGCAGGATCTCGGCGTCGAAGGGGGCGCCAGTGTCTGTCGGCAGTGACCGCCAGGACTCGAGTGCCGCTTCCCACGCCCGCCCCACCGGGGCGTGCGAGAGCCCTTCCAGATAGGCGTACGTCGTGTCGTCCGGCGCCACCATGCCGGCCTTGGCACCTGCCTCGATCGACATGTTGCAGACAGTCATGCGACCCTCCATCGACAGCGAGGCGATGGCAGAGCCGCGGTACTCGACTATGTGGCCGACCCCGCCGGTCGTCCCGAGGCGAGCGACGATCGCCAATGCCACGTCCTTGGCCGTCACACCGGCAGGCAACTCGCCTTCGACGCTGACAGACATGGTCTTCGGCCGCTGCTGGGGCAATGTCTGGGTGGCGAGCACGTGCTCTACCTCGGACGTGCCGATCCCGAAAGCGAGCGCCCCGAAGGCACCGTGGGTCGAAGTGTGGCTGTCGCCGCACACGATGGTCATGCCCGGTTGCGTCAGGCCCTGCTCGGGTCCTATGACGTGCACGATGCCCTGCTTGGCGTGCCCCATCGGGTAGTGGGTGACGCCGAACTCCTCGCAATTCGCCCCGAGCGCCTCGAGCTGGCGGCGCGAGACAGGGTCGGCGACGGGCTGGCCGTCTGGTGGCGTGGTCGGCACGTTGTGGTCGGCCGTGGCAACGGTGAGGTCCGGCCGCCGGACCCGGCGGCCGGCCAGGCGCAAGCCTTCGAAGGCCTGCGGGGAGGTCACTTCGTGGACGAGGTGAAGATCTATGTACAAAAGGTCAGGTTCGTCGTCCTGGACAGCGCGGACGACATGCCGGTCCCAGACCTTCTCGGCAAGGGTTGGCAACTCAGGTGCCCACCGCGACGACCTCGGCTGACAGCGTCCCGCTGGGGGCCTCCCACTCGACGCTGTCTCCCGGCTTCTTGCCGATGAGAGCCTGCCCGAGGGGCGAGTTGGGCGAGATGACAGATACGCCCTGACGCCGCTCCTCGATAGATCCGACGAGGTACCGCTCGGTGTCCTCGTCGCCGGCGTAGCGGATCTCGACGATCGCTCCCGCCGTCACGATGCCCTCGGCCCCAGCCGTCTCGGCGACGATCTCGGCTGAGCCGAGAATGGCCTGTAGCTGGCGTACCCTCGACTCCATCTTGCCCTGGGAATCCTTGGCGGCGTGGTAGTCGCCGTTCTCGGACAGGTCGCCAAGGGCGCGGGCTGCCTCGATCTGGCGGGCGATCTCCACACGCCCGCGGGTCGTGAGGTCTTCCAGCTCGGCGACAAGACGATCGTATGTGGCTTGGGTCAGTTGCGTCTCAGTCACACCTGCGAGGCTACTTGCTCCACTTGCCCGCCAGCTCCGGCCGGGTTGACTGGGGACTTGTCACGCGGGAGACTGTGCAGCGTGAGTGGGGACGTCGCTTCAGCAAGCTGGTTCGTAATTCCCCGCTAGGCGCGCCCGTTGCCGAGCGCGTCTGAGGCCGTCCACGTGGTGGGCGGCCTTTTGCTTTACAAGAGGGCTGACGCACGACATGACGACATGACGACATGACGAACGACCACCAGGATGCCGCCTCGGGCGGAGCGGCGTTCGCTGACGAGTCCCCAACCGCCGTCCCCCCGACCGCCGTCCTCCCAACCGCCGTCCCCCCGACCGCCGGTCCCCGAGCTGCGGCCCGGGCGCACCGCGTGGCCGTGATCGGCGGCGACGGCATCGGGCCAGAGGTCCTGTCCGAGGCGCTGAAGGTGGTGTCGGCGGCGGGTGTCGAGCTGTCGACGAGCAGTTACGAGCTCGGTGCAGACCACTATCTCCGCACGGGCGAGGTCCTGCCGGACGAGACGCTGACGGGCCTTTCCGCCTATGACGCCATCCTCCTCGGCGCTGTCGGACCGCCGATCGGGTCGACGGCAGTACCGCCGGGGGTGTTGGAGAGGGGGCTGTTGCTAAGGTTGCGTTTCGAGCTTGATCTCTACGTCAACCTGAGGCCGTTCAGCGCCTCGCCAGGCTCGATCGCCGATGGGGCGGACTTTGCCGTCGTCCGGGAGAACACCGAAGGGCCCTACGCCGGCGAGGGCGGCTGCCTGCGGAAGGGGACGCCGTTCGAGGTGGCAACGCAGGGATCGGTCAACACCAGGCACGGCGTCGAGCGCTGCGTCCGCTTCGCCTTCGAGCTGGCCGAGCAACGGGACAGGCGCCACGTCACCCTCGTGCACAAGACGAACGTCCTGACGTTTGCGGGCGACTTGTGGGCACGCACGTTTGCCGACGTCGCCCGCGAGCACCCGAGCGTCGAGACTTCGTACCAGCACGTCGACGCCGCCTGCATATACCTCGTCGAGCAGGCGCAGCGCTATGGCGTCATCGTCACCGACAACTTGTTCGGCGACATCCTCACCGACCTGGCCGGTGCGCTGACCGGTGGCATAGGCCTGGCGGCGTCGGCCAACCTCAACCCCGCCCGGACAGGCCCGTCGCTGTTCGAGCCGGTGCACGGCGCAGCCCATGACATCGCCGGCACAGGGCGGGCCAACCCGCTGGCGGCGATCCGTTCGGCCGCCATGATGCTGGAGCACCTCGGCGAGCAAGATGCCGCCGATCGAGTAGTAAAGGCCGTCCTCGGCGTACAGGCCGAGATGGTTGATTGGGAAGAGCCGTGGAGCACCGCCAGCGTGGGCGATGCCGTTGCAGGGAGGTTGTGAAAGTGCCGTTGACACCCACCGCGAAGATATGGATGGATGGCGAGCTCGTCGACTGGGACGAAGCCAAGATCCACGTTCTCACGCACAGCCTGCACTATGGCATGGGCGTCTTCGAGGGCATCCGCGCCTACCCGACTTCGGGAGGTCCGGCGGTGTTCCGCCTCACCGATCACATCACCCGCCTGTTCAGCAGCGCCCACATTCTCGGCATCGAGATGCCCTTCGACAAGCCGGAGATCACCGCCGCCGTCAAGGCAGTGGTGGCCGCCAGCGGCCTCGACGCCTGCTACATCCGCCCGATCGTCTATCTCGGCTACGGCGAGATGGGCCTCAACCCGCTGCCCTGCAAGGTGAATGTGAGCGTCGCCTGCTGGCCCTGGGCCGCCTATCTGGGTGACGACGGCATGGCCAACGGCATCAGGGCCAAGATCGCCTCCTGGGCGCGCCACGACACAAGGGCCATGCCGACGGCCGCCAAGGCGACGGGCATGTACATCAACTCTTCGCTTGCCAAAGTCGAAGCGGTGAGGGCCGGTTACGACGAGGCGATCATGCTGACGACCGACGGCATGATCTCCGAAGGCACCGGCGAGAACGTCTTCGTCGTGCGGCGCGGCCGCATCCTGACTCCCTATTCCTCGGGCGTCGGCGCCCTCGAGGGGATCACTTCGGACTCGGTCCGGGTCATGGCGCGGGATCTCGGCTACGAGGTCGCGGAGGCTCCGCTGCGCCGCACCGATATCTACGTAGCCGAGGAGACCTTCCTCACCGGCACGGCTGCCGAGATCGTCCCGGTGGCATCTCTCGACGACCGGCCCATTGGGTCAGGCAAGCCCGGGCCTGTCACCAAGGCGATCCAGGACCAGTACTTCCACGCCGTGCGAGGCGAGGTCGGCCAGTACAAGGACTGGGTGGAGCATGTCACCTGACGCCCACAGCCACGGTATCGTCCCTGGCCTGCCAGAAGCGGTGGACGTCTACGACACGACATTGCGCGACGGGGCACAGCAGGAGGGGATGTCGCTCACGGCCGACGACAAGCTGAAGGTGGCCGAGCAGCTCGACCATCTCGGCGTGTCGTACATCGAGGGCGGCTGGCCGGGCGCCAACCCCAAGGACGAGGAGTTCTTCCGGCGGGCGCGCCACGAGCTGCATCTCGGGCACGCCACTTTGGTCGCTTTCGGCTCCACCCGCAGGCCAGGCGTGGCCGCCGGTGCCGACGAGGTGCTCGGCCACCTCGTGAATGCCGGCACTTCGGCCGTCTGCATCGTTGCCAAGTGCTCGGACCTGCACGTGACCGAGGCGCTGCGCGCGACGCTCGACGAGGCCGTGGCGATGGCCTCGGAGTCCGTCGCCTTCCTGCGGGCTGCAGGGTTGCGCGTGTTCTTCGACGCCGAGCACTTCTTCGACGGCTACCGGCGCAACCCTGACTTCGCCTTGCGGGTGCTCGGGGCCGCCGAGGCCGCCGGCGCCGAAGCCCTCGTCCTGTGCGACACCAATGGCGGCACGCTGCCCGAAGAAGTGGAGGCGGTCGTGGCCGAAGTCCGCCGGCGTACTTCGTCGGAGCTGGGCGGCCACTTCCACAACGATGCCGGTTGCGCCGTCGCCAATACATTGGCATCCGTCCGCCAGGGTGTCACCCAAGTGCAGGGCTGCGTGAACGGGTATGGCGAGAGGGCGGGCAACGCCGACCTGTCTGCCACCATCGCCAACCTCACGTTGAAGATGGGTGTCCGCACGATCCCGGCCGAGCGCCTCGAGCTGCTCACCCCGATCGCCCACCACGTGGCCGAGATCGTGAACCTCACCCTCGATCCCCAGCGACCGTACGTGGGGGCGGCCGCCTTCGCCCACAAGGCGGGTTTGCACACCAGTGCGCTCGTGCGCCGTTCTGACACTTACGAGCACGTCTCGCCGGACTTGGTGGGCAACGGCACCCGCGTCGTCGTGAGTGAGCTCGCCGGGCGGTCCACTCTGCAGCTGAAGGCGGCGGAGCTTGGGCTGGCGCTCGACTCGCCGGCGCTCGGCCGCGTTCTCGACACCTTGAAGCGCCTGGAGCACGCCGGCTACCACTTCGAAGCCGCCGACGGCTCCCTCGAGCTCTTGATGCGAGCGGCGGCCGGTGGCCTCGGCGGTGCGGCGGAGCTGTTCCGGATCGAGTCCTACCGGGTGATCACGGACTGGCGGGCGTCGGCCAAGCCGCCTGAGACACCGGCTGCACCGGCTGGGCAAGCCGGCCCCCAGCTCGTGCATCCCTGGTCCGAGCCTGGGGAGCTGACGACCGAGGCCACTGTCAAGGTGCACGTGGGCGACCGCCGCGTAGTCTCGACGGCCGAGGGCAACGGCCCGGTGAACGCCCTCGACGCGGCCCTCCGGCAAGCTGTCGAGCCTTACTTCGGCGCACTGCGCAACGTTCACCTCACCGACTACCGAGTCCGCGTCCTCTCGGCGGAGCGGGCTACCGGCGCCGTCACGCGGGTGCTTCTCGACACCGCAGACGCCGACGGGACATGGTCGACGATGGGTGTCTCGGAGAACGTCATCGAGGCGTCCTGGCAGGCCCTGGTCGACTCCGTGGTCTTCGGTCTGGTGCGGGCGGCGGCGGCGGAGGCTGCCGGAGCGCCTTCCGCCAGAACGACGCAGCGAGACGAGCTTGGGGAGAGCGCGCCGCTTGATGGAGGCACCCCCGGTACGGGTACGATCGCCGTACTCCAAACTACGACCAGCTGAGCGCCAGGACGGCCTACACCACATGACCCAGCCAAAGTTCGCCCCCATCATCGAGGACTCAGAAGTCCGCCAGTCGATGAAGGTTCCCACGCCTCTCCCATGGGTCGCCCACAGGCCGGCTGACTACCTGCCGGAACCGACGGCGCCGCGCAAGCCCAACACGGGGATCCCGGGCCCTGACCAAGGGTATGCACTGGCACTGGCTGAGCGTTTCGCACCGAAGTTGCAGCTGTCTGGTTACGAGCACGCCGCCGACGTGCTCGCCGGCGCCGTCGCCATTGCCCTCAGGCGGGCGTCCCTGTACGGCAGGGCACCGGTGTCGGGCGACATCGAGCTGGCGCTGTGCCTGTTCGGGTTCCTCGGCGAAGCACCGGCGGAGCTGGTCGAGGCCCGGGGGCGCGCTTTCGGCGGCTCGCACCACGACTACTGGCAGCAGCGGGATCTTGCCGACTTCGTGCCGGAGTCGACGCTTCGCCTGACGCCGGCAGCCGTGCGGGACCTCTTGGGGGTTGATCCGTCCAGCTGGCGGACTCTATCGGGCGTGCCGTCCTGAGTGGGTCTCGCAGAGATGCGAGACTCGGGCATGCCGTCGTATCGACTTTCTGAGGACCAACAAGAGTTCCGCGCCGTCCTGCGCCGCTTCGTCGAGGACAAGATCGCTCCGCGTGCCGGCGAGTACGACGAGCGCGAGGAGTACCCCTGGGAGAGCTTCCGCGCCAGCGTCGAGATGGAGCTGCCGGCGCTGGCGGTTCCTGCCGAGTACGGCGGGCAGGGTGCCTCCACCGTCACCCAGGCCCTGATGATCGAAGAGGTCGCGCGGGCGTGTGCCTCGACGGCCGTGACCCTGCTCATCTCCAAGCTCGGCATGCTGCCGGTTATGAACTTCGCCAGCGAGGAGCTCAAGCACAAGTACCTGCCCCGCATCGCCAGCGGCGAGATCCAGGCCAGCTACTGCCTGTCTGAGCCCGACGCCGGGTCGGACGTGGCTTCCATGTCTTGCAGAGCAGTCCGCGACGGCGACAGTTACGTGCTGTCCGGCACCAAGTACTGGATAACCAACGCCGGGATCTCCGATGTCTACACGGTGTTCGCCAAGACGGATCCGGCGGGCAGGCACAGGGGCATCTCGTGTTTCGTGGTCGAGAAGGACTGGGGAGTCAAGATTCCCAAGCTCGAGCACAAGATGGGCTTGCGTGCCTCACCGACGGGAGAGGTCTTGCTCGAAGACGTCCGCGTGCCTGTCGAGAATCGGGTGGGCGAGGAGGGGCAAGGCTTTCACATCGCCCTCCACACCCTGGACCGTTCGCGGCCCACGATCGGTGCCCAGGCAGTCGGCATCGCCCAAGGCGCCCTCGACTACGCCATCGGCTACATGAAAAGGCGCCAGCAGTTCGGCCATCCCATCGCCGACTTCCAGGGGCTGCAGTTCATGATCGCCGACATGGGGATGCGCATCGAGGCCGCCCGTGGGCTCGTCTACCGCGCATGTGAAGAGGTCGACCTCGACGATCCTGACGGCGATCTCGGCAGGCTGGGCGCTATGGCGAAGTGCTTCGCGTCCGATGTGGCGATGTCGGTGGCGACCGACGCCGTGCAGCTGCTCGGCGGCTACGGGTACACCCGTGACTTCCCCGTCGAGCGCTTCATGCGCGACGCCAAGATCACCCAGATCTACGAGGGCACCAACCAGGTGCAGCGCGTAGTCATCTCGAGAGCACTTCTCAAGTAGGCGGTCGGCGGTGCGCATCCAGATGCGGCGGGATATATGGTGCGGCGACTGAAAGGAGAAGCTCGTGGGATTCTTGGACAAGGTGAAGGGGAAGGCCGAGGGCATCGCGCAGAAGGCTCAAGACGGGGTCCAGGCGGGTCAAGAGAAGCTTGCGGCGATGCAGGCGAAGAAGCAAGGCGACGCCCTCCTCCTCGAGCTCGGCGGCATCGTCTATTCGCAGCGCCAAGGAAGGCCTGGCACCCCGGGGGACGACCGTGTGGCGGCCATCATGGGGCAGTTGCAGCAGTTCGAAGCTGAGCACGGCGCCGTCACCATCACCCCTGCGGGCGGCGGCGGCGCGCCGAGCGGCGGCTTCGTGCCCGGCGGTGGCGGCTTCGTGCCCGAACAGCGGGGTGGCATGGCTCAGGGCACCCCTGCGCCAGAAGGTGGCTCGCAGTCCGGGGGCATTCCCCAGTCCGGCGGTCTCGAGCCCAACCCTGGAGGTGGCATACCCCAGTCGGGCGGCCTCGACCCCAACCGTGGAGGTGGCATACCCCAGTCGGGCGGCCTCGACCCGGCCGCCGGTATCCCGCAGGGTATTCCTCAGTCCAACCCCGTCGACCCGGAGACGGGGGATCCTGCGGAAGGTTGAGTGTGCGCTCGAGCACAGAAGAGAATGAAGAGCCGCCCCGACGACCGGCTCGGGGTAGCAGAGACTTGGCCTGTCTCGACGGACAGCCGCACGACGGCACTCGACAACGGCAACGTATGCTCGGCTGAGCACGGGCTGGCTGTGATAACGGGAGGTTGACCGTTTATGACTGACTTGCCGATTCAACAGGAAGGCTGGGTGCCGCGGCCCAAGGCAGGCTGGCACTGGCGCACACCAGTGGTGCTGCTCGTCGGAGTCGGCGCGGCAGGTCTGATCTTGCTGGGAGCGATCGGCGCGTGGGGCCCTCGTTCGTCGAAGTCTGACACTTCGACGACGACCGCAGTCGCAAGTTCGATCAGTCCTGGCGTGATCTCGGCTCTCACTCAGAGCCAGTCGATCTCTCTCACGACCCCGGCGAGCGGCGTTACTCCGTCTGTGTCAGCTAGCGCCGCCTTGGAGGGGAACGTGCTTTCGGCTGGCGATGTGGCGGTGGAGCAGTTGCTGGACATGACCGGTGCCATGACCGGTGGATCGCCTGAGCTGGTGTGGGTCATTCAAGAGTCACTGACGAGCACAGCTGGTCAGGTGAGCTCGGCAGCGCTGGCTCCGGGAGGGTCTCCCGAGATAGCCACCGCCGACTTCAACACTCGCCTCGACTTCGTCGATGCCGACACGGGTTCGCTGGTGTTCTCCAGCGAGCTTTCCGCGCCAGCTTCGTGAGTCCCCAGACAGGACCAGAGCCACGGACGGCTCACCACTTACCCACCACGGAGCTGCGATCGACCGGCTCGGCTGCCAAGCCCGGCAGATAGTGATCCGTAGCCAAGTCAGGCGCCAGTCTCCGCGACGGCCGTGCTCAAAAGCGCGACGAGTCAGGAAGAACTTTCCGGACTGTGCGGCGCGGTAATACCCACGGCGGCGAGCGCCTCACCAGGAGGAACGTAACCCTGTGGGTAATGCTGTGGATAAGTCGGCAATTCGACGGTAGGTAAAACGGTAAGTCGATTTCGCATGATGTCGGTGTGGCTCGATTCCGTTCCGTCGCTACCCGTGCCGACGCCGTCCCCGCCCCCACCAAGGCGTCGTGGCGCCTGAGCTTCCTCCTCCTTGCCGCCCTCGTGGCGGCAGGTTGCTCTCCGGCGGCGGTTCGGAACGAGCCATCCAGTCGCACCCCTACAACCTCGACAGCACCGGGTGCCTCCAAGGGTGCCGGCAAGGGCGATCCCGCGAAGGCAACCGGCGGGTCGCACCCAAGCGGTGGCGGCACGGCCACCGAGCCCAGCAGCACCGCCGCCAGCCAGACGGCCGCCATCGAGAGCGCCTGGGCTAACTCCAAGAGGCAGTTC
Source organism: Acidimicrobiales bacterium (assembly GCA_050744865.1). Taxonomy (GTDB): domain Bacteria; phylum Actinomycetota; class Acidimicrobiia; order Acidimicrobiales; family Bog-793; genus JAKACA01. The sequence continues at coordinate 7,177 of JBOGHW010000036.1, read as the reverse complement.
TACGAGGCAGCGCTGCACGACGAGCCTGACTACACGCCCTTTCTCTCGACTCTGGTGCCGGGCGGGGCCGTGTACACCCACTCTGTCGCCTACCTCACCGGCCTCGTATCCGAGGGCCTGGTCGGCCCGAGCACCTGGCGAGTGGGCAACGAGCGCGTCGTGAGCCAGACGTCCACTGAGGCACATGTCGAAGGCTGTCTGTGGGACACGGGCAGCCTTTGGAAGGCATCCCACGAGCCGGCGCCGGCTGCGCTCGGCGGCGGATCAGGATTTGCCGCTTCCCACGCCCTCCTAGTCCTGGACAACGGGAAGTGGCTGGTCCTCGACGACTCTGTCACCACAGTCAAGTCAGACAAGGAGCCGGGACCATGCCATGGGTTCTGACACGCCGCCGCTCGGCGGCAGCCACAGTCGTTGCGGGCCTTCTTGCCGCCACTCTTGTCCTGGCCGCGGCACCACCGCGCCACGACTTCTTGCTGGTGAACGTTGGCGGTGGCTCGGGCGGGACGTCGGGGAGCGCCATCTGGTCAAAGGCATGGTGGGACGGCAACCCGCAAGGCCCGGGCCCGTACACCGGACCGTCCTCCGGTGCCACGACGCTGTGCATCTGGCACGACCTCGGTCCGTCGATCAGCGACCTGAATACCGGCTTGAGCGAGGCGAGCCTGCCGCTCTCCTTCTGGCAGGTGAAAGACAGCGGTGGCCATCCCGGGATTTGGGGTGTTGACCAGTGGGGCGAATCCGAGCTTGGCGACGCCGGCGCCCCGACGGACCACTTCGACCTCGTGGCCTGTCCCACCGCCGGCCAGGTCCCAGTCGGCGCCCCCGACGTCCAGCCGAACATCCCGCAGGCGACACCGCCTGGCGGCAGTCCGCTCTATGTCTGGGTGTTCTGGGACACCGTGCCGGATCCGCCGGTGGGTGGGTTGCCCGGGGTCGTGTCAGTGGCGCGGGGTCTCACCCATCTACCTCCGCCAACCGTCGAGACTTCACCGTCCTCGGTAGGCGGTCACGCTGACGCCACAGTCGTCAACTTGCCGACCTGGCTGTGGATCGACGCCTCAATCTGGCACTCGAAGAGCGCTACGGCCTCGGCTGGTGGGTTGACGGCGACGGTCTGGGCGATCCCCCAGTCGGTGCGATGGCAAGCGAGATGGGATTACTGGCTCTCAAGCCAGGATCGACAGGGTGGCACGACGTTCGGCCCCGAAGTCCTCGACCAGGTTTGTGACGGACCGGGCTCCGTGTACCAGGTGGACGGGCCTGCGGACCAGGCGACCTCTTGCTCGTTCGACTTCACGCAGTCGACGTTCGGCAACAGTGCAGAGCTTTCCGCCTCGATCACTTGGGACGTGTACTGGGCACTTTCGGACGCGGCCGGCGTTGTCGGTGGCGAGGGGAGCCTCGGGCAGGTCGTCACCACTTCCGGCCGCAGTCTCCGCGTGCTGCAAGTCGAGTCGGTCATCACCGACGGGTAAGCGGTGACCTCGGGCGCCCGCGGGAAGCTCGGATCGATGCCACTACCGCACGAAACGAGAACACGTTCTAAAATCGCACTGTGCCCAATCCTGTCATCGTCGAAGCGGCCCGGTCCCCTCTCGGGAAGAGGAACGGCCTCCTAGCCGGCCTGCACCCAGCCGAGCTCCTCGGAGCGGTGCAGTCTGAGACGGTCAAGCGAGCCGGGATCGACCCGGCCGACGTCGGGCTCGTCGTCGGCGGGTGCGTCACCCAGGCGGGCGAGCAGGCCGCCAACATCGCTCGCAACGCCTGGCTGTCAGCCGGCCTGCCCTTCTCGGTCGGTGCGGCCACTGTCGACTCGCAGTGCGGCTCCTCCCAACAGGCCAACCACTTCGTCGCCGGGCTCATCGCGGCCGGCGCCATCGACGTCGGCCTTGCCTGCGGTGTCGAGTCGATGAGCAGGATCGGCCTTGGCCAGAACGTCTACAACGCTCCAGGCATCCCTCGCCCCGACAACTTCCCCTACGACATGCCCGACCAATTCGGTGCCGCCGAGCGCATCGCCCAGCTGCGCGGCATCACGCGGGACGACGTCGACGCGCTGGCGCTTGCGTCGCAGTCGAAAGCGGCGGTGGCCTGGGAGGAGGGGCGCTACGAGAGGGAAGTGATCGCGATCGAGAGCCCCATCCTCGGGCCTGACGGCCCGACCGGAGAGCGGCAGGTCGTGACGCGGGACCAGGGTCTGCGGCCGACGACACCCGACGGCCTGGCGGCTCTGAAGCCGGTCCTGCCGGATGGCATCCACACCGCCGGCAACTCCTCGCAGATCTCCGACGGCGCTGCCGCCGTGCTGTGGATGTCCGAGGAGCGCGCCCGGGCCGAGGGGCTGCGCCCGAGGGGGCGGATTCTCGCCCAGGTACTCGTCGGGTCAGACCCCTGGTACCACCTCGACGGCCCCGTCGACGCCATGTCACGGCTGCTCGACAAGACCGGGATGAAAGTCGGCGACATCGACCTGTTCGAGGTCAACGAAGCATTTGCCTCTGTCGTGCTGTCCTGGGCGAGAGTCCACGAGCCGGACATGGACCGCGTCAATGTCAACGGGGGCGCCATCGCCATCGGACACCCTGTCGGCGCTACGGGGAGCCGCCTCATCACCACGCTTCTCCACGAGATGGAGCGCCGCGACGCCACTATCGGCTGCGTCCTCATGTGCTGCGGGGGTGCCCTCTCGACCGGCACCATCATCGAGCGGATCTGATGGCGGGCGACATATCGGCCTTGTCGACTGAGCACTGCATAGTCGAGCGCCGCGGCAACGGCGGCGCCGTCGTGGTCGTGACGATGAACCGGCCAGAGGCCAAGAACGCACTCAGCCCGGCGATGCTCGTCGGTATGGCCGATGCGTGGCGGGCCATCGACGCCGACGACTCCGTCCGGTGCGCCGTGCTAACCGGGGCGGGAGGGACCTTCTGTGCCGGGATGGACCTGAAGGCGTTCGCTGAGCCGGGCGGCAATCCGTACCGGGGGCGTTTCGAAGCCGACGCCGATCTGCACTGGGTAGGGCTGCTTCGCCACTACCACCTGCGCAAGCCCTTGGTCGCGGCCGTGGAAGGCCATGCAGTGGCCGGTGGCACCGAGTTGCTGCAGGCGACGGACATCCGGGTAGCGGCCGCCTCGGCGACGCTCGGCATCTTCGAGGTTCGCCGTGGCCTCTTTCCGCTCGGCGGGTCGACAGTGCGGCTCGTGCGTCAGATTCCGCACACCGTTGCCATGGAGCTGTTGCTGACCGGGCGCCCTGTCACGGCCGACGAAGCGCTCCGCATCGGCCTTGTCGGCCATGTCGTACCGGATGGCTCGGCTCTCGACAAGGCGCTCGAGCTGGCGGAGCTGGTCGCCGCTAACGGGCCGCTGGCAGTAGAGGCGATCAAAGCGTCCGTGCGAGCGGCCGACGGCCTGCCCGAGGACGAAGCGCTCAAGCTGGAGCTGGAGATCGGCCAGCCGATCTTCGCCACAGCCGACGCCAAAGAAGGCTCGCGGGCGTTCGCAGAGAAACGGCCGGCCGTCTTCAAACGACTTTGAACCGCCGGCACCCTTGGCCGCTTGTAGTCCCGTCCGACGGCCTTGCATCGCCTCGGGTATCCCCGCTGCTGTCACACCCCGGGCGTAAGGTAATTCCCATGACGACGATCCAGTCCCCCGCTCCGCCGGGCTCCCCTTCAGGCGGTCGGCTCGGGCTGGTGCAGCGGCGCGTGTCTGCAAAGGCCAAGAGCGAGGCCGTGCAGGCGATGCAGCGATTCGTTCGGATCGAGTTCTGGAATGGCATGGCCGCCGGTGACGTCGTGCGCGTCGCCGGCCACTCCTCCAGGGGTAGGCACTGGCGTTTCCGGGCGCACGTGACCAACACGAGCAACGGCGCCACGTGGGTCGAGGTTGCTCTCGTCGAGGGCGCGCCGCCGGCACGCCGACCCGGTGTGGCCGATGACGAAGCGCCTCGAGTCGAGAAGGTCCGGTCGTTCGACCCGTCCATCGTGACGCCGCGTTGGAGGGGCCGCATGCGAGCCAAGGGTCGCCCCAAACCGTCAGCCCAAGTGGTGTCGCCAGGCGGAGGGGAGCAGCCGTCGCTGTTCTGACGGCGCCTCAGATGGCCCTGTCGTGGCCCTCCCAGTAGGGGTCGCGCAGTCGCCGCTTCATGAGCTTGCCGTTCGGGTCACGCGGTAGCTCCGCAACGAACTCGATCGACTTCGGCACCTTGAACTTGGCGAGCCGCTCGTTGCAGTAGGCGAAGAGCTCGGCCTCGAGCTCAGGCCCGGGCGGAGGCTCGACGTCGTCGATCGGCTCGATCACGGCCTTGATCTGCTCTCCCCACTCCTCGTCGGGGATGCCGAACACGGCGGCATCCATGACCTTTGGGTGCGAGACGAGCTCACCCTCGATCTCGGCAGGGTAGATGTTGGTGCCGCCCCAGATGATCATGTCGATCTTGCGGTCGCACAGGAACAGGAAGCCCTCCTCGTCGAGGTACCCGAGGTCGCCGACCGTGAAGTACTTGCCGACTCTATTGGCAGCCGTCTTGTCAGGATCCTTGTGGTACTGGAAGTCGGCACCTGGCATCGACATGTAGACGGTGCCGATCTCGCCGGGGCCCACTGCTTGGCCATCCTCGCCGAGAATGGCTACTTCGGAGATCGGCCAGGCTTTGCCGACGGTGCCGGGGCGCTTCATCCAGTCATCGGCGGTTACCACCGTGCCGCCGCCTTCGCTGGCCGCGTAGTACTCGTCGACCGTGGCGCCCCACCACTCGATCATCCGGCGCTTGACCTCGACCGGGCAGGGAGCGGCGGCATGGATCATGTGGCGCATGGATGACAAGTCATAGCCAAGCCGTGCTGCCTCGGGCATGGCGAGGAGGCGGCGGAACTGCGTCGGCACCATATGGCTGTGGGTGACTTTGTGCGTCTCGATGCGTGCGAGCATCCCCTCGGGCGACCACTTGTCCATGATGACGACCGTGTGCCCGAAGTGCAGGGCAGCCCCGGAGAAGACCAGGACGGCGGTGTGGTAGAGCGGCGAGCCGACGAGGTGCACGTTGTCGTCGCGGGGCTGGATGCCGAACAGCATGAGGATTCCGCCAAGGCCGAGCCCGGCCTGCTCGGGAGTGATCCCTGACAGAGGGCGGCGGATGCCTTTCGGCCTGCCCGTCGTGCCAGAGGTGTAGTTCATGACGGCGCCGGCTTTGCGGTTCTCGGGGGCCGTCGTGGGCTCGCCGTCGATGAGCGTGGTGAGCGGTTGCCAGCCCTCGACGGCCTCTTTCGTCCCGACGGCGTAGCAGCGCGCCGGCTCCAGCCCCGCCTCCTTGGCCGCTGCGATCGAGATGTCGAGGAACTGCTCATGGGCGACGAGCGCCTTTGCTTCGCAGTTCTGGAGGATGTACGCGATCTCGGGCCCGACGAGGTGGTGGTTGATCGGCACCAGGTAGTAGCCGGCCTGCAGGGCGGCGAGGTAAACGGTGTAGAAGTCCGCACAATTGGGCAGGACCACCGCTACGGCGTCGCCCTCGTTCACGCCGAGCTTGCGCAGCGCGTGCACTAACTGGTTGCAGCGCGCCAGCATCTCGCCGGCCGTGATCTCGGTGCCGTCGGCGTCCACGACAGCGACCAGGTCGGGCTGCTCTGTCGCCATGGCCCAGTATCCGAAATCCACCGTGGCTCCCTCCCCGCCAGGCGGCGGTCTTCGAGAAAATGAAACAGGTTCTCGTTTAGGCTATCTGTGACGCGAGACGCGGACCACTGGGCAGTGATCTGGGGGAGCGGCGCCGGCGGCAATACTGGGGCCATGGCACAATCGCCACCGGGCGACCGTTGGGAGGAGCCCAACCGGCCCGCTGAGCCCACCCGGCCCGCTGAGCCTGCCGACCGCGCTGAGCCCACCCGGCCCGCTGAGCCTGCCGGCCGCGCTGAGCCTGCCGGTCCGGGCATACGCAACGACGCCCCCAAAGTCCCTGATTTATTCGGCAAGACGATCCCGCCGACGCCGCGGGGATGGACAGACGAGGAGTGGCGCCGAAGCTTCCTCGGCGCCGGTCGAAACCTAAGAAGCGCCCCGCTGCTGAGGTCAGGCAGCGGTTGGCTCCTCCCGCTCATACTCGGTCTGGTCGTGCTCGTGCTGGTGGTCGTCCTGGTCCTCGAGCGCTGAAGCAGGCATTCGCCACTGCTGGACGAGTCAGGCAGGAGCGGGTCCCGTGTAGACAGCCCGAAACCGGAACCGGAGCCGGTGGGCGTACTCCTCGATTGCGTGGCCGAGCCAGCCAGCCGTGCGGGCGACGGCGAAGATCGTCTCGCCGGCGCCTTCGATCATGTCGGCCGTGCTGACAAGGGCCGCCAGCATGAGGTCGACGTTCGGCCTCGAGTCGTCGTGGGCGGTGACGGCTTCGACCAGGGCAGCGGTGGCTTGGAGAATCCCGTGACGGGGCCAAGCCTCCTGCAGTAGCGCCCAAAGCGCCTCGGCGCGAGGGTCGCGCCCGGCGTAGACGACGTGCCCGAATCCTCCTACCACTTCCCCCAGCCGCCACCGGCCAGCCAGAGCTTGCGGCGCCCCGAGAGCCGCTGCGTCGGCGAGCAAGCCGACCAGGCGGTCGCTGGCGCCACCGTGCAGAGGCCCGCCCGCTGTCGCCAGTCCGGCACTAACGACCAGGTACGGGTCGGCCCAGGTGGAAGCCGCCACCCGGGCGGCCAAGGTGGAGCTTGCCATCTCGTGGTCCGCCAACAGGACGAGCGCGCCGTTGAGCGCCTTCACCCTTTCCGGAGTAGGCGGCTCAGCCGACAAGCGCAACCAGAGCCGCTCGGCGATCGGTGCCGCCTCTGGTCGGCCTGAGGGAGGTGGGTCGGGCGAGCCTATGAGGGGCCCGGAATCCACGAGGGGCAGTGAGCCTACGAGGGGCAGGGAGTCCACGAGCATGGCGATGATCCTTTGGCCGGCGGCGGCAACGGCCTGCGGCCTCAGATCGAAACGCAACGGGTCCCCCACAGCAGCCCCCACCGCCGCCAGGCGCAGACGCTCGACTGGCCGTGTACCTTCCGGAAGGGCGCCGGCGGCCACCCTTGCGACGGTGAGAATCTCGGCCGTCGCCTCGAAGACCGGGGCGTCGACCTGGGCAACGCCGGTCCAGAGCCACTCGGCGACCTGCTCGAAGCTCGCCTGCCGGCAGGCGACTTCGGCG